>NZ_JBIDCI010000007.1:0-338842 GCF_043204535.1 Streptomyces sp. NPDC047853 | reverse complement strand
CGAGCCGACGTGCTCTTCGCGATGCTCCGCGACGGCACCTTCTACGAACCCCAACCCGCCCCATCAGCTTGACCAAACTCATAGGGGCACCCCCCCCCGGCGGCAAGCCGCCATCTGCACTCCGCCGGCCGCCCGCCGCGCGCGACGACGGGCCCCCGTCCACCCAGGCGCGTCTCACCCGATGTCGGGCGGATCGATCCGCACCCACACCGCCGTCTCGCTCCCCCGCGCCATCCGGGCCGCCTGAGCGGCCTTCAGCGCACCCGCCAGCGCCGCGCCGCGTCCCGGTGGCACCCGGACCAGCGCCCGCTCCCAGTGCTCCCCAGGCGGCGGGTCACCCACCCGTCGGGGGCGCCCCGCGGACGTGACCGGCAGCGGCACCGGGCCCAGCACCTCGGCCTCGGCCGGCAGCTCGACGGAACGCAGGAAACCGGCCACCGCGTCCGGCGGGCCCGCCACCGACGCCATCCGGGACACCGGCGGGAAGCCCAGCTCGGCCCGCTCGGCCAACTCCCGCACCGCATGGCCGACGGGGTCCCAGCGCACCAGGGCCTGCACCGGCCGCAGGGTCGGCTCGGCGACCGCGACGACCGTGCCCCCGGCGCCCTGCGAGCGCACCAGCGCGGCGGCGGCCAGCCAGCGCCGCAGCGCGTCCTCGCCGGCGCGCAGATCGGCCCGTCCGAGCATCGCCCAGCCGTCGAGCAGCAGGGCCGCCGCGTAACCGCCCTCCGCGACGGGCTCGGCACCCGGTGTACTCACGACCAGGGCGGGAGCGTCGGACACGGTGTCCAGCACATGCTCGCGCCCCGAGGTGCGCACGGGGACCGCCGGGAACGCCCGTCCCAGCTCCTCGGCCGTGCGCCGGGCCCCCACGACCTGTGCGCGCAGCCGGAACGCCCCGCACTCCGGACAGTGCCAGCCGCCCTCCTCGCGCCCGCACCAGCCGCAGCGCAGCGCGGCGTCGGACTCCTGGCCCTCCAGCGGCCCGGAGCAGTGCCGGCACCGCGCGGGCGTACGGCAGGCGGCGCACGCCATCCTCGGCACGTAGCCCCGCCGGGGCACCTGCACGAGCACCGGTCCCTGCCGCAGTCCGTCCCGGACGACCTGCCAGGCGAGGGTCGGCAGCCGCGCGGCCCGGGCCGCCTCGTCGCGCGCCAGGTCCGCGTCGCCCACGGTCCGCACCAGCGGGGCGGCGGACCGCACCTGCTCCCGCGCGGCGACCAGGGGCCGGGCCCAGCCGGTCTCCACGAGCTGGGCTGCCTCCACGGTGCAGCTCCAGGCCCCCAGCAGGAAGGCGCACCGGTCCTGGGCCGCGCGCAGCAGCAGGACGTCACGCGCGTGCGGCTGCGGGGCGTGGGGCTCGCCGTGGCTGTCGTCGCCGTCGTCCCACAGGGCGACCAGCCCCAGATCCCGCACCGGCGCGAACATGGCGGCGCGCGTCCCGATGACGGCCCGCACCGCGCCCCGGCGCACCGCCAGCCACTGCGCGTACCGCTTCTCGGGCCCGGCGTCGGCGGTGAGCACCGCGTGCCGTCCCTCGCCGAGCAGGGCGGTCAGTGCCGCGTCGGCGCGGGCGACGGCCCGTCCGTCCGGCAGGACGACGAGCGCGCCGCGCCCGGAGGCCAGCGTCGCCGCGACGGCCCGGGCCAGCTCCTCGCTCCACTGCGGGCCGGGCAAGGCGTTCCACACCGCGCGCGGCGCGCCACCGGAGGCGAGGGCCGCGACGAAGGCCGCTCCCTGCTCGTAGCGCGTCCAGGGGCCCGGGGCGGGCACCGCCGGCGGGGGCAGCGGGTCCGGTGAGGTCCGCTTCTCGGCACGCGCGTTGCGCGGGGGCACGGCGAGCTGCAGCACGTCGGCGAGGCTGCCCGCGTACCGGTCGGCGACCGCCCGCGCGAGCCCCAGCAGCTCCTCGTCGAGCACCCGCTCGGGCGACACGACCTGGGCCAGGGCGGCGAGGGGCCCCGCGTAGTCGGACTCGGCGAGCCGCTCGACCAGGAAGCCGTCGATGAGCCCGCCCCCCTCGCGCCGGCCGTCCCGCACCCGGTGGCGTCCGGCGCCGAAGCGCACCCGCACCCGCACACCGGGCTGGGCGTCGGCGTCCAGCTCCTCGGGGACGGCGTAGTCGAAGTACCGGTCGAGGTGGAGTACGCCCTTGTCGACGAGGACCCTGGCCACGGGCAGCTCCTTGGCCAGCGCCGCTCCGCGCCAGGTCCGCGGCTTGGCACGGGGCGCCTTCGCTTGGCGCACGCTCTCCCGGATGAGCGCGAGCTGCTCGGGCGGCGCGTCCTCCGCGCCGCCGCCCCCCGGTTCGTTCTCGCTGCTCACGCCTGCATTCTTACCAAAGTCCACTGACAACGAGGACGGGCCCGGGTCCGCGCCCGTTCGCCGACCGCGGCCCGCCCCCACCGTGCGCCACGCCGCCCCACCGGCCGTCTCCGGCGGACGCTCCCGGGCTGCGGACGCCGTCCGCGCCCGCAGCCCGGACGCACCGAGGCCCGGTGCCCCCGCCGTGGGGGCACCGGGCCTCGCCGCGTAGCCGTCGGGCGGGCGCGTTACAGCCCGGCCGCCTGCCGCAGCGCGTCCACGCGGTCCGTGCGCTCCCACGTGAAGTCGGGAAGCTCACGGCCGAAGTGGCCGTACGCGGCGGTCTGGGCGTAGATCGGGCGGAGCAGGTCGAGGTCGCGGATGATGGCGGCCGGACGGAGGTCGAAGACCTCGTCGATCGCCTTCTCGATCTTCTCCGCGTCGACCTTGGCGGTGCCGAAGGTCTCCACGAACAGGCCGACCGGCTCGGCCTTGCCGATGGCGTAGGCGACCTGGACCTCGCAGCGGGCGGCGAGGCCCGCGGCGACCACGTTCTTGGCGACCCAGCGCATCGCGTACGCGGCGGAGCGGTCGACCTTGGACGGGTCCTTGCCCGAGAAGGCGCCGCCGCCGTGGCGGGCCATGCCGCCGTAGGTGTCGATGATGATCTTGCGGCCGGTCAGGCCGGCGTCGCCCATCGGGCCGCCGATCTCGAAACGACCGGTGGGGTTGACCAGGAGGCGGTAGTTCTCCGTGTCGAGCTTGATGCCGTCGTCCAGCAGCGCCTTCAGCTCCGGCTCGACGACGAATTCCTTGATGTCGGGCGCGAGGAGCGATTCCAGGTCGATGTCGCTCGCGTGCTGCGACGAGACGACGACTGTGTCAAGTCGGACGGCCTTGTCGCCGTCGTACTCGATGGTGACCTGTGTCTTGCCGTCGGGACGCAGGTACGGGATCGTCCCGTTCTTGCGGACCTCGGACAGGCGCTTGGACAGGCGGTGCGCCAGGAAGACCGGCAGCGGCATCAGCGTCGGCGTCTCGTCGGACGCGTAGCCGAACATCAGGCCCTGGTCGCCGGCGCCCTGCCGGTCCAGCTCGTCCTCGTCGCCCTCGACCCGGGTCTCGTAGGCCGTGTCGACGCCCTGCGCGATGTCCGGGGACTGGGCGCCGATCGAGACCGAGACACCGCAGGAAGCGCCGTCGAAGCCCTTCTTCGAGGAGTCGTAGCCGATCTCCAGGATCTTGCCGCGGACCAGCGTGGCGATGTCCGCGTAGGCCTTGGTGGTGACCTCACCGGCCACGTGCACCAGACCGGTGGTGATCAGGGTTTCGACGGCGACCCGGGAGGTCGGGTCCTCACGCAGAAGCGCGTCGAGAATGGTGTCGCTGATCTGGTCAGCGATCTTGTCGGGGTGACCTTCGGTCACGGACTCCGAGGTGAAAAGGCGACGGGACACAACGCTCCCTGGGGTTGCAGCGGCTGCTGGCTGATCATTGGTGGACGGCACGGGGAGCTGCACCCGGCGACGTCCGAGAACAGTTTATCGGTCGCACTCGGCCGCGGACCCACCCGTCTCAGCTCTCGGGAGTGCTGTGACCTGCGGCACGGGCATTCTGCCCAGAACGAAGCGCCGATGGCCAGGGGCGCCACGCTCGAATGCGCGGGGTTCGCGAGGACCGGCGGAACGAATGAGTCATTCAGCCGAGCCGTTCGGCCACGAGGTCCCACACGGTTTCGGCCAGCTCCTCCTTCGGACCGTGGGCCACCGGGGTCTCGGTGCCGTCGGCGCCGAGGACCACGGCCTCGTTCTCCTCGGAGCCGAAGGTCTTGCGCTCCCCCACCTCGTTCACCACGAGGAGGTCGCAGCCCTTGCGCTTCAGCTTGGCCCGTCCGTTGGCGAGGACGTCGTCCGTCTCGGCGGCGAAGCCGACGACCACCTGCCCCGGTCGGGCCCGGTCCGCGGCGATCTCCGCGAGGACGTCCGGGTTGCGCACGAGGGTGATCGGCGCGGGTTCCTGGTCGTCCTTCTTCTTGATCTTGCCGGTGGCGTACGTCGCCGGGCGGAAGTCCGCGACCGCCGCCGCCATGACCACGGCGTCGGCGTCCGCCGCGGCGGTGAGCATCGCCTCGCGCAGCTCGACGGCGGTGCCCACCGGGACCACGTCCACGCCGGCCGGGTCCGGCAGCGAGGCGTTGGCCGCGACCAGCGTGACGCGGGCGCCCCGGGCGGCGGCGGTGCGGGCCAGGGCGTAGCCCTGCTTGCCCGAGGAGCGGTTGCCGAGGAAGCGGACCGGGTCGAGGGGCTCCCTGGTGCCGCCGGCGCTCACGACCACGTGGCGGCCGGCGAGGTCGGGCTCGGCCGCACCGCGGGCGAGGACCCGGCGGCACACCTCGAAGATCTCGCCCGGGTCGGGCAGCCGCCCCTTGCCGGTGTCGACGCCGGTGAGGCGGCCGACGGCGGGTTCGACGACGACGGCCCCGCGGCGGCGCAGCGTCGCCACGTTCTCCTGGGTGGCCGGGTGCTCCCACATCTCCGTGTGCATGGCGGGGGCGAAGACGACCGGGCAGCGGGCGGTGAGCAGCGTGTTGGTGAGGAGGTCGTCGGCGAGTCCGTGGGCGGCCTTGGCGAGCATGTCCGCGGTGGCCGGGGCGACGACGACCAGGTCGGCGTGCTGGCCGATGCGCACGTGCGGGACCTGGTGGACGTCGTCCCACACCTCGGTCGACACGGGGTTGCCCGAGAGGGCGGACCAGGTGGCGGCGCCGACGAAGTGCAGCGCGGAGGCGGTGGGGACGACCCGTACCTCGTGTCCCGACTCGGTGAACCTGCGCAGCAGCTCGCAGGCCTTGTAGGCGGCGATACCGCCGCTGACCCCCAGAACGACCTTGGGCTTGTCCACCGTCTCTCCCCGGCTCGGATAACGCGCTCGGACCACGCGTACGACCCATCACACACCACAGGCCCGACAGTCGGACTGCCGGGCCTGTGGAAAAGTCAGCGCGAGGCTGAAAATAGTACCGCCGGTGTTACTGCGCCGGGCCTTCGATGGCCTCGGAGGTCAGCAGCCCCGCGTTGATCTCGCGCAGCGCGATCGAGAGCGGCTTCTCGTGGACGTGGGTGTCCACCAGCGGACCGACGTACTCGAGGAGGCCCTCGCCGAGCTGCGAGTAGTACGCGTTGATCTGGCGGGCCCGCTTGGCCGCGTAGATCACGAGGCTGTACTTCGAGTCCGTGGCCTCGAGGAGCTCGTCGATCGGCGGGTTGATGATGCCCTCGGGCGCGGAGATGGAAGAGGACACGCTCTACCTTCCGATGGATGGGAAAGATGAAGTCGGGGTGATCACAGGGTGATCAGTACAGACTGACCAGTAACGATCACACGACGTTCGTCAAGGCTAGCAGCTCGCGGGCCACGTCCTCGACGGAGGTGTTGACCAGGGTCTCGTCGAACTCCGACTCGGCCGCCAGCTCCACCTTGGCCGCGGCGAGCCGGCGCTCGATCACCTCCGGCGGTTCGGTCCCCCGGCCGGTGAGCCTGCGCACCAGCTCCTCCCAGGAGGGCGGGGCCAGGAAGACCAGCTGGGCCTCCGGCATGGACTCGCGGACCTGCCGCGCGCCCTGGAGGTCGATCTCCAGGAGCACCGGCTCACCGGCCTCCAGGCGCTCCAGGACGGCCGTACGCGGTGTGCCGTAGCGGTTGCCGGCGAACTCGGCCCACTCCAGCAGCTCACCGTTGGCGATCAGCTTGTCCATCTCCTCGTCGGTGACGAAGAAGTAGTGGACGCCGTGCTGCTCGCCGGGGCGGGGCCGGCGGGTCGTCGCCGAGACCGACAGCCATACCTCGGGGTGTTCCATGCGCATATGGGCGACGACCGTGCTCTTGCCGACCCCCGAGGGGCCGGAGAGCACGGTCAGCCGCGGACGTGCGTCCGGGGGTACGGGGGACGTCCCCCGGGGTGTTGCAGCCATGCAGCGATTATTCCAGCAATCCCGGAGTGGTCCGGACTCAGCTGCCGGTGCTGCCGAACTCGCGCTCCAGGGAGGCGATCTGGTTGGAACCGAGCCCGCGCACACGGCGGCTCTCGGAGATGCCCAGTCGCTCCATGATCTGCTTGGCACGGACCTTGCCCACGCCCGGCAGGGACTCGAGGAGGGCGGAGACCTTCATCTTGCCGATGACGTCGTTCTCCTGGCCCTGCTTGATGACCTCGTGGAGGGAGGCGCCGGAGTGCTTGAGTCGATTCTTGACCTCGGCCCGCTCCCGGCGAGCCGCGGCGGCCTTTTCGAGCGCGGCTGCGCGCTGTTCAGGGGTAAGGGGCGGAAGAGCCACGCCTACGTCACCTCGGATGTCGAACTGTCGGATACGGACCGGTGAGGAACCTAGTCGCCCCACACCTGGGGAGCCACGAGCAACACGCTCGCCCGTTGACTCTTCCCGGAGACTAGCGTCCAAGTCCTTCAGAGTCAGCGAGAACAGCGGAAAAGTCCTGGTCAGCCTCCGTCAGGACGGACATTCCTGACATATTGCCTCGGATTTGAGGATGTATCCAGGCTCAGGCGGTCGTGACCGCGCCACGGATCTCCTCCGCGAAGCGGTCCGCGGCCGTCCGCAAGGCGTCCACATCGGGGCCGTGACGGAGAACACCCCGGCTGACGTTGGGTACGACGTTGCGCGACGCGGCGCCGAAGACCCGCGGCAGATCCGCGGGGGTGGCCCCCTGGGCGCCGATGCCCGGTGCCAGGAGCGGGCCGTTGATGTCCAGGTCGTACGACGACAGGTCGCCGAGGGTGGCGCCCACCACGGCGCCGAAGGAGCCGAGCGGCTCCTCGCCCGCGTTCTCGGCGGCCAGGTGCGCCAGCATCGTCGCCCCGACGCCCCGCCCGTCCGCGCGCACCGCGTGCTGGACCTCGCCGCCCTCCGGGTTCGAGGTCAGCGCCAGGACGAACAGGCCCGCGCCGTTCTCGCGCGCCATGTCGACGGCCGGCTTCAGGGAGCCGTACCCGAGGTACGGCGAGACGGTCAGCGCGTCGGAGAACAGCGGGGCGTCCCTGTGCAGGAACGACTCGGCGTACGCGGCCATGGTCGAGCCGATGTCGCCGCGCTTGGCGTCCATGACGACCAGGGCGCCGGCCGCCCGGGCCTCCTCGACCGCCTTCTCCAGGACGGCGACGCCGCGCGAGCCGAAGCGCTCGAAGAAGGCGCTCTGCGGCTTGAGGACGGCCACCCGGTCGGCCACCGCCTCCACCACAGTGCGACTGAAGCGCTCCAGGCCCGCCACGTCGTCGCCGAGACCCCACTCGGCGAGCAGGGAGGCGTGCGGGTCGATGCCGACGCACAGCGGGCCGCGCTCGTCCATCGCGCGGCGCAGCCGGGCGCCGAAGGGTTCGGGTACCGCCGTGCCGCTCATCGGGACTTCCTCACGTCGGCGCCGACCGCGTCGGCGAGGGTGGCGTACGGGCTCTGCCGCAGGCGCGCGGCGAGGCCCTTGTGGACGGCGCGGCCCCAGAAGGGCCCTTCGTAGACGAAGGCGCTGTAGCCCTGGACCAGGGTGGCGCCCGCCAGGATGCGCTGCCAGGCGTCCTCGGCGCTCTCGACGCCGCCGACGCCCACCAGGGTGATGCGGTCGCCCACGCGCGCGTAGAGGCGGCGCAGCACCTCCAGGGACCGCTCCTTGAGGGGGGCGCCGGAGAGGCCGCCGGTCTCCCGGACGAGGACGGGCGAGGAGGTGAGGCCCAGCCCTTCGCGCGCGACGGTGGTGTTGGTGGCGATGATGCCGTCGAGGCCCAGCTCCACGGCCAGGTCGGCGACCGCGTCGACGTCCTCGTCGGCGAGGTCCGGCGCGATCTTGACCAGGAGGGGGACGCGCCGTGCGGTGACCGCGCGGTCGGCGGCCTCGCGGACGGCGCTCAGCAGCGGACGCAGGTGGTCGACCGCCTGGAGGTTGCGCAGGCCCGGCGTGTTCGGCGACGACACGTTGACGACCAGGTAGTCGGCGTAGGGCGCCAGTCGTTCGGCCGACTTCACGTAGTCGCCGGCCGCCTCCTCCTCGGGCACGACCTTGGTCTTGCCGATGTTGACGCCGACGACCGTCCGCAGGACGGGCGTCCGGGAGGCCAGGCGGGCGGCCACGGCGAGCGAGCCGTCGTTGTTGAAGCCCATGCGGTTGATCAGGGCCCGGTCGCCGACCAGGCGGAACAGCCGCTTCTTGGGGTTGCCGGGCTGCGGCTCCCCGGTGACGGTGCCGATCTCGACGTGGTCGAAGCCGAGCATCGCCATCCCGTCGACGGCGACCGCGTTCTTGTCGAAGCCGGCGGCCAGCCCGAAGGGGCCGTGCATCCGCAGGCCGAAGGCCTCGGTGCGCAGCTCCTTGTACCGGGGGGCGAGCACGGCCGCGACGAAGGTGCGCAGGACGGGGACGCGGACGGCGAGGCGGATCCAGCGGAAGGCCAGGTGGTGGGCGGTCTCCGGGTCCATCCGTCGGAAGACCAGGCGGAAGAAGAGTTCGTACATCTCTCAGGCTCTCGGTGTCCTCATGAGGAACCGTCCTCATGAAGAGGGGGACACCGTTTCCGGTGTCCCCCTCGGGGCTGCTAGTCGCGGGCCGCGGTCAGGAACGCGGCGTGTTCCTGGAGGGAGCGCACTCCCACGTCGCCGTGGTTGAGGGCGTCGATGCCCTGGACCGCCGCGGCGAGCGCCTGGACGGTCGTCAGGCACGGCACGGAGCGGGCCACGGCCGCCGTGCGGATGTCGTAGCCGTCGAGGCGGCCGCCGGTGCCGTACGGGGTGTTGACGATGAGGTCGACCTGGCCGTCGTGGATCAGCTGGACGATGGTCTTCTCGCCGTTCGGGCCGGTGCCCTCGGACTGCTTGCGCACGACGGTGGCGTTGATGCCGTTGCGGCGCAGGACCTCGGCGGTGCCGGAGGTGGCCATCAGCTCGAAGCCGTGGGCGACCAGCTCACGCGCCGGGAAGATCATCGAGCGCTTGTCGCGGTTGGCGACCGAGATGAAGGCGCGCCCCTTGGTCGGCAGCGGCCCGTAGGCGCCCGCCTGCGACTTGGCGTAGGCCGTGCCGAAGACGGAGTCGATGCCCATGACCTCGCCGGTGGACCGCATCTCCGGGCCGAGGACGGTGTCGACGCCGCGGCCGTGGATGTCCCGGAAGCGGGACCACGGCATCACGGCCTCCTTGACGGAGATCGGCGCGTCCAGCGGCAGCTCGCCGCCGTCACCGGTGGCCGGGAGCAGGCCCTCGGCGCGCAGCTCGGCGATGGTGGCGCCGAGCGAGATGCGGGCGGCGGCCTTGGCCAGCGGCACCGCGGTCGCCTTCGAGGTGAAGGGGACGGTGCGCGAGGCGCGCGGGTTGGCCTCCAGGACGTAGAGGATGTCCCCGGCCAGCGCGAACTGGATGTTGATCAGGCCGCGCACGCCGACGCCCTTGGCGATGCCCTCGGTGGAGGCGCGCAGCCGCTTGATGTCGAAGCCGCCCAGCGTGATCGGGGGCAGGGCGCACGCCGAGTCACCGGAGTGGATGCCGGCCTCCTCGATGTGCTCCATGACGCCGCCGAGGTACAGCACCTCGCCGTCGTACAGGGCGTCGACGTCGATCTCGATGGCGTCGTCCAGGAACCGGTCGACCAGGACCGGGCGGGACGGGCTGATCTCGGTCGACTCGGCGATGTACGACTCCAGGCGGGTCTCGTCGTAGACGATCTCCATGCCACGTCCGCCGAGGACGTAGGAGGGCCGCACGAGGACCGGGTAGCCGATCTCGTCGGCGATGGCCTTGGCCTCGGTGAAGGTGGTGGCGGTGCCGTGCTTGGGGGCGGGCAGGCCCGCCTCCTTCAGGACCCGGCCGAAGGCGCCGCGGTCCTCGGCGGCGTGGATGGCCTCGGGCGAGGTGCCGACGACCGGCACGCCGTTGTCCTTGAGCGCCTGGGACAGGCCCAGCGGGGTCTGGCCGCCGAGCTGGACGATCACGCCCGCGAGGGGGCCGGCCTGCTGCTCCGCGTGGACGATCTCCAGGACGTCCTCCAGGGTGAGCGGCTCGAAGTACAGCCGGTCGGAGGTGTCGTAGTCGGTGGAGACGGTCTCCGGGTTGCAGTTGACCATCACGGTCTCGTACCCGGCGTCGCTGAGCGCGAAGGAGGCGTGCACGCAGGAGTAGTCGAACTCGATGCCCTGGCCGATGCGGTTCGGACCGGAGCCCAGGATGATCACGGCCGGCTTCTCGCGGCGCGCGACCTCGCTCTCCTCGTCGTAGGAGGAGTAGAAGTACGGCGTCCGCGCGGCGAACTCGGCGGCGCAGGTGTCGACCGTCTTGTAGACCGG
Source organism: Streptomyces sp. NPDC047853 (assembly GCF_043204535.1). NCBI lineage: Bacteria > Bacillati > Actinomycetota > Actinomycetes > Kitasatosporales > Streptomycetaceae > Streptomyces > Streptomyces sp. NPDC047853. The sequence continues at coordinate 328,205 of NZ_JBIDCI010000007.1, read as the reverse complement.
GCGGATGCCGAGCGCGTGCCGGACCTCGCGGACGACGTCCTCGCGCAGGCCGCGGATCTCGCCGATCTGCTGGTCGGAGAAGCCGTGTCGCTTGGCCTCGGCGAGCAGGTCGGGGGTCAGCTCGGGGGCTGCGGCCAGCTCGTCGGCGATCTCCTTGATCAGGAAGAGCTGGTCCACGAACCAGGGGTCGATCTTCGTGTACGCGAAGACCTCCTCGGGCGTGGCGCCGGCGCGGATGGCCTGCATGACGGCGTTGATCCGGCCGTCGGTGGGCCGGACGGCCTCTTCGAGGAGCGCGGTCTTGTCGCCGGGCTCGCCGACGAAGGTGAACTGGCTGCCCTTCTTCTCCAGGGAGCGCAGCGCCTTCTGGAAGGCCTCGGTGAAGTTGCGGCCGATGGCCATGGCCTCGCCGACCGACTTCATGGTGGTCGTCAGCGTGGAGTCCGCCGAGGGGAACTTCTCGAAGGCGAAGCGCGGAGCCTTGACCACCACGTAGTCGAGCGTGGGCTCGAAGGAGGCCGGGGTCTCCTGCGTGATGTCGTTGGGGATCTCGTCCAGCGTGTAGCCCACGGCGAGCTTGGCCGCGATCTTCGCGATCGGGAAGCCGGTCGCCTTGGAGGCGAGCGCCGAGGAACGCGACACGCGCGGGTTCATCTCGATGACGATGACGCGGCCGTCCGCCGGGTCGACCGCGAACTGGATGTTGCAGCCGCCCGTGTCGACGCCGACCTCGCGGATGATCGCGATGCCGACGTCGCGCAGCACCTGGTACTCGCGGTCGGTCAGCGTCATCGCGGGGGCGACGGTGATCGAGTCGCCGGTGTGGACGCCCATGGGGTCGAAGTTCTCGATGGAGCAGACGACCACGACGTTGTCGTTCTTGTCGCGCATCAGCTCCAGCTCGTACTCCTTCCAGCCGAGGATGGACTCCTCCAGGAGCACCTCGGTGGTCGGCGAGAGGGTGAGGCCCTGCCCGGCGATGCGGCGCAGCTCCTCCTCGTCGTGCGCGAAGCCGGAGCCGGCGCCGCCCATGGTGAAGGAGGGGCGGACGACGACCGGGTAGCCGCCGAGTTCCTCGACGCCCTTGAGGACGTCGTCCATGGAGTGGCAGATGTAGGAGCGGGCCGACTCGCCGTGCCCGATCTTCTTGCGGACCTCCTCGACGACCTCCTTGAACAGGTCGCGGTCCTCGCCCTTGTTGATGGCCTCGACGTTGGCGCCGATCAGTTCGACGCCGTACTTCTCCAGGACGCCGTTACCGTGCAGCGAGATGGCGGTGTTGAGCGCCGTCTGGCCGCCCAGGGTGGGCAGCAGCGCGTCGGGGCGCTCCTTGGCGATGATCTTCTCGACGAACTCGGGGGTGATCGGCTCGACGTAGGTGGCGTCGGCGATCTCCGGGTCGGTCATGATCGTCGCCGGGTTGGAGTTCACCAGGATGACGCGCAGGCCCTCGGCCTTGAGCACGCGGCAGGCCTGGGTGCCGGAGTAGTCGAACTCGGCGGCCTGGCCGATGACGATCGGGCCGGAGCCGATGACCAGGACGGACTGGATATCGGAGCGCTTAGGCACGCTGGCCCTCCATCGAAGCGGTGCTCATCAAAGACGTGAAGCGGTCGAACAGGTAGGCGGCGTCGTGCGGGCCGGCCGCCGCCTCGGGGTGGTACTGGACGCTGAAGGCCGGCCGGTCGAGGAGCTGGAGGCCTTCCACCACGTTGTCGTTGAGGCAGACGTGGGAGACCTCGGCGCGCCCGTAGGGGGTGTCGGAGACCTTGTCGAGCGGGGCGTCGACGGCGAAGCCGTGGTTGTGCGCGGTGACCTCGACCTTGCCGGTCGTGCGGTCCTGCACCGGCTGGTTGATGCCGCGGTGGCCGTACTTCAGCTTGAAGGTGCCGAAGCCGAGGGCGCGGCCCAGGATCTGGTTGCCGAAGCAGATGCCGAAGAGCGGGGTGCCGCGCTCCAGGACGCCCTGCATCACGGAGACCGGGTGGTCGGCGGTGGCGGGGTCGCCGGGGCCGTTGGAGAAGAACACGCCGTCGGGGTTGACGGCGTAGACGTCCTCGACGGTGGCCGTGGCGGGCAGGACGTGCACCTCGATGCCGCGCTCGGCCATGCGGTGCGGGGTCATGCCCTTGATGCCGAGGTCGATCGCGGCGACGGTGAACTTCTTCTCGCCGATCGCCGGGACGACGTACGCCTCGGTGGTGGCGACCTCGGCGGAGAGGTCGGCGCCGGTCATCTCGGGGGCTTCCTGGACGCGGACCAGCAGCGCGGCGTCGTCCTGGATCGCGTCGCCGCTGAAGATGCCGACGCGCATGGCGCCGCGTTCGCGCAGGTGGCGGGTGAGGGCGCGGGTGTCGATGCCGGAGATGCCGACGACGCCCTGGGCGGCCAGTTCCTCGTCCAGGGTGCGCGTGGAGCGCCAGCTGGAGGGCACGCGCGCGGGGTCGCGCACGACGTAGCCGGAGACCCAGATCTTCTTGGACTCCATGTCCTCGTCGTTGACGCCGGTGTTGCCCACGTGCGGGGCGGTCATCACGACGACCTGGCGGTGATACGACGGGTCGGTGAGGGTCTCCTGGTAGCCGGTCATGCCGGTGGAGAACACGGCTTCGCCGAACGTGGCCCCCACGGCCCCGTAGGCGCGGCCGCGGAAGATCCGGCCGTCCTCCAGGACGAGTACGGCGGGAGTCCTGGACACTCCCCTGGTGGAGGTCGTCATCGTGCGCCTTCCGTTTCCGTCTTGTTGATCATGTCGTTCAGTGTTTCGACCCACTCGTTGTGCTCGGCCGCGTGGTCGGAGCGGAAACCGGAGTCGATCAGCTTGTCGCCGTGCTCCCAGGTGACGACCAGCAGGCCGCCCTCGGTGAGCACCTTGCCGGCGATGCCCTTGTCGAGCCGGGCCTCGCGCAGCGCGGTGACGGGGACGAAGAAGTCGGTCGCGCCGGGCCGCACCACGTCCAGTCCCGCGTCCGTCAGGGTGAGCTCGACCCGGCTGCGGGTGCCCAGGCCGTGCGCCACGATGCGGTCCAGCCACTGACCGGCGGTGGTGGAGCCGTGGTAGCGGCCGCTCATGCCCAGTCTCGCCGGGCCGGGGGCGTCCGGCGCGTCAGGAAGCTCCGGAAGGTCGCCCTGGAGGGTGCTGCGCCACTTCCAGCCCTCGCGCATCAGCCAGTAGACGAGCGCGACGAACAGGCCGAGGCCGACGACCCAGCCGATACGGGCGGCCCAGTCGGTCACTTCCGCCGATTCCTTCTCGGCGGCCAGCAGGATTACAGGTGTCACGTGAGCTTCCCGTCGACGAGCGTGGCCTTGCCCCGCAGCCACGTGTGCGTCACACGGCCCGGCAGCTCACGCCCCTGGTAGGGGGTGTTGCGGCTGCGCGAGGCGAAGCCCGCGGGGTCCACCTGGCCACGGTATGCCGTGTCGACGAGGGTGAGGTTGGCGGGCTCACCAGCCGAGACGGGACGGCCGTGCCCGGTGGCCTGTCCGATCTGCGCGGGCTTGAAGGACATCCGGTCGGCGACGCCGGCCCAGTCCAGCAGGCCCGTGTCCACCATCGTCTCCTGGACCACCGACAGGGCGGTCTCCAGGCCCACCATGCCCATGGCGGCGGCGGCCCACTCGCAGTCCTTGTCCTCGTGCGGGTGCGGGGCGTGGTCGGTGGCGACGATGTCGATGGTGCCGTCGGCGAGCGCCTCGCGCAGGGCGAGCACGTCCCGCTCGGTGCGCAGCGGCGGGTTGACCTTGTAGACCGGGTTGTACGACCGGACCAGCTCGTCGGTGAGGAGCAGGTGGTGCGGGGTGACCTCGGCGGTGACGTCGATGCCGCGGGACTTGGCCCAGCGGACGATCTCGACGCTGCCGGCCGTCGAGAGGTGGCAGATGTGGACGCGGGAGCCGACGTGCTCGGCGAGCAGCACGTCCCGCGCGATGATCGACTCCTCGGCGACCGCCGGCCAGCCGCCGAGGCCCAGCTCGGCGGAGACGACGCCCTCGTTCATCTGGGCGCCCTCGGTGAGCCGGGGCTCCTGGGCGTGCTGGGCGACGACGCCGCCGAAGGCCTTCACGTACTCCAGGGCGCGGCGCATGATCACCGCGTCGTGGACGCACTTGCCGTCGTCGGAGAAGACGGTGACGCCGGCCGCGGACTCGTGCATCGCGCCCAGCTCGGCGAGCTTGCTGCCCTCCAGGCCGACGGTGACGGCGCCGATGGGCTGCACGTCGCAGTAGCCGGACTCCTGGCCGAGCCGCCAGACCTGCTCGACGACGCCGGCGGTGTCGGCGACCGGGAAGGTGTTGGCCATGGCGAAGACGTTGGTGTAGCCGCCGCTCGCCGCCGCGCGGGTGCCGGTCAGGACCGTCTCGGAGTCCTCGCGGCCGGGCTCGCGCAGGTGGGTGTGGAGGTCGACCAGGCCCGGCAGCAGCACCTGGCCGGCCGCCTCGACGACCTCGGCGCCCTCGGCGGACAGGCCGGTGCCGACCTCGGCGACGGTGCCGCCGTCGATCAGCACGTCCTGCGGCTCGCCGCCGAGCACCTTCGCACCGCGGATCAGGGTCTTGCTCATCGTCTTACTTCTCCTCGGTGGTGCGGAGTTCGGAGGCGGGCGCGGAGCGCCTCGTTGAAAGGGTGGTGGCGGGCGACGGGTGGGCGACGGCGGGCTCGGCGCCGCCGAGCAGCAGGTACAGGACGGCCATCCGGACGGAGACGCCGTTGGTGACCTGCTCGACGACGGTGCAGCGGTCGGAGTCGGCGACCTCGGCGGTGATCTCCATGCCCCGCACCATCGGGCCGGGGTGCATGACGATGGCGTGGTCGGGCATCTTCGCCATGCGCTCGCCGTCGAGGCCGTAGCGGCGGGAGTACTCGCGCTCGGTGGGGAAGAACGCGGCGTTCATGCGTTCGCGCTGCACGCGCAGCAGCATCACCGCGTCGGACTTGGTCAGCGTGGAGTCGAGGTCGTAGGAGACCTCGCAGGGCCAGGTCTCGACGCCGACCGGCAGCAGGGTGGGCGGTGCGACGAGGGTGACCTCGGCGCCGAGGGTGTGCAGCAGGTCGACGTTGGAGCGGGCGACGCGGCTGTGCAGGATGTCGCCGACCAGGGTGACGCGGCGGCCGTCGAGGTCCTTGCCGAGGCCGGCGTCGCGGCCGACCAGCCGACGGCGCATGGTGAAGGCGTCCAGCAGGGCCTGCGTGGGGTGCTGGTGGGTGCCGTCACCGGCGTTGATGACGTGGGCGTCGATCCAGCCCGAGGTGGCCAGGCGGTAGGGGGCGCCCGAGGCGCCGTGCCGGATGACGACGGCGTCGACGCCCATCGCCTCCAGGGTCTGCGCGGTGTCCTTGAGCGACTCGCCCTTGGAGACGCTCGATCCCTTGGCGGTGAAGTTGATGACGTCCGCGGACAGGCGCTTCTCGGCCGCCTCGAAGGAGATCCGGGTCCGGGTCGAGTCCTCGAAGAAGAGGTTGACGACGGTACGGCCGCGCAGGGTCGGCAGTTTCTTGATCGGCCGGTCCGCGACCCGGGCCATCTCCTCGGCGGTGTCGAGGATCAGGACGGCGTCGTCGCGGGTGAGGTCGGCGGCCGAGATGAGATGACGCTGCATCTGTCAGGCTCCGTAGGGCGATTCTTGCGGAAGAGCGGGATAATTCGGGCGGCCGGGCGTGCGCGTGGGCACACCGAGCGGGTGTACGGCACGAGGGCGCGCGTACGTGAGGTTGCTACGGGTGGGCGCCCGGGGCGGCCGGCTTGGCGCCGAGCAGCACGGTGTCGCGACCGTCCTCCTCGGCGAGCTGGACCTTGACCGTCTCCCGCAGCGACGTCGGGAGGTTCTTGCCGACGTAGTCGGCGCGGATGGGCAGTTCACGGTGGCCGCGGTCGACGAGGACGGCGAGCTGCACCGCGCGCGGGCGGCCGATGTCGTTCAGCGCGTCGAGGGCGGCGCGGATGGTGCGGCCGGAGAAGAGCACGTCGTCGACGAGGACGACCAGGCGGCCGTCGATGCCGTCACCGGGGATCTCGGTGCGGGCCAGGGCGCGCGGCGGGTGCATGCGCAGGTCGTCGCGGTACATGGTGATGTCGAGCGAGCCGACCGGCATCTTCCGCTCGGTGATCTGCTCCAGCTTGTCGGCGAGCCGCCGGGCGAGGAAGACGCCACGGGTCGGGATGCCGAGGAGCACCACGTCGTCGGCGCCCTTGGCGCGTTCGACGATCTCGTGGGCGATGCGGGTCAGGACCCGTGCGATGTCGGGCCCTTCGAGAACGGGCCTGGCGTCCGCCTGGGCGTCGGCCCGCGTGCCCGGCTCGTCACGCTCGTCGTGCCTGCTGTGCTTGTCCATACGAAACGGACCTCCTTCTCCGCCTCACGGGACGGACCTTAAAGGACGTCGGGATGTGCGTCACCCACGGTATCAGGCTCACAGAGCGGCCCCGGTGACCCCCCGGACACTCCCCCGTCACCCTTCTGCCGCCCTCATGTCACCCGCTTGGAGCAATGGAGAGCGGATATCACGGAAGCGTCGGTGCGGACCATTCGGCTTGACGCAGGAGAGTAACGCTGCGTAACCTCACAGTGAGTTACCAGCCGCGCGGCACGCAACAGCAGTCCGCGTCGACACCTTGTCCGGGGAGCCATATGTCCAGCGAATACGCCAAACAGCTCGGGGCCAAGCTCCGGGCCATCCGCACCCAGCAGGGCCTTTCCCTCCACGGTGTCGAGGAGAAGTCACAGGGCCGCTGGAAGGCCGTCGTGGTCGGTTCGTACGAGCGCGGTGACCGAGCCGTGACCGTGCAGCGCCTCGCCGAGCTGGCGGATTTCTACGGCGTCCCCGTGCAGGAGCTGCTGCCGGGCACCACCCCCGGCGGCGCCGCCGAGCCGCCGCCGAAGCTGGTCCTGGACCTGGAGCGGCTGGCCACCGTGCCGGCCGAGAAGGCGGGCCCGCTGCAGCGGTACGCGGCCACGATCCAGTCGCAGCGCGGTGACTACAACGGCAAGGTGCTCTCGATCCGCCAGGACGATCTGCGCACGCTCGCCGTCATCTACGACCAGTCCCCCTCGGTCCTCACCGAGCAGCTGATCAGCTGGGGCGTCCTGGACGCGGACGCGCGCCGCGCGGTCGCGTCGCACGAGGAGCTCTGAGGCCGCGACCGGCTCAGCAGAAACGTGCCGCCGGGGTGGCCGGGACCAAGGGTCCCGGCCACCCCGGCGGCTTTGTCATGAGCCCCGTGCGGCGCGCGGCGGCCGGAGAACGCCGCAGGGCCCACAGCACATGGCCGTGGGCCCTCCGGCAGGGTGGGCGTCTCCCCCGGGGCGCCGCTCAGCTCTCGTCGTCGCGACGCAGCGAGGGCTTGAGGTCCTTCAGCCGGCCGAGCAGGCCGTTGACGAAAGCGGGCGACTCGTCCGTGGAGAACTCCTTCGCCAGCTGCACCATCTCGTCCAGGACGACGGCGTCCGGGGTCGCGTCCATCCAGATCAGCTCGTACGCACCCAGACGCAGGATGTTGCGGTCGACGACCGGCATGCGGTCCAGCGTCCAGCCGACCGAGTACTGGGCGATGAGCTCGTCGATGCGCTTGGCGCGCTCGGCGTAGCCCTCGACCAGCTCCATCGTGTACTCGCTCACCGGCGGCTGCCGGGTGTCGGACCGGGAGTGCCGGACCCAGTCGGCGAGCACCGTCAGGACGTCGGCGCCGCGCTGATCGCCCTCGAAGAGGATCTGGAAGGCGCGCTTGCGGGCCGTGTTGCGGGCAGCCACGGTTAGCTGTTCACCCGGCCGAGGTAGTCGCTCGTGCGGGTGTCGACCTTGATCTTCTCACCGGTGGTGATGAAGAGCGGGACGTTGATCTGGTGACCGGTCTCCAGGGTGGCGGGCTTGGTGCCGCCGGTGGAGCGGTCGCCCTGCACGCCCGGCTCGGTCTCCTGGATGACCAGCTCGACGGCGGCCGGCAGCTCGACGAAGAGCACCTCGCCCTCGTGCTGCGCGACGGTGGCGGTGAAGCCCTCGATCAGGAAGTTGGCGGCGTCGCCGACGGCCTTGCGGTCGACGTGCAGCTGGTCGTAGGTCTCCATGTCCATGAAGACGAAGTACTCGCCGTCCATGTAGGAGAACTGCATGTCACGCTTGTCGACAGTGGCCGTCTCGACCTTGACGCCGGCGTTGAAGGTCTTGTCGACGACCTTGCCGGAAAGCACGTTCTTGAGCTTGGTGCGCACGAAGGCCGGGCCCTTGCCGGGCTTGACGTGCTGGAACTCGACGACGGACCAGAGCTGGCCGCCTTCGAGCTTGAGCACCATGCCGTTCTTGAGGTCGTTCGTGGAAGCCACGGTTGCGGAATCTCCTGGACTGGACTGACGTGGACGACCCCGGTGCCGGCCTGCGCACAGCGTGAAGGCTAGAGCGCGAGCAGCTCCTTGGTCGTGATGGTGAGTAGCTCGGGTCCGCCGTCCGCCTCGGGGCGCACGACGAGCGTGTCATCGATCCGGACCCCGCCCCGGCCCGGGAGGTGGACCCCCGGTTCGACGGTGACCGGCACACAAGCGTCCAGTTTACCCATGGCCGCGGGGGCCAACTGCGGGTCCTCGTCGATTTCGAGTCCGACGCCGTGACCGGTGAGGTTCGGAAGGTTCTCCGCGTACCCGGCCGAGTCCAGTGCCTGGCGGGCCGCGCGGTCCACGTCACGGCAGGCGGCGCCCGGTGCGAGGGCCTCCCGGCCGGCCCGCTGGGCGGAGAAGACCAGGTCGTACAGCTCGATCTGCCAGTCGGCCGGCGAGGTGCCGATGACGAACGTACGGCCGATCTCGCAGCGGTACCCGCGATAGGTCGCGCCCAGGCAGACGGAGAGGAAGTCGCCCTCCTCCACCCGCCGGTCGGTGGGCCGGTGGCCGCGGCGCCCGGAGTTCGGGCCGGTGCCGACGGAGGTGGGGAACGCGGGGCCGTCGGCCCCGTGGTCGACGAGCCGGCGCTCCAGTTCCAGGGCGAGGTGCCGCTCGGTGCGGCCGACCAGGATGGACTCCAGCAGTTCACCGAGGGCCTGGTCGGCGATCTCGGCGCCGATGCGCAGACAGGAGATCTCCTCCTCGTCCTTGACGACCCTGAGCTGCTCGACCGCCTGACCGAGGTCGGTCAGGCGCAGCCGGGGTGCGACCGAGCCCATGGCGCGGTGCCGGACGACGGTGAGGTGGTGGTCCTCGGTGGCGAGGGACTCCGCGCCCTGGGCCGCGGCGAGGCCGGCGGCCGAGACGGCCGGGTCGCCGCCGGGGCCGGGCAGGGCGCGCACCGGGAGGGAGTCGTCGGGCCGGCCCTCGGTGGGCCGGTCGTCGAGCGGGCCGGAGCAGACCAGCAGGTCCTCGGTCTTGCCCAGCAGCAGCACGGCGCCGTGCGGGGCGGCGCCCGCGAGATAGCGCACGTTGGCGGGCCGGGAGACGAGCGCCGCCGCGCTGCCGCCCGCGTTGCAGCGTTCTCGTAGGCGCGTCCGGCGGGCCGCGTACACCTCTGACATGAGCCGAGCGTAAGAGCTCCGCCCGCAAGGCGCCGCTCGGGAGAGGCCGAGTGGGGAAGCGCGGGTGGTCGGTCCGCGGGAGCCGCTGGAGGTCGTGCGCCGTCAGGCCGCCGGTGAGGGCTGGTCGCGCAGTCCCCCGCGCCCCTTCGGGCGCCCCCGGTCCCTCTCGCTACCAGTTCGGGGGGCTCGCTATGGAACGGGCGAGGACCTCGTCCAGGACCCGGGCCGTTTCCGGTACGCCGAGCTGCGAGTTGTCGATGATCGGCAGGCCCGATCCGTACCAGCCGGCCATCCGGCCGTGGATGCGGGCCACCTCCTCGTCGGTGAGGCGGCGGTTGCCGCTGCGTTCGGCGTTGCGCTCCAGGACGACGTCCAGGCCCGGCAGGAGGACGACCGGGAGCAGGCCGGGGCCCACGTGCCGCTTCCAGCCGCCGAGCCCGACGACCGGGCGGTCCGGGAAGACGGCGTCGTCGAGGATGCAGGAGATGCCGTTGGCGAGGAAGTTGCGCGCGGAGAAGCCGCAGGTGCGGCGGGCGAGGCGGTACTGGGCCTCGGAGTTCTCGTTCCACCCGGTCTGGGGGTCGGCGAAGCCGGAGCGGACCCACTCGCGGACGTCGTCGAGGCTGATGTGCGCGGTGGGGACCCGGCGGTGGTCGGCCCAGTACTTGGCGACGCTGGTCTTGCCGGCGCCCGCGGGGCCGATGAGGAGCACCGCGAGGGTGGTCGTCGTCGGGTCGGGGGCGGCGGCCGTGGCCGGGGGCACGGCGACGGGCCCGCCGGGCGGCAGCGGTACGTGACCGGTGGTGTCCGGCGGGGGCGGGACGGGCGCCGCCCGGTGCGGTCCCGGGGCCGCGGCCTGGTGGGGCGCCACGGGGGGCGGGGCCTGGTGGGGCGCCACGGGGGGCGGGGCCTGCATCGGGTAGCCCGGCGCCGCGGGCGGCGGCACGGGGGCGGGGCCCTGCTGCGGGCCCGGGTGGTGCGCGGCCGGGGACCAGCCGACGGCCGGTCCGTGCCCCGGCTGATGGGGCGGCGGCAGCGGAGAACCCACTGCGTGCTGCATCCGGTGCCACTCCGTCTCGTACAGGCGATGGGCGCTGACAGCAGGAGGGGTCCCCCGCTTTCCCCCACAGCCTAGAGGGCGTGGGAGGACGACCGACCGAACGGTACCGCCCCCGGCCGTCGTTTGGTGAACGGCCGGGGGCGGCACGAAGTGCCCGTCGCGCGAGGCGAATCGGACGGAAGGTGCGCCGGGGTACTACTCGCCCACCTCGCCGTAGGCCGCGAGGAGGACGGCCGGGTCGGGTCCCTCCAGCACGGTGGGCTTGCCCAGGCCGTCCAGGACGATGAAGCGCAGCAGGTCCCCGCGGGACTTCTTGTCGATCTTCATGTTCTCGACGAGCTTGGGCCACTGGTCGTAGCGGTAGTGCAGCGGCAGCCCGACCGCTTCCAGGATGGTGCGGTGGCGGTCGGCGGTGGCGTCGTCCAGCCGGCCCGCGAGGCGGCCCAGTTCCGCGGCGAAGTGCATGCCGACGGAGACCGCGGCACCGTGGCGCCACTTGTAGCGCTCGTTCTTCTCGATGGCGTGGCCGAGCGTGTGGCCGTAGTTGAGGATCTCGCGGCGGCCGGCCTCCTTGAGGTCGGAGGAGACCACCTCCGCCTTCACCTTGATCGAGCGCACGATCAGCTCGGCCGTGTGCGGTCCGGCCGGGGTGCGGGCGGCCTGCGGGTCGGACTCGATCAGGTCGAGGATCGCCGGGTCGGCGATGAAGCCGGCCTTGATGACCTCGGCGAGGCCGGAGACGTAGTCGTTGACCGGGAGGGAGTCCAGCGCGGCCAGGTCGCACAGGACACCGGCGGGCGGGTGGAAGGAGCCGACGAGGTTCTTGCCCTCGGCGGTGTTGATGCCGGTCTTGCCGCCGACGGCCGCGTCCACCATGGCCAGCACGGTGGTCGGTACGGCGATCCAGCGGACACCGCGCAGCCAGGTCGCGGCCACGAAGCCCGCCAGGTCGGTGCTGGCGCCGCCGCCGACACCGACGACGACGTCGGTGCGGGTGAAACCGGACTGGCCGAGCGCCTTCCAGCAGTAGGCGGCGACCTCGGCGGTCTTCGCCTCCTCGGCGTTGGGCACCTGGATGGCGACGGCCTCGTAGCCCTGCTCGGCGAGGTCGGCGCGCAGCGCGTCGCCGGTCTCGGCGAGCGCCTCGGGGTGGATCACCGCGACCCGCTTGGCCTTGGTGCCGATCAGGCCGCCGAGCTCGCCCAGGAGCTGCCGCCCCACCAGGACCTCGTAGGGGTCGGACCCCTCGGTGCCGCCGACCTGGATCCGGGTGACTGCCTCGCTCATGCTTCCTTCAACTCCAGTGCGTCCAGGGCGGCTCGGGTGACTTCTTCGGGGGTGCGGCCGTCCGTGGCCACGACGACCGTGGCGAGCTCCTCGTACAGGTGACGGCGGGCCTCCATCAGCTCGCGCCACTGCTTGCGCGGGTTGACCGCGAGCAGGGGGCGGGCGGCGTTCAGGCCCGTGCGCCTGACGGCCTCCTCGACGTCCATGGAGAGGTAGACGACCCGTCGGCCGGCGAGCAGGGCCCGGGTGTCCGCGTCCAGGACGGCGCCGCCGCCGAGGGCGAGGACCCCGTCGTGTTCGGCGAGCGCGGTCCGTACGGCCTCCTTCTCCAGGGAGCGGAAGGCGTCCTCGCCCTCGTCCACGAAGATCTCGGCGATGGTCCGCCCCTGCGCGGAGACGATGTCCTCGTCCGTGTCCCGGTAGCCGGTGCCGAGGCGCTCGGCCAGCAGCTGCCCGACCGTGGACTTGCCGACGCCCATCGGTCCGACCAGCACGATCAGCGGCGTGCTCATCGGATGGCCAGGTTGTCGAGGTAGGAGCGCACGTTGCGGCGCGTCTCCGGCACGCTGTCGCCGCCGAACTTCTCGGCGACCGCGTCCGCCAGGACCAGGGCGACCATCGCCTCGGCGACGATGCCGGCGGCGGGCACCGCGCACACGTCGGAGCGCTGGTGGTGGGCCTGCGCGGCCTCGCCGGTGGCGACGTCCACGGTCTGCAGGGCGCGCGGCACCGTCGCGATCGGCTTCATCGCCGCCTTGACGCGCAGCAGCTCGCCGGTGGTCAGACCGCCCTCGGTGCCGCCGGAGCGGCCGGTGGCGCGCTTGATGCCGTCGGGGCCGGTCAGGATCTCGTCGTGCGCCTTCGAGCCCGGCACCCGGGCCAGCCCGAAGCCGTCGCCGACCTCGACGCCCTTGATGGCCTGGATGCCCATGAGGGCGGCGGCCAGCCGGGCGTCCAGCCGGCGGTCCCAGTGCACGTGCGAGCCGAGCCCGACCGGGACGTCGTACGCCAGGACCTCGACCACGCCACCGAGGGTGTCGCCGTCCTTGTGGGCCTGGTCGATCTCCGCGACCATCGCCTTCGAGGCGTCCGCGTCGAGGCAGCGCACCGGGTCGGCGTCCAGCTTCTCCACGTCGGCCGGGGTCGGGTACACGCCGTACGGGGCCTTGGCCGCCGCCAGTTCCACGACGTGGCTGACGATCTCGATGCCCGCCGTCTCCTTCAGGTACGACCGCGCCACGGCGCCGAGGGCCACCCGGGCGGCCGTCTCCCGCGCGGAGGCGCGTTCCAGGATCGGCCGGGCCTCGTCGAAGCCGTACTTCTGCATGCCCGCGAGATCGGCGTGGCCGGGGCGGGGGCGCGTCAGCGGGGCGTTGCGGGCGAGGCCGGCCAGCACCTCGGGGTCCACCGGGTCGGCGGCCATGACCTGCTCCCACTTCGGCCATTCGGTGTTGCCCACCATGACCGCGACCGGGGAACCGAGGGTGAGGCCGTGCCGGACGCCGCCGAGGAAGGTGACCTCGTCCCGCTCGAACTTCATCCGGGCACCGCGTCCATAGCCGAGCCGCCGCCTCGCCAGATGGTCCGCCACCATGTCCGTGGTGATCGGCACGCCGGCGGGCAGTCCCTCCAGCGTCGCGACGAGTGCGGGACCGTGGGACTCCCCCGCGGTCAGCCAGCGCAACCTGCTCAACGATGCTCCTCAGTGCTCGCGCCCCGGTATGCCCTGCGCACGCGTCTGCTCCGCGTGCGGCAACGGCCCGACCGGGTGCGCGGCCCCGGCCCGCCACCGACGATCCTCCCACGTCCGGAGGTACGGGCCGGAATCGGTCCGCTGGCCGGACAGGGTGCGGGGGGCGCCGGGGACCGCCTCCGGCGGGCGCGGGGATGCTCCGCTGTCAGCCGCCGGCGAGGGCGCGCTCCCCGGCGGACCGCATCGCCGCGAGCGGTACCGACGGGCTGCCGGTCATCTGCTCCACCTGGAGCACCGCCTGGTGCAGCAGCAGGTCGAGGCCGCTGACGACGGCACCGCCGTGTGCCGACCAGCGGGCGGCGAGCGCGGTCGGCCACGGGTCGTAGAGCACGTCGAAGAGGGTCGCGGGCATCTCGGGTACGGCGGCGGCGAGCGCGTCGGTGGTACCGGCCGGGGTGGTGGAGAGGACCAGCGGGGCGCGCAGCGCCTCCTCGGCGTCCGCCCAGTCGGCGATGCGCACGCCGACGTCCAGCCGCTCGGCCCAGCCCCGCATCTCGGCGGCGCGGGCCTCGCTCCGCACGTAGACGGCGATCTCGCCGGTGCAGATCCGGGCGAGCGCGGCCAGGGCGGAGGAGGCGGTGGCACCGGCGCCGAGGATGGCGGCGGTCTCGGTCTTCTCGATGCCGTGCTCGCGCAGGGCGGCGACCATGCCGGGGATGTCGGTGTTGTCGCCGGTCCTGCGGCCGTCCCGGGTGAGGACCACGGTGTTCACCGCGTCCACGGAGGCCGCCGTGTCACTGATCCCGTCGAGCAGCGGGATCACCGCCCGCTTCAGCGGCATGGTGAGCGACAGCCCCGCCCATTCGGGGCCGAGCCCCTCGAGGAAGCCCGGCAGCGCCGCCTCGTCGACCTCGAAGCGGTCGTACGTCCAGCCTTCGAGGCCCAGCTCCGCGTAGGCGGCGCGGTGCAGTACCGGGGAGAGGGAGTGGGCGATCGGGGAGCCGAGCACAGCTGCCCGACGGGGCTCAGTTGCCCGAGCTGGCATCGAACTTTTCCTTCAGCTTCAGGAACTCGTCGTGGGTCTTGGCGAACTCGGTCTTGCTCACGCCGTCGGTGGCCACGAAGTAGATCCAGCCGTCCTTCGTGGGGTTCAGCGCCGCTTGCAGGGCCTCTTCGCCGGGGTTGCCGATGGGTCCGGGCGGCAGGCCCCGGTTGGTGTAGGTGTTGTACGGGTCCATGTTGCTGTTGATCTCGGACTCGCTGATGTGGATCTTGCTCTGACCCATCAGGTAGTTGAAGGACGAGTCGAACTGGAGCTTCTGGTTGGTCTCGGTGTTGGTGGGCTTGAGCCGGTTGTAGATCACTTCGGACATCATCCGGAAGTCGTCGTGCGTCTTGCCCTCCGCCTGCACCAGGCTGGCGACCGTGAGCAGCTGCCACGGTCCGTCGAGTCCGAGGCCCTCGGCCTTCTCCGCCAGGCCGATCCGCTCGTACTGCTCGTCGGCCCGCGCCACCATCTGCTTCAGCACCTCCGCCGGCTTCTGGCCCTTGGCCGCCGAGTAGCTCGACGGGTAGAGGAAGCCTTCGAGCGGGTCCTTGACGTTCTCGTGGTTGAGCGCCCAGTCGGGCAGACCGAGGCTCTTCCACTCCGTCTTGGCCACCTTGGCCGTGGTGCCCTGGGCCACTCCGAGCTGCTTGTCGATCATCTTGTAGACGTCGACGTTGCGTTTGCCCTCGGCGATGATCAGGTTGCTGCGGCTCTTGGGGCTGAGCAGGAGTTCGACCGCGCTCTCGGCCGACATCTCCTTCTGCAGCGTGTAGGCGCCGTCCTGGATGCTCTTGCCGCGGGGGTTGCTCTGCTGGGCGGCGATGAAGGCGTCGACGCTCTTCACCACGCCCGCGCGCTTGAGCTCCTGGCCGATCGTCGAGCCGCCGGCTCCCTTGGGGATGGTGACGGTCACCTGCTCGCCGTTGCCCTCGCCCGCGTAGTCCGGAGCCGCGCCGAAACGATCCTGGTAGAACTGGAAGCCGAAATATCCGACTCCCGCCACGCCGCCGCCGAGAACCAGGCAGACCACGAGGCACGCGACTCCGTTGCGTCCCTTCTTGGGCTTGCCGCCCCGTCCGCCCCGGCGGTCACCGCGCCCGCGACCGCCCGCGTCGTCGTCCTCCCCGTCCGCGGCCCCGCCCGCGAAGAAGGCGTGCTCCCCCTGGTCGGGGCCCGGGTCCCAGTCGTCCTGCCGCGGCTCGGGATCGGCGCGCCGACGGCCGGGCGGCTCGGGGGGCGGGTACGCCTCCGGGGTGCCGTAGAAGTCGGGCTGCTCCGCGTCGAAGGCGGCCGGCTGCGGACCGTAGGGGTCCGACGGGTCGGCGGGGTACTGCGCGGGGGGATGCGCGCCGGTGTCCCAGCCACCCTCGCCGTAGCCCTGCTGCTGGTGCTGGTGCTGCGGCTCATGCTGGTGCTGGTGCTGGTGCTGGTGCTGGTGCTGCTGGGACGCGTAC
This sequence comes from Streptomyces sp. NPDC047853, assembly GCF_043204535.1. Classification (NCBI taxonomy): domain Bacteria; kingdom Bacillati; phylum Actinomycetota; class Actinomycetes; order Kitasatosporales; family Streptomycetaceae; genus Streptomyces; species Streptomyces sp. NPDC047853. The sequence goes on along the minus strand of NZ_JBIDCI010000007.1, from coordinate 312,169 downwards.
TGCTGGTCGTACTGCGGCCGGCCGTACTGGTCGTACTGCGGCTCGGGATGCTGCTGCCCGTACGGGTCGTACTGCGGCTGCTGACCATAGGCGGACTGACCGCCGTCACCCCAGTCGCCGTACTGCTGCTGCGACTGCTGCTGCTCCGGATACTGCTGTGGCTGGCCGCCGTAGGGGGACTGCTGACCCGTGTGGGCCTGCTGTCCGCCCCATCCGCCGTCCCCGTACAACGGGTCCTCCGGATGCCACGGTTCGGAGCCTGGGCCCCGGCCATACTCAGTCATCGATCCCCTAGAGCCGCGAGGCGACGGGGCGTGCCCGGCCTGACAGGGAGGGCCGGCTTCCGTTCCGCCTCTTGCTGTGCGGTGGCTGTTCGAATGCCTCCGCATCGCGCGGAACGTTACCGTATCGCGATCAGATGACCACTTCGACGCCCTCGCCGGGCGCTCTGCCTGACACCCGTTCGGATTCCAGTGCCTGCTGGAGGATGATCACAGCGGCGGCCTGGTCGATGACGGACCGGCCCTTCTTGGACTTCACCCCCGAGGCACGCAGTCCCTGACCGGCCGTCACCGTCGTCATCCGCTCGTCGACGAGACGCACCGGGACGGGTGCGATGCCGCGGGCCAGCTCCTGGGCGAAGCCTCTGACCTTGACCGCGGCCGGGCCCTCGCCCCCCTTGAGGGAGCGAGGGAGCCCGACGACGACCTCGATCGCCTCGTACTCCTCGACCAGCTGCCTGAGGCGGCGGTGCGCCGCCGGGACGTCGCGGCCGGGGACGGTCTCCACCGGGGTGGCGAGGATCCCGTCGGGGTCGCACGAGGCGACCCCGATCCGGGCGTCGCCCACGTCGACGGCGAGGCGGCGGCCCCGGCGCAGCGCCGGGGCGTCCTGCTGGTCGGCGCTCACTTGGCGGTGTCCGCCACGAGACGCTCGACGGCGTCGACGGCGTCACCGATGGCGGCCGGGTTCTGGCCGCCGCCCTGGGCGACGTCCGGCTTGCCGCCACCGCCGCCGCCGAGCGTCTTGGCGGCGGTGCGGACCAGGTCGCCGGCCTTGAGACCGCGCTCACGGGCGGCCTCGTTGGTGGCGATGACCGTCAGCGGCTTGCCGTTGACCGTCGTGAACAGGGCCACGACCGCGGCCCGGCCGCCCTGGATGCGGCCGCGCACGTCGAGGACCAGCTTGCGCAGGTCGTCGGCGGTGGTGCCGTCCGGCACCTGACCGGTGACCAGGGCGATCCCGCGGACGTCCTTGGCGGACTCGGCGAGACCGGCGGCGGCCTGGAGGACCTTCTCCGCGCGGAACTTCTCGATCTCCTTCTCGGCGTCCTTCAGCTTGCCGAGCATGGCGGAGACCTTCTCCGGCAGCTCCTCCGGGCGCCCCTTGATCAGCTCCTGGAGCTGGGCGACGACGGTGTGCTCACGGGCGAGGAAGTTGTAGGCGTCCACGCCGACCAGGGCCTCGATGCGGCGCACGCCGGAGCCGATGGAGGACTCGCCGAGCAGCTTCACCAGGCCGAGCTGGGCGGTGTTGTGCACGTGGGTGCCGCCGCACAGCTCCTTGGAGAAGTCGCCGATGGTCACGACGCGCACGCGCTCGCCGTACTTCTCGCCGAACTCGGCGATGGCGCCCTGCTTCTTGGCCTCGTCGATGCCCATGACCTCGGCCTGGACGTCGAGGTCGCGGGCGAGCACCTCGTTGATCTTCTGCTCGACGTCGGTCATCACGGCCGTGGGCACGGCGGAGGGCGAACCGAAGTCGAAGCGGAAGCGGCCGGGCTGGTTCTCGGAACCGGCCTGGGCGGCCGTCGGGCCGAGCGCGTCGCGCAGGGCCTGGTGGGTGAGGTGGGTGGCCGAGTGGGCACGGGCGATGGCCGTGCGGCGGCGGCCGTCGATGGAGGCGTGGGCCTTGGCGCCGACGGTGATCTCGCCGACCTGGACGACGCCCTTGTGGACGTAGACGCCCGGGACCGGCTTCTGGCAGTCGCGGACCTCGATGACGGCACCGGTGTCGACCTTGATCCGCCCGGTGTCGCCGATCTGGCCGCCGCCCTCGGCGTAGAACGGGGTGCGGTCGAGGACGATCTCCACCTCGTCGCCCTCGGTGGCCGCCGGGGAGGAGGCACCGTCGACGAGGATGCCGACGATCGTCGACTCGCTCTCGGTGTCGGTGTAGCCGATGAAGTCGGTGGCACCGGCCTGGTCGGCGATCTCGCGGTAGGCACCGACGCCGGCGTGGCCGGTCTTCTTGGCCTGGGCGTCGGCCTTGGCGCGCTCGCGCTGCTCCTTCATCAGACGGCGGAACCCGTCCTCGTCCACGGAGAGGCCCTGTTCGGCGGCCATCTCCAGGGTGAGGTCGATCGGGAAGCCCCAGGTGTCGTGGAGCAGGAAGGCCTTGTCCCCGGCGAGGACGCTGCCACCGGCGGCCTTGGTGTCGCTGACCGCGGTGTCGAGGATGTTGGTGCCGGCCTTCAGCGTCTTCAGGAAGGCGTTCTCCTCGGCGAGGGCGACCTTCTCGATCCGCTCGCGGTCGGTGATCAGCTCGGGGTACTGCTGCCCCATCATCTCGATCACGACGTCGATCAGGTCCTTGACGACCGGACCGGTGGCGCCGAGCAGGCGCATGTTGCGGATGGCGCGGCGCATGATGCGACGCAGCACGTAGCCGCGGCCCTCGTTGCCGGGGGTGACGCCGTCGCCGATGAGCATCACGGAGGTGCGCATGTGGTCGGTGACCACGCGCAGGGAGACGTCCGAGGCGTGGGCGTCGCCGTAGGCCACGCCGGTGAGGTCGGTGGCCTTCCTGATGACGGCCATCGAGGTGTCGATCTCGTACATGTTCTGCACGCCCTGCAGAATCATGGCGAGCCGCTCCAGGCCGAGGCCCGTGTCGATGTTCTGGCTCGGCAGGTCCCCGAGGATCTCGAAGTCCTCCTTGCCGATGCCCTCGCCCCGCTCGTACTGCATGAAGACGAGGTTCCAGATCTCCACGTAGCGCTCGTCGTTGACGGCGGGGCCGCCCTCGACGCCGAAGTCGGGGCCGCGGTCGTAGTTGATCTCGGAGCAGGGACCGCAGGGGCCGGGGACGCCCATGGACCAGTAGTTGTCCTTCTTGCCGAGGCGCTGGATGCGCTCGGACGGGACACCGACGACGTCGTGCCAGATGCGCTCGGCCTCGTCGTCGTCCTGGTAGACGGTGATCCACAGGCGCTCGGGGTCGAGGCCGTAACCGCCCTTGTCCTGGGCGCTGGTGAGCAGCTCCCAGGCGTACTTGATGGCGCCTTCCTTGAAGTAGTCGCCGAAGGAGAAGTTGCCGCACATCTGGAAGAACGTGCCGTGGCGCGTGGTCTTGCCGACCTCTTCGATGTCGGGGGTGCGCACGCACTTCTGCACGCTGGTGGCGCGGGCGAAGGGCGGCTTGACCTCACCGAGGAAGTAGGGCTTGAAGGGCACCATGCCGGCCGGGACCAGGAGCAGAGTCGGGTCGTCCGCGATGAGCGACGCCGAAGGGACGACGGTGTGACCGCGCTCCTCGAAGAAGCTCAACCAGCGGCGACGAATCTCGGCCGACTCCATCAGTGGTCCTCATTCCGGTTGTACGAGTCCGTCGTCCTGACGTCGACGACGGACTTGGGGTTGTTGCGGTTCTCGATGGTGCGGTTCTCGATGGCGGCGCGGCGCCGGGACGCGGGGAGTTCACCGTCGACGGGGGCGTTCAGCCCGAGCGCGTCGTCCAGTTCGGCCTCCCGCTGGGCCATGTTCTCCCGGACGTCGAGTGCGAAGCCCACCGCGCGGTCCCTCAGCCGGGTGCCCGCGTCGAGTGCCTTGTTCGCCGCGGTCGCGGCGAGGCTCTCGGGGGTCAGCTGCTTGAGCTTCCGGTTGACCTTGGTGGTGGCCCAGACTCCGGCGGCGACACCGGAGCCGAACCAGAAGGTACGGCGGAACATCGCTGGATCAGTCCTTCTTCCGCTTCGTCCGCCGCGCGGCCGGGATCGTACGGCCGACGATCACGGTGCGCCGCGGCTCCTTGGCCGGGCCCGCGGGGCCCTCCTTGCGACCGCCGAGTGCCCGGCGAACGCCGTAACCGAACGCGGCGACCTTGACCAACGGCCCGCCGAAGGTGGAGGCCACGGTGGTGGAGAGCGCGGAGGCGTTCGACGTGACCTCCTGGACGTCCGTGGCGATCGCGTCGACCCGGTCGATCTGGGTCTGCGCGGAACGCACCGCCGACGAGGCGTCGGCCAGCAGGGGGACGGCCTGGTCGGTGACGTCCGCCACCAGCTTGGTGGTCGCCCTGAGCGTCTGGGCCAGTCTCGCCAGTGCCACGGCGAGGAAGGAGACCAGGATCGCCCAGAAGACGGCCACCAGGATTCCGGCCACCTCGCCACCGGACACTGTGCACCCGCTCCCTGGAAGTCGTGCCTGAACATCGGGAAAAGTCGTGCACCGAGCCTATCGCGCCGGGCGCGAAGCTCCGTACCGGATTACCGCCCGCGGCCGGGGGCGTACGGCGGAGGCGCGTGAACCGATTGTACGGAGTGAATACGGTTCAGTACGCTCTGTGTTCCATGCGAGACCATCGACGCGACGGCATCCCGCACGGCAACCTGCCGCTGGAACTCGACGCCTTCGTGGGGAGAGCGGCGGAACTCGCCGCACTGGCCGGTGCGCTGGACTCCGGTCGACTGGTGACCGTGACCGGGACCGGCGGGGTCGGGAAGTCGCGCCTGGCGGCGAGGGCGGCCTCGCGGTGCGCGCCCCGGGACGGGGTGTGGCGGGTGGATCTGGCGCCGGTGCGCGACGAGGAGTTCGTCGACTACGCCGTCGTGGAGGCGCTGGGGCTCACCGACCACACGACCCGGCTGCCGCGCGAGACGCTGATCGCCCACCTCGCCGAGCGGGAGCTGCTGCTGGTCCTGGACGGGGTCGAGCACCTGGTGGACGCCTGCGCCGCGCTCACGGCGGAACTGCTGGGCCGCGCGCCGGCCCTCCGCGTGCTGGCGGTGGGCCGCAGACCGCTGGGGGTGCCCGGGGAGCGGCTGATACCGCTGGCGCCGCTGCGGCCGCATGAGGCGGTGGAGCTGCTGACGGTGCGGGCCGGGCAGCGGCACCTGCCGGGCGGGCACGACGCCGCGTCGGTGGAGGGCGACGAGGAGGTACGCGAGCTGTGCCGGCGCCTGGACGGGATTCCGCTGGCCATCGAGCTGGCGGCCGGGCGGCTGGACGCGTTGTCGCCCGGCCAGGTGCTGCGCCGGCTGGACGACCGGTTCCGCCTGCTGACCGGCGGCGACCGTACCGCTCTCCCCCGGCACCGGACGCTGCGCACGGCGATCGGCTGGAGCCACGAGCTGTGCACGCCGCAGGAGCGGCTGCTGTGGGCGCGGCTGTCGGTGTTCGCCGGGCCGTTCGACCTGGAGGCGGCCGAATACGTGTGCAGCGGGGAGGGCCTGGCCGCCGACGACGTCCTGGACGTGCTCTCCGCACTGCTCGCCCAGTCCGTGCTGACCCGTGAGGAGACTCCGGCCGGGGTGCGCTACCGGATGCTCGACACGGTGCGGGCGTACGGCGCCGACTGGCTGGAGGCGACGGGTGACGCGGCGCGGCTGCGCAGGCGGCACCGGGACTGGTACGTGGGCCTGGCGACCTGGTGCGAGCTGGAGTGGTTCTCGCCACGCCAGCGGGAGATCGCCGTGCGGGTGGACGCGGAGCTGCCCAACCTGCGCAACGCGCTGGAGCACTGCCTGACCGAGCCGGACGAGGCGCACCTGGGCCAGTACCTGGCGGGCGCCCTCTGGTTCCACTGGGTGGGCTGCGGACGGCTGTCGGAGGGGCGGCGCTGGCTGGAGCAGGCGGTGCGGCTGGACGCGGAGGGCACGGCGGGCGAGCAGTCCCGGCTGAAGGCGCTGTGGGTGCTCGGCTACGTGGCGATCCTGCAGGGCGACACGGTGCCCGCGCTGGCGGCGCTGCAGGAGTGCCGGGAGGAGGCCGAGCGGTCGGCGAACCCGACGGCGGTGGCCTACGCGGAGCACCGCACCGGCTGCCTGGCCCTGGTCACGGACGACATGCAGCGTGCGGAAACGCTGCTGCGCTCCGCGCTCGACCGCTATCGGGAGATCGGGGAGCTGAACAGCAACGTACTGATGGGCCAGGTGGAGCTGGCCATGACGCGGGCCTTCCAGGGCGATCTGGCGGACGCCGTGCGTCTGTGCGAGGACGTGCGCCAGGTGTGCGAGGACCACGGGGAGCGCTGGGCCCGGGGCTACGCCCTGTACGTCCTGGCCTACGCCGCCTGGAGCGAGAGCCGGCCGGAACGAGCCCGCGAGCTGCTCACCGACTGCCTGAGCGGCGCCCACCGCTTCCGCGACCAGCTGGGCTCGGTGCTCGCGGTGGAACTGCTGGCCCTGGTCACGGTGGCGCAGGGCGATCCGGCGGAGGCCGCGGTGCTCCAGGGCGCGGCCGGGCGGATGTGGCCGTCGGTGGGGCTGCCGCTGTTCGGCTCGGCGCACTACAACGCGCCCCACGAGCTGTGCGAGGCGGCGGCGCGGGAGCAGCTGGGCGACGAGCGGTACGAGGAGTGCGTACGGCACGGGGCGCGGCTCGGCCGTCGGGAGGCGGTGTCGCGGGCGCTGCGGCGGCCCGGGGCCCCGCTGCCGGTGCCGCGCGGCGCGGGGCGGCGCGCCAAGGCGGGCACGCGTACGGCGAAGCCCGCCGCCTCACCCACCCGGAAGGGCGAGGAGACGACGGGCTGAGTACCGCTGGTACTGCGCCGGGGCTGGGATCAGCGGGCGTAGTACTCGACGACGAGCTGCTCGTCGCAGATCACCGGGATCTCCTTGCGGTTCGGCTCGCGGTCCAGGCGGAACGCCAGGGCCTTGAGGTTCACCTGGAGGTAGCGCGGGGTCTCGCCGTCGGGGGCGAAGCCACCCTCACGGGCGATGGTGAAGAGCGTCTTCTCCTTGGAGCGCTCGCGCACCTGCACGACGTCGTCCGGGCGGACACGGAAGGACGGCTTGTCGACCTTCTGGCCGTTGACCTGGATGTGGCCGTGGACGACCATCTGGCGGGCCTGGTAGATCGTGCGGGCGATGCCCGAACGCAGGACCAGCGCGTCGAGGCGGCGCTCGAGCTCGATGACCAGGGCCTCGCCGGTCTTCATGTTGGTCTTGGAGGCGCGCTCGTAGGCGCGGACGAGCTGACGCTCGCTGAGGTCGTACTGCGCGCGCAGACGCTGCTTCTCGAGCAGACGGACCTTGTAGTCCGAGTTCTGCTTGCGGCCGCGGCCGTGCTCGCCCGGCGGGTAGGGGCGGGCCTCGAAGTACTTGACGGCCTTCGGGGTCAGCGCGATGCCGAGGGCACGCGACTTCTTGACCTTGGGGCGGGGCTGGTTCGCCACTGTGTGTCTCTTTCCTGGATTTCCGGCTTGTCAGGGTTGAGGGAGGTCGCAATCCGCAGCCGGGGAAACCCGCCGGGTCCGCGTGGGACCTGTCGGGCAGCCGCTCCCCTGGTCTGGGCACATACGTGCAGCACGCGAGTGGCCCACCGACCGCTCCCGGAACTCCGGGTGGTGGTGGGCTGCCCGCGACACCTATCGACGGTGCGCGACGCTCCTGGAACCCGCTGAGGGCTCCGGCCGGTTGTCCCGTTCTGACTGCACGGGACTCGGCACTCCGGGCGAGTCTACAGGTTGCTCAGCTCCGCTTGCGACCGAGGTGTCCGCGGGTCCACTCGACGGCGTCCGCGTACCGGGCCTCGGCGCCGTGCCGGGTGGGCTCGTAGTAGGTGCGGTCCTTCAGCTCGTCCGGGGCGTACTGCTGGGCGGCGATGCCCTCCGGGAGGTCGTGCGGGTACACGTAGCCCTGTCCGTGACCGAGCTTGCCCGCTCCCTTGTAGTGGCTGTCCCGCAGGTGCGACGGCACGGGACCGGCGAACCCCTTGCGTACGTCCTCCAGGGCGGCGCCGATGGCGGTGGTCGCCGCGTTGGACTTGGGGGCGAGCGCGAGGGCGATGGTCGCGTGGCTCAGGGTGAGCGCGGCCTCCGGGAAGCCGATCATCGCGACGGCCTGGGCGGCGGCGACGGCGATCGGCAGCGCGTTCGGATCGGCGAGGCCGATGTCCTCGCTGGCGGAGATCATCAGACGGCGGGCGATGAACCGGGGGTCCTCGCCGGCCTCGATCATGCGGGCCAGGTAGTGCAGGGCGGCGTCCACGTCGGAGCCGCGGATGGACTTGATCAGGGCGCTGGCCACGTCGTAGTGCTGGTCGCCGTCGCGGTCGTACTTCACCGCGGCCCGGTCGACCGTCTCCTCCAGCGTGGTGAGGGCGATCTCCGTCTCGCCCTTGTCCAGCGCGGCCCCGGCGGCGGCCTCCAGCGCGGTCAGGGCGCGGCGGGCGTCGCCGCCGGCGATGCGCAGCAGGTGCTCCTCGGTGTCCCCGGGCAGGCCCACGGTGTCCTTCAGGCCGCGCTCGTCGGTCAGGGCCCGGCGGAGCAGGCCGCGGACGTCGTCGTCGGTGAGGGGTTCGAGGGTGAGGAGGAGGGAGCGGGAGAGCAGGGGGGAGATCACCGAGAAGTACGGGTTCTCCGTGGTGGCGGCGATCAGGGTGACCCAGCGGTTCTCGACGGCCGGGAGCAGGGAGTCCTGCTGGGCCTTGCTGAAGCGGTGGATCTCGTCGAGGAAGAGGACGGTCTCCTTGCCGTACCCGCCGACCGCGCGGCGGGCGCCGTCGATGACCGCGCGGACCTCCTTGACGCCCGCGGTGATCGCCGACAGCTCCACGAAGCGCTTGTTGGTGGCCTTGGAGACGACGTACGCCAGGGTGGTCTTGCCGGTGCCCGGCGGGCCCCACAGGATGACCGAGGACGGCCCGGCGGGACCGGACGCGCCCTCGCCGACCAGGCGGCGCAGGGGCGAACCGGGCTTGAGCAGGTGCTGCTGGCCCACGACCTCGTCGAGGGTGCGCGGGCGCATCCGCACGGCGAGGGGACTGCCGGTCGGGTCCTTCTCCTGGCGTTCTTCGGCTGCGGCGGTGAACAGGTCGGGCTCCACGCTTGAACCCTAGTTCACCGCACCGACAACGCGACGGGCGCCGTCGAAGGCCGACGGCCGGCCCGTCAGCTGGTCCAGAAGTCCCACCAGCGGGTCAGGATCATCATGCCGACGATGCCGATGTGCAGCACCGGCAGGACCCAGGTGAACTCGCCGAAGAAGCCCTTGAGCCAGGTCGGCGCCGGCAGGAAGCCCTTGCGGACGTTGAAGGACGTCACGTACCAGAACATGATGATCGTGGCGACCCAGGCCAGGCAGCACCACAGGCACAGCGCGTTGATCCGGTACAGGGACTGGAACTGCAGCCAGGTGCAGAATCCGACGCCGAAGAGGGTGCCCGCGTTGAAGGTCAGCCAGTACCAGCGCGGGAAGCGCGCCCCGGCGAGCAGGCTCATGCCGACGCAGACGACGATGCCGTAGGTCACCAGGCCGAGCACGGGGTTGGGGAACCCGAAGACGGCGGCCTGGTCGCTCTCCATGACGCTGCCGCAGGAGACGACGGGATTGAGGCTGCACCCGGGCGTGAAGGTGGTGCCCGCGACCTTCGCCTCGAGCAGCTTGAACTTGTCCAGCGTGATGACCCAGGCGGCGAGCACTCCGGCCGCGCCGGTGATCACCAGCAGCAGGGCCAGGGCGCGGCTGCCGCCCTCGGCCCGCGAGGCTCCGGCGGTGGGTTCCGGCGCGGACTCCGCCACGGTGGAGACGTCCTTCACTGTCGTCTTGCTCATCACGCCGATTCCGTCACTTGAGTCGGACCTGCTTCGGGCAGGGCCATTGTGCCGTACGACCCTGTATGGCCACCGTTCGATGAACATAAGAACGCACCGGCGATCGCCCCGGAGAGTTGCGTTCCGGCCGATTCCCGTTCCCCGGGGGCACACGCGGACGAATGCGCGTGCCCCGGGGGCGGCAGAGCCGCGGGCCCTCAGCCGAGCCGGGACTCCAGCTCCGCGACGATCTCGTTGACACCGATCGCGGTCTGCTCGCCGGACTCCATGTCCTTGAGCTGGACGACGCCCTCGGCGAGGTCGCGCTCGCCGAGGACCAGGGCGTAGCGGGCGCCCGAGCGGTGCGCCGCCTTCATCGCGGCCTTGAGGCCCTTGCCGCCGTAGGAGAAGTCGGCGGCCACGCCGTTCTTGCGCAGTTCGGTGACCTTCGAGAAGAGGACCCGGCGGGCCTCCTCGCCGAGCGGGACGGCGTAGACGGAGGTGACCGACGGGATGTCCAGCTCGATGCCCTCGGCCTCCAGGGCGAGGACGGTGCGGTCGACGCCCAGGGCCCAGCCCACGGACGGGAGGGCCGGGCCGCCGATCATCTCGGACAGTCCGTCGTAGCGGCCGCCGCCGCCCACCGCGGACTGGGAGCCCAGTCCGTCGTGGACGAACTCGAAGGTCGTGCGCGTGTAGTAGTCCAGGCCGCGCACCAGCTTGGGGTCGTCCTCGAAGACCACGCCGGCCGCCGTGATCAGCTCGCGCACCTCCTCGTGGTACGCCTTGCAGGCGTCGCACAGGTAGTCGCGCAGCAGCGGTGCGCCGGTGAGCTGCTTCTGCACCTCGGGACGCTTGTCGTCCAGGACGCGCAGCGGGTTGATGTCGGCGCGGCGCAGCGTCTCCTCGTCCAGGTCGAGGCCGCGCAGGAAGTCCTGGAGCGCTGCGCGGTAGACCGGGCGGCACTCCTTGTCGCCCAGGGAGTTGAGCAGGATGCGGAAGTCCTGCAGGCCCAGCGCCCGGTACGACTGGTCGGCCAGGATGATCAGTTCGGCGTCGAGGGCCGGGTCCTCGGCCCCGATGGCTTCGGCGCCGACCTGGGAGAAGTGGCGGTAACGGCCCTTCTGGGGGCGCTCGTAGCGGTACTGCGAGCCCGAGTACCAGACCTTCACCGGCAGGTTGCCCGCCTTGTGCAGGTTGGCCTCCAGGACCGCGCGCAGCACGGGGGCCGTCGTCTCCGGGCGCAGCGCCAGACGGTCGCCGCCCTTGGTCTCGAAGACGTACATCTCCTTGGTGACGATGTCGGTGGACTCACCCACACCGCGCGCGAAGAGTTCGACGTTCTCGAAACCGGGCGTCTCGATGTAGCCGTAGCCGGAGTTGCGCAGCGGGGCCGCGATCGCCTCGCGGACCGCCAGGAACTTGGCGGAGTCGGGCGGCAACAGGTCGTACGTGCCCTTGGGGGCCTTGAAGGTGCTCACGGAGGGTCTCGTCACATTCCTCGTCGGGGAGCCCCGGGGGCTCTGTTCCCTTGGCGGCCGGCGGCCACTTCCCGCAAGTACGGGTTGGTGGCGCGCTCCTGGCCGATGGTCGTCTGGGGGCCGTGCCCGGAGAGCACCACGGTCGAGTCGTCGAGCGGCAGGCACACGCGTGCCAGGGACTCGAGCATGTCGTCCATGGAGCCACCGGGGAAGTCGGTGCGTCCGATGGAGCCGGCGAACAGCAGGTCGCCCGAGAACATGATCGGCGGGATGTCCGCCGCCTCGGGCAGGCCGAAGGTCACCGACCCCTTGGTATGGCCGGGGGCGTGCGCGACCGTCAGCTCCATGCCGGCCAGCTCCAGCCTGGTGCCGTCGGTCAGCTCCTTGACGTCGTCCGGCTCTCCGACGGTCAGTTCACCCATGAGCGGCATGCCGATGGACCGGCCGATCCCCTTTTCGGGGTCGCTCATCATGAAGCGGTCCTCGGGGTGGATCCAGGCCGGCACGTCGTGCGCGCCGCAGACCGGGACGACCGAGGCGACGTGGTCGATGTGGCCGTGGGTGAGGACGACGGCGACGGGCTTGAGCCGATGCTTGGCGAGTGCTTCCTCGACCCCCTGTGCGGCCTGGTGGCCCGGGTCGATGATCACGCACTCCTCACCGGCGGCGGGGGCGACGAGATAGCAGTTCGTCCCCCAGGCCCCGGCGGGGAACCCGGCAATGAGCACGATCGTCCTTCGTTTGTGGCGGTACGGGTGGGCTTGCGAACGGGCCGCGCCCATGGTCAGAGCCTACCGGCGGTGCCGTTTCCTCAGCGAACCCATATACGGTACGGGGCTACACGCCCACGGTCGGCTCATCGCACGCACGCGTACCGGTCGGCACTCGAAGACGCATGAGGAGAGAACCCGGTGGTCACCCAGGAGCAGCGGCGGCGTCAGCTCGCCCGGGAGAAGTTCTTGCGGCAGCAGCAGCGACGTACCTCCGCTCGACGCAAGGCGCGCATGCGCAACGCCGCTATCGCGTCGGTGCTCGGCGTGATTCTGATCGGCAGTGTCGCGCTGTACACGACCGGGGTGGTCCTGGGCGACGACGACACGAAGTCGAACGCGAACGCGGAGGTCACCCCGAGTGCCTCGGCGAGCAGCAAGGCTCCGGACCCGTGCGAGAAGCCGGCCGCGGGCAAGGTCAAGACGCAGACCTGGAAGAAGGAACCTGCGATGACCGTCGACAAGTCGGCGAAGTACGCGATGAAACTGGCCACGACCTGCGGCGACATAGACATCGCCCTGAAGGCGTCGGCGGCCCCGCACACCGTCAACTCGTTCAGCTTCCTGGCCGGCAAGGGCTTCTTCGACCACACGCCGTGCCACCGGCTCACCACCAACGGGATCTTCGTGCTCCAGTGCGGCGACCCGACGGGACAGGGCAACGGCGGCCCCGGCTACACCATCCCGGACGAGAATCTGAAGGACAAGAGCCTCAAGAAGAACACGTACCCGGCGGGCACGGTGGCGATGGCGAACACCGGCCAGCCGGGCTCCGGTGGCAGCCAGTTCTTCCTCGTGTACCAGGACAGCCCGCTGCCCCCAAGCTACACGCCGTTCGGCACCATCTCGGACGACGGCATGAAGGTGCTGAAGAAGATCGCCGCCGCCGGTGAGAGCACGGGAGCGGGCGACGGAGCGCCCAACGCGACGGTCGTGATCGACAAGGCGACCGTCGCCAAATCCTGACCCTCATCAGCGGAAGTTCGGTCGCGCGGGATGCGGACAGGCCACCCGCCGGTCGCCTATGTTGGCCGTGACGAAACTGTGGACGATGCCCGGGGGTAGCGAAGCCCTCCGCAGGCATCATGTGGAGGAGGCGCTGTGAGCAGCGACCCGTGGGGCCGCGTCGACGAGACGGGGACCGTGTACGTGCGTACGGCCGACGGCGAGCAGGTCGTCGGTTCCTGGCAGGCAGGCTCCCCCGAGGAGGCGCTGGCCTATTTCGAGCGCAAGTACGAAGGCCTGGTTGTCGAGATCGGCCTCCTCGAGAAGCGCGTGAAGACCACCGACCTGTCGGCGAAGGACGCCCAGACGGCCATCGACCACCTGCGTGAGCAGGTCGACGCGCATCACGCGGTCGGTGACCTGGACGCCCTGCGGGCCCGGCTGGACAAACTCGTGGAGCTGGTCGACAAGCGCCGCGAGGAGCGGAAGGTCCAGCGGGCGAAGCAGTCCGACGAGGCGCGCGGCGCCAAGGAGGCACTGGTCGCCGAGGCCGAGGAGCTGGCCGGGTCCGACCAGTGGCGGGCGGCCGGTGAGCGGCTGCGCTCGCTGGTCGACACCTGGAAGGGGCTGCCGCGGCTGGACCGCAAGTCCGACGACGAGCTGTGGCACCGCTTCTCGCACGCCCGGTCGGCGTTCTCCAAGCGCCGCAAGCAGCACTTCGCGCAGTTGGACGCGCAGCGCGAGGACGCCCGGCAGACCAAGGAGCGGCTGGTCGCCGAGGCCGAGGCGCTGTCGAACTCGACGGAGTGGGGGCCGACGGCCGCGCGGTACCGCGACCTGATGTCCGAGTGGAAGGCCGCGGGTCGCGCCCAGCGCGAGCACGAGGACGACCTGTGGAACCGCTTCCGCGGTGCCCAGGACGTCTTCTTCGCCGCCCGCAGCTCGGTCTTCGCGGAGCGCGACGCCGAGCAGACGGAGAACCTCAAGCTCAAGGAGGAGCTGGCCGAGGAGGCCGAGAAGCTCCTGCCGGTGACCGACCTGAAGGCGGCCCGCGCCGCGTTCCGTTCGGTCAACGAGCGCTGGGAGGCCATCGGCCACGTACCGCGCGACGCCCGGCCGAAGGTCGAGGGCCGGATGCACGCGGTCGAGCGGGCGCTCCAGGAGGCCGAGGAGAGCGAGTGGCGCCGGACGAACCCGGAGGCACGCGCGCGTGCCGAGGGTCTGACCGGTCAGCTCCAGTCGGCCGTGGACAAGCTGCGTTCCCAGATCGAGCAGGCACGCGCCCAGGGCAACAACGCCAGGGCCGACAAGCTCCAGCGTGAGCTGGAGGGCCGACAGGCGCTGCTGGACCAGGCGCTGAAGGGGCTGCACGAGTTCGGCGGCTGACCCGCACGACGAAAGGGGCTCCGGTACGCGTCGCGTACCGGAGCCCCTTTCGTCTGCGCGGCCGCTTCTACGAGGGCCTGCGCGCCGATGTCACGCGGTAGACGTCGTAGACGCCCTCCACGCCGCGTACGGCCTTCAGGACGTGCCCCAGGTGCTTGGGGTCGCCCATCTCGAAGGTGAAGCGGGAGGTGGCGACGCGGTCGCGGGAGGTCTGGACGGCCGCGGAGAGGATGTTGACGTGCTGGTCGGACAGCACCCGGGTGACGTCCGAGAGGAGCCGGGAGCGGTCCAGGGCCTCGACCTGGATGGCGACCAGGAAGACGGAGGACTGGCTGGGGGCCCACTCGACGTCGAGGATGCGCTCGGGCTCGCGGGAGAGCGAGTCCACGTTCACGCAGTCGCTGCGGTGGACGGAGACACCGCTGCCGCGGGTGACGAAACCGATGATCGGGTCGCCGGGCACGGGCGTGCAGCACCGGGCGAGCTTGATCCACACGTCGTCGACGCCCTTGACCACGACACCCGGGTCGGCGCTCGTGCGGCGTTTGCGGCCGCGACCGCGGGCCGGCGGCACCGACTCGTCGATCTCCTCGGTGGCCGCCTCCTCGCCGCCGAGCGCGTGGACGAGCTTCTGCACGATGTTCTGCGCGGAGACGTGGCCCTCGCCGATCGCCGCGTACAGCGCGGAGATGTCCGAGTAGCGCATCTCGTGGGCGAGGGTGACCAGGGAGTCGCCGGTCAGGATGCGCTGGATCGGCAGGTTCTGCTTGCGCATGGCGCGGACGATGGCGTCCTTGCCCTGCTCGATCGCCTCGTCGCGGCGCTCCTTGGAGAACCAGGCGCGGATCTTGTTGCGGGCGCGCGGCGACTTCACGAAGCCGAGCCAGTCGCGGGACGGGCCCGCGCCGGCCGCCTTGGACGTGAAGACCTCCACCAGGTCCCCGTTGTCCAGGGTGGACTCCAGCGGGACGAGGCGGCCGTTGACGCGTGCTCCTATGGTGCGGTGTCCGACCTCGGTGTGGACGGCGTACGCGAAGTCCACGGGGGTGGCGCTCGCCGGGAGCGCTATGACGTCGCCCTTGGGGGTGAAGACGAAGACCTCGTTGCGCGAGAGGTCGAAGCGCAGGGACTCCAGGAACTCGCCGGGGTCCTCGGTCTCCTTCTGCCAGTCCAGCAGCTGGCGCAGCCACGCCATGTCGTTGAGGTGGTCGTCCTTGCCCTTGCCGGACGACTTGGGCGCGTCGGAGCGGACCTTGGAGGCGCCGGCGACGGCCTCCTGCTTGTACTTCCAGTGCGCGGCGATGCCGTACTCGGCGCGGCGGTGCATGTCGAAGGTGCGGATCTGCAGCTCGACCGGCTTGCCGTTGGGCCCGATGACCGTCGTGTGCAGCGACTGGTACATGTTGAACTTGGGCATCGCGATGTAGTCCTTGAACCGCCCCGGAACCGGGTTCCAGCGGGCGTGGACCGTGCCCAGCGCCGCGTAGCAGTCGCGGACCGTGTCCACCAGGACGCGGATGCCGACCAGGTCGTAGATCTCCGCGAAGTCACGGCCGCGGACGATCATCTTCTGGTAGACGCTGTAGTAGTGCTTGGGGCGTCCGGTGACGGTCGCCTTGATCCGGGCCGCGCGCAGGTCCTGCTGCACCTCGTCGGTGACGATGGCGAGGTACTCGTCGCGCTTGGGGGCGCGCTCGGCGACCAGGCGGACGATCTCGTCGTACATCTTGGGGTAGAGGATCGCGAAGGCGAGGTCCTCCAGCTCCCACTTGATGGTGTTCATGCCCAGCCGGTGGGCGAGCGGCGCGTAGATCTCCAGGGTCTCGCGCGCCTTCTTCTCCTGCTTCTCGCGCTTGAGGTAGCGCATGGTGCGCATGTTGTGCAGGCGGTCGGCCAGCTTGATGACGAGGACGCGCGGGTCCTTCGCCATCGCGACGACCATCTTGCGCACGGTCTCGGCCTGCGCCGCCTCGCCGAACTTGACCTTGTCGAGCTTGGTGACGCCGTCGACGAGGAGGGTGACCACGTCGCCGAAGTCGCGGCGCAGGTCCTCCAGGCCGTACTCGGTGTCCTCGACGGTGTCGTGCAGCAGGCCCGCCATGAGCGTGGCCGGGTCCATGCCCAGCTCGGCGAGGATGGTGGTGACGGCGAGCGGGTGCGTGATGTACGGGTCGCCGCTCTTGCGCTTCTGGCCGCGGTGCCAGCGTTCGGCGACCTGGTAGGCGCGCTCGATCTGGCGCAGGGTCGCCGTCTCGATCTTGGGGTCGTTGCCGCGCACTATCCGCAGCAGGGGCTCCAGGACCGGGTTGTACGGGTTGGCGCGCTGCACGCCGAGACGGGCGAGGCGGGCTCGGACGCGGTTGGAGGAGCCGGAGCGGGCGGGCTGGCCGGCGGGCGCGCGGACCACGGGCGCGTTCCGGCCGCGATCGGGCGGGATCGGCTTGGGACGCGGCTGCTGGTCGGCCGGCTTGTCCACGGGCGCCGCCGGGGCGTGCTGGATCGGCCCGTGCGTGTCGTTCTTCGCCTGCGGCGCGCTCGGTACGGGCTTCGCCGCGGGCGCCGAGGCGGACTCGGGCTTGGCGGCGGTCAGTGGCTGGGCCTCGTCTGGCAAGAGGACTCCTCGTGCGCGATCCGGGTCCCCCGGTCAGGCTCCGGAGTCCCCATGGTAGCGATCCTGCACGCCAGGATCGCCTTCAGGCCACTGTGAGGGCCGTCAGGACCGCCAACGTACGAGGCGGGCCCCGGATTCCTCCGGGGCCCGCCTCGGGCGAGCGGTGCGAGCGGTCAGACCGTGAGCAGCGCCTCCAGCGGCGCCCCGACCAGGGCCGGCTCCAGCCGGGCCCGCCCGCCGAGGAAGCCCAGCTCCATCAGGACGGCGAGTCCCGCGACCCGCGCGCCCGCCCGGCGGATCAGCTCCAGCGAGGCCTCGGCGGTGCCGCCGGTGGCGAGGACGTCGTCGATGACCAGGACCCGGTCGTCGGCGCTCAGGTCCTCGGCGTGCACCTCGATCTCGGCCGAGCCGTACTCCAGCTCGTACGCCTGGCTGAGGGTGGCTCCGGGGAGCTTGCCCGCCTTGCGTACGGGGATGAAGCCGAGCCCGGCCCGCAGGGCCACCGGAGCCCCCAGGATGAAGCCGCGGGCCTCCAGGCCGACGACCTTGGTGGCGCCGGTGCGCCCGGCGACCTCGGCGAGCGCGTCGGTCAGGGCGGCGAAGGCCACCGGGTCGGCCAGGAGCGGGGTGATGTCCTTGAACATCACACCCGGCTCCGGGTAGTCGGCCACGTCACGGATGCGGCTGAGCAGCAGCTCCGTGATGTCGGTGGTCCCGGTCATCGGCGCTTCCCCGAGGGCCGGCCGCGTCCCCTGTTGCGGGAGGCGGGCTGGTTGCGGGGGCCGACGACCGCGGGGGCGGCGTCGTCGGTGTCCTCGGGGTCCTCGTCGGTCTCGTCGTCGGCGTAGCGCTCCTCGTCCACGGCGTTCTCGGCCGGCACGCCCGCGGCCGCGGCCTGGGCGCGCTTGGCGAGGACGCGCTTCTTGAGCGCCTTCATCTGCGGCTCGGCCTCCTTGAGGTCGGCGACGAGCGGCGTGGCGATGAAGATCGACGAGTAGGCACCCGCGGCGAGACCCACGAACAGCGACAGCGAGATGTCGTTGAGCATGCCGGCGCCGAGGACACCGCCGCCGATGAACAGCAGGCCGCCCACCGGCAGCAGCGCGACCACCGTGGTGTTGATGGACCGCACCAGGGTGCTGTTGATCGAGCGGTTGGCGATCTCGCCGTAGGTCCAGCGGGTCTGTTTGGTGATGTCTCTCGTCTGTTCCTTGAGACTGTCGAAGACCACGACCGTGTCGTACAGCGAGTAGCCGAGGATCGTGAGCAGACCGATCACCGTGCCCGGTGTGACCTCGAAGCCCACCAGCGCGTAGATGCCGACCGTGATGGTGATGTCGTGGATCAGCGCGACGAAGGCGGCGAGTGCCATTCGCCACTCGAAGGCGATGGCCAGATAGATCACCACCAGGACCATGAAGATCCCGAGGCCCTGCCATGCCTTGTTCGCGATCTGGTCACCCCAGCTGGGGCCGACCAGGTCCGCGTTGATCCGCTCCGCCGGGACGTCCAGGTCCTTGGAGAGCTCTTCCTTGATCCGGTCCGACGCCTCGGTGTCGGTGCCCGCGATCTGGATGCGGAGGCTGCCGTCGCCGAGCTTCTGGACGATCGCGTCGTGGCCGGAGGCTTCTTCCGCCCACGTCTCGGTCTGCGAGACCGAGGCGCTCATGTTCTTCGGGGTGGTGAAGACCGCGCCGCCCTGGAACTCGATGCCCATGTGCAGACCGCGCACCGCCAGGCCGACGATGGCCGTGATGGTGATGAGGATCGAGATGCCGTACCAGAGCTTGCGGTTCTTGACGAAGTCGTAGCCGATTTCGCCATGGTGCAGTCGAGCGCCGAGGGTGCCGAGCTTTCCCATCTCACGCCTCCTTCGGGTCGACAGGGCCGGCGGGGCGGGCGGTACGACGGGTGCGGCGCAGCGGCGGCTTGGCACCCAGGCTCTTCGGGTCGAGGCCGGACCACTTGTGGCCGCTCGCGAAGAACTTGCGCCGGGCCATCAGCGTCAGCAGCGGCTTGGTGAAGAGGAACACCACCACGACGTCGAGCAGCGTGGTCAGCCCCAGGGTGAAGGCGAAGCCCTGCACCTTGCCGACGGTGACGATGAAGAGCACCGCGGCGGCGAGGAAGGACACGAAGTCGGAGACCAGGATGGTGCGCCGGGCGCGCGGCCAGGCCCGCTCGACGGCGGGACGCAGGGTGCGTCCCTCGCGGATCTCGTCGCGGACGCGTTCGAAGTACACGATGAACGAGTCCGCCGTGATGCCGATGGCGACGATGGCACCGCAGACGGCCGGCAGGTTCAGCGCGAAGCCGATGGCCGGGCCGAGCAGCGACATGATCACGTACGTCAGGGCCGCGGAGATCAGCAGCGAGGCGACGGCGATGAACGACAGACCGCGGTAGTAGACCAGCAGGTAGAGGACGACCAGGGCGAGGCCGATCGCACCCGCGATCAGACCGGCCTTGAGCTGCTCACCGCCGAGTGCGGCGGTGACGGTGGTGACGCTGTCCTCCTTGAAGGTCAGCGGCAGCGCGCCGTAGGACAGCATGTTGGCGAGGCCCTGGGCCTCCTCCTGGTCGAAGTTGCCGGAGATCTCCGCGCTGCCGCCGGTGAGCGCCTGGCTGACGTAGGGGTCGGAGACGACCTCGTTGTCCAGGACGATGGCGAACTGGTTCTGCGGGGACTGGTTCTGCGCCAGCTTGCCGGTGATGTCGGCGAACTTCTTGGCGCCGCCGTCCGTGAACTTCATCGTCACGGTCCAGCCGGCGGCGGTCTGCGTGTTGAAGACCGCCTCGGAGCTGTCGACGTCCGTGCCGTCGACCGCGGCCGGGCCGAGGATGTACTTCTGCCACTGGCCCTGCGCGTTCTGGCCGCAGGCGACCATGGACTCGCCCTGCTTGGCGCCGGCGCCCGCCTTGGCCCGGGCGGATGCGTCGGTGCAGTCCAGCGCGGCGTACGCGGCCTGGAGCTTGGCGGTCGCGTCGTCGCCGGAGGCGCTGGCGCTGGCGGAGGGGGAGGCGCCGTCGGTGGCCCCGCCGGACGGGCTGGGGTCGGCCTTCAGGGCGTCGCTGGCGGCCCGGCCCTGCGGGCTGGAGCTCGCCGAGGCGGAGCCGGAGGGCGCGTCGCTCGCCTTGTCACCGTCGGTGGCCTTGTCCTTGTCGGCGGTGCCGTCCGTGGCCTTGTCGGTCGCCTTGTCGGTGGCGTTGCCGGTCGGGCTCGGGGAGGGGCTGCCGGTGGCGCCCGCGCCGGACAGCTCGGTGGCGACCACCGGGCGGAAGTAGAGCTTGGCGGTGGTGCCGACCTGCTCCCGGGCTTCCTTCGAGTTCGTCCCCTTGGGGATGTTGACGATGATGTTCCGGTCGCCCTGGGTCTGCACCTCGGCCTCGGAGACACCCAGACCGTTGACGCGGCGCTCCATGATCTCGACCGCGGTGTCCATGTTGGTCTTGTTGATCGCGGACTCCTGGCCCGCCTCCGGCACCGCGCGCAGCGTGATGCTGGTGCCGCCGGCCAGGTCGATGCCGAGACGCGGAGTCGTGTGTCCGGAGGCGAACATGCCGCCGGTGAGCGCCACGATGGCGATCAGCATCAGGGCCAGCGAGCGCCCGGGCTTACTCTGAGCGCTCGCATTCTTTCCCTTTTTAGGTGCTACCACCTTTGCGTACTCCCTCTCGGGCCGCTCGCGCCGGGTAGGCGTCGCCGGCGGCCATCACATGGTGTCCGGATCCGTGCGAGCCGCGCGTCACACGGGGCGGCGGGAACGTCCCGCTCGCCCCGGAGCACGGTTACTTCGCCTCGGAGCCGCCGTCGGACTTCTTCGCCTGCTCGTCCGTCTTCGCCTCGGCGGGCGCGGTGTCGGCCGTCGGCTCGTCGGCCGCGTCCTTCTTGCCGAGGTCGACGGGCTTGTCGTCGGAGACGGCGGCGTCGTCGGCGGGGGCGTCGGGCCCGGTGAGGGAGGAGGCATCGTCCGGGACGATGTCGGCGTCGGACTTCAGGTCGTGCTCGACGCCGTGGACGATGCGGTTGTACTCGTCGTCGGTGAGGACGGCACCGATGCTGTTCTTGGCGAAGAGCAGCTCGACACCCGGGCCGGCGTCGAGGAGGACCGTGTCCTCGTTGACCTCCTTGACCGTGGCGTACATGCCCCCGATGGTGCGGACGCCGGAACCGGGCTGCATCTGGTTCCGCATGTCGACGGCCTGCTGCTGCTTCTTCTTCGCCGACCGGGTCATCAGGAACATGGCCCCGATGAGCACGATGAACGGGAGGAGGGTCACGAGACTCACGGGTCGGTACTTCCTTCACACGACCGCGATGGTGAGCGGCCTGATGGTTGGGGGTGTGTGCGCCGCCGACAAGGGCGGCATCGGCGGAGTCTAAGCGAGTCCGCGCGCATGGAACAACGCTCAGCATGGCACCGGGGTTCCTGCCCCGGCGAATGTCCTCTTCGTGACGGTGGCGTCACGCCCCGAACAGGTCCTGTTGTCCGTTTCCGGAGTTCTGGGACCGCGGTGGGGTGAGGCCGAGGTGCGCCCATGCCGCCGGGGTCGCGACCCGTCCGCGCGGGGTGCGGGCCAGCAGGCCCTCCCGTACGAGGAACGGTTCGGCGACCTCTTCCACGGTCTCACGTTCCTCCCCCACCGCGACAGCGAGCGTGGACAGGCCGACGGGGCCGCCGCCGAACAGCTTGAGAAGGGCCTCCAGCACGCCCCGGTCCAGCCGGTCCAGACCGCGGGCGTCGACCTCGTAGACCGCGAGGGCGGCCGCGGCGATCTCCTGGGTGATCAGGCCGTCGGCCTTGACCTGGGCGTAGTCGCGGACGCGGCGCAGCAGGCGGTTGGCGATGCGGGGCGTGCCGCGGGAGCGGCCGGCGATCTCGGCGGCGCCGGCCGTGTCGATCCCGACGTCGAGGAGGCCCGCCGAGCGGTGGATGACCCGCTCCAGCTCGGTGGGTCCGTAGAACTCCATGTGCGCGGTGAAGCCGAAGCGGTCGCGCAGCGGGGGCGGCAGCAGCCCCGCGCGCGTGGTGGCGCCGACCAGGGTGAACGGCGGCAGCTCCAGGGGGATGGCGGTGGCGCCCGGGCCCTTGCCGACGATGACGTCGACGCGGAAGTCCTCCATCGCCATGTAGAGCATCTCCTCGGCGGGCCGCGACATGCGGTGGATCTCGTCGAGGAAGAGCACCTCGCCCTCCTGGAGGGAGGAGAGGATCGCCGCGAGGTCCCCGGCGTGCTGGATGGCGGGCCCCGAGGTGATCCGGATCGGGGCCTCCATCTCGGCCGCGATGATCATCGAGAGGGTGGTCTTGCCGAGGCCGGGCGCGCCGGAGAGCAGGACGTGGTCGGCGGTCGCCCCGCGCGCGCGGGCGGCGCGCAGGACGAGGTCGAGCTGCTCGCGGACCTTCTCCTGGCCGATGAACTCGCCCAGGTCCTTGGGGCGCAGGGCGGCCTCCACCGCCTGGTCCTCCCCGTCGGCGGACGCACCGACGAGCCGCTCGGCGGTGGCGTCGGTGTCGGTCGTGTCGTCCCAGTTCATAGCGGTGTGTGCCTCGGGGGTCGGGGTGGTGGTGCGGCGGGCGCGGTGGTGGGTCAGCGGGCTCGGCGGTGGTTCAGCGGGCGCGGTTCAGGGTCTGGAGGGCCGACTTCAGCAGCTGCCCCACCTGGGGCGTGCCGCCGGCGGCCTCCGCCTGGGGGGTCACGGCGGAGACGGCCTCGTCGGCCTCCCGGGTGGCGTACCCGAGGCCGATCAGGGCCGCGTGCAGCTGGTCGCGCCAGCCGGTGCTGACCGGAGCGCCGACGGCGGGGGCGCCGACGGGTTCGCCGAGGCGGTCCTTCAGTTCCAGGAGCAGCTTCTGCGCGCCCTTCTTGCCGATGCCGGGGACTGCGGTGAGCGCTTTCTCGTCGCCGGTGGAGACGGCTCTGCGCAGGGCGTCGGGGCTGTGCACGGCGAGCATCGCCTGGGCGAGCCTGGGTCCGACACCGCTGGCGGTCTGGAGCAGCTCGAAGACCTGGCGCTCGTCGTCGTCGGCGAAGCCGTACAGGGTGAGCGAGTCCTCGCGGACGACGAGCGAGGTGGCGAGCTTGGCGGACTTGCCGAGGCGGAGGGTGGAGAGCGTGTTCGGCGTGCACTGCACGGCCATGCCGACGCCACCGACCTCGACCACCGCGGCATCGGGAGCGAGGGCGGCTACGGTGCCGCTGACGAAGGCGATCATGCCGGGTGGCCTTTCGGTGCGTGCGGGGTGTCCGGGGACTGCTGGGCGGCGTGGGGCTGTTCGAGGGTCGGGCTGCGCCGGGGGGTCGGGGTCTGCCGGGGGCTCGGGGAGAGCGGGCCGGCCGCCGTGCGCCGGGCCGGTGGCGTCCGCGGGACGGGCTGGGCGGCGCGGGCCACGGCCTGTTGGAGCCGGTTCTGCGCGGGAGCGCGCCAGATGTGGCAGATGGCGAGCGCGAGGGCGTCGGCGGCGTCGGCCGGCTTCGGGGGCGCGGCGAGCCGCAGCAGGCGGGTGACCATGGCGCCGACCTGCGCCTTGTCGGCTCGGCCGCTGCCGGTGACGGCGGCCTTGACCTCGCTCGGGGTGTGCAGGGCGACGGGGATGCCGCGGCGGGAGGCGCACAGGATGGCGACGGCGCTGGCCTGGGCCGTGCCCATCACCGTACGGACGTTGTGCTGGCTGAAGACGCGCTCCACGGCGACGTACTCCGGCCGGTGCTCGTCCAGCCACTGCTCGATGCCCTGCTCGACGGCGACGAGGCGGTGGCCGAGGTCGGCGTCGGCGGGGGTGCGGACGACGCCGACACCGATCATGGTGAGCGGTCTGCCCGCGACGCCCTCCACGACACCGACCCCGCAGCGGGTCAGCCCCGGGTCCACCCCCAGTACGCGCACGTGCCCTCCCGTTCGATCGCCTGTTTGTGCAGGCTATCGGGTGCCACCGACAACGGCGGTGGGCCGGGGGACGTGTCCCCCGGCCCACCGCGGCCGTCATGTGCGCCGCGGCGCTACGCGTCGACCTTCTCCATGACCTCGTCGCTCACGTCGAAGTTGGCGAAGACGTTCTGCACGTCGTCGCTGTCCTCCAGGGCGTCGATGAGGCGGAAGATCTTCCGGGCGCCCTCCTCGTCCAGCTCGACCTGCATGGTCGGGACGAAGTTGGCGTCGGCGGACTCGTAGTCGATGCCGGCGTCCTGGAGGGCGGTGCGCACCGCGACCAGGTCGGTGGCCTCGCTCAGGACCTCGAAGGTCTCGCCGAGGTCGTTGACCTCCTCGGCGCCCGCGTCCAGGACGGCACCGAGGACGTCGTCCTCGCTCAGCTCGCCCTTGGGGACGATGACGACGCCCTTGCGGTGGAACAGGTACGACACCGAGCCGGGGTCGGCCATGGAGCCGCCGTTGCGGGTCATGGCGACGCGGACGTCGGAGGCGGCGCGGTTGCGGTTGTCGGTGAGGCACTCGATGAGCACCGCGACGCCGTTGGGGCCGTACCCCTCGTACATGATCGTCTCGTAGTCGGCACCGCCGGCCTCGAGACCGCCGCCCCGCTTGACCGCGGAGTCGATGTTCTTGTTCGGGACCGACTGCTTCTTCGCCTTCTGGATGGCGTCGTAGAGCGTCGGGTTGCCCTCGATGTCGACGCCGCCCATGCGCGCCGCGACCTCGATGTTCTTGATCAGCTTCGCGAAGAGCTTGCCGCGCTTGGCATCGATCACGGCCTTCTTGTGCTTCGTCGTAGCCCATTTAGAGTGGCCGGACATCTGCCTGTCTCCTTCGCGTAACCCATCTCTGCAACGAACGCAGGAATCCTACAAGGACCGAGCCGCGCGGTTCGCGCGCACCATGTCGGCGAAGAGCCGGTGCACGCGGTGGTCGCCGGTCAGTTCCGGGTGGAACGACGTGGCGAGCGCGTTGCCCTGGCGGACCGCGACGATGTGGCCGTCGTGCTCGGCGAGCACCTCGACGGAGGCGCCCACGGACTCCACCCAGGGAGCGCGGATGAACACGCCCTCCACGGGGTCGCCGTCGACGCCCTCGATGGCGACGGCCGCCTCGAAGGACTCGTTCTGCCGTCCGAAGGCGTTGCGGCGCACGATCATGTCGATGCCGCCGACCGTCTCCTGCCCGGAACGCGGGTCGAGGATCTTGTCGGCCAGCAGGATCATGCCGGCGCAGGTGCCGTAGACGGGCAGACCGTCACGCACACGCGCGCGCAGGGGGTCCATCACCTCGAAGAGGACGGCCAGCTTGGAGATGGTGGTGGACTCGCCACCGGGCAGGACCAGGCCGTCCACCTCGGCGAGTTCTTCGGGGCGCCTCACCGGCCTGGCCACGGCGTCGGCCGCGGCCAGGGCCACGAGGTGCTCCCGTACGTCGCCCTGGAGGGCCAGGACGCCGATGACGGGGGTGTCACTCATCGGATCGGGTGCCTTACCAGCCGCGGTTGGCGTAGCGCTCGGTCTCGGGGAGGGTGTCGCAGTTGATGCCGACCATGGCCTCGCCGAGGTTGCGGGACGCGTCCGCGATGATCTTCGGGTCGTCGTAGAAGGTGGTCGCCTTCACGATGGCGGCGGCGCGCTTGGCCGGGTCGCCGGACTTGAAGATGCCGGAGCCGACGAAGACGCCCTCGGCGCCGAGCTGGCGCATCAGCGCGGCGTCGGCCGGGGTGGCGACGCCACCGGCGGAGAAGAGGACGACGGGGAGCTTGCCCAGCTCGGCGACCTCACGGACCAGCTCGTAGGGGGCGCGCAGCTCCTTGGCGGCGGCGTACAGCTCGTTGTTGTCGTAGCCGCGCAGGCGGGCGATCTCGTTCTTGATCTGGCGCAGGTGGCGGACCGCCTCGACGACGTTGCCGGTGCCGGCCTCGCCCTTGGAGCGGATCATCGCGGCGCCCTCGGCGATGCGGCGCAGGGCCTCGCCGAGGTTGGTGGCGCCGCAGACGAAGGGGGTGGTGAAGGCGAACTTGTCGCTGTGGTTGACCTCGTCGGCCGGGGTCAGGACCTCGGACTCGTCGATGTAGTCCACGCCGAGGGACTGCAGGACCTGGGCCTCGACGAAGTGGCCGATGCGGGACTTGGCCATCACGGGGATGGAGACCGCGCCGATGATGCCCTCGATCATGTCCGGATCGGACATCCGGGCCACGCCGCCGTCCTTGCGGATGTCGGCCGGGACCCGCTCCAGGGCCATGACGGCGACGGCGCCCGCGTCCTCGGCGATCTTCGCCTGCTCCGGCGTGACGACGTCCATGATCACGCCGCCCTTGAGCTGCTCGGCCATGCCGCGCTTCACGCGGGCGGTGCCGGTCTCGGGGGCCTGGTTCTCGGAGAGCGTGCTGGACACGGGGTACCTCGCTGCGGGGAAGGGGACGTGTGCAGCTCTGAGGAAACGCGACGCGACCAGGCCACAGCAAGGGCCAATGAGGAGGCGGTGGATCGTTTTCGGTGCGCGACCGGCGGCGGCCGTCAGGCGACCCGCTTCACCAGGGCAGTCGGCGACTCGTCGTCCATCTCGAAGGCCAGCGGGAAGGGAGCGTGTCCGGCGAGGCGGAACCAGCGGACCTTTCGGTGCTCGCGGAGCCTGCGCACCGCTCCCACCGTGTCGTTGTGGAACCGCCGGGCCATCGGGACGCGCCGCACGGCCTCGGCCAGTTCGCGGGCGGCCTCCTCGCCACCGGGGGCCTCCCGCAGCGCGTCCACCTGCTGCGGCTCGGCGAAGACCGCCCGCAGGGCCTGGCTCAGCTCGCTCTCGGCCACCTCCCGCTGCTCCTCCTCGGCCTGCCGTGCGGCGTGCGCGGCCTCGTACAGCACGATGGAGGCGGCCGGGTCGAGGACGCCGGAGGTGGCCAGTTCCTGGGCCACGGACGCCCTGCGCAGCAGCTGCGCGTCGAGTGCGGCGCGGGCGGCGTCGATCCTGGCGTGCAGCCGGTCCAGCCGCCCTGCCGTCCAGCTCAGGTACAGGCCGATCGCGACGAGGACGACCAGGATCCAGATCAGGGTTGCGGTCACGGGCCGCAAGCCTACGGGGGCGCTCCGCGGAGAGGGCGCGGCGCCCTCGGTGCGGGGCCACGCCGGGCGACCCCGCGCGTGGTCCGCCGGCCGCACGGCCCGTCGCGTCGCTCCTGGGACGCCGACGGGCCGTCACGCCCGAGACCCTCCACTCCGGAGAGGCGTCCCTGCCTCGCCTCGCCGGGGCGCCGGGGCGCCAGGTCGACCGTCACCGCGTCGCCCGCCCGCGGGCGGGCCACCGCGGCCCGGTCGGGACGGCCCGCCCGGCCCTCAGTCCCTCGCCAGTCCGAAGCGCGCCCTGAGCCCCGTCGCCCGGTCGTCCGTGGCCACCGCCGCCGCGCCCGCGGTGACCGTCTCGTAGACGGACAGGATGTCGGCGCCGACGGTCGACCAGTCGAAGCGCCGTACGTGCGCGCTGCCCCGCTCCCGCAGCTCGGCCCGGCGCTGCGGGTCGGCCAGCAGCCGCACCGCCGCGTCGGCGAGCGCGTCGGCGTTCTCGTTGGGGAACAGCTCACCGGCCGCTCCCTGGTCGAGGACCTGTGCGAAGGCGTCCAGGTCGGAGGCGAGGACGGGCGCGCCCGCCGACATGGCCTCGACGAGGATGATCCCGAAGCTCTCGCCGCCGGTGTTGGGCGCCACGTACAGGTCGACGCTGCGCAGGAAGCGGGCCTTGTCCTCGTCGCTGACCATGCCGAGGAACTCCACGCGGGAGCGCAGCTCCTTCGGCAGGCTCTCCACGGCCTCCTCCTCGTCGCCGCGGCCCGCGACCACCAGCCGGGTCTGCGGCCGGGCGGCGAGGATCCTCGGCAGCGCCCGCATCAGCACCGGCAGGCCCTTGCGGGGCTCGTCGATGCGCCCTATGAAGCCGATCGTGTCGCCCTGCCACTCGGGCTTGGGCTCGGCGCCGGCGAAGAAGTCGACGTCGACGCCGTTGGGGATCACGACGGCGTCCCCGCCCAGGTGCTCGACGAGGGTGCGGCGGGCGTACTCGCTCACCGCGATCCGGGCGCTGATCTTCTCCAGGGCGGCCTGCAGGATCGAGTACGCGGCGATCATCGCGCGGGAGCGCGGGTTGGAGGTGTGGAAGGTCGCCACGATCGGGCCCTGCGCCGCCCAGCAGGTGAGCAGCCCCAGGGAGGGCGAGGTCGGCTCGTGGATGTGGATGACGTCGAAGGCGCCGTCGTGCAGCCAGCGCCGCACCCGGGCCGCCGACAGGAAGCCGAAGTTCAGCCGGGCCACCGAGCCGTTGTACGGCACCGGCACCGCGCGGCCGGCGGAGACGACGTACGGGGGCAGCGGGGTGTCGTCGTCGGCGGGGGCGAGCACGGAGACCTCGTGGCCGAGGCGGACGAAGTACTCGGCGAGGTCCCGGATGTGGAACTGGACGCCGCCCGGCACGTCCCAGGAGTACGGGCAGACGATGCCGATCCTCACGGGGCGACCTGCCCCTCGGCCGCCGCGGGTGCCTTGGCGGGATCGAGGTCCTTCAGCCACAAGCGCTGGAGCATGTGCCAGTCCTCCGGGTGGTCGGCGATCCCCGTGGCGAAGGCGTCGGCCAACGCCTGTGTCATGACGGACGTCTTCTCCGCGCGGGTACCTGACTCGGGCACGTCGACCGGCGGATGGATCCGGCCCCGCATGACGGGCGAGTCGTCGTACCAGAGCGTCACCGGCAGCAGCCGGGCGCCGGTGTGCAGCGCGAGCAGGGCGGGCCCGGCCGGCATGCGGGCCGTCTCGCCGAAGAAGTCGACCTCCACGCCGGAGGCGGACAGGTCGCGGTCGGCGACCAGGCAGACCAGACGGCCGTCGCGCAGCCGCCGGGCGAGCGTGCCGAACGCCGTGCCGCCGCTGTGCGGCAGGACCTCCATGCCGAGGCCCTCGCGATAGGCGACGAAGCGGTCGTAGAGGGTCTCCGGCTTGAGGCGCTCGGCGACCGTGGTGAAGGGGATGCCCAGCTTGGTGGTGGCCCAGGCACCGGCGAGGTCCCAGTTGGCCAGGTGCGGGAGGGCCAGGACCACGCCCTTGCCCGCGTCCATGCCGTCGGTGAGGTGGTGCAGGCCCTCGGGAGCGAAACCCGCCTCGACGCGCTCCCGGCTCCAGGCCGGGAGCCGGAAGGACTCCATCCAGTAGCGCAGGTACGAGCGCATGCCTGCGCGCGAGAGCGCGGCGAGCCGTTCGGGGCCCGCGCCCGGCACCACGCGCGCGTAGTTGCTCTCCAGCCGGCGGACGCCCGCGCCGCGCCGTTTCCAGGCGATGTCCGCGATCGTGCGGCCGAGCCGTGCGGCGACCGGCTCGGGCAGCTTCTTCACGGTGCTCCAGCCGGCGCCGTACAGGCCGTCGGCCAGCCGGTCCCGAGCGCTCACTTGGCCGCCTCGGTGCCCTGGTCCTCCTGCGCGGCGGCGTCCGCCTCGGCGGCCTCGCGGCGGACCGTGACGACGCGCTGGACGAGCGTGACGAGGCTGCCGACGGCGACGATCCACAGGGCGACGGGGAGCAGGTACTGGATGCCGGGCACGCCGAACTTGTGCAGCCCCGCGAAGCCGGCGGCGACCAGGGAGACGACGAGCCGCTCGGCGCGCTCGACGAGTCCGTTGACGGCGACGGGCAGGCCGATCGCCTCGCCGCGCGCCTTGGTGTACGACACCACCTGGCCGCTGGCCAGGCAGAAGATCGACACGGCGCACAGCACGTTGTCGTCACCGCCCCCGGCGTACCAGAGGGCGAAGCCGCCGAAGATCGCGCCGTCGGCGACCCGGTCCAGGGTGGAGTCCAGGAAGGCGCCCCAGCGGCTGGAGCGGCCGAGCTGGCGGGCCATGTTGCCGTCGACGAGGTCGGAGAAGACGAAGAGCGTGATCACGACCGTGCCCCAGAAGAACTCACCCAGGGGGTAGAAGACCAGCGCTCCCGCGACCACACCGGCGGTGCCGATCAGCGTGACCGTGTCCGGGCTGACGCCCCGGCGGATGAGAAACGCGGCGAACGGTGTGAGGACACGCGTAAAAAATGCACGCGCGTACTTGTTCAGCATGGCCTTCCCGACGGTCGGTGTGGCCGCGGCCCCTGCTGGCCACCGGCTGGCCCATCGTAGCCACGCGCGCGCGTGGGTGACGGCCGGGCACCCTGTCCCCCCGGTGGACGGGCGGTGGGCGGCCGGTGGGCGGGGGGATCGGGCCCTTCGTATGGACGGCGCGTGACGGGAGTGGAAAGCTCGAAGGACCGCGGGCGTCACCGGAGCCGCCGGCACGCGGCCTGGCGTGTCCGCGCCCACAGCGACCTCACCGTGCACGGGAGGCAAGGACATGGGCGACAAGGCGCACACCCACCCCGGAGCCGCCGGAAGAGCGACGGCGGCCGACCATCCCACGTCCGTACGGAATGTGGTGCTGGTCGGCCACTCCGGATCGGGCAAGACCACCCTGGTCGAGGCGCTCGCGCTGACGGCGGGAGCACTGAACCGGGCGGGCCGCGTGGAGGACGGCGGCTGCGTCTCGGACTACGACGAGATGGAGCACCGGCAGCACCGGTCCGTACAGCTGTCGCTGGTGCCGGTGGAATGGGACGGCATCAAGGTCAACCTCCTGGACACTCCCGGGTACGCCGACTTCGTCGGTGAGCTGAGGGCCGGTCTGCGCGCGGCGGACGCGGCCCTCTTCGTCGTCTCGGCCGCCGACGGCGTGGACGGCTCGACCCGCATGGTGTGGGAGGAGTGCGCCGCCGTCGGCATGCCGCGCGCCATCGTGATCACGCATCTGGAGGCCGCCCGCGCGGACTTCGAGGAGATGACGCGGATCTGCGCGGAGGCCTTCGGCGGGGACGACCCCGACGCCGTACTGCCGCTGTACCTGCCCCTGCACGGGCCGCGGGCGCCCGACGGGCACGCACCGGTGACCGGACTCATCGGGCTGCTGTCGCGGAAGCTGTACGACTACGCCTCCGGCGAGCGCGAGGAGTCCGAGCCCGGTGGGGAGCAGGTGCCGTCGATCGACGAGGCGCGCTCCCTGCTGATCGAGGGGATCATCTCGGAGAGCGAGGACGAGACCCTCATGGAGCGCTATCTCGGCGGCGAGCAGGTCGACGTCAGGACCCTCGTCGAGGACCTGGAGCGGGCCGTCGCCCGCGGGGTGTTCTTCCCGGTCCTGGCCGCCGCCCCCGCGGCCGAGGGCGCCCGCCAGGGACTCGGTACGGTCGAGCTGCTGGAGCTGGTCACGCGCGGCTTCCCGACCCCCTTGGAACGTGAGGCGCCCCGGGTCACCACGCTGGACGGCGCTCCGCGCGAGCTGCGGAGGTGCGATCCCGAGGAGTCACTGGTGGCGGAGGTCGTCAAGACGTCCTCCGATCCGTACGTCGGCCGGATCTCGCTGGTCCGCGTCTTCTCGGGCACCCTGCGCGCCGACCAGACGGTGCACGTCTCCGGGCACGGGCTGGCCGACCGCGGCCACGAGGACCACGACGTCGACGAGCGGATCGGCGCCCTGTCGACGCCCTTCGGCAAGCAGCAGCGGCCCGTTTCGCACGTCATCGCGGGCGACCTGGCCTGTGTGGCCAAGCTGGGCCGCGCGGAGACCGGGGACACGCTCTCGGCCAAGGACGACCCGCTGCTGATGGCCCCCTGGGAGATGCCCGACCCGCTGCTGCCGCTCGCCATCGAGGCACACAGCAAACCCGACGAGGACAAGCTCTCCCAGGGCCTTGCGCGGCTGGTCGCCGAGGACCCGACGATGCGGCTGGAGCAGAACCAGGACACGCACCAGGTGGTCCTGTGGTGCCTGGGCGAGGCCCACGCCGACGTGGCGCTCGAACGGCTGCGCGGCCGGTACGGCGTCCAGGTCGACGTCGTACCGCACCGGGTGTCGCTGCGGGAGACGTTCGGGAGCAGGGCGGCGGGGCGCGGCCGGCACGTCAAGCAGTCCGGCGGGCACGGGCAGTACGCCATCTGCGAGCTCGAGGTGGAGCCGCTGCCGAACGGTTCGGGCATCGAGTTCGTGGACAAGGTGGTCGGCGGCGCGGTGCCCCGGCAGTTCATCCCGTCCGTCGAGAAGGGCGTGCGCGCGCAGGCCGCCAAGGGTGTCGCCGCGGGCCATCCGCTGATCGACGTGCGGGTGACGCTCCTCGACGGCAAGGCGCACTCGGTGGACTCCTCCGACGCCGCGTTCCAGACGGCGGGCGCGCTGGCGCTGCGGGAGGCGGCGGCCGACGCGAGGATCCATCTGCTGGAGCCGGTCGCCGAGGTGAACGTCCTGGTCGGTGACGCCTACGTGGGCGCCGTCATGAGCGACCTGTCGGGGCGGCGCGGCAAGGTGCTCGGCACCGAGCAGACCAGCGGGGGACGGACCGTGATCCGGGCCGAGGTGCCCGAGCTGGAGATCGGCCGGTACGCCGTGGACCTGCGCTCCCTGTCGCACGGCACCGCCCGTTTCGACCGCCGGTACGCACGGCACGAACCGATGCCGCAGCAGATCGCGGACCGAGTGCTGGAGGAGCCGCGGGCCGTGTCGTAACGCTGCCGTGTCCGGCGCGGGACTCCCCCGCGCCGGTGGCGGCGACCCGGCGCGCGACGGCGCGCGTGCGGGGCCGATCCGCGCGTCCGGAGGCGCCTTTGGGCGTCCCGTGACGCATGTCGGTGCCGGCGGATACGCTGATGACCTGATCAACAGGTGTGCGGGGCAGGGAAGTCGGGAAGGCCGCAGAACGACAGTGGTGGCGATCGGGGGCGGGAATGACCGTTGACGGCGGTTACGCGGACTTCTTCGGGCCGCAGGTGCCGCGTACGGACGGCGGGGGGCAGACGGCCACCTTCGCGCTGGCCTCGGCCGCCTACCGGGACAACCCGATGGAGGAGATCAAGAAGGCCGACAACGAGTGGCACCAGACGGCCGTCAACGCGGGCCGGTCCTGGGCCACGATCTTCCGGCCCAACCTCGGGGAGGCGTTCTCCCGCGCGGTGGCCGACCGGATGCTGGGCGGCGGACGCAAGCCGCTCATCCAGTCCTTCGGCGCCGAGCCACAGGTGGTCGTCGAGCACTGCCTGGCGGCCAACGGCATCCGCAAGGCCCGCGACGCGCGGCTGGCCACGGTGATCGTGCTGTGCGGCGTGCTGTTCCTGCCCGGCATGCTGGTGTGGCTGCTCGGCTTCCAGATCCGCACCACGGTCGCCAAGGCGGAGAACAAGCAGGCCGGGGCGCTGGGCACCGCGGTGCTCGTGGCCATCGCCGCGCTGGCCGTGCTGTTCCTCGTCAAGATGCCCTTCTCGGGCTTCTGGGCCTGGTACGCGCGCGCGGCGGTCGTCCTGCCGGTCGTCGGCTGGTTCTGGGCCAAGCGGATCTGCGAGGGCACGGCGCGGGACCTGCGGGAGCGCTGGGACGGCCTGCTGTCGGGCAGCGGTGTCGGCGCCAAGGTCCCGGAGGCGGTGCCCAGCAATCCGGGCGAGACGGCGGCCGAGCAGCTGCGGCAGTCCCTGGCCAAGCTCGGCGCCGAGCAACAGTCCAACTCGGTCTTCTACGCCGGTCCCAAGGGCATACTCGGCATGGGCACGCGCTGGGGCAGCTGGCAGCTCGCCGAGAACCTGGTGCCGGCCGACCCGACCCGGGAGATCCACCCCTTCCGCAGCTGGGACGTCGTCCGGGCCGTCCACGACCAACTGCGCATGCTGGAGCGCGGCCCGCTGAACACCGGCGGCTTCCCCAAGCCGTCCATACGGCACTGGGTGGTGACGCCGATCGGCGAGAACGCCAAGGCGGTGTCGCGTCCGGAGGGCACGGACGTCGAGGCGTACCAGGTCAAGTCGCACGCGATACAGGACATCTGCAACAAGCAGCAGTTCGGCGCCGGTGACCGGCACTACCTGGGCGTGCAGTGGACCCTGTGGGACGGCCAGCTGGTCATCACCATGCTGATCACCGTGACCGTGCTGCACGAGACGCTGCGCATCGAGGTCACGGGGCACGCGCTGGGCCCGGTGAACCCGCTGTTCACCACCAAGCCGGAAGCGCCCTCCAAGGAGGTCGCCAAGTCGTTCAAGCCGTGGGAGACCCGCAAGGTGATGCTCCCGCTGGTCACCGCGAACGAGGTGGTACGCCTCGCGGTGCGCGCGCCGCTCACCTGGTATCCGCCGCTGCTGAACTGGCTGGGCGGTTCGATCGGACTCCCCGAGCCCTTCGGGCTGCGGCACGCGTGGGCGGACCAGCCGTGGCGGCACCGCTTCATGGCCGACGACGCGCTGCGGGCGGCCGCGCCGGTGCTGCGCGTGGTGCACTCGGCGGCGATCAAGGTGCTGCAGGAGAACGGGGTGGACACGGAGAAGTTCGGGAACCGGTCGGCGTTCCTCAGCACCGCCGTGCAGGACCCGGCGCCGGGGAAGGCGGATCTGTACAACGCGTAGGCCCCTTCCGGGGCCCGCGCGCCGCTACTCGCCGGAGGGCCACGCCTCCGCCAGCATCTTGCGGGTGTCCCCCAACAGCTGCGGCAGCACCTTGGTGTGGCCGACGACCGGCATGAAGTTCGTGTCCCCGCCCCAGCGGGGCACGACGTGCTGGTGGAGGTGGGCGGCGATGCCCGCGCCGGCCACCGAGCCCTGGTTCATGCCCAGGTTGAACCCCTGCGCCCCGGAGGCCGTACGCAGAGCCGTCATCGCCTGCTTCGTCAGCTCGGCCAGCTCGGCGGTCTCCACCGCGGTCAGCTCGGTGTAGTCGGCGACGTGGCGGTACGGCACCGTCATCAGGTGGCCGCCGTTGTACGGGTACAGGTTGAGCACCGCGTACACGTGCTCACCGCGCCGGATGATCAGCCCGTCCTCGTCGGACGTGGCCGGGATCGAGCAGAAGGGACAACCGTCGTCGGCGCCCGGGCCGCTCGGCTTGTTCTCGCCCTGGATGTAGGCCATCCGGTGGGGCGTCCACAGGCGCTGGAACGCGTCCTGCGTCCCGACTCCGATCTGCTGCTCCGGCTCACTCGTCATGCGTGCAGCATATGGCGTCGCGTACGACGACAGGGAAAGGCCCCCGGGAAGATCCCGGGGGCCAGTGCGCCCTGTGATCGCGGCGGACCCGCGATCAGACCTGCGCCCGCTCCTCGACGACCTTCGCGATCTTCGCGAGTGCCTCCTCGACGGGGATGCCGTTCTCCTGGGAACCGTCGCGGTAGCGGAAGGAGACGGCGTCGTTCGCCATGTCCTCGTCGCCCGCGATGACCATGAAGGGGACCTTCTGCTTCTGGGCGTTGCGGATCTTCTTCTGCATCCGGTCGGACGAGGAGTCGACCTCGACGCGCAGTCCCTGCCTGCGAGCCGCCGCGGCGAACTTCTCCAGGTGCTCGATGTGCGCGTCACCGATCGGGATGCCGACCGCCTGGACGGGCGCGAGCCAGGCCGGGAAGGCACCCGCATAGTGCTCCAGGAGCACCGCGAAGAAGCGCTCGATGGAGCCGAACAGCGCGCGGTGGATCATCACCGGCCGGGTCTTGGTGCCGTCGGCGGCCGTGTACTCCAGGTCGAAGCGCTCCGGCAGGTTGAAGTCGAGCTGGATGGTCGACATCTGCCAGGTGCGCCCGATGGCGTCCTTGGCCTGCACCGAGATCTTCGGGCCGTAGAAGGCGGCGCCACCCGGGTCCGGGACCAGGGGCAGGCCCTGCTTCTCGGCGACCTGGCGCAGCGTCTCGGTGGCCTCTTCCCAGGCCTCGTCGGAGCCGACGAACTTCTCCGGGTCCTTGGTGGACAGCTCCAGGTAGAAGTCGGTCAAGCCGTAGTCCCGCAGCAGGTTCAGGACGAAGGTGAGCGTCTTGTCGAGCTCCTCCGACATCTGCTCACGGGTGCAGTAGATGTGCGCGTCGTCCTGGGTGAAGCCGCGGGCCCGGGTGAGGCCGTGCACGACGCCCGACTTCTCGTACCGGTACACGGTCCCGAACTCGAAGAGGCGCAGCGGCAGTTCACGGTAGGAACGCCCGCGCGCGTCGAAGATCAGGTTGTGCATCGGGCAGTTCATGGGCTTCAGGTAGTAGTCCACGCCCTCGTCGAGCTGCATGGGCGGGTACATGCCGTCGGCGTACCAGTCCAGGTGGCCCGAGGTCTCGAAGAGCTTCCCCTTCGTCGCGTGCGGGGTGTAGACGAACTCGTAGCCCTCCTCCTCGTGGCGGCGGCGCGAGTAGTCCTCCATGACCCGGCGGATGATGCCGCCCTTGGGGTGGAAGACCGCCAGGCCCGAGCCGATCTGCTCGGGGATCGAGAAGAGGTCCAGTTCGCTGCCGAGCCTGCGGTGGTCGCGCTTCTCGGCCTCGGCGAGGAACTCCAGGTGCGCCTTCAGCTCGTCCTTGGTCGGCCAGGCGGTGCCGTAGATGCGCTGGAGCATCGGGTTCTTCTCGCTGCCGCGCCAGTAGGCGGCGGCGTTGCGCATGAGCTTGAACGCCGGGATGTTCCGGGTGGTCGGCAGGTGGGGGCCTCGGCAGAGGTCCTTCCAGCACAGGTCGCCGGTCTTGGCGTCCAGGTTGTCGTAGATCGTCAGCTCGCCGGCGCCGACCTCGACGTCCGCGCCGTCGTCGTGCGACGCGGAGCCCTTGATGCCGATCAGTTCCAGCTTGTACGGCTCGTCGGCGAGCTCCTCGCGGGCCTCGTCGTCGGTCACGACGCGGCGCGAGAAGCGCTGGCCGCGCTTCTGGATCTCCTGCATCTTCTTCTCGATGGCCTTGAGGTCATCGGGGTGGAAGGGCTTCTCGACGTCGAAGTCGTAGTAGAAGCCGTCCTTGACCGGCGGGCCGATGCCCAGCTTGGCCTCGGGGAACAGCTCCTGCACGGCCTGCGCCATGACGTGCGCGGTCGAGTGGCGCAGGATGTTCAGGCCGTCCTCGGAGGAGATCTCGACGCCCTCGACGGTCTCGCCGTCCCGGACCTCGTGGGCGAGGTCCTTGAGCTCGCCGGCCACGCGCGCCGCGATGATCGAGCGCTGGCCCGCGAAGAGCTCGGCGGCCGTGGTGCCCGTCGTCACCACGCGTTCTTCCCGCTCGGAATCGCGTTGGATGATCACACGGACGTCTGACACCGGTCTCTCCTGACTGAAGGTGGGGCCGCGGCGCCATACCGGAGCGCACGCGTGAGGGCGATCGTACCGACCCGGACCCGTGCATCGCGAAATCATTCCCGCCGCCGCACCCGGTGGTCAGTCCGCGCAGTCCCCTCCGCAGGTCTCCTCGAAGAAGGCCGCCACCTCGACGTGCTCCTGCACGGCCTTCAGGAGCCGGTCCCGTTCCGCGTCGTCGACCGGCACGGGGGCGATCTCGCAGGCGCCGGTGAGCCGGCGGAACCCGCCCCGGCTCTCCAGCCGGCCCAGCACCCGTACCGGCAGCCCGACCAGGTGGGCGTGCCCGGCGATCCGGTAGGCCTCCTCGTCGAGCGTGATCCGCACGTGCGGGACGTCCGCCCCGGCCAGCACGCGCAGCCGTACGGTGCCCGCGCCGCGCGGGCCGGGCCGGCGCATCCGGACGACGGTGCCGGTGATCCGCACCGGCACGGAGGGCTCCGCGCGCAGGTAGCGGGCGGCGGCCTCCCGCAGGGCGGGCAGATCGCCGGGCGAGAACTCCACGGGCTCGGCGAGGGCGGCGCAGCCCTCGGGGACCCCGGCGGCCGGTGCCCAGTCGACGGCGACGCGGGCGCCCTCCGTGCCCCGGATCAGGGCGACGAGCGCCTCGGTCAGTTCGTGGCTGACGCCCGCCGCCACCGCGGCGTCGAAGGCCTCCGTGCCGCCGGTGGCGCGCCGGTAGTCGACGGCCTCGCGGGCGGCGTACAGGGCGTGGTGGAGGCGTACGGCGAGGGGGCGGCCGGTGGTGACGGGCACGAACGCGGTGAGCCGGCGGCCGCCGGGGGCGGGGCCGACCAGGACGTTCTCCAGTGCTTCGGTCGCGGCCCGCCGGTGCCGGGCGCCGTAGTAGCCCGCCCGCGCGCGCGTGGCGAGCGCTCCGGCGAGCAGCATCCGGCGGGCCGCGGAACGCAGCTGCTCCTCCGCGGCCCACGAGGTGGCGTCACCGGGTCCGGCCGGCACGTCGCGCCCCCAGCGGATCTCGTCGCTGGGCACGGAGAGGGAGACGAGGATCTCGCGGGCGGCGGGTGTGCCGCTGCGGGTCAGGGCGAGCAGCGCCTCGCCGATCAGGTCGTCGCTGTCGGGGAAGGCGCGGCTGACCGGCACCAGCACGCTGGTGGCCCCGGCGCCCGGTCCGGGCGGGGTCCAGCGGCCGTAGCGGCCGGGGGCGCCACCGCGACGCCGCCAGCCGTGCCGGTGGAGCAGGGCGGCCAGCACGGCCGGGTCCACGGCCGTGGGATCCGGCGTGTGGTCGTCCGGGCCGCGGTCGCCCGTGGCGTGGTCGGGGTGCGGTCGCAGGGGCCGCGGCGGTCCACCGGTCGGGCGGTGCGTCATGGTTTCCCTCCCGTCCCGACCCGCGTCATGATCTCGCACAGCGCCCGGTCGTCGAAGACCCGTGCGGTCGGTATCCGCACGGTGGTGCGCCGCCGGCCGGTGACCGGATGTCCGGCGAGGTTGGTCCAGTAGCAGCAGTGCCTGAGGTCGAGCCGGTCGTGGCCGGCGCGCAGCCACTGGTCCCGGGACCGGGGGACGATCATCACGACCAGGATCTTGTGCACGGAGACCGGGGTGCGGGCGAGCTTCGCCAGGTGGTCGTTGTCGAGCGTGAAGGAGAAGAACCGGCCCGGTGGACTCGGCGGGATCTGGTACGTCGCCTTGAGCTGCACCTTGATGGTGACCTCGTCGTCGACCGTGTGCCCGGGGGCGCTGTGGCTGACGTGCCAGTCGATGCCGTTGTCCGGGAAGGGCTGCGAGAGCGAGCAGCCCGCCGCCGCGGCGACCGCGTGCAGGTAGCCGACCTGCAGGGTCTCCATGCAGGCGGTGGTGGCGAGGGAGCCGCGAGTGGGCGCGATGCGCTCAGGCAGCAGCCCGCCCCGTTCGGGCTGCGCTATGGCCATGACCAACAGCCTTCCAGAACTGGTGCGTTCCGCACTGCGGGTCTCTGAACTGCAAGGACCCGTACTCCTGTTGTGTCCTTCCGGCGTACGCCGCAAACAGCCCGGGTATCACCGAACCGGGACAGAAGACGGCGCGTCAGCGGCCGTTGCAGCAGGAGGAGTTGAGTGCCCTATGACGTGCTGGTTCGAGGGGCCCCTGGCCGCCTTCGACACGGAGACCACGGGTGTGGACGTCGAGACCGACCGGATCGTGTCGGCCGCCCTCGTCGTCCAGGACGCCCCGGGCCTCAGGCCCCGGGTGACCCGGTGGCTGGTGAATCCGGGTGTCCCGGTGCCGGAGTCGGCGACGGCGGTGCACGGGCTGACGGAGGAGCATCTGCAGCGCCACGGCCGTTGGCCGGCGCCGGTGATGTACGAGATAGCCGAGGCGCTGGCCGAGCAGGCCCGCGCGGCGCGCCCGCTCGTCGTGATGAACGCACCGTTCGACCTCACACTGGTGGACCGGGAGTTGCGCCGGCACCGCGCCTCGTCCCTGGGCCGCTGGCTGGAGCGGACGTCACTGCACGTCCTGGATCCACGCGTGCTCGACAAGCACATGGACCGCTACCGCAAGGGCCGCCGCACCCTCACCGACCTGTGCGCGCACTACGGCGTCGAGCTGGAGGGCGCGCACGACGCGGCGGCCGACGCGCAGGCCGCGCTGGAGGTCGTGCGGGCGGTGGGCCGCCGCTTCCCGGGGCGGCTGGAGCGCCTCTCGGTCGCCGAGCTGCACACGCTGCAGGCGGTGTGGCACGCGGGGCAGGCGCGGGGGCTCCAGGCGTGGTTCGCGCTCAACGGGAGCGAGGAGGCGGTGGACCCGGCCTGGCCACTGCGTCCGGACCTGCCGGCGGCGGCGTGAGCCGGTGACGCGCACACGAAGAAGCCGGCCCGTCGTGCGACGGACCGGCTTTTCCCGGTGGGCGATACTGGGTTCGAACCAGTGACCTCTTCGGTGTGAACGAAGCGCTCTCCCACTGAGCTAATCGCCCGGGAACGCACTGAACCATACAGGGCCCGGCACGCTCTCTTCAAACCGCTTCGAGGCGGGCGGCGAGCCCGCGGCGCCCCGCCCGCATCATCAGCCGGTGGTTGGCCCGGAACAGCGGCCGTCCCGGTACGGCGAGGCGGCGCAGCAGCGGCTTGCGCACGACGACCTCCTGGTCGTAGCGGGCGAGGGTGCCGGAGCCCCGGGGGCCGAGCGTCCAGCGCGCCCAGCCCTCCATGTCCCCGCTCATCGCGACCTCCAGCACCCCGGCCTCCGGGTCGCGCCGTCCCTCGCGCAGGGTCGCGGTCAGGTCGTAGGGCAGGAGGGAACGGAAGCGGACGAGGCCGCTGGTGTCGTCGAGCCGGGTGACCTCGCGCACCTGCGGCCACCAGCGGGGGTAGTCCTCGATCCGTTCCAGCTCCCGGTAGACGGCGGGGACGGGCGCGGGCAGGGTCCACAGGCTGCGGAATCGGTAATGGTTCCAGTCCACGTACCGGAGTGTGCCCGTCCCCGCGTCCGTCACGTGCGCGCTACGGCATCCGGTCGCCCAGAAGGGCCAGGTTCTCGATGGCGGCGAGTCCGTAGAGCGCGGTGTCGTTGGTGGACACCCAGGTCGCCTCGCTGCCCGGTACCAGCGCGGCCGGGCCGCTCAGCTTCTCGGTGCTCCAGGGCGCCGACTCCTTGTAGCCGTCGGAGTCGTAGAACTTCCGCCACGCGCGCGTGGCGAGCGCCTCGTCCCCGGTCCGTACGGCCGCGTAGGCGTCGAGGCGCGAGTGGCCCTGGAAGAGGATGAGGCTGCCGAAGTCGCGGCCGTAGCGGGCCGCCTGTTCGGCCTTGGTGGCGTTGAAGTAGCGGCAGTAGTCGTAGTACGCCTCGTGGAACTCCGGCATGTCGACGAGGTCGATCAGCTCGGCGCACAGCTCGTTGAGGCCGAAGACGGCCGACAGGTGGGACACCTCGACCTTCGGGGCGTCGGCGACGGCGAACCTGCCCGTGTCGAGGTCGTACAGGCCGCTGCCCTGGACGAAGCCGTTGGGCTGGGCGGCGATGGTCTCCATCGTGGACAGCACGCGCGCGCGTGCCTTCTCCCACTGGGGTCCCCTGCGTTCCCACTCGGTCAGCCACGCCGAGACCAGGCCGCTCCAGTCGGTGCCGAAGCCGATCGACAGGGCGTGCCGGTCGGGGGTGTAGGGCTCGGTGCGGATCTTGCGGAGCGGGTCGAGGGCGAGGAAGGTCTCGTCGGAGTCGACGTTGGCCCGCATGAGGTCGCCCACGCGTTCGTCGGCGGTGAGGAAGTAGTAGAAGCGCCGGTAGGTGGTGTTGGCGATGCGCTGCTGCTTGGCGCTGTCCGCGTAGTGCTGGACGCCGTGCCGGGTGCCGAGTCCGGCCCACTCCCCCAGGTGGTAGACGTCGACCTCGCCGGTGTGGCGGGTCATGGCCTCGGCGAAGCGGAAGATGTCGGCGCGGCCGGAGCGCAGGTAGGCGTACCAGAGCCAGAGGTCGGGCGACAGCTCGGAGTTGTCCCAGGCGTAGCCGCC
Organism: Streptomyces sp. NPDC047853; assembly: GCF_043204535.1. Taxonomy (NCBI): domain Bacteria; kingdom Bacillati; phylum Actinomycetota; class Actinomycetes; order Kitasatosporales; family Streptomycetaceae; genus Streptomyces; species Streptomyces sp. NPDC047853. The sequence goes on along the minus strand of NZ_JBIDCI010000007.1, from coordinate 270,703 downwards.
GATGTCGTAGCGCCACTGGTGGCGGGCGGTGTCGTAGGTGTGCATGATGTCGCCGTAGTCCCAGAAGCCGTACCAACGGCGCTGCTCCACCTGGTCCTTGTAGTAGGTGAAGAGGAAGTCGAGGTGGTCCTCGATCCTGGCCTTGGCGGGGGTGGACCGGTCGGGCTCGGAGTAGAGGCCGGGGCCGAAGACCCCGGCCTCGATGAGCTGGGCCGGTGGGGCGGCCAGCTGGGGCAGGACGCGCACGGCCTCGACCTGCTGCGCGAGCCGCTGCGCGCTCGGGGTGGAGGCGTTGGCCCAGAACAGCAGTTCAGAGGTGCGGGCGATGCCGTACGGGGTGCCGAACCCGGGCTCGTAGTCCTCGTAGGTGATGTTGAGGCCCTCGATCTGCTCGGGAAAGGTGTCCTGGCCCAGGCCGTCGTGGTAGAAGCGCAGGTCCATGGGCTGGGCCTCGGGTGACCAGAGCCAGAGGGTGACCTCGGCCGCGTCGGTCCGGGCGTCGCGGATGTCCAGCTGGGCGGGGTACTTCTCCCAGAAGTCGCGCAGGCCGAAGGAGAGTCCGCCGCTCGTTCCGCCGACGTAGCCGAAGCCCGAGGCGCGCCGCCCGCCGCCGGCGCCGATCCAGCCGTGCCCCTTCCCGGTGCGCTTGCGCAGGGTGAAGCCGTCGGCGGAGAGCTGGGAGAGGGTGTAGTCGCCCCACTCCGGGATGTACTGCAGGCGGGTGGTGACCCGCTGGTCCCAGGTGGCGGGGTCGGGCAGCTTCTCCCCCGCGTACTGCGCCGCCTGGACGGCCGCCCCGGGGTCGCGGCGCAGTCCGGTGATGCCCTTGACGGCCTCGCGCAGCAGGCCGGTGCCTTCGCCGCCGATGCGGATGTGCCGGTCGTAGGGCGCGTCGCGCATCGGCACGGTGAAGCGGACGCCGAGGCCGCGGACGAAGTCGCCGCTCGCCTTCCCGGGCTCCTGCTTCCCGTCGAACGTGACGGTGTGCACCATGCGGAAGGAGTCGGCGCCGGCGTAGAAGTAGAGGCGCAGGGAGAAGGGCAGCCTGGCCCGGCGCCCCTTGCGGTGCGTGCCGTCGATGCGGACGACGGCGCGGACGGGGCCCTCCTGCTCGACCTTCACCTCGTCGATCGCGCCGTCGAAGCGTTCGTGCGTCACGGTGCCCTGGTCGCCGTCCTCGATCTCCGGCTGGCGCAGCAGTACGAGGCGGCCGTTGCGGGCGATCTCGGTGGAGCCTCTGGTGACCGACTTGATCAGGGTCGATCCGGAGAGGCCGATCCTCGCGGTGATGACGCCGGTCGATATGTCGATCGTTCCGCCGCGTCGGGAGACGGTGACCTTCTCGGCGGGCGCCGCGGGGGTGCCGGCGGTCAGGGTGAGCGCGCCGTCGCCCGAGCCGACGGCGTGCGCGGTCCACTTGAGGGAGCCGTCCGGCCAGTACGCGAGCGGCCAGGACTGCGCGGGTACGGCCTTGCCGTCCGCGTCCGTGACGGCGAACGTCTGGTCCTCCCGGTACGTCCCCCGGGGCCAGGGGACGCCGACGGTGGAGCCGGGGGCGGCGCCCAGGCCGCCGTCCTCCAGCCAGGTCAGGGTGACGGGGGCGGCCTCGCCGGTCTCCGCGGCCGGGGCGGCCTGGGCGTTGCCCGCGCCCGGGGCCCAGCTGAACTGGGCGGCGGCGCCGGCGACTGCGGCCGCCTTGAGGAGGGACCTGCGGGGGATGGGGGACATGGCCTTTCCTTCCGTTGCGTGCGGGTGCCGGGCGTGTCGAGACTGAATGTCAGGGGCATGACAGAAGGGAGGGTGCGGCGCCGGAGCGCCGAACCGGGGACGGGTGACGCCGTCAGCGCCGGCGGTGGCGCTCCTCCACGGCGACGGCCGCCGCGGCGACGGCGCCGAGGACGGCGACCGCCAGCGGGACGCTGAACCAGGCGGAGCAGACCACCACGGCCAGCCCGCCGACGATCAGGAAGGAGCCGGCGGGGTCGAGCACGGTGCGCCGGCCGGCCCGCGCGAGCAGCGACCGCCAGGAGGCGCCGGGGTGCCAGGTGGCCGCCGCGCGCAGCCCCGCCACGGCCGCGCCGATCAGGGCGAGCACCCCGACGGAGCCCACCAGGGGGCCGAGCGGAACACCCTCGCGCACGGCCCGTACGTCCACCCAGACCACCGCCAGGGCGGCCCACCCGGCGACCCCGACGATCCACCCGCGTCGCAGTGCCGCCCGGAAGTCGGCGGCGAACTCCCGCAGGCCGCCGCGCTCGTGGGCGAGCAGGCGCCCGAGGTGCCGGGACCCGGCCGCGAACGCCGCGGGGTAGCTGACCAGCGGCAGCGAGGCCACCGCGATCCACACGCCGGTGAGCAGGCACTCGGCGAACAGGGCGAACCCCTGGGCGAACCGTGACTCTCCCCGCTCGGTGCGGGCCCGCGCACGCGCCTCGGTCATGATCGGTTCACCTCAGCCCTTCAGACCGGACGTCGCCATACCGTCGATCAGATAGCGCTGGAAGGCCAGGAAGAAGGCGAGGACGGGCAGCAGGGCGACGAGCGACATGGCGATCATGCCGCCGTAGTTCGCCAGCCCTTCCTGGTCGACGAACATCTTCAGGCCGAGGGACACGGTGTACTTGCTCGGCTCGTTGAGGTAGATCAGCGGGCCCATGAAGTCGTTCCACGCGTTGATGAAGGTGAAGATCGCGCTGGTGATCAGGGCCGGGCGGCACAGTGGAAGCACGATCGACCAGTAGATGCGCAGGTGCCCGCAGCCGTCGAGCCGCGCCGCCTCGTCCAGCTCGCGGGGCAGGTTGCGCATGAACTGCACCATGAGGAAGACGAAGAACGCCTCGGTGGCCAGGTACTTCCCCAGCAGCAACGGGGTGTACGTGTTGATCATGTCCATGTTGCGGAACAGCACGTACTGCGGGATCAGCAGCACGTGGTACGGCAGCAGCAGCGTGCCGATCATCAGGGTGAAGAGCAGGTTGCGGCCCGCGAACCTGATCCTGGCGAAGGCGTACGCCGTCAGCGAGCAGGACACCACGATCCCGACGACCGACCCCACAGCGAGGAAGAGCGAGTTGAGGAAGAAGGTGGAGATCGAGATGTCGGCGATGCCGTCGGCCAGGCTCGTGTAGTTGGAGACGATCGGGTCGGCCGGGAAGAGGTCCAGGCTGCCGACGATGTCCCCGCTCTCCTTGAAGGAGCCGCCGACGACCCAGACCACCGGATAGAGGATCACCGCCAGGATCGCCAGGGACCCGAGGTGCCAGGCGAGCGAGCCCGGCAGCCTGCGCCGCAGGGCGCCCTTCGTGGACGGGGCCGGTGTGACGTCGGTGGCCTGCGCGCTCATCGGCCGCCCTCCTCGTAGTGCACCCAGCGCTTCTGGGACCAGAACAGCACCGCGGTGACCAGGGCGACCGCGACCAGCAGCATCCACGCCATGGCGGAGGCCAGGCCCATGCGGCTGTTCTCGAAGCCCTGGACGTACAGATAGCAGGTGTAGACCATGGAACCGTCGGCCGGACCGCAGGCGTTGCCCCCGGCCCCGCCGCCGACGATGTAGGCGGAACTGAAGATCTGGAAGGAGTGGATGGTCTCCAGCAGGACGTTGAAGAAGAGCACCGGGGAGATCATCGGCAGCGTGATGTTCCAGAACTGCCGCAGTCGGCTCGCCCCGTCGACGTCGGCCGCCTCGTACAGCTCGCGCGGGACCTGCTTCAGGCCGGCCAGGAAGATGACCATCGGGGCGCCGAACTGCCAGACGGTGAGGGCCACCAGACTGTAGATGATCAGATCCGGGTCGCCGGTCCACCCGCCGGCGTCGATCCCGAAGAACTGCTGCGTACGGTCCACGGCCGCGTCGTCCGAGAAGATCGCCTTCCACACGACGGCGACGGACACGCTCGCGCCGATCAGCGAGGGCGCGTAGAAGGCGGCCCGGTAGAAGGCCTGTCCGCGCCGCTTCTGCGCCAGCAGCAGCGCCACGCCCAGCGCGGCGACCAGCTTGATCGGCGTGCCGACGACGACGTACCAGAGGGTGACCTGGACCGAGTGACGCCAGCGCGGGTCGCCGAACATCTCGGAGAAGTTGTCCAGGCCGATCCACTTCGGGGCGTCGAACAGGTTGTAGTCGGTGAAGGCGAAGTAGAGCGAGGCGACCATCGGTCCCGCGGTCAGCAGCAGGAACCCGGCGATCCAGGGGGACATGAAGAGGTAGCCGGCCAGGTTCTCCCGGCGGCGCCGCCGCTTCAGCTCGGCGGGGCGCGGGGGCTTGACCGGGCCGTGGCGCGGCTCGGAGCCCTCGGCCAGGCCCTCCCGCGCGGGGGCGTGTGTCACGGCGCTTCCCATCAGCCGACGAGAGCCGTCTTCGACTCGGTGAAGAACTGCTTCACGGCGTCCCCGACGGACCGCTCGCCGAGCGCCATCTCCTCGGCGATGCGCAGGAACGCGGCCTCGCAGATGTCGGCGCCGTTCGGGTGCGGGGTGATGTCCTCCAGGACGCCCGCGTCGACGAGGGACTGCTCGTAGGCGGCGATCGCCTTGTTGACCGGGTCGGCCGGGCGGTAGGCGTCGTACTGGGCCCGCGTCGTCGGCACGCCGCGGTCGTAACCCATGATCCTGGCGACCTCGGGGTCGTGGACCATGAAGTCGATGAACTGCGCGACTTCCCTGGGGTGCTCGGTGCGCTTGTAGGCGCTCAGCATCAGCGAACCGAGGTACTGGCCGGTCCGCTTGCCGTCCGTGGTGGGGATCGGTGCGAGACCGTACTCGCTCTTGCCCTCCGAGGTGTAGCGGACGGTGAAGTTGTCCCAGGTGTACTCGCTGCCGGCGAGTTCGGCGGAGAGCGCCGACTTGGGCTTGATCTGGGCGACCTTCTTCGGGTCGGCGAAGAGACCGGACCGCACGTCCTTCTCCGCCCTGCTCCACCACGCGGTCAGATCCGCCTCGGAGAAGCCGAGGCCGTCCTCGGTGAAGAAGGCCTTGCCGTTCTGCCGCAGGTACAGGTCGTAGAGGTACATGACGCCGTACATGCCGCTGTCGCCCGCACGCCCCGTCCGGTCCCGGACCCTGGTCATCGCCTCGTGGAAGTCGTCCCAGGTCCAGCCCTGTTCGGGCTTGATCCCGGCGCGGGTGTAGACGGGCTTGTCGATGACGAGGGCCATCGAGTTCGAACCGACGGGCACACCGAGGAGTCTGCCGTCGATCTCACCGAACGTCTCCAGGCCCTCGCGGAAGCCGTCCATGGAGAGGTTGCCCGCCTCGACCTGTGCGCTCAGATCGAGCAGGACGTTCTTCGCGTCGTATTTGCGCAGGAATCCGATGGCATTCTGGAAGACGTCGGGTGGATTCCCGCCGGAGGCCTGGGTGTTGAACTTCTTCCAGAAGTCCGTGTACGGCTGAAAGTCGGTCTTGACCTTGATCTTCGGGTATTTCTTCTCGAAGAGGGCGATGGTCTTGTTGATGCGCTGCGCCCGGTCCTCCGCACCCCACCAGGAGTAACGGATCGTCACCGTCCCCCCTCCCGAACCACTGCCGCCGCCGCACGCGGTGGCCGTCGCCCCCAGCCCCGCGACGGCCAGCGAGGCGCCCGCCGCCTTGAGGATCGTCCGCCTCTCCATCTTGCTGCCCTGCTGCATATGAGCCTCCCCGCGACGTGGCGTCCGCTGCATGAATCGTTTCAAGTAAGCGCTTGCTGGCACAAGGTACGAAGGTCCCGGGGGCCCGTCAATGAGTCGGACGGTACGGATGTGCGCGGGGCACCGACCGCGAGGGAGGCCCATCGCCGGCTCACCCGCGGGCGGGCCGGCCGATCCCGCAGGTGGGCGCGGCGTGACCGAGGGACCGAACGCCACCCGGTCCACCGGAACCGGCGCCACGGAAGGTCACGGTTGAGTGACGCGGCCGGACGGGCGCGCGGCCGCCCGGCACACGACGAAGCGGCCCGGCTCACGATCGTGAGCCGGGCCGCCTGCTGATCCGGTGGGCGATACTGGGTTCGAACCAGTGACCTCTTCGGTGTGAACGAAGCGCTCTCCCACTGAGCTAATCGCCCGGACGCAGGAAGAACATTACCCCATGTCAGGCAGTGCCCGTGACCAGCGGGGGCCGGGTGGCCGCACCCCCGCCGCGGGTCACTGGTCCTTGATCTTCCAGGGCATCTGCAGTCCGAACTTGTACAGGTAGATCCCGGCCAGCACGGCGACGATCAGCAGACCGACCGAGGTCAGGATGATGTTCCGGCGCCGCACCCGGGGGTCGAGCGCGCGCTGCGCCGCCTCCGTGACCTTGCGCTTGGTCCAGCGCAGGACGAGCTGGGCCCAGACGAACTCGGTCGCCCAGATCGCCATGCCCCCGAAGATCACGACCCAGCCCGGCCCGGGCAGCGGCAGCATGATGATGCCGGCCACCACGACCGCGAGACCGACGATGAAGACGCCGACCTGCCAGCTCAGGTGCAGGGCGCGGCGCGCTTTGACGAAGTCCGGCGCCCGCGACCCGAGGGCTCGCTCGGCCGCGGCCTCGTCGTCCGTCCCCGTACGGTCCTCCGCCACGGCTGCCTCGCCGCGCTTGTTACTCCCCGTGTTCATACAGCCAAACACTACCGGAGCGAAACCTGTCACCGGAATGGGCGCAGGACCCGAACGACCGCTCGGCCGGAAGAGTTACGTAAACACCCGCAAAACGCTCAGAGGGGTTTACAACGGCACCGTAGGTGGCATGTCGATTTCGCCGACGTGCGAATCCCCGAGCGCACACTGAGCGAAAGGCCCTGGCGCTTATGAACACCACGGTCAGCTGCGAGCTGCACCTGCGCCTCGTTGTGTCGAGCGAGTCCTCCCTGCCTGTCCCCGCAGGCCTGCGGTACGACACGGCCGACCCCTACGCCGTGCACGCCACCTTCCACACCGGAGCCGAGGAGACCGTCGAGTGGGTGTTCGCCCGCGACCTCCTCGCCGAAGGTCTCCACCGTCCCACCGGCACCGGCGACGTCCGTGTCTGGCCGTCGCGCAGTCATGGCCAGGGCGTCGTGTGCATCGCTCTGAGCTCCCCTGAGGGCGAGGCACTGCTGGAGGCCCCGGCGCGGGCCCTGGAGTCCTTCCTGAAGCGCACAGACGCCGCCGTGCCGCCCGGCACGGAACACCGGCACTTCGATCTCGACCAGGAGCTCTCGCACATCCTGGCGGAAAGCTAGGGCGAGGCCCCGTGAAGCCGCCCGTCGCCGTCGACTCGGGGTGACGGCACGGGCCCGGACAACCGCATACGGCACACCCGGCGTCGTCGCCGCGGATCTCCGCGGAGGCGGCGTCGGCATGTTCCGGCTCCGTACAGCGCCGGGGGACGCCCCGGGGCGACCTGACGTGCCCCACGCCCCTCACGCTCCTCGCACTCCCCTGACGCCTCACAGGCCGCTCTCGCGGCACCGCACGGGAACGAAGACCGGACGGCTGCCGTTGTACGGGCGACCGGTGGACCGGCGCCGCCGGTGCGCGAGGCCGTGGGCGACGGGCGAGGGGCCGCCGGTACCGGGGACCGGAATCGGAGCCGGTTCACCCGCCGCGGAAGCCACTACCATCGGCCAGCATCGGCGGGCGCTCGCCCGACCCCAGGCCAGGGAGCGAAATGTGCTGATCACCCACGACACCCGGTGCGCCCTCGACACCGTGGTGGATCTGGTGAACACCGTGCCGGAGGACGATACGGCGCCGGACGGGCTGCCGGATGTCGCGGCCCTCCAGGAATTCGTGGGATCGCACGAAATCAGCGACGTCGGCGTGCTCTCCGAGCTCGACCTGTCGGCGGTGCGCAAGATCCGCGGCCGGTTCGCGGCGGTCTTCGCGGCCCCCGAGGCCCGTACCGCGGCGGGGCTGATCAACGACCTGGTCGCCGCCGCGGGGACCACGCCCCGGCTCACCGACCACGACGGGTACGACTGGCACATCCACTACTTCGCCCCCGGCGCCTCCGTCGCCGACCACCTGGCCGCCGACTGCGGGATGGCGCTGGCCTTCTTCGTGGTCGCGGGGGAGCAGGAGCGGCTGCGGCGGTGCGAGGCCCCGGACTGCCGGCGCGCCTTCGTCGACCTCTCGCGGAACCGCTCCCGGCGGTACTGCGACAGCCGTACCTGCGGAAACCGGCTGCACGTGGCCGCGTACCGGGCACGGCGCAAGGAGGCCGCCGGCTGACGTCGGCCCGGCCCGTCCCGGCGTCGGCCGCGGCTGGTGTCCGGACGGCGACGCGGTCCCCGGCGGGTGGCGCCGGGGAACGCGGGTACGGCTCACAGCAACAGCAGGTCGTGCAACGCGGCCATGAGCAGCAGACACCCGATCACCGCAAGGAAGATCATGAGCGGTGGCTGGGAAAGGGCGAAGAGGCAGCCGCGCGGTTCACTCTGCGTGGGCGCGGTTTCGCTCTGTCTCGTGTCCAGCTGGGGATCCAGCTGAGTGGTGTCCGGCATCTCGCCGCGATGATGACGCAGTGCACGGGGCCCGCGCGATCAACACGCCAGCAAGGTCCGGGAGTTCGTTGAATCAGCAAGGTCGGGGTCGGAACGTGATCATTCCGGAGCACGCCGTGACGGCCTCGGACCGCTGTGTCGTTTCAGTGGCGGCGGACGGGTGTCAGATGCCGTGCTTCTTCAGGATGGCCTCGATGTCGCTGAAGTCCTCGTCACCCCGGGGCGCGGCCGCCGGCCGGGAGGGGGCGGGCCGGGCGGACGGGCGGGTACCGGGTCCGAGGGACGGTTCCGAGGCCGCCGGGGCGACCGCGTCGCGCCGGGCCGCGGCCCTGGCCTCCTTGCGTTCCTTGCGCGTGCCACCACGGCGGCGCTCCACGGCGCGTGTGGTCATGAAGAGCACCCAGGAGACGCCCAGCACTCCGAAGCCCGCCCAGGCCACCGGGCTGAAGGCCGTGTCGGCCAGCCACTCGACGACACCGGTCATCACCAGGCCGACCGGGACCAGCGCGTAGGCGGCGATGCGGGTCGCGGTGAGGAAGCGCCTGCGGTACGCGGTGACCGCCGCGATGCCCAGGCCCGCCGCGGACACCGCGGAGCAGACGGTCTCGGCAATCATCCGGTCCTCCAGGCTGGGCTCGGTCGGGCACGAGTACTTCCCTTCCATCCTGCACCGTCCGGACACCGTCGGGCCATGCTCCGGCCGGAGATCAGGGAGATCTCGGGGGTCGGCTCCTCCCCAGGTGCCGGTGAGCGGTCTCCCGCGGTGGCCGGACGCCGTCCCGTGGCTGGGAGAATGGGGGCATGAGCGACCTCTCCCCCGACCGTCCCGCCGCGCCCGTCCTCGACGTCTGGTGCGAGCTCCAGTGCCCGGACTGCCGCACCGCGCTGGAGGACCTCCGCGCCCTGCGCGCCCGCTACGGCGACCGCCTGGAGCTGCGGCTGCGGCACTTCCCCCTGGAGAAGCACAAGCACTCCTTCGCCGCCGCGCAGGCCGCCGAGGAGGCCGTGGCCCAGGGGCAGGGGTGGCCGTACGCGGAGGCCGTGCTGGACCGGGTCGCGGAGCTGGACCGCAGGGGTGAGCCCTTGCTGGTCGAGGTGGCCCGGGAGCTGGGGCTGGACGCCGAGGAGTTCGACACGGCCCTGATCGACGGCCGGCACATCCTGATCGTCGACGCCGATCAGGCCGAGGGCAAGGCGATCGGCGTGACCGGCACCCCCACGTACGTGATCGGCGGCGAGCGCCTCGACGGCGGCAGGAGCCAGGAGGGGCTGCGCGAGCGCGTCGAGGAGATCGCGGACCGGCTGCTGGCCGAACAGGGCTGATTCGGGGTGGCGCCCCGGCGCCCCGGCCCGCGCCGCCCTTAGAGCAGCGGTTTGTAGAAGCCGTACCGCGTGGTCGTGTAGCCGAGCGACTCGTACAGCCGTTCGGCCGGGGTGTTCCCGGCGAAGACGTTGAGGCCGATCAGGGACCGTCCGGCGGTGATCGCCTGCGCCTCGGCCAGCAGCATCAGCGTACGGCCGTGCCCCCGGCCCCGGTGGGCCGCGTCTGCCTCGACGTCGAAGACGTAGGCCCGGTCCTCCTGCAGCGCCAGCCACAGGACCCCGACCCGCACGCCCTCCTGCTCCAACACGCTGAACAGCATGTTCTCGGTGTCCCGCCCGTGCGGCAGGAGCAGCTCGTGATCGCGGCGCGCCTTCGCGTGCGCCTCGGCCTCGGGGAGCCCCCGCTCGATCCAGGTACGGGCGTACTCCCGCGACTCGTAGGCCTGCCAGGCGGCGAACTCGTCCCGGGTCATGGGCCGTGCGGCGCTGCCCGCGGGCAGGGCGGGCGGCGTGTCGCCGAGCGGCTTGGTCATGCCGCGGCTGCGCGGGACGTAGCCGAGTGCCCGCGCGAGGCCCAGGCCGGCCTCGGCGTCGCCGGGGACCTGCGCCTCGATCTGCCGGCAGCCCCAGCCCCGCGCGACCTCCTCGGCCGCGAGCGCGGCGACGGTGCCCCGGCCGCGTCGGCGATCCGGTGCGTCGATGCGCAGCTCGTCGATGACGGCGACCGAGTCGCCGAGGGAGGGCGAGGTGCCGAGGTGTATCGCGCCGACGGGACGGCTGTTCACACAGACCTGGTAGCGGCGTGAACGTGTCCCGTCGGCGGCGCGCTGAAGCGGCTCGGTCGGCCGCAGGGTGGTGGTCATCACGGGTGTTCTACCCGCCGGGGACCCGAAGGGCAGCCGAATATCCGCGCTCAGGGATCCAGGTCGTCCCCGGAACGCTCCTCGAAGATCCGCATCGCCTTCGCGGTCACCGGTCCCGGGGCGCCCGGGAGTTCGCGGTCGTCCACACGGTGCACGGCCTGGACGTCCCGCAGGGTGGAGGTCAGGAAGACCTCGTCGGCGCGCTCCAGGACGTCCAGCGGAAGGTCGGTCTCGCGGGCGCCGGTCCACTCGACGGCCAGGGCGCGGGTGATGCCGGCGAGGCAGCCGGAGGCGACGGGCGGGGTGTGGATCTCGCCGTCGAGGACCACGAAGACGTTGGACCCGGTGCCCTCGCAGAGCTGCCCGACCGTGTTGCCGAACAGTGCTTCCGACGCCCCCCGTTCGCGGGCGCGGGCGAGGGCGACGACGTTCTCGGCGTAGGAGGTGGTCTTCAGGCCGGTGAGCGCGCCGCGCTCGTTGCGGGTCCAGGGCACCGTGACGACGGCCGTGGAGTCGGGTCGGCGACCGGTCTCGCCGAGGGCGACGACGAGGGTCGGGCCGTGTTCGCCGCGGTCGGAGCCGAGCGGGCCGTGGCCGCCGGTGTAGGTGACGCGCAGCCGGCCCAGGGGCATCGGGTTGGCCTCGATGACGGCCGCGCAGGCGCGGCGGACCTCGTCGAGGTCGGGATCGGGCAGCCCCAGACCGCGTGCCGAACGGGTCAGCCGGTCGAGGTGCCGGGTCAGCGCGAACGGCCTGCCGTCCGCCACCTTCACCGTCTCGAAGATGCCGTCGCCCACGGTCAGCCCGTGGTCGAAGACGGAGACGCGGGCGGAACCGGTGTCCCGCAGCCCTCCGTCGAGCCAGATCTTCACGTCTGTACCGCCTCTCCGCTTCCGGTCACCTCGTACGCCCCCGACGCTACCGCGAGCAGCCGGGACGCCTTCAGCTCCGTCTCCCGCCACTCCCCCTCGGGGTCGGACCCCCAGGTGATGCCGGCGCCGGTGCCGAAGCGCAGCAGCCTCGCGGACCGGTCGATCCAGAAGGTGCGGATGCCGACGGCCAGCTCCCCGGTGCCTTGGTCGGCGTCGACCCAGCCGATGCCCCCGCAGTACGGGCCCCGGGGCGCGCTCTCCAGCGCGTCGATGATCCGCAGGGCGCTCGACTTGGGCGCGCCGGTGACGGACCCGGGCGGGAAGGCCGCGTCGAGCAGCTCCGGCCAGCCGGCCCCCGCGCGCAGCTCACCGCGCACCGTCGACACCAGGTGCACGAGTCCCGGGTGCTTCTCCACGGCGCACAGGTCGGGCACCGTCACACTCCCCGTGGCGCAGACCCGCCCGATGTCGTTGCGGACCAGGTCCACGATCATCACGTTCTCGGCGTAGTCCTTCTCCAGCAGGTCGGCCTCGGTCCGTCCGGTCCCCTTGATCGGCCCGGACTCGACGACGCGGCCGTCGCGGCGCAGGAACAGCTCCGGGGACGCGGTGGCGATCTCGACGCCGTGCCCGGGCAGCCGGATCGTCCCGGCGTACGGCGCCGGGTTGCCGCGGGCCAGCAGGGCGGTGAGGGCGTCCACGTCGGCGCCGGGGGCGACGGGCGCCGAGAGCACCCGGCAGAGGTTGGCCTGGTAGACCTCGCCGGCGGCTATGTGGGCGCGGATGCGCCGCACGGCCGCCGTGTACGCGGCGCGGTCGAGGGAGGACGTCCAGTCGCCGACGGCCGGCCCCCGCCACCCGCCCGGCACGGGCGCCGGCACCGCCTCCGTCCGTACGTCCGCGAAGCGGGCGCAGGTCAGACGGCCCTCGAAGTCCACGCAGACGGCCCAGAAGCCCTCGGACTCCAGGGCCGCGGGATCGCTCGTGACGTCGAGGAGACCGGTGGCGAGGCGGTCGCCGAAGCGGGCGAGGGGAAGCAGGTCGAGCACGTGACCGAGTCTAGGCCGGTGTCCCCGAGGTGACCCGAACGTGTCGCTCCAGGTGCCCTGACCAGGTGCGCGAGCATACGCACCGCAGCACGCTGCACAAACGCGTTTTTGTGCTGGCTCCGGAATCCGCTAGAGTTCATCACGTCGCCGGGACGCGCAAGCGCACCGCACCGACAGGCGGACGTAGCTCAGTTGGTAGAGCGCAACCTTGCCAAGGTTGAGGTCGCGAGTTCGAACCTCGTCGTCCGCTCGCAGGAACAGGGGGCCTCCCGGGTCCCCTACACTCCTGGTGGAGTGGCCGAGAGGCGAGGCAACGGCCTGCAAAGCCGTCTACACGGGTTCAAATCCCGTCTCCACCTCCAAGGACGATTAGCTCAGCGGGAGAGCGCTTCCCTGACACGGAAGAGGTCACTGGTTCAATCCCAGTATCGTCCACTGGATCTTCGAGTCCTCGATCCCCGGATCCTGGTTCTCCCGGGTCCCCCGCGCGATTAGCTCAGCGGGAGAGCGCTTCCCTGACACGGAAGAGGTCACTGGTTCAATCCCAGTATCGCGCACGCAGCACTCCCAGGACGATTAGCTCAGCGGGAGAGCGCTTCCCTGACACGGAAGAGGTCACTGGTTCAATCCCAGTATCGTCCACACCCACCGAAGCCCCCGGCCGTCTCGCACGGCCGGGGGCTTCGTCGTGTCCTTGGCCGGTCAGCTGGAGAAGAGCATGCGGCCGAAGCTCTTCTGGCGGTGGTGACCGTGGTGGCCGTGGTGCCCGGCGTGCGGGGCGCCCCAGGCGGGAGCCGGGGCGGCCGGGTAGGCCTGCGGGGCCGCGGGCGGGGGCGGCGGAGCGGGCTGGGACCACTGCGCCTCCAGGCGGGTCAGTGACTCCAGCTCGCCGTAGTCGAGGAAGATGCCTCGGCAGCCGCTGCACTGCTCGATCTGAACGCCGTTGCGGTTGTAGGTGTGCATGGGTGCGTGGCACTTGGGGCACTGCATGGTCGGCTCAACTCCTCGCCGGTCGGTGCTGATTCGCGTATCGCCAGGACAGACTCTGTCCGGGCGTGGGTCGGTTGCACCCTACGTCGCGCGCATTCGCGTCAACCGCGGAGGGCTCGGGGGCGACCCGAGGGCATCCGCGCGCAGGCGTCGACCAGCGCCTGCTCCACCTCGTCCGGGGTCCGGCCCGCCGCTGCCGCCTTGGTGAGGGCCCGGGCGGCGGTCTGGACGGTGAGGGCACGGGCCGGAACGTCCAGGGCGGTCCAGGGGTCCGCGTGGGACGGGACGGCCGGGCCGCCGGCCGTGCGGTAGGCGGTCAGGAAGCGGTGCCAGTCGTCCGGCGGCAGCAGTCCGCAGGCGTACCAGGCCGCCGGACGGGCGAGGTCCCATGCCGGGACGCCGGTGCCGAGGTCGTCCACGTCTATGAGCAGCCAGGGCCCGTCGGGGGCGGGGTGGCGTACGAGCTGGCCGAGGTGCAGGTCGCCGTGGCACAGGGTGGTCGTGTCCGGCATGGCGGCCTCCCCGCGGGCCCAGGCGGGGAGGCCGGCCCAGGCGTCCAGTACGGAGGCGGTGGCGGGGTGGTCGGGGGCGGTGGCCCGGAGCCGGACGACCGCCTGGGCCGCCTTGGCCGGACCGCGCATCGGCGGCAGGGCGGCGGGGGCCGGGGAGCGGTGGAGGCGGGCGAGGAGGGTGGCCGCGGCCTCCCACGGCGCCGCGTCCGGGTCCTGCGGGTCGACCGGGGTGCCGTACGGCCAGTAGGTGACGAGCCGCTCGTGCAGGGTGACGGGCCTCGGGCCACCCGGCTGAGCGTCTGCGGCGTGGGGGTCCGCAGCGGTGGGAGCGAGCGGGGGCAGGAGGATGCCGGGGAGTCGGGCGGCGACGGTGACGCGGCGGGCCAGCTCGACGGGGTCGGTGTCGGCCGCGTGCGCCTTGGCGACGGTCCCGGCGTGCCGGACGACGGTGGCGTCGGGGCGGTCGGCGAGCGTGGTGTCGGCGGGGGGCGCGGGCTTGGCCTCCGTGCGGGACGCGGGCGTGGCCTCGGGGCGGTCCGCGGTGCCGCAGGGGCAGGCGGGGGTGCGGGCGTGGGCCGCTTCCCTGGCCCGGGCGGTCAGGGAGGGGAGGAGGGCGTCCGTGGTCACGGGGTGAGGGTACGCAGGGGTTCGGCGCCGTCTGCTCGGAGGCTCCTGCGCCGGTGGCGGGGAGGCATGTCCTCGGCGTCCGCCCGGGGGCTGGGGCGCCCCGGTGCCGTTCGCCCGGATGCTCCGGGGGACGACGAGAGCTGCGGTCGGTGCCGGTGCCGTGGCTCCGTGGTCGTGCCGGGGAAGAGCAATGCCGGCGCAGCTCCCCAGCTGCGCCGGCATTTTGCCGTCCGCCGCACCCCCGTCCCCACGGGGTTTCATGGATGGATGTCCCCGCCCGGACCGCTCTTCCGGGCCTGGGGGTCGCCTCTCAGCGCCCCAGCATCACACCCACGGACGACGCTTGTGTGGCCACTGTCTCCCACCCGTCGAAGACGAGGAGGAGCAGAGCCGCCAGGGGCAGGGCCATGAGCGTCGCCACCACCGGGTGGCGCCGCGCCTGACGGCGGTCCTGCCGCGTGCGGACCAGCGTCCGCGGTGCCGTCTGGGCCATGGTCCCTCTCCTGACCGTTCGGTTGTTGTCTTCGCAGCGGCGGGCGTCCGACCTCGGGGGACGAGTGCTGCACCCGCCGCTTGACCTCAAATCTAGGTGTCCCGCGCCCACCGGTCGTCATGCCCTCGTACCGATTGCCGGGCCTCCCGGAGGATGAGCCGCCTCCCGAGGCGTACTCCCCTGGGTGGAGACCGGGCGCCCCGCCTCGGGGTCTTCCCGGAGGGGGCGTCCTCGTGACGTGCCCCGGACCCGGCAGTCCGCAGCACCCGGCCCGTGACATCGCTCACTTCCGCCGCGCTCCGGCGGGCCCCTGACCCCGCTCGGCGCACGTCCTCGCCCACCGCCGCGCCGTGGGCACCGGTCGGCCCCCGGACACCCCCCTCCCCCTCCGCGCCCGCACGCTCCCCCCGTCCAAACCGCCCTCCGCGCGCGCCGGTTGGGATCACCGGCCGGCCGGGACCGGCTCGCTCACGTGTTCCCTGACCGTCCCTCAACTCTCGCACCCCGCACTGACAATCCGTTGCCCGCGGAGGGCGCGGCCTCTGCGCGCGGGCGGCCGTGGAAACGTAAGCTGGGGCTCGTCACAGGGACCGGGCAGCGGGGATGAACATGGCGATGATGCGCCTGAGGCGCGAGGACCCGCGCGTCGTCGGCTCGTTCAGGCTTCACAGACGGCTCGGCGCGGGTGGGATGGGCGTGGTCTACCTGGGCTCCGACAAGAAGGGGCAGCGGGTCGCGCTGAAGGTCATCCGGCCGGACCTGGCCGAGGACCAGGAGTTCCGCTCGCGGTTCGCCCGGGAGGTGTCGGCGGCCCGGCGCATCCGCGGTGGCTGCACGGCGCGGCTGGTCGCCGCCGACCTGGACGCGGACCGCCCCTGGTTCGCCACGCAGTACGTGCCCGGCCCCTCCCTGCACGACAAGGTCGTCGACGGGGGGCCGCTCGGCGCGGCGGACGTCGCCGCCGTCGGCGCCGCCCTGTCCGAGGGGCTGGTCGCCGTGCACGAGGCCGGGGTGGTGCACCGGGACCTGAAGCCGTCCAACATCCTGCTCTCCCCGAAGGGGCCGCGGATCATCGACTTCGGCATCGCCTGGGCGACGGGCGCCTCGACGCTCACGCACGTCGGCACCGCCGTCGGCTCCCCCGGGTTCCTCGCGCCCGAGCAGGTGCGCGGGGCGGCCGTCACTCCGGCCACGGACGTGTTCTCGCTCGGCGCCACGCTGGCCTACGCGTCGATGGGCGACTCACCGTTCGGGCACGGGAGTTCCGAGGTGATGCTGTACCGCGTGGTGCACGAGGAGGCGCAGCTGCACGGCGTCCCGGACGCCCTCGCTCCGCTGGTGCGGGCGTGTCTGGCCAAGGACCCCGAGGAACGCCCGAGCACGCTGCAACTGTCCTTGCGGCTCAAGGAGATCGCCGCCCGGGAGGCCCAGGGCCTGGCCGACGTACGGCCCCCCGCGCCGCGCAGCGCGGAGGCCGACCTGCCCACGGGACGGCTCGCCGACACCTATCCGGAGCGTGCTCAGCGGCGTCCGCAGAGCCGGCCGGGCGCGCAGGGCACGCCCGCTCCACGGAGCACGTCGGGATCCCGTGGGCCGGCGCCCGCACGCGGCGGCGCGCCCTCGCGCGGCGCCGATCCCTCCCGCGGTGGCACGCCGTCACGGGGCGGGTCCGGCGCACGGGGCGGCAGCGCCCCGCGCGGGGGCAACGGTTCGGGCGCCCGCTCCGGGGGGCGGCCCACACCCGCCTCCCGCAGCAACACCGGCCGCAGCACCTCCCGCCACGACAGCGGGGGCCGGCCCACGCCGCGCGGCGGCCCCGGCCGTACGGCGCCGAGGCCGACCGGGACCCGCTGGCGGCGGCCCGCCAATCCGCGGCTGCTGCGGCAGCGTCTGTTCGTGTTCGTGGTCGTGACCCTGCTGGTCGCGCTGGGTATCGCCGCCGCGCAGGGCTGCCAGGGACCGTCCAGGGGGCTGGGCGACGACCGGGGCGGTGTGCGGGCGCAGCAGGAGCGCGTCGACGGACGCGGCGACACGCCCGGGTGGCATGCGGTCGGACTCTGAGGGCCGGACCGGACCGTACGGCGGCTGCGGAGGTCCGGATCACAGGGCGGGCTCCCGCACGGCGACGGCCGGACCGCAGCCTCACTCCGGGGGTCGGCCCGCCGTCACCGCGTAGAAGGCGACCGCTGCCGCCGCACCCACGTTCAGGGAGTCGACACCGTGGGACATGGGGATGCGGACCCACTCGTCGGACGCCGCCAGGGCCCGCCGGGAGAGTCCGTCGCCCTCGGCGCCCAGCATGAGCGCCACCCGGTCCATCCGGTGCGGGGCCACCTCGTCGAGGGCCTTGGCCCGTGCGTCGGGAGTGAGGGCGAGGAGCGCGAAGCCCGCCTCGCGGACCGCCTCGAGTCCGGCCGGCCAGGTGTCCAGGCGGGCGTACGGAACCGAGAAGACGGCGCCCATGGAGACCTTCACGCTGCGCCGGTACAGCGGGTCGGCGCAGTCCGGTGAGAGCAGGACCGCGTCCAGTCCGAGGGCGGCGGCGGAACGGAAGATCGCGCCGATGTTGGTGTGGTCGTTGACCGACTCCATGACGACGACGCGGCGGGTGGCCGTCAGGAGGTCGGACGCCGTCGGCAGCGGCTTGCGCTGCATCGAGGCGAGGGCGCCGCGGTGCACGTGGTAGCCGGTGACCTGCTCGGCGAGGGCCGGGTCGACGACGTACACCGGGGCGGGAGCCTCGTCGATGATGTCGCGCATCGTGTCGACCCACTTGGCGGAGAGCAGCATCGACCGCATCGCGTAGCCCGCTTCGCCGGCCCGTCGGACGACCTTTGCGCCCTCGGCGATGAAGAGGCCCTCGGCGGGCTCGCGGCGGCGGCGCAGTTCGACGTCGGTCAGGTTGGTGTAGTCGTGCAGGCGCGGGTCGTCGGGGTCGTCGATCGTGAGGAGTTCGCCCATGTCACACCGCCCCGTGCGGGCCGGTGCCGGCGTGCGGGCCGACGCCGACGACCTCGCCGACGACGATGACGGCGGGTGGCCTGACCTCCTGCGCGACGACCGTGTCGGCGACCGTCGCGAGGGTGGCGTCGACCCGGCGCTGGGCGGCCGTGGTGCCCTCCTGGACGAGGGCGACCGGGGTCTCGGGGGACTTTCCGTGCGCGACGAGGGTCTCGGCGATCCGGCCGATCTTGTCGACGCCCATGAGGATCACGAGGGTGCCGGTCAGCTTGGCGAGGGAGGGCCAGTCGACCAGGGAGCGCTCGTCGTCGGGGGCGACATGGCCGCTGACCACGGTGAACTCGTGGGCGACGCCCCGGTGGGTGACCGGGATGCCGGCTGCTCCGGGGACCGAGACGGAGCTGGAGATGCCGGGGACGACGGTGCACGGGATACCCGCTTCGGCCAGCGCCTGCGCCTCCTCCATCCCCCGCCCGAAGACGTACGGGTCGCCGCCCTTCAGCCGTACGACGGCCTTGCCCTGCTTGGCGTGCTCGATGAGCGCGTTGTTGATGGCCTCCTGGGCCATGAAACGGCCGTAGGGGATCTTCGCCGCGTCGATGACCTCGACGTGCGGCGGCAGCTCGGCGAGCAGGTCGCGCGGGCCGAGCCGGTCGGCGATGACCACGTCGGCCTCGGCGAGCAGGCGGCGGCCGCGGACGGTGATCAGGTCGGGGTCGCCCGGGCCGCCACCGACGAGGGAGACCCCGGCGGTGCGGGTGCGGTGGTGCGGGGCGACGAGGGTGCCGTCGCGCAGGCCCTCCACGACCGCGTCCCGGATGGCGGCGGTGTGGCGGGGGTCGCGGCCGCGCGCGTCCGTGGTGAGCACGGCGACGGTGACGCCCTCGCTGTGGCCGGTCGCCGGTGTCCACGCCGTGGCCTCGTCGGCGTCGTCGGAGCGGACGCACCAGACGCGGTGCCGCTCGGCCTCCGCGGAGGCGGCGGCGTTGGCCGCGGTGTCGCTGGTGGCGATCAGGGCGTACCAGGCGTCCGCGAGGTCGCCCTCCGTGTACGGGCGCCGCTCCCACGCGATCTCTCCCGCGTCCGCCATCGCCTCGACCGAGGGGGTCGCCGCGGGGGACACGAGGCGGATGTCCGCGCCCGCCGCGATGAGGGCGGGCAGGCGGCGCTGGGCGACCTGACCGCCGCCGAGGACGACCACGCGACGGCCGGTGAGGCGGAGGCCTACGGGGTAGGCGGGGTGTTCGGCCATGAGGGAGGGCTCCTCGTCCTGGCGGTGCGGTGGGCGCTACGGCGGTGGAGCGGCCCTGACGTGGGGATACGTGCGGATTCTAGGAGACGTGCGGGGACGGCACGAGGTCGGTCCAGCGTACGGCGGGCCGGGGCGGCGACGGATCTCCGGTCGCGCCGCCCCGGCCCCGTCGCGGCTACTTCTCGGTGACGCCCGCCGAGTCGAACGTCGCCACCTCGTGCATCGCCCGCGCGGTGCTCTGCACCATCGGCAGGGCCAGCAGCGCGCCGGTGCCCTCGCCGAGGCGGAGGTCGAGGTCGACCAGGGGGCGCAGGCCCAGCTTGTTCAGGGCGGCGACATGGCCGGGCTCGGCGCTGCGGTGGCCCGCGATGCAGGCCGCGAGGACCTCGGGGGCGATGGCGCGGGCCACCAGGGCGGCGGCGCCGGCGCTGACGCCGTCCAGCAGCACGGGGGTCCGCAGGGAGGCGCCGCCGAGCAGCAGACCGACCATGGCGGCGTGCTCGAAGCCGCCGACCGCGGCGAGCACGCCGATGGGGTCGGCCGGGTCCGGCTGGTGGAGTTCCAGCGCGCGGCGGACGACCTCGGTCTTGCGGGCCAGCGTCTCGTCGTTGATGCCGGTGCCGCGACCGGTGACCTCGGCCGGGTCCGCACCGGTGAAGACGGAGATCAGCGCGGCGGACGCGGTGGTGTTCGCGATACCCATCTCACCGGTGAGCAGGGCCTTGTTGCCGGCCGCGACCAGGTCGCGGGCGGTCTCGATGCCGACCTCGATGGCCTGCTTGGCCTCCTCGCGGGTCATCGCGGGGCCGGTGGTCATGTCGGAGGTGCCCGCGCGGACCTTGCGGGGCAGCAGACCGGGGGTGGCGGGCAGGTCGGTGGCGACACCGACGTCCACGACGCACACCTCGGCGCCGACCTGGGTGGCGAAGGCGTTGCAGACCGCTCCCCCACCGAGGAAGTTCGCCACCATCTGGGCGGTGACCTCCTGCGGCCAGGGCGTGACGCCCTGGGCGTGCACCCCGTGGTCGCCGGCGAAGACCGCGACGGCCGCGGGCTCCGGGATCGGCGGCGGGCACTGCCGGGACAGGCCGCAGAGCTGGGCGGAGATGATCTCCAGCATGCCGAGCGCGCCGGCCGGCTTGGTCATCCGCTTCTGCCGTTCCCAGGCCTCGCCGAGCGCCTTGGCGTCCAGCGGGCGGATCTGCGCGACGGTCTCGGCGAGCAGGTCGTGCGGCGCCTCGCCGGGCAGGGCGCGACGGCCGTACGTCTCCTCGTGCACCACCCAGGAGAGC
Source organism: Streptomyces sp. NPDC047853 (assembly GCF_043204535.1). Taxonomy (NCBI): domain Bacteria; kingdom Bacillati; phylum Actinomycetota; class Actinomycetes; order Kitasatosporales; family Streptomycetaceae; genus Streptomyces; species Streptomyces sp. NPDC047853. The sequence goes on along the minus strand of NZ_JBIDCI010000007.1, from coordinate 250,020 downwards.
GGGCGGCGCTTGGACCAGCCGGCCTGCATCAGCTCGGGCTCGTCCGGGAACTCGTCGACGTAGCCCACGCACAGGTAGGCGACGACGTCCAGGTGTTCGGGCAGGCCGAGGGCGCGGACCATCTCGCGCTCGTCGAAGAAGCTGACCCAGCCGACGCCGAGGCCCTCGGCGCGGGCGGCGAGCCAGAGGTTCTCGACCGCGAGGGCGGAGGAGTACGGGGCCATCTGCGGCTGGGTGTGCCGGCCCAGGGTGTGGCGGCCGCCGCGCGTCGGGTCGGCGGTGACGACGATGTTGACCGGGGTGTCGAGGATGGCCTCGATCTTCAGTTCCTTGAACTGCTTGGCCCGGCCCTTGGGGAGGGACTTGGCGTAGGCCTCCCGCTGACGCGTCGCCAGTTCGTGCATGGCACGCCGGGTGTCGGCGGAGCGGATGACGACGAAGTCCCAGGGCTGCGAGTGGCCGACGGAGGGCGCGGTGTGGGCGGCCTCCAGGACGCGCAGCAGCACCTCGTGCGGGATGGGGTCGCCGCGGAAGCCGTTGCGGATGTCGCGGCGTTCCCGCATGACCTTCAAAACGGCCTCGCGTTCGGCGTCGGCGTAGGCGGGGGCCGCCGGGCCGGTGGACTGGCGTGCTTCCGCCGTTGCGGCCGTGCTCACGTCGTGCGGGTCTTCCTGGTCTGCGGGGACGTCCGGGCGCGGCTGCGCGGCCGGTTCCGTGCGGGCCGCGTCGTCTTCCTGGTCGGCGCCGCGGGTGTCGAGGTCGTCGGCGTTCTGGGCGACGTCGGGGTCGGCCTCGCGCGGAGCGGGGACCGGGGTCGCCGAAGCGGGCACCTGGGCCTCCGCCGGGAGGACGAGGCCCTCGGGCGGCGTCGGCGCGAGCTGCGGGGTCGTGGGCACCTGGCCGCCGGCGACGGGCACGAACCCGGTCGGCGACTGGTCGGGATACGCGCCTTCGGGCTGCGCCGGGTGTCCGGGCTGCGCCGCGTGTTCGGGCTGCACCGCGTGTTCGGGCTGCACCGCGTGTTCGCCGGGCATGTCCGCGGGCTGCTCCGCGTAGGCGCCGGGCGCGTCTGCGGGCTGCTCAGGGTGAGGCACCGGTTCCGCGGCCACCGACGATGCACCCTCCGTCTCCACGGCTTCGGGCAGGGGCCGGGGCGCGTCCGCTTCCCACGTCGGGTCGGCTTCCGGCAGGGACCGGGGCCCCTGAGCCGGCTGCGGGTCGACCGGGTCGGCCTGGAGGACCGGCGCGACCGGGGCGGCGGGCTCGGGGGCAACGGGTTCGGCAGCCGGGGCGGCGGCCAGGACGTCCGACGCGGTCCCTGTCTCCGGCGCGGCCTCGGTGACGGCCTCGGTGGCCGGCGCGGCCACGGCGCCGGGGAGGACGTCCGACGGCGGGGCGACAGCCGGCGGCACGGCCTGCGCGTCCGGTTCCGGGTGCGTCGCCGTGGGCTGGACGTCCGGTCGGGGCGGCTCGGGCTGTGCGGACTGCTCGGGTAGCGAAGGCGGTTCGGGCTGCGCGGACGGCTCCTGTACGGGGTCCGGCTGCTCGGCGGAGGTCGGCGCCTCCGGCAGCTGCTGGGCCTCGGCGGACGGTTCGGCCACCGCGAACTCGGGACCGGCCGCCTCGGACGCCTGGGCATCCTCATGGGCGTCGGACGCGTCGGATGCCTGGACGCCCGGCGCCTCGGGGGCCTCGGGGGCCTCGGGGGCCTCGGGGGCCTCGGCTAGGAGGGTGCCCTGCGGCTCATGCTGCTCATGCGTCACGGTCGGCTCGACGGCCTGGACCGTCGCCTGGGGCTCGGCGGCCTGGGACGCCTCGGGTTCCCCGGCCGCCGGCTGCTCGGCGACGGCCTGGAAGGGCTCGGCGGGCGGAGCGGGCTGGACGGTGTCGTCGGCACCGGGCACGGGTGCCGCGTCCGGCTCGCCCACCTGCACGGCCTCGACCTGTACCGCCTCGCCCTGCGTCGCCTCGACCTCCGGGGCCGAGGGAGCGGTGACGGCCGGGTCGGCCGCGGGCACCGAAGCCTCCGTCGGAACGGACCCCTCACCGGCCGCTGCGTCGGCGACCGCCTCCGGAACACCGGCACCGGGGGCCGGGGCCGACGGGCCGTCCGGCACCTCGCTACCCGCCACCGCGTCGCCACCGTCGGAGGGTCCGGGCACAACCCCGGGCACGGCGTCGCCCCGGACGTCGGCGACGATCTCCCCGTCCGGCCCGGTCTCCCCGGTCGGCGCAGCGAGCTCGGCGGGTTCGGCGGACTCGTCCGTGATGCCCGGCTCCCCCGTCGCCCCGCCCGTCGCCGCCACGGCCTCCGTCGCCACGCGGGTCACGAGCGCCTGCGCGGCACCCACCGGCTCACGCTCCTGCTCCGGTACCGGAACAACCGTTTCCGCATGCATCGCCCCGGCCTCCGCCGGGGTCCCCGGCGTCTGCGGAGCCGCCTGCGCGGCCCAGGGCGCCGCGCCTTGCGGGGGCATCGCGACGGGCTGCGGCACGTCGAGGTACTCGGGGCCGGCGGTCGGCGGCCCGGCGTGCCGTACCGGGACGTCGGCGGGGCCGCGGTCGGCGAGGGAACGGACCGGGCTCGCCGAGGTGTCGGGGATCGGCGGACCGAGGTGCAGGGGCCTGCGCGGCGGAGCCGGGGCGGACGCGGACTCCTGGGCCGGATCGGGCAGACGGACTCCGCCGAGGTCGACCGAGCCGCTGTCGCGGCCGGACATCTCGTGCGGTCCCGGCTGGTGCACGGTCTCGACGACCGGCTCCGGCGCGGGCGGCGCGACCTCGTTGCCCCAGGCGCTCTGCGCGCCCGGCAACAGCAGGAGGTCCTCGTCCTCGGCGGTGGTCTCGGAGAGGTAGGTGTACGCGCCGGGCGCGGGGACGCCCGGCTGGTCCACCATGCCTGCGTTCTCCGGCAGCCCCTCGCCCGGGATCTGGCCGGTGTCGGTCATGCGTAACCCCTCGCCCATCGGTTAGTGCTTCTACGACCAGCTCGCCCGGGACGGCGCACCGACCGCCCCCACAGTGGAGAACGAGCGTGCGTGCCCAGCGGCACGAACGACCCGCCGGAAATGACGACAAAGCCACTGAGTGGCATTGTCGCGGTCGTTCCCCCGTCACGACAGCTTGATCCGCGACGGCCCGCTGTGGACTGCGCCACGTTGCGCGTCCCTCGGTTCTGCCGTACCACACCCCGCCCGGAACAGACGGGTTTTCAGTGACTTCGACCGACGAAGTGCCGGGTGTCCCACTGCGGTACAACAGTCCGCCAGCCTACCCCGCGAGGTATGACAACCCGATCACGGGGCGCGGTGCCGGGCGGTCCCGCCCGGCACCGTTCAACGGGGCGCTTCGCGCCGCTGGATCTCCCCGCTGAGCAGGAACACCACGCTCCGCTCCGTCTCCGTCCAGGACTGCGTGTCGAGCCCGATGGACTGCAGCAGGGCGCACTCGACCCGGTAGCCGTGCTCCTTCAGGTTCCTGCCCACGAGTTCGGCCGCGTCGCGGGTCGCGGCGTGCGCCACGATGCGCTGCGGTCGCCGGTCGGCGACGGCGGAGACCACGGCCGCTCCCCCGCCACCGACGCGGACGACGTCCGGCTCGGGGAGGTCCTCCAGGACGTGCGGAGCGGTGCCGTGCACGGTCTGGACCTGGACGCCGAAGTGCCGTGCGGCGGCCTCGGTCCGGGCGCAGGCGTCCGGGTCGCGGTCCACGGCGATGACGGCGGCGCCCCCGCGGGCGGCATCCGTGGCGAAGGCGCCGCCGCCGCAGCCGATGTCCCACACCAGGTCGCCGAGGCGAGGTCCGAGCCGGGCGAGTTGGGCGGTGCGGATCAGGTCGCTCTCGCCCTCTCCCGGTTCACCGCCGTATGCCTCGGCGGGCAGCGACCAGCCGCGCGGCCCGGCGGCGGGATCGCGTCCGGCGATCCACCCGGTGCCGTCGGTCGGGGCGCCCGGCCCGAGCGCCCCGCCGGCGACGATGACGACGTTCGGGTCGCGCCAGGTGTGGTCGGCGGCCTTCTCGGAGGTGACGACGGTGACCTGTTCGCGCGTGGTACCGAGTTCCTCGCAGATGACGAAGGTGCGGTGGATGCCCTCCATCAGCAGACCGAGTTCGGCCGGCCCGGCACCCGGGGAGGTGAGAACGGCGACCTTGGTGTGCGCTCGGCATACGTTCACCGCGCGTCGCAGGGTACGGGGGTGGGCGACGACCACATGGGCGTCGTCCCAGGGCATGCCGGCGCGCGCGAAGGCGGTGGCCACGGAGGAGACCGCGGGGACGACTTCGACCTCGAGGCCGAACTCGGGAGCGCGCAGGGTGCGTACGACGCCGAAGAAGCCCGGGTCGCCGTCGGCGAGGACGACCGCCGTGCCGCGGTGGGCGGCGATGCGGCGGGCGGCGAGGGCGGCGCTGCCGAGGCGGATGCGTTCGGCGGCGGGCGGTACCTCGGGAAGTGCCAGGTGGTGGGAGGCACCGGCCACCAGTGTGGCGGCTCCCAGTGCGGAGCGTGCCGCGGCGGTCAGTGGCGAACCGTCCCAGCCGATCACCGTGACCCGGTCGGCCATCGTCGTCAGTCTCCAGGTTTCGCAGGTCGTGTCGCGGAGCCGTTCGCGGGCGCGCCCCGTGAGGGTACCCGGTGCGGCCTCGGGACGGGGTCGTGCCGGGCTGTCGGGGCCCTGTGGATCAGTTCCAGTCCGTGAACCCGGTGAAACCGTTCTCGTCCGCCAGTTGTCCGGCGGTGCCCTCGATGTCCTCCGGCAGCAGGCTCCACACGATGAAATCGGTGCGTACGTCCGTCCAGACGTCCCCGTCGGTACGGACGCGGGCTATGCAGGCGTTGCGCAGCACGCCCTCGCTGATGCAGCCGATCTTCTGGGCGACCTGCTGGGAGGCGGTGTTGTCGGCGGCGGTGCGCAGCTCGACGCGTTCGAACTTCTGGTCGCCGAAGAGCCATTGGGTGGTGGCGAGCGCCGCCTCCGAGGCGTAGCCCTCCCCCCGGGCCCAGGGGGCGACGATGTAGGACAGTTCGGTCGACCGTACGTGCCAGTCGGTGTTGGTCAGCCGGACGGTGCCCACCAGGCGCTGGGTGAGGAACTCGGTGACGGCGAGGTCGAGTCCCCGGCCCGCCGCGCGTTCCGCGGGGACGTGCTCGGCGATCCAGGTGCGGGCGGTGCGCTCGGTGTAGGGCTGGGGCACGTGGGTCCAGGCGGCGACCTGCTCGTCGTTCATCATGGCGGCGAGGGCGGGGACGTCGTCCTCGTCGAGGGGGCGCAGCACCAACCGCTCCGTGCTGATGGAGATGTTGGGGAAGGTGCTCGTCATGCGCCGCTCCGTAACCTGTGGAACCGTCGGGGCCTACTCGAACTGCCCAGCATGCAGCATGTGAGCACGCAACCGCACCACGGGGTCCGCTCCGGTGGAGGGACCCCGTGGTGTGCGGCGGGAGGATCAGAAGGTCGGGAGCACGGACCCGGCGTAGTTGTCCTCGATGAACTTCTTGACCTCGGGCGAGGTGAGGAGCTTGGCGAGCTTCTTCACGCGCGGGTCGTCCTCCTGACCCTCCTTGACGACGAGGAGGTTGACGTTCGGGTTGTCCTCGGCGGACTCCAGGACGAGGGCGTCCTTCGCGGGCTTGAGGTCGGCCTCGAGGGCGTAGTTGCCGTTGATGACCGCCGCGTCGACGTCACCCAGGGAGCGGGGGGTCTGGGCCGCCTCCAGCTCCTTGAACTTGAGGTTCTTCGGGTTCTTGGTGATGTCGGCGGGAGTGGCCGAGTTGCCCGCGCCGTCCTTGAGGGTGACCAGGCCCTCCGAGGCGAGCAGCTGCAGGGCGCGGGCCTCGGTGACGGTGTCGTTGGGAAGGGCGATCGTCGCGCCGTTCTTCAGGTCGTCGACCTTGTCGGCCTTCTCGGAGTAGAGGCCGAGCGGCTCCAGGTGCACCGAGGCGAGGGACTTCAGGTGGGTGCCGTTCTTCTTGTTGAAGTCCTCGAGGTAGGGCTCGGTCTGGAAGTAGTTGGCGCCCACCGAGCCGTCCTCCGTCGCCGTGTTCGGCGTGACGTAGTCGGTGAACTCCTTGACCTCCAGGTCGAGGCCCTCCTTCTCCGCCAGGTTGTCCTTGACGTAGTTGAGGATCTCGGCGTGCGGTACGGGCGTCGCGGCGACGACCAGCGGGCCGGAGGTGTCGGAGGCGGAGTCCTTGTCCGAGCCGCAGGCGGAGAGGCCGAGGGTGAGGGCTCCGGCGGCGAGGACAGCGGTGGTGATCTTGGCAGTGTTACGCACGAAAAGTGCCTTTCCTGAGGTGGTGCGACCCGTCACGGGTGGAACGGGGGGTCTTGGGGGGCGGCGGGGCGGGCGGGTCACGCCGCCTTGCTCACGTCGGCCGCCGCGGGCTCCTTGGCCCGGAGCAGCCGGAGGCGGGGCCCGGCGCCCCCGCGTCCGCCGCGGCGGTGCAGGGCGCGGGCCGCGGCGTCGCCGGCGAACTGGATGAGCGAGATGACGACGGCGAGGAGCGCGACGGTGATCCACATCAGGCCGGTCTCGAAGCGCTGGTAGCCGTAGCGGACGGCGAGGTCGCCGAGGCCGCCGCCGCCGACGGTGCCGGCCATGGCGGAGTAGCCGATGAGGGCGATGACCGTGGTGGTGGTGCTCGCGATCAGTGACGGGAGCGCCTCGGGGACCAGGACCTTGCGGACGATGGTCCAGGTGTTGCCGCCCATGGCCTGGACGGCCTCGACGAGACCGCCGTCGACCTCGCGGACGGCCGTCTCGACCAGCCGCGCGAAGAACGGGATGCCGCCGATGGCGAGCGGCACGATCGCGGCCTCGCTGCCAATGGTCGTGCCGGTGATCCAGCGGGTGAAGTTCATCAGGGCGACCATGAGGATGATGAACGGCAGCGAGCGGCCGATGTTCACGATCTGGCCGATGACCTTGTTCACCACGGTGTTCTGCAGCAGGCCGCCCTTGTCGGTCAGCACCAGCAGGATGCCCAGCGGGAGTCCGCCGACGACGGCGATCAGGGTCGACCAGCCGACCATGACCAGGGTCTCGCGACAGGCCTGCTCCAGCAGGGGCTGCATCTCGGACCAGGTCACTTGGCACCTTCCTTCACCAGCAGCGGCTGGTCCTCGTTCACCGTGTCGCCGTCGGGGGTGTCGGCGTTCACCACGTCGATCTGGAGTCCCTGTTCGCGCAGGAAGCCGACGGGTACGACGTTGTCCTCGTAGCGGCCGGGCAGTTCGATGCGCATCCGGCCGACCTGGAGGCCGCCGACGGTGTCGATGGCGGCGCCGAGGATCGAGATGTCGATGTTGTAGGTGCGGGAGAGCTGGGAGATGACGGGCTGGGTGGCGGCCTCGCCGTGGAAGGTGACGTCCAGGACGGTGCGGTCGTCCGCGGACGCCTCGCCGCCGACCGGGAAGAGCGCGGCGGCCAGTTCGGAGCCCGGGGTGGCGAGCAGGTCGCCGACGGTGCCGGACTCCACGATCCGGCCCCGGTCCATGAGGGCGGCCGAGTCGCAGACGCGCTTGACGACGTCCATCTCGTGGGTGATGAGCAGGACGGTCAGACCGAGCTGCTGGTTGAGGTCGCGCAGCAGCTGGAGGATGGAGCGGGTGGTCTCCGGGTCGAGGGCGCTGGTCGCCTCGTCGGAGAGCAGGACCTTGGGGTCGCCGGCCAGGGCGCGGGCGATGCCGACGCGCTGCTTCTGGCCGCCGGAGAGCTGGGCCGGGTAGGCCTTGGCCTTGTCGGCGAGACCGACGAGGTCGAGCAGCTCCAGTGCCTTGCGGGAACGTTCCTGCCCGGACTTGCCGAGGATCTCCAGCGGCAGTTCGACGTTGTCCTGCACGGTCCGGGTGGAGAGCAGGTTGAAGTGCTGGAAGACCATGCCGATCCGGCTGCGGGCCTCCCGCAGTTCCCGGCCGGCGCGCGGGCCGCGGCCGGCGAGCGCGGTGAGGTCCTGGCCCGCGACGGTGACCGTGCCGGCGGTGGGGCGCTCCAGGAGGTTGACGCAGCGGATGAGCGAGGACTTGCCGGCGCCGGACTGGCCGATGACGCCGTACACCTCTCCCTCGCGGACGTGCAGGTCGACGCCGTCCAGGGCGGTGACCTCGCGGCCGCGGGAGCGGTAGACCTTCGTGAGGCCCGATGTGGTGATCACGTGGGTTTCCGTCACTGTCGAGTGCGCGGCGCGGTGGTGGGTGCCGGCACGGGGCGTGTTTCTTCGGAGTTCAGGGGGTCCATCGGAACGCGGCATGGTTCTCGCGGTGGCGATGCGCGGTGGTGGAGCCGGGGAGAAACGTGTGCGCGGGGCGTGGCTCGGCCGGGTGCGGGGACGCGGTGGCGGCCGTGAGCGGGCGCTCGCTTCGGGGCGCGAGGCTCAGGTGGTGCAGGGGCCCTCTAGAAGGCGCACATTCGACACGTACAACGAGCACCGGGCGTCATCGTCGCCTCGGTCGCAGGGGTGCGGTCGCTCGTCGTGCTCATGCGATCAGTAAAGCAGACGTGCGGTCCCGCCCGGACGCCGCTGTCCGGATGCTGGACAGCGATGGACGGTGAGCGGACGCGCCGGGCGCGGTTCAGTTCCGTACGGAGATGTCGATTCCTCCGTCGGTGACCAGTACCGACAAGGCCGACAGGTCGGGGACCACGAGGTCGGCGTCGAGCTCGTCGGCGCGGTGGGTTGTGGCCAACGCCACGGTCGTCATGCCGGCGGCGCGGCCGGCCTGGAGTCCGGCGGGGGCGTCCTCGAAGACGACGCAGGCGGCCGGGTCCACGCCGAGGGCGCGGGCGCCGAGCAGGTAGGGCTCGGGGTCGGGCTTGCCGCGGGTGATGTCGTCGGCGGCGACCAGCGTCTTGGGGAGGATGCCGACGGCACCGAGCCGGGCCTCGGCGAGCCGCCGGGTGGCCGAGGTGACGACGGCCCAGCGGTCGGCGGGCAGCGCGGCGAGGAGGTCCCGGGTACCGGGCAGCAGGTGCACGCCGCCGTCCGGCACGTCCTCGACCTCCAGCTGTTCGATCCGCACGACGGCCTGCGGCACCACGTCGGCGGGGAGCAGGTCCGCGGCTATCTCCGCGGCCGGCCGCCCGTGCAGCTCGACCCGCCCGAACTGCTCCGCCGTGATCCCGTACTCACCGGCCCACCGCGTCCAGCAGCGGCGCACGGAGTCGAGGGTGGAGACGAGGGTGCCGTCGTTGTCGAACAGGAGGGCCTGTGCGTGGAGGTGCATGCCCTCGACCCTACGGGGAGGCCGGGTGTTGCCGTCCCCCCGCCCGGGCCCGCCGCGGCGCCGGGGCGGGCCCGGGCGCGGCGAGGCTTTTCGGGCGTAATAGGGTCGCTGCCATGCTTGACGTCCTGACGCTGGTGACCGGCGTCGCCGCGCTGCTGCTCGCCGCCTGGTGCGGCTGGGCCGCCTACCGTGACCAGCCGACGAAGGACTGGCACTTCATCGGCATGGCCGTGGTCACCCTGCTGGCGCTGATCCAGCTGGTGGTCGGGATCGTGCTCCTGGCGCGGGGCGAGGAGCCGGAACAGGGCACGACGATCTTCGTGGCGTATCTGCTGGGTTCCTTCGCCTGCGTGCCGGCGGCGGGCTTCATGTCGCTGGCCGAGCGCACCCGCTGGGGCTCGGTGACGGTCGCCGCGGGCGGGGTCGTCCTCGCCGTCCTCCAGGTGCGGCTGTACGACATCTGGGGAGGCTGACATGGCGGCGACGGAGCGACAGCGGGACGGGAAGCGGCTGATCGGCGGGCCCGGCATCCTGCTGGTGTGGCTGTACGGGGTGATGGTGGTCGGCGCCGTGTCGCGGTCCGCGTACCAGATCGCGACCGAGTTCGACCGGGCCCCGCTCCCCTACACGCTGTCGGCGATCGCGGGTGTCGTCTACGGCTTCATCACCTACACCCTGGTGCGCGGCGGCGAGACGGCCCGCCGGGTGGCGCTGGTGTGCTGCGCCGCGGAGCTGGTGGGTGTGCTCGCGGTCGGCACCTGGACGCTGGTGGAGCCGTCCGCCTTCCCCGACGCGACGGTGTGGTCGGACTTCGGGATGGGGTACCTGTTCATCCCGGTGCTCCTGCCCCTGTCGGCACTGTTCTGGCTGCGCCGGGCCCGCGCCGCCTAGCGACCGGGCCCGGCGGTGGCCGGTGCCTCAGGCCGTCGTCACGTACGCGCCGGCCGGCTTCTCCAGGATGATCATGGGAACGCCGTCCGCGCCCTGCGCGGTCCCGACCGTCTCGTAGCCGACCCGCCGGTACAGCCGCAGGTTGCTCTCGCTGCGCCCGGTGTGCAGGCGGAAGCGCTTGGCGCCCCGCTCCCCGGCGAGTGCCGACTCGGCCGCGCGCAGCAGCCGGGCACCGATGCCGTGTCCCTGCAGCCGGGGGTGGACGCACAACGTGCCGATGGACGCGGCCCCGTCCTCGGTCACCCTGCCGCGCACCGATCCGACGACCTCGTCGCCGAGCCGCGCGACGAAGACGCAGTCGGCGCCGACCTCCTCGCGCACGGAGTCGAGGGTCTGGACGAGCGGGTCGATGCGGTAGTTGCCGTGCAGCGCCGCCTCGCCCTGGAAGCAGAGGTACTGCAGCCGGAAGATCTGCTCGGCATCCTGCTCGGTCGCCGCCGAGATGGTCACGCTCATGCCCATGTGCGCATGCCTCCCGCTCACCTGATCAGTTGTGGTCCCCCACTCCTATCCCCGTCCTCAGCGGGCCGCAACCTCCGGTGCCAGCAGCCGTCGCAGACATCCGAGACATCGGGAACGTTCCGGACCGAGGCTGCCCTGTGAGATACCCAACTCGCCCGCGATCTCGCGGTAGGTGAGGTCCCTGGGCGACAACAGTGCCTCCAGCAGCCGGGGGCAGCGGCCGGGCAGCCGGCGCACGGCCTCGCGCAGGGCTCGGTGGCGTGCCGCGCTGAGCGCGAGCTGCTCGGGTTCCTGCTCGGCGGCGACGGCGGGTTCGGTCGCGTAGGGGCGCTCGTCGCGGCGGATGCGGCGGGTGCGGCGGGCCTCGCTGCGGACGGCGCTGCGCAGCCAGCGGTGGGGGTCGGGGGGCGGTCCGTCGGCCTCCAGGTGTTCCAGCAGGCGCAGCCAGACCGCCTGTTCGAGGTCGCCAGCCTCGGCCCCGGACGCATGGGCCTCGGCCGAGGCCTCGGCGGTGAGCAGCGGACGCAGGGCGGCGACCAGGTCGGATGTCATATGCAGGTCGACGCGGCCGCCCGGGCGGCGGGTTGCCCGGGCGGCCGAAGCTCACCCCAACCGGGGTCTCACGCGTGACCGTTGACGAAGTCCTCGCGGGCCAGGACGCCCGTGTCCGGGTGGTCGGTGAAGACACCGTCGATGCCGGTCGCGAAGTAGGTCCGGAAAGCGGCGAAGACGTCGCCGTAGGCGTCGGGGTCGCCGCCCTTGCGGAAGTCCGCGGGGAGGAAGGGGTTCTCGTTGCGCATCGTGTACGGGTGCAGGATCAGGCCCGCCCGGTGCGCGTCGCGGACGAGCGTGGTCGGCTCGGTGAGCCGGCCGGCGGAGTCCTTCGGGATGATCAGGTCGAGGGTCGGGCCGATGCCCTGCGCGTAGCCGGCGATCTCCTTCAGGCCCTTCGGCGTGACGAGGTCGGCCGTCGTACGCGGGTCGCCGGTCTTCACGAAGTCCCAGGGCCGGCTGTTCGCGCCGGACAGCAGGACGGCGAGGGGGTTGCCGACGAGCCTGTTCATCCGCTGGATGCTGGTGGGCTCGAAGGACTGGATGATGACGGGCGAGTTCTTCCCGTCCTTGCCGTACTTGCGCAGCAGCCGTGCGAGGCGCTCCTCGGTGCCGAGGCCCAGCTCCCGGAAGTAGGTGGGGTGCTTCAGCTCGGGATAGATCCACACCTGCCTGCCGCGCCTGCGGGTCTGCTCGTTCTGCCAGCGCAGCACCTCCTCGAAGGTGGGGATCTCCCAGCGGCCGTCGTAGAGGGTGTTGTGCGGGCGGTTGGCGGGGATGCGTTCGGTCGCGCGCAGCGTCTTGAGTTCGGCGAGCGTGAAGTCCTCGGTGAACCAGCCGGTGGTGGAGACGCCGTCGAGCAGCTTGGTGCGCTTGCGGTCGGCGAACTCGGGGTGGTCGGCGACGTCCGTGGTGCCGCCGATCTCCGGCTCGTGCCGGCAGACGAGATGACCGTCCCTGGTGGGGACCAGGTCTCCGGCCTCGACGATGTCGGCGCCCATGTCGAGGGCGAGGTCGTAGGCGCCGAAGGTGTGCTCGGGCCGGTATCCGCTGGCGCCGCGGTGACCGATGACGGTCGGGACCGGCAGGCTCTTCACGCCGCCGCCGTGACCTCCGCCGTGCCGGGGGTCGGCGGCTCTCGCCGTGCCGGACAGGCCGAGTACGGCTCCGCCCGCGCCGAGCACCGCCGCTCCGAGGAGCGCCCTGCGTCCGGTGCCGCCCGTCCGTTCGTCCGAGTCCTGCGTTCCCATGGGGCCCTCCTGCCGTCGACCGTCAGTGCGGGCCGATCGTAGGGGCGCGTACATGACCAACGGGAGACCGCGGCCGGAACACGCGGGTGCGTGAGGATGTCGCATGGGCGTGGAGGTACCGGTGGGGCGCGATGTCTGACGTCTCGTCGGCTTCGGGGCGGCGGAGCGGGGTACGCGGTCGGTGGCCGCGGTCGTCAGGGCGCCATGGGACGAGCCGTGGCCGGAGAAGGGGTCGGCGGCCCGGCTCCGGCGGCGCGCCTCGCGCAGTCCGCGCGTCGCGTGTGTTTCGATCCGGGCCGTGCCCGGACCCCCCGGCGGACCGGCGACGCCGGTCCCCGCGGACCGGGACGGTGACGGTGACGGCGGTACGACGACACGGAGCACGGTGGGAGAGACGAGGACCGGCGCGGGATTCCGCACCCGCGGACGCGACCTGCCTCACACTCCCGTCGCCGCGTCGCGCCCGCCCGACGCCGTCGCACCGCAGGTGAACGCACGTCAACACCGTGTAAGACCCGCATGACCCGACGTGCGCGACCCCCTCGGCCGCGAGTAATGTCCTCACCTGCACAGACACATACCGCATCCCCGACACCGGAGGACCCGTTGTCCCGCTTCGCGCTCATCAAGGCAGTGCTCGGACCGATCATGCGCCTGATGTTCCGCCCACGGGTGGAGGGCGTGGAGAACATCCCGGGCGACGGTCCGGTGATCCTGGCCGGCAACCACCTCACCTTCATCGACTCGATGATCCTCCCGCTCGTCTGCGACCGGCAGGTCTTCTTCATCGGCAAGGACGAGTACGTCACCGGCAAGGGCTTCAAGGGCCGGTTGATGGCCTGGTTCTTCACCGGCGTCGGCATGATCCCGGTGGACCGCGACGGTGGCCGGGGCGGTGTCGCCGCGCTCATGACCGGGCGCCGGGTGCTGGACGAGGGGCGGGTCTTCGGCATCTACCCCGAGGGCACCCGCTCCCCCGACGGCCGCCTCTACCGGGGCCGCACCGGCATCGCGCGCCTCACGCTGATGACGGGCGCCCCCGTGGTGCCGTTCGCCATGATCGGCACCGACAAGCTCCAGCCGGGCGGCGCGGGTCTGCCCCGGCCGGGCAGGGTCACGGTCCGCTTCGGCGAGGCGATGGAGTTCTCCCGCTACGAGGGGATGGACCGCGACCGCTACGTCCTGCGGGCCGTCACCGACTCCGTGATGACCGAGGTCATGCAGCTGTCCGGCCAGGAGTACGTGGACATGTACGCGAGCAAGGCCAAGGCGGCGTAGGCCGCGCGGCGCGAGGACGGAGAACGGCGGGTCGCTCGGTGAGCGGCCCGCCGTTCCGTGTGCGACGGCTTGGGGAGCGGAGCGGGGCGACGCCTGGTCCGGCAGGGCGCCCGGGCGGCCCTCGGTGGCGCCCTGCCCGGTGTGGCGGCGGAGGGCCGTCGTCGCCGTCGCGCGGACGCCGCCGGGCCGGTCCGTGCACCAGCGTCCTGGTCACCCCCCTGCCCGAGGGGCCCCGCGCCGCTCTCTCCCGGTGCGGCCGGACGGCCCCGCGGTACGGGCGACGGACGACCGCGGGGAAGGACGGTGCCCTCCCCCGCGGTCGTCCGTCGCCGCCGTGCGGTCGCCGGGCCGCCGGCTCTCCTCACCTGCCGGCGGTCAGGGGTGTTCCACCCCGTCCTCCAGGCGCTGACCCCGCAGCAGGAACCAGGAGGCCGCCGCGGCGGCCAGGAGGACGGCCGCGCCCACGCCCGTCGCGAGGGTCAGGCCGTCGACGAAGGCCTGGCGGGCGGCGTTCAGCAGGACGTCCGCCGAGGGGGCGGGGAGGCCGGACGCGATCTCCACCGCGCCGCCCAGCGACTCGTGGGCCGCCTCCGGCGTGCCGGCCGGGCCGGAGAAGTCGCGGTAGACGCCGGTCACGATCGAGCCGAGCACCGCGATACCGAGGGCGGCACCGAGTTCGTACGCCGTCTCCGAGACCGCCGAGGCGGAGCCCGCCTGCTCCTTGGGCACGCTGGACAGGATCACGTCGGCGGTGACGGTGAACGAGAATCCGGCGCCGACGCCGACGACGAGCAGGGCCGCGCCCAGCAGGGGGTAGCCGGTGTGCTGGCCGACGAAACTCAGCGCGGCGAGCGAGAGGCCGACGGCGGCGAGGCCGCCGGAGACCACGGCGCGGACCGAGAAGCGCCGGGCCGCCCGCCCGGCGAGCAGGCCCGCCACGACCGCGCCGACGGCGGCCGGCAGTTCGGCCAGCCCCGCCTCGAACGGCCGCCTGCCCTGGACCAGTTGCAGGTACTGGGAGAGGAAGAACACCACGCCGGAGAGCCCGAGGATGGTCAGCAGGTCGGCCAGCACCGCGCCGCTGAAGCCGCGGCTGCGGAACAGCCGCATGTCGAGCAGCGGGACCGGCATGGTCAGCTGGCGGCGGACGAAGCCGTGGAGGGCGGCGGCGCCCAGCAGGCCCGCGGCGAGCGTGGCCCAGGCGAAGCCGTGCGCGGCGGCCTCCTTCACGGCGTAGACGACACCGACCATGCCGACCAGGGAGAGGACGACGCTGACCATGTCCCAGGGGCCCGGGTTCGGGTTGCGGGACTCGGGCAGCAGCTTGATGCCGACGACGACCAGGACGGCCATCACGGGCAGGTTGATCAGGAACACCGAGCCCCACCAGAAGTGCTCCAGCAGGAACCCGCCGACGACCGGACCGACCGCGGCGCCGGCCGAGGCCGCCGCGCCCCAGACGCCGACGGCCAGGCTGCGTTCGCGCGGGTCGTGGAAGAGGTTGCGGATCAGTGCGAGGGTGGCGGGCATCAGGGTGGCGCCCGCGACGCCGAGCAGGGCCCGGGCGACGATCATCAGCTCGGGCGTGGACGCGTAGGCGTTGAGCACCGATACCGCGCCGAAGGCCGTGGCGCCGATGAGCAGGATGCGCTTGCGTCCGATGCGGTCGCCGAGGCTGCCCATGGAGACGAGCAGGCCGGCGATGACGAAGGAGTAGACGTCGCCTATCCAGAGCAACTGCGTGCTGGAGGGCGCCAGGTCCTCGCTGATGTAGGGGGTCGCGAGACCGAGGACGGTCGCGTCGACGGCCACCAGCAGTACGGCCAGGACGAGGACGGCCAGCGCGAGCCAGCGGCCGGGGCGCTTCACCGCCTCGGTGGTCTGCGCCGACTGCAGGGTGCGGGTCATGTTCACTCTCTCCGAAGTGCGCCGCCGAGCAGCAGCTCGACGATCATGTGGGTGAAGTCGTTGCGGGCCACGCGGCCCTCGGCCACGGCCCAGGCGCCGGCCCCGAGCAGCCCGTAGAGGGCCTCGGTGAGCCAGGCCGGGGACAGGTCGATGCGGAACTCGCCGTCCTCCTGGCCGCGGCGGAAGACCGCCGCCATCCGGGCGTCGATGTGGGCCCAGCCCTCGTTCTGCTCCTCGCCCTCGAACAGCTGGTTCTCGGTGTAGAGGAAGCCCAGCAGGCCGGCGGCCGGTTCGATCTCGCGCACCAGCCGGCGCACCGCGTCGGCCGCCGGACCCTCGTCCAGACGGGCGGCGTCCAGGGCGGCCTCGCACTCGGCGATGCCGAGCGATTCCAGCGCGCGGACGAGGGCGTCACGGCCCGCGAAGTGCCGGTGCAGCGTGGCCCGGCTGAGACCGGCGGCCCTGGCGACCTCGTCCATGGTCGCGGTGGACTTGCGGGTCAGCAGGGCCGCGGCGCTGCGCAGTACCTGTTCTCGATCAACGGCCATGAGACAACGATAACCCACATGAGACATGTCTGTCTCATGCTGGGCATGCGTGACTCACCTCTCGGGGCACGCGCCGACGCGGCTCAGTGCCAGGGGAGCTGTCCGCGCCTCTCCCAGTAGGCCTCCGGCGTCTCGACCAGCGCGCCGAGGCGCGCCACCTGGTCGTCGTCCAGGTCGACCACGGCGGCGTGCAGGTTGGAGCCGAGCTGGTTGACGGTCGCGGCTCCGGAGAGGACGACGCCGGCCCAGGGCTGCCGGAGGACCAGCGCGAGGGCGACCGCGTCGCAGCCCAGGGTGGTCTCCTCCGCCACGGCCTTCAGCGCGCCGGGCGCGTGGGGCTCCGCGAGGCGGCCGTTGGCCATGCCCTCCTTGACGATCACGGTCAGCCCCGCCTCGTGGGCCTCGGCCAGCGCGGGCCCGGCGGAGGTCTCCAGCACGTTGTACGTCGACTGCACGGTACGGAAGAGGGGCTCGCCGTCGACGGTCACGGCGAGCGCGGCCCTGATGGCGTCGGCCTGGGCGGGACCGCTGGTGGAGAAGCCCACGGTGACACCGCGCGCGGCGGCCTCGGCCAGCTTCGCGTGCAGGTCCTTGTCGGTCAGCGCCGGGCTGTCGGGGGTCAGCGAGTGGATCTGGTAGAGGTCGAGCCGGTCGCCGAGCAGGGCGTCGGTCTCGCCCCACTGGCGCTCGTACGTCGCGACGCCGTGGTCCTTGACCTCGTGCCGCTCGGCCTCGGCCGACCAGTCGGCGGTGTACGTGTAGCCCCACTTGCTGCCGACGACCACGTCGTCGATGTCGGGACGGTCGCGCAGCCAGCCGGCCAGGAACTCCTCCGAGCGCCCGTAGGAACGGGCCGCGTCGAAGTACCGCACGCCCTGCGCGTAGGCCGCGTCGAGGAGGTCGTGGGTGCGCTCGCGCATCGCCTCGACGCTGCGGTCGGGCGGCAGGTCCCGGTCGCGTCCGAGGGTGATGTAGCCGGGGCGGCCGACGGCGGCGAGGCCCAGCCCGATGTGAAAGGTGGGGGTCGTCGCGGTGGCGAGGCGGGCGAAGGGCATCGCGGGCTCCGTTCGGTCGACTGCCGGCAGCTGAGGACCAACGTAACCGCGATGCCCTCCGGTCACACGGGCGACTACCGCTTCGCGTTCGCCCACTCGTGCTGCGCGGCCACGTCCGCCTTCACCTCGGCGAGCTGGACGGCGACCGCGCTGGGCGCGGTTCCGCCGCGGCCGTTGCGGGAGGCGAGGGCGCCGGGGACGTCGAGGACGGTGCGCACCTCGGGGGTGAGGTGGGCGGAGATCTTCGCGAACTGCTCGTCGGTCAGCTCGTCCAGCTCCTTGCCCTCGGCCTCGGCGGCCTTCACGCACTCGCCGGCCACCTCGTGCGCGACCCGGAAGGGCACGCCCTGGCGGACCAGCCACTCGGCGATGTCCGTAGCGAGCGAGAAGCCGGCCGGGGCCAGCTCCTCCATCCGCTCGCGGTGCACGGTGAGGGTGGCCATCATGCCGGTGAAGGCGGGGAGCAGGATCTCCAGCTGGTCGATGGAGTCGAAGACCGGCTCCTTGTCCTCCTGGAGGTCGCGGTTGTAGGCGAGCGGGAGGGCCTTGAGGGTGGCCATCAGGCCCGTCAGGTTGCCGATGAGACGGCCCGACTTGCCCCGGGCCAGCTCGGCGATGTCCGGGTTCTTCTTCTGCGGCATGATCGACGAACCGGTGGAGAAGGCGTCGTGCAGGGTCACGAAGGAGAACTCCTTCGTGTTCCAGATGATGATCTCCTCGGCGATCCGGGAGACGTTGACGCCGATCATCGCGGTGATGAAGGCGAACTCCGCGACGAAGTCGCGGGAGGCCGTGCCGTCGATGGAGTTGCCGGCGCTGCCGCGCTCGAAGCCGAGGTCCGCGGCGACCGCCTCCGGGTCCAGGCCGAGGCTGCTGCCCGCGAGCGCCCCGGAGCCGTACGGCGAGACGGCCGTGCGCTCGTCCCACTGCCGCAGCCGCTCCGCGTCCCGGCCGAGGGCCTGGACATGGGCGAGGACGTGGTGGGCGAAGAGCACCGGCTGGGCGTGCTGGAGGTGGGTGCGGCCGGGCATCGCCACGTCCGGGTGGGCCTCGGCGAGGCCGACCAGCGCGTCCTGGAGGTCGGCGATCAGACCGCCCACGGTCCGGGCGTGGTCGCGCAGGTACATGCGGAAGAGGGTCGCCACCTGGTCGTTGCGCGAACGGCCGGCGCGGAGCTTGCCCCCGAGGTCGGGGCCGAGGCGCTCCAGCAGGCCGCGTTCCAGGGCGGTGTGCACGTCCTCGTCGGCGATGGTGCCGACGAAGGAACCGTCGGCGACGTCCGCCTCCAGCCGGTCCAGTCCCCCGATCATCCGGCTCAGCTCGTCCTCGGTGAGCAGGCCCGCCTTGTGCAGCACGCGCGCGTGGGCACGCGAGCCGGCGATGTCGTAGGGCGCGAGCCGCCAGTCGAAGTGGACGGACGCGGACAGCTTGGCCAGGGCCTCGGCGGGACCGTCGGCGAAACGCCCGCCCCAGAGCCGTACGTCACCGCTGTTGCTGCTCACCTGTGTCGCTCCTCACCGTACGGACGCTTGCTATGCATGAGTATGCAGAGGTCTGCATGTTTCGTCAATCTCGTCGGCGGGCGGGACGGGACGGGCCCGCGTCCGGATAATCGTTAGACATGGGAAAGACTTACGCACGCATAGACGGCAGGCTCCGCTCCTTCATCGAGGCACAGCCCGTCTTCTTCACCGCCACCGCCCCCCTGTCGGGCGACGGCACGGTCAATCTCTCCCCCAAGGGCCTCACCGGCAGCTTCGCGGTGCTCGACGAACACACCGTGGCCTACCTCGACTTCGCCGGTTCCAACGCCGAGACCGTCGCCCACCTGCGCGAGAACGGGCGGATCACCCTGATGTGGTGCGCCTTCCAGGGCCCGCCGAACATCGTCCGGGTGCACGGCCGCGGCGAGCCGGTCTTCCGCGACGACCCCCGCTTCCCGGAGCTCCTCGGCCACTTCCCGGACATCGACACCTCCGCGCACGGGCTGCGCGCCGTCATCGTCGTGACCGCCGAACTCGTCCGCGACACCTGCGGGTACGCCGTCCCCTTCATGGCCTACGAGGCGGACCGCGACCTGCACGGCAAGCGGTTCGCCCGGGAGGACGACGCCTCGCTCAGCGAGTACTTCACCAAGAAGGAGCACGTGGCGACCAGCCTGGACGGCCTTCCCGGGCTGCCGTTGCCGCTGCCCCCGTCTACCGTCTGAGCCATGCGCCCCGGTGTCGTCGCCGCCCTCCTGTCCGCCTCGCTCCTCGTCCTCGGTGCCGCGCCCGCCGGCGGGTCCGGGTCCCGGCCGCTCCCGGCCCGGATGGCGGACACCGGCGGCGGCACCCAGCTGATCACCGCGGTCGCGCCGGACCCCGGCTCGACCACGGGCCGGGTCACCTGGTGGGACCGCAGGGGCGCCGGGGACGGCCGATGGGTGAGGGCCGGGTCCGCTCCCGCCCGCTTCGGGGCCAACGGACTGACCGACGGGGCGACGCGCGCACAGGGCACGAACACCACCCCGACCGGGCTGTACGACCTGCCGTACGCCTTCGGCATCCGGGCGGCGCCGCGCGGGACGGCGTACCGGTACCGGGCGGTGCGCGCGGACTCCTGGTGGTGCCAGGACAACGACGCGCGCGCCTACAACCGCTGGACCCAGCCGCGCCCCGCCGACTGCCGCGCCACCGAGGCCGAGCACCTGATCACCTACCGGGCGCAGTACGCGCACGCCCTGGTCATCGGCTTCAACTACGAGCGCCCGGTGCGCGGACGCGGCGCGGGCATCTTCCTGCACGTGAACGGGGAGGGGGCGACCGCCGGCTGCGTGTCGGTGCCCGCGGAGGCGATGCGGCGAATCCTGCGGTGGGCCGACCCGGCGGCCGCGCCGCACATCGCGATCGGGACCTCGGGCGGGGCGACGGCGATCACGCGCTACTGAACGGCGGCAGGAGTACCGCGACGGCGTGAACGCTCGGCCGGCGCGGCGCGTATGTGTGGGCCAAGGGCCACGTCCCCCGGAGGAACCCACCGTGACCACCACGCTCGCCGGCGGCCGTGCCGCACGCCGTCAGACGATGCGGCGCATCCGTCCGCGCCGCTCCCCCGCCGTCCCCCTGCTGCTCGCCGTGTGGGCGGGCGCGGCGGGCGTGTTGTGGCTGTGGTGGCGCAACACGCCCGCCATCTCCGACGACGCCGGCCGGATCATGAACGCCGGCCGGATCACCGGACTGCTCGCCGGGTACCTGATGGCACTGGTGGTGCTCCAGATGGCCCGCGTACCGGCCCTGGAGCGGCGGGTGGGGTCCGACCGGGTCGCCCGCTGGCACGCCATGACCGGCCGGTACACGCTCTGCCTGGTCCTCGCCCACATCTTCCTGATCATGTGGGGGTACGCCGTCCAGTCCGGCAGGGGCCTCGGCGGCATCGTCCAGCAGACGGTCGACTCCGTGACCCAGCTCCCGGACCTGGGCAAGGCCGCCATCGGCACCGGCCTGCTGGTGCTCGTCGGACTGTCGTCCGTGGGCTCCGTGCGCCGCCGCATCCCGTACGAGGCCTGGTACCACGTGCATCTGCTCACCTACGTGGCCGTGTTCCTGGTCTTCTGGCACCAGCTGACCACCGGCAACGACTTCGCCGTCGAGCCGGTCGCGAAGACCGTCTGGTACGCGCTGTACGGGTCGGTGACCGCGCTCGTGCTCTGGTACCGCTTCCTGACCCCGCTGCGGCTCAACCTGCGGCACCGGATGCGGGTCGAGGCGGTCATCGAGGAGACGCCCGGCATCGTGTCGGTGCTGATCGGCGGGCGCCGCCTGCACCGGATGGGCGCGGAGGCCGGGCAGTTCTTCCGCTGGCGGTTCCGGGCGCCGGGAATGCGGTTCAGCTCGCACCCGTACTCGCTGTCGGCGGCGCCGCGCCCGGACATGCTGCGGATCACGGTGAAGGCGATCGGCGACCACAGCGCCCGGCTGCGGGAACTGGAGCCCGGGACCCGGGTGTGGGCGGAGGGTCCGTACGGCGCCCTGACCGCCCAGCGCCGCAGCCGGGGCAAGGTGCTGCTGGTGGCGGGCGGGGTGGGGATCACCCCGATGCGGGCGCTGTTCGAGACGCTGCCCGGCGCGTCCGGGGACATCACCCTGCTCTACCGGGCCAACAGCACCCAGGACCTGGCGCTGTGGGACGAGCTGGCCGGGATCGCCGACGAGCGCGGGGCCCGGCTGATGTACGCGGTCAACAGCCCGGACGGGGAGCGTCCGGACATCTCCGCGGAGACCCTCAGCCGCAAGATCCCGGACGTCGAACGCCACGACGTCTTCCTGTGCGGACCGCCCGGCTTCGCCCAGTCGGTGTACGAGGCACTGCGCGGCGCGGGGGTCCCCGCCCGCCGTATCCACCACGAGTCGTTCGAGATGTGAGCGACGGACGTCAGGAGTCCAGGACAGATGAGGAAGAGCCACCCCGTCCGGCGCGCCGTGCTCGCCGGCGCCGCGACGGTGTCCGGGATCGTGCTGCTGCTGTCGCTGAAACCGGCGTCCGACCCGGGCGCCGCCTCGGCGGCGGGCGGTGCCCCGCCGGCTGCCGCGCAGTCCCCGCAGGGCGGCCGGGGCGCGGGGTCCGGCACGGTCACGGGTGACGCGGTCCGTACCGAGTACGGGCCCGTGCAGGTCCGGGTCACGGTCAGCGGCGGGCGCGTCACCGCGGCGGAGGCCGTGCAGGCCCCCAGGGGCGGACGCAGCGACCAGGTCACCGCCGACGCCGTACCCCGCCTCAACCAGGCAGCCGTCGCCGCCGGCAACGCCGACATCGACGCCGTCTCCGGCGCCACCTACACCAGCGCCGGCTACCAGCGGTCCCTCCAGTCGGCGCTCGACAAGGCGGCCGCGGGGTCCGCCGAGGGCGGTCCGGGCGGGCAGGACTCCGGCGGTGCGGACCGGGAAGCCCTGACCCTCACGGGTTCCGTCGCGCAGACCCAGTACGGGCCCGTGCAGGTCCGGGTCACCGTCAGCGGCGGGCGCGTCACCGCGGCGGAGGCCCTCCAGGCACCCAGGGGCGGACGCAGCGACCAGGTCACCGCCGACGCCGTACCCCGCCTCAACCAGGCAGCCGTCGCCGCCGGCAACGCCGACATCGACGCCGTCTCCGGCGCCACCTACACCAGCGCCGGCTACCGGCAGTCCCTCCAGTCGGCACTGGACCGGGCCGGTGGCTGACACCGTGACCGGGTCCGCTCAGGCTCCCGCCGCGGTGCGTCACGTGGAGGAGGCGATGGGGACCGTCTTCTCCTTCGACGTCCGCGGCGGGGAACCCGCGGCGGTCCGGGCAGCGCTGGACGCGGCGGTCGCGGGGCTGCACCGGGTGGACGAGGTGTTCAGCACCTACCGGGCCGACAGCCAGGTCTCGCGGCTGGCCCGCGGGGAGCTGACCGTCGGCGCGTGCGTGCCCGAGGTGGCCGAGGTGCTGGAGCTGGCCGTGGAGGCGGAGCGGGTGAGCGACGGCTGGTTCAGCACGTCGTACCGGGGCCGCCTCGATCCCACCGGGATCGTCAAGGGCTGGGCCGTGGAGCGGGCCGCGCGGCGGATCGCGGCGGCCGGGGCGACGGGCGTGAACGTCAACGGGGGCGGGGACGTGCAGGTGCTCGGGGCCCCGGGCGCGGGGCGGCCGTGGCGGGTCGGGGTGGCGGACCCGCTGCGCCCGGGTGGGCTGGCGGCGGTCGTCTCCGCGGCGGCGGCGGCCGAGCTGGCCGTCGCGACGTCCGGTACGGCGGAGCGGGGCGCGCACATCGTCGATCCGCGCACGGGGCGCTCCGCGGTGACCGACCTGGTGTCGGTGACGGTGGTCGCCCCCCGGCTGACCTGGGCCGACTGCTGGGCGACGGCGGCCTTCGCGAGGGGGGCGCGGGAGGGGCTGCGCTGGCTGGAGTCCCTCGACGGGGTCGAGGCGCTGCTGGTGACCGCGGAGGACGAGGTCCGGTGCACGGGGGGCCTGGCGAGGTGGCTCGGCTGAGGCCACGGAGCGCCCCCGGGTGAGGCCCCTCGGGAGGGCGACTCGGGGAGCGTCTCAGCGGCGTGACCCCAACGCCCTCGGGGGCGCGGGGAAGTGCGCGACCAGCCACCCCCTGCCCGCACCCCGGACCCGACAGTCACCCCCGCCGCGGCGCAGCCCTCAGTGCCCGTTCTGAGCCAACCGCAGCAGATGGTCCGCGAGCGCCTGCCCACCCGTCGGCTCCCGGCTGATCAGCATCAGCGTGTCGTCGCCCGCGATCGTGCCCAGGATGTCGTGGAGTTCCGCCTGGTCGATCGCGGAGGCCAGGAACTGCGCCGCCCCCGGAGGGGTCCGCAGGACCACGAGGTTCGCCGACGCCTCCGCGGAGATCAGCAGCTCCGCGGAGAGCCGCCGCATCCGCTCCTCCTTCGCCGACTCCCCGAGCGGCGCCCGCGGGGTGCGGAAGCCGCCCTCGCTGGGCACCGCGTAGATGAGGTCGCCGTCGGTGTTGCGGATCTTCACCGCGTTCAGCTCGTCCAGGTCCCGGGAGAGCGTCGCCTGCGTGACGGTCAGCCCGTCGTCGGCGAGCAGTTTCGCGAGCTGGCTCTGCGAGCGCACCGCCTGCCGGTTGAGGATGTCCACGATCCGGCGGTGACGTGCGGTGCGGGTCTGCGGTACGGCAGCCCCACCGGTCTGCTCGTGCTCCTGCGCCTGGCTCATCGTCGTCTCATTCTCCGGATCGTCCGTCCCCGTGGGCCGCCGGGGCGGCCTGGTCAAGGATGCCGGGCAGGGCCCCGAGGAACGCGTCCACCACGTCGTCGCCGACGTTCAGCGGCGGCATCAGCCGTACGACATCGGGCGCGGGCGCGTTCACCAGGATTCCGGCGTCCTGAGCCGCCTGCTGCACCTGGGCGGCGAGCGGCTCGGTGAGCACGATACCCAGGAGGAGTCCGGCGCCCCGGACGTGGCCGATCAAGGGGTGGCCGAGCGCCTCGACGCCGCCGCGGATCTTCTCGCTCTGCCGCTTGACGTTGTCCAGCAGGCCCTCGTCCGCGATGGTGTCGAGCACGGCGAGTCCGGCGGCGCAGGCCACCGGGTTGCCGCCGAACGTGGTCCCGTGGTGCCCGGGACGCAGGAACTCGGCGGCCCGCCCGAAGGCGACCGTCGCGCCCAGCGGCAGCCCGCCGCCGAGCCCCTTGGCGAGGGTGACGACGTCCGGCAGCACGCCCTCGTGGGCCTGGTACTCGAACCAGTGCCCGGTGCGGCCGATGCCGGTCTGCACCTCGTCCAGGACGAGCAGCGCACCGGTCGCGGCGGTGATGGCCCGGGCCGCCTTCAGGTAGCCGGGGGGCGGGACGACGACACCGTTCTCGCCCTGGATCGGCTCGATGACGACGAGGGCGGTCTCCTCGGTGACCGCGGCCGCCAGCGCCTGCGGGTCGCCGTAGGGCACGTGCGTGACGTCACCGGGCAGCGGCAGGAAGGGCTCCCGCTTGCCGGGCTGGCCGGTCAGCGCGAGGGCGCCCATGGTGCGGCCGTGGAAGCCGCCCTGGGTGGCGACCATGTGCGGCCGGCCGGTGAGCCGGCCGATCTTGAAGGCGCCCTCGTTGGCCTCGGCGCCCGAGTTGCAGAAGTAGACCTTGCCGTCGCGGCCGAAGCGCTGGAGCAGCCGTTCGGCGAGCAGGACGGGCGGCTCGGCGATGAAGAGGTTGGAGACGTGGCCGAGGGAGGCGATCTGCCGGCTCACCGCCTCGACCACCGCGGGGTGGGCGTGGCCGAGCGCGTTGACCGCGATGCCGCCGACGAAGTCCAGGTACTCCCTGCCGTCGGCGTCCCAGAGCCGGGGGCCCTCGCCGCGCACCAGGGGCAGGCGCGGTGTGCCGTAGTTGTCCATGAGCGCGCCCCGCCAGCGCTCGGTCAGCTCCTCGTTGCCCACGGCTCCCCCTGTGTCGCTCACGGCTCCCCCTGTTCGTCCGGCACGACCATCGTGCCGATGCCCTCGTCGGTGAAGATCTCCAGCAGGATCGAGTGCTGGACCCGGCCGTCGATGACGCGGGCGGTGGTGACGCCGCCGCGCACGGCGTGCAGGCAGCCCTCCATCTTCGGCACCATGCCCGAGGACAGGTCCGGCAGCAGCTTCTCCAGCTGGGACGCGGTGAGGCGGCTGATCACCTCGTCGGAGTTCGGCCAGTCCTCGTAGAGGCCCTCGACGTCGGTGAGGACCATGAGAGTCTCGGCGCCGAGCGCCGCAGCGAGTGCCGCAGCCGCCGTATCAGCATTGACGTTGTAGACATGTCCGTCGTCCTGGGAGCGGGCGACCGAGGAGACGACCGGGATGCGGCCGTCGGCCAGGAGCGCCTCGATGGCACCGGTGTCGAGTTCGGTGATCTCGCCGACCCGGCCGATGTCGACGGGCTCGCCGTCGATCTCGGGCCGGTGCCTGGTGGCGGTGATGGTGTGCGCGTCCTCGCCGGTGAGGCCGACGGCGAGCGGTCCGTGCTGGTTGAGCAGGCCGACCAGTTCGCGCTGCACCTGTCCGGCCAGCACCATCCGTACGACGTCCATGGCGTCCTCGGTGGTGACGCGCAGACCGGCCTTGAACTCGCTGACGATGCCGTGCTTGTCGAGGGCGGCGCTGATCTGGGGGCCGCCGCCGTGCACGACGACGGGCTTGAGGCCGGCGTGGCGCAGGAAGACCACGTCCTGGGCGAAGGCGGCCTTCAGGTCCTCGTCCACCATGGCGTTGCCGCCGAACTTGATGACGACCGTCTTCCCGTGGTGCCGGGTGAGCCAGGGCAGCGCCTCGATGAGGATCTGGGCCTTGGGCAGCGCGGTGTGCTTCCGCGTGGGTCCTTGGCTCATGACGAGTACGCGCTGTTCTCGTGGACGTAGTCGGCGGTGAGGTCGTTGGTCCAGATGGTGGCGGTGGCGTCGCCGGCGGCGAGGTCGGCGACGATGTGGACCTCGCGGTAGCGCATGTCGACCAGTTCGCGGTCCTCGCCGACGCCGCCGTTCTTGCAGACCTCGACGCCGTTGATGGCGACGTTGAGCCGGTCGGGCTCGAAGGCGGCGGAGGTCGTGCCGATCGCGGAGAGCACGCGGCCCCAGTTGGGGTCCTCGCCGTGCAGGGCGCACTTGAGCAGGTTGTTGCGGGCGATGGTGCGGCCCACCTGGACGGCGTCCTCCTCGGTCGCGGCGTTCACGACCTCCACCTTGATGTCCTTGCTGGCGCCCTCGGCGTCCCGGATGAGCTGCTGCCCGAGGTCGTCGCAGACGGTGCGCACGGCCTCGGCGAAGTCGTCGTACCCGGGGGTGACGCCGGAGGCGCCGGAGGCCAGCAGCAGCACGGTGTCGTTGGTGGACATGCAGCCGTCGGAGTCGATCCGGTCGAAGGTGACCCGGGTGGCGTCGCGCAGGGCGCGGTCGAGCACGGCGCTGTCGGCGTCGGCGTCGGTGGTGAGCACGACCAGCATGGTGGCGAGGCCCGGCGCGAGCATGCCGGCGCCCTTGGCCATGCCGCCGACGGACCAGCCGTCCTTGGTGACGACGGACGTCTTGTGCACGGTGTCGGTGGTCTTGATGGCGATGGCGGCCTTCTCGCCGCCGTGCTCGGAGAGCTGCCCGGCGGCGGTCTCGACGCCCGGGAGCACCTTGTCCATGGGCAGCAGTACGCCGATCAGTCCCGTCGAGCAGACGGCGACCTCGCCCGCCCCGGTCCCGAGCACCTCGGCGACCTTCTCGGCGGTGGCGTGGGTGTCCTGGAAGCCCTGGGGGCCGGTGCAGGCGTTGGCGCCGCCGGAGTTGAGGACCACGGCGGACACCTGCCCGCTCTTCAGCACCTGCTCGGACCAGAGGACCGGGGCGGCCTTGACGCGGTTGGAGGTGAAGACACCCGCGGCGGAGCGGCGGGGGCCGGTGTTGACCACGAGGGCCAGGTCGGGGTTGCCACTCTCCTTGAGCCCGGCCGCGATGCCCGCCGCCGTGAATCCCTTCGCTGCCGTCACACTCACGGCGCAACTCCGATCGTCGTCAGTCCCGTGGTCTCGTCGAGACCCAGGGCGAGGTTCATGCTCTGGACGGCACCGCCCGCGGTGCCCTTGGCCAGGTTGTCGATGGCGCTGATGGCGATGATGCGGCCCGCCGCGGCGTCGTACGCGACCTGGACCTGAACGGCGTTGGAACCGAAGACGGACGCGGTGGCGGGCCACTGGCCCTCGGGCAGCAGGTGCACGAAGGGCTCGTCGGCGAAGGCCTTCTCGTAGGCCGCGCGGACGGCGTCCGCGGTGACGCCGGGCTTCGCCTTGGCGGTGCAGGTGGCGAGGATGCCGCGGGGCATCGGCGCGAGGGTCGGGGTGAAGGAGACGGTGACGGGCTCGCCGGCGACCGCGCCGAGGTTCTGGATCATCTCGGGGGTGTGCCGGTGGGCGCCGCCGACGCCGTACGGCGACATGGAGCCCATGACCTCGCTGCCCAGCAGGTGCGGCTTGGCCGCCTTGCCGGCGCCGGAGGTGCCGGACGCGGCGACGATCACGGCCTCGGGCTCGGCCAGCGACGCGGCGTACGCCGGGAAGAGCGCGAGCGACACGGCGGTCGGGTAGCAACCGGGCACCGCGACACGCTTGGACCCCTCCAGCGCGGCGCGGGCACCCGGCAGTTCGGGAAGGCCGTAGGGCCAGGTGCCAGCGTGCGGGGAGCCGTAGAACCGCTCCCAGTCACCGGCGTCCGCCAGCCGGAAGTCGGCGCCCATGTCCACGACCAGCACGTCCGGCCCGAGCTGCTCGGCGACGGCGGCGGACTGCCCGTGCGGCAGCGCGAGGAAGACGACCTCGTGCCCGCCCAGCACCTCGGGGGTGGTCGCCTCCAGGACCCGGTCGGCCAGCGGCAGCAGGTGCGGCTGCAGTGCGCCGAGCCGCTGGCCCGCGTTGGAGTTGCCGGTCAGAGCGCCGATCTCGACCTCGGGGTGCGCGAGAAGCAGGCGCAGCAGCTCACCGCCCGCATACCCGCTCGCTCCGGCCACCGCCGCACGTACCGCCATGATGTCCTCCATCCTCGATGGCATGACTATACGTAGCGGCGCACGTTTATGCAACGCATCGCTGTGCCACCACCTGCGCACCGCTCACGGCCGTCGCCACGGAGGTCGGAGGTCGCCCCCACCCCCGCCCCCGCCGAGGGCGGGCCCGGGACGACCTCGTGCACCGGTGGCCGTCCCGGGGCCGTACGAACGGCTACCGCTGCCTGATCCGCAGGAACGTCACCGAGTTCGCCGGGAAGGTGTACGTGAACTTCCCCGCCGCCCCCGAGAAGGTCGACGTCACCGGGGTGACCGGGGTGTCCGTCTCCGTGTTCACCGCGTCCTGGTCGGCGGCGAGCGTGGTGACCCGGGCCCGGGAGGCGACCCGCGCGCCGCCGAGGTCGACGGCGGTGCGGGCCGCGGCGTCCTGGGCGTTGACGACCTTGACGATCAGCTCACCCGTCCGCTCGTCCTCGGTGACGATCTGGCGGAAGGGCTCGGCCGGCTTGTCGTCGGTGAAGCTGCCCCACTCCTGGCCGTCGAGGTACAGGGTCACCTGGCGGCCCCGCACCTTCACGTCGATGTCGTAGGCGCGGCCCGTCTCGATCGAGCCGGCCTTCGACAGGAGCGTGGTCTTGCCGCCGTCCGAGGCCTGTTCCACGGCGGACTGGGTGTTGTTCCAGCCGCCCAGGTTCCACCAGTAGTAGTTGCCGGTGTCCTTGACGCCGAAGGCGACGAGGAAGCCCTCCTTGCCGGACTTCTTGGTGGCCTTCACGTGCAGGTCGTAGTCCTGCCAGGCCGGGTCGCCCGCCGTGACGAGGGTGTTCTCGGCGGCGTCGTCCGTCTGGACGTACTCGCCGTCCCGCACGCTCCAGCTGCCCGCGCCCGTGGGGGTCCACCGCGAGGCGTCACCGGAGAAGTCGTCGGACAGGAGCGTCCGGCCGTCCGCCGACGTCACCTCGACGTCGTCGTAGGCCGCGCTGGTCGCCCAGGTCGAGAGGCCGACGGCGCCGGCGATGGGGCCGCTGACGGCCGGCGTGCCGGTCGCGCGCGAGGGGACGACGCGGTCGCCGGTGTTGTTCATGAAGAGCTTCTGGACCTCGTAGTTGGCCGAGTTCCAGGACGCGTGGTTGTTGAACCAGATCATGTCGGGGCTCCACTGCACGTAGTCCTCGTTGGCGAGCAGCGGGGCGTACGAGGCGAGCTTGACGATGTCGGCGTTGCGCTCCAGGCCGGTCATGAAGGCGGCCTCGGACAGCGCGTTCCTCCAGGCGTTGCCCTGGGAGGCGTACTCGCCGAGGAAGACCTTCGGGCCGTTCCTGTCGTACGTGTCGTAGCGGTCGTTGTTCTGCAGGAACCACTGCGGGCTGTTGTAGTAGTGCTCGTCGACCAGGTCGACGCCGGCCTCGCGGTTCAGCTGCCAGGCGGTGTCGAAGGTGGCGCCGGTGTCGTCCGGGCCGGAGTTGGAGACGACCGTGATGTCCGGGTACCGCGCCTCGATCGCGGTGCGGAACTCCTTGAAGCGGGCCATGAACTCCCGGGGCAGGTTCTCCTCGTTGCCGACGCCGACGTGGGTGAGACCGAAGGGCCGCGGGTGGCCCATCTCGGCCCGCTTGGCGCCCCACTCGCTGGTGCGGGGGCCGTTGGCGAACTCGATGAGGTCCAGGGTGTCCTGGATGTGCCGCTTCAGGAGTGCGTCGTCGTCGGTGGCCTTGTTCTGGCCGCAGCCGGTGACCAGGGCGGGAACCACGGGCAGCGGCATGGCGCCGATGTCCTCGGCGAAGCGGAAGTACTCGTAGTAGCCGAGGCCGTAGCTCTGGTTGTAGCCCCAGAAGTTGGCGTTGGTGGCACGCTCCTCGACCGGCCCGATGGTGTCCTTCCACTGGTAGCTGCGCTCGCGCTGCCAGCCGCTCTCCTCGCTGTAGTCCTCCATCGAGCCGGTGTTGACCAGGCAGCCTCCGGGGAAGCGCAGGAAGCCGGGGTTCAGGGCCTCGATCTTCTCCGCGAGGTCCCTGCGCAGGCCGCCCGGCTGCCCCTTGTAGGTGTCGCGGGGGAACAGAGAGATCATGTCGAGTGCGGCGGGGGCGGTGGTGGCGACGGCGAGCCGGCCGCGGTTGCTGGTGCGGGTCGCGGTGAAGGTGGCGGTGTACTTGCGCCACTCCCCCTCGGCGGCCACCTGGCGCACCTTCGCGAGGGTGCCGGCGGCGTCCCGCAGGGTGACGGTGAGCGTGGTGCCGCCCTCGGCGCGGACCCACACCGAGAAGTCGTACCTCTCGCCCTTCTCCACCCGGACGCCGGTGTTGTAGCCGGCGTTGGTGACGGACGAACCGGCTCCGAGGGAGAGGTAGGTGCGGTTGCGCTCGTTGAGGCGTCCGGCGTCGTTCACGGCCTCGGCCGGGCCGTCGACCGTCCAGGAGGTGAGCGGTGTGTAGGAGGCGTTGTCGGCGGTCGTGTACTCGAAGGACCGGTTCTGCACGAGCTCGGCGTACAGACCTCCGTCGGCCGCCCGGTTGATGTCCTCGTAGAAGACGCCGTACATCGAGTCGTCGATCGCGGCGCCCTCGGCGGACGGGTCGACGGTGATCGCGTAGTCGGTGACGGCCTCCGCGTGGGCCGGCGGCGGCAGCAGGGCCGAGGCCGCCAGGAGGGCGGTGACGCTGAGACCTAGTCTCCAGCGGGTGCGTGACATGGATGCTCCGCGACTCTCATAGGTCGTTCGAAATATCGGACATTGGTCAGCACTTCGAACGGCAAGATAGGGAGGGGGTGTGGGCGCGTCAATGGGTCGCGCGGTAACCAGGGACCTGGAGACGGAAAGCGGGTGGAAATGGGCGAGTGGTGGCCGGTACCGGATGTGCTGGCGTATCTCGCGGGCCGGTGGCGCACCGAGCGGTCGGTACGCGACCTGGCGAGCGGCGCGGAGGGCCGCTTCGAGGGGGAAACGGATTTCGGCGCACTGGCCGGCGGCGGTCTGCTGAGCCGGGAGTCCGGCGCCTTCACCTGGCAGGGCGTGACCCGCCCCGCCGAGCGGACCCTGCGCTACGAGCCGGGAGCCGCTCCGGGCACCGCCGACGTGCGCTTCGCGGACGGCCGGCCCTTCCACGGCCTGGACCTGACCACGGGACGGCACGTGACCGACCACCCGTGCGCCGCCGACCTCTACCGGGGCGAGTTCACCGTCCGGGACCGGGACCGTTGGCGGACCGTGTGGCGGGTGGGCGGCCCGGCCAAGGACCTGCTGCTCACCACGGACTACGTCCGGGCGGGTCCGCGTTCCCCGGCCACTGGGCGCGGCCCCCTTCGAAGCGGAGGTTCCAGCGGCCCGCACGGCCGGTGACGGTGCTCGCGGACAGCGGGCGGACGTCCAGGTTCCAGTACGTCGCGGGCGGCGCCCTCAGCACGTACACCAGCGCGGCCCGGATCACGGACGGTTCGGCCACCGCGACGATGCGGTCGCCGTCCTCGCCGGGACGCGTGTCGAGCCAGCCGCCGACCCGGGTGATGAACGCGAGGAGCGACTCCCCGCCGTGCGGGGCCGCGCGCGGGTCGGCGAGCCAGGCGTCGACGGTCCCCGGCTCACGCGCCATGGCCTCGCCCAGGGTCATCCCGCGCCAGCGGCCCATGTCGCAGTCGCGCAGGGCGAGTTGCGCGAGCGGAGCACAGCCCAGGGCATCCCCGGTGGCACGGCTGCGGGGCGTGGGCGAGCAGTAGCGCAGCTCGGCCGCCGCGAGCGGCAGCAGATCGCCGGCGGCGCGCAGCACCTCGTCCCAGCCGGCCTGGTCCAGGGGCCGGTCGTCCTCGAACCGCTCCGCGAGCAGCGGTGAGCCGCGTGCGGCCGCCACGAACGTGACCCGAAGCGCCATGCGGTGATGGTGCTGCGCACGGGTGCGCAGGTCAAGAGGTGTTACCTGCGGTCGTCCAAGAGGTCGCACCGGCCGGCCCGGCCCCGGCCCGTCAGCCCCACACCTCGGTGCAGGCCGTGCGCAGCCGCCGTACCCCTTCGGCGATCTCCCCAGTGCCCGCGACCGCCGCGAAGCTCAGCCGGAGATGGGCGGCGGGCGGTTCGGCGCTGAAGTACGGGCGGCCCGGGGTGATGGCGACACCCGCGCGCAGGGCCGCCGAGGTGAGCGCGGCCTCGTCCGTGCCCTCGGGCAGGCGCGGCCACAGGTGGTAGCCGCCCGAGGGCACGTGGGGCAGGGACACCTCGGGCAGGTGCAGCCGCAGCGCGGAGGTCATCGCGTCCCGGCGGGCCTTCAACTCCGACGAGACGGCCCGCAGGTGGCGGGGCCAGGCGGGCGAGCCGACGAGTTCCAGCGCCGCTTCCTGGAGCGGGCGGGGCACGAAGAAGGTGTCGACGATCTGGATGGCCCGCAGCCGCTCCAGCACCGGCCCCCGCGCGACCAGGGCGCTCACCCGGAAACTGGGCGAGGTCGCCTTCGTCAACGAGCAGACGTGGACGACGACCCCGTCCGGGTCGTCGGCGGCGAGCGGGGCGGGAAGCGGGCCCGCGTCCTCGTGCACCAGCCGCCGCACGAAGTCGTCCTCGACGACGAAGGCGCCGGCCTCGCGGGCGATGCGCAGCACCTCGCCGCGCCGCTCGGGGGCGAGCACGGCACCGGTCGGGTTCTGGAACAGGGGCTGGCAGACGAAGACGCGGGCGCCGGTCGCCCGGAAGGCGTCGGCGAGCAGGGCCGGCCGCACACCGTCCGCGTCCACCGGGACCGGCACCGGGCGCAGGCCGGCCGCCCGCGCGATGGCCAGCATGCCGGGGTAGGTCGGGGACTCGACGAGGACGGGGGCGCCGGGCGGGGCGAGCGCGCGCAGGGCGGTGGTCAGGGCGGACTGGCCGCCCGCCGTGATCAGCACCTCGGCCGCCGTGATGGCCCCGCCGACGCTGCGCGCGAACCACTCCCGCAGCTCCGGCAGTCCTTCCATGGGCGGCCGGCCCCACGCACCGGGACGCCGCCCGGCCCGGGACAGGGCCGCCGCCATCGCCCGCTCCGGCTGGAGCGAGGGGTGCAGATAGCCGCCGTTGAACTCCACCACCCCGGGCGGCGGCGCGGCCAGCGAGACCAGGACCCCGGAGGCGTCGACCGAGCGCGGTACGAGGTCGGCGGCGCCGTCGGCGCTGAGCGTGACCTCCTGCCAGGAGGTGTCCCCGGCGGGTGCGGCCGAGGGGCGCGGTCCTGCCCGGTAGGCGCCGGCGCCGGGGCGGGTGACCACGAGCCCCTCGGCGGCCAGCTGCGCCAGGGCACGGGAGACGGTCACCGGGCTCACCCGGAACCGGTCGATCAGGACCCGGCTGGACGGGAGCTTTCCGCCGGGTGAGTAGCGGTCGAGTTCCCTTCGCAGCTTGTTCGCCAGCTCAGAGGTACTGCTACGCTCGTGCATGAGAGCACAGAGTAGCGCTACCGCACCGTCTCCGATAGCAGTCGGCGATCCGGACCCGACCGTCGGCGATCCGGACCCGACCGTCGGCGATCCGGACCCGACCGTCGGCGATCCGGACCGGGCCGTCGGCACCAGGCCCCTCGGCACGCTCCAGGCCGCCCTCGGCGTGGTGGCCTTCTCCCTCACCTTCCCCGCCACCGCTTGGGGCCTGGAGGGCTTCGGCCCGTGGTCGCTGATCGCCGTGCGCAGCATCCTCGCCGCGGTGATCGCCGGGGGCTGTCTGTTGGTGCTGCGTATACGGCTGCCGGAGCGGCGGCACTGGTTCGGGCTCGCGGTGGTGGGCGCGGGGGTCGTCCTGGGCTTCCCCCTGCTGACCACGCTCGCCCTGCGGACCTCGACCACCGCGCACGCCGCCGTCGTGGTCGGCCTGCTCCCGCTGACCACCGCCCTGCTGTCCGCGCTGCGCATCGGCAGCCGGCCCTCGCGCGGCTTCTGGTGGGCCGCGCTGGCCGGCGCGGCGGCCGTGGTCGCCTTCACCGTGCAGCAGAGCGGGGGCGCCCTCACGGCGGCGGACGCGTACCTGTTCGCGGCGCTGCTGGTGTGCGCGGCCGGCTACACGGAGGGTGGCCGGCTGGCCCGGGTGATGCCGGGGTGGCAGGTCATCGGCTGGGCGCTGGTCCTGTGCCTGCCGCTGACCGTGCCCATGGCCGCCGTGGCCCTGTCGTTCGAACCGGTGCACCTGACCGCGCACAGCGTGAGCGGGCTGCTGTGGGTGGCGGTCGGCTCGCAGTTCCTCGGCCTGGTCGTCTGGTACCGGGGCATGGCGGCCATCGGTATTCCGAAGGCCAGCCAGTTGCAGCTGGCCCAGCCGCTGCTCACACTGGTGTGGTCGGTACTTCTCCTGGGCGAGCACCTGACGGTGGCCGCTCCGCTGACGGCCGCGGCGGTCCTGGTGTGCATCGCGGTCACCCAGCGGGCCCGGGGTTGAGCGGCACACAGGTGAGGAGGCCTCACGGATGCACGCAACCAAGGGCGACCAGCTGATCCAGCACGGCAGGGTGGTGGGTGAGCACGACAAGGTCGCGGAGATCGTGGAAGTCATGGGCGCGCAAGGCGCTCCCCCGTACCGGGTCCGCTTCGAGGACGGCCACGAGGCCGTGTGCTCACCCGGCCCCGACTCCGAGATCCGGCACCGGGAGATCCAGCTCTAGAACCGGCCGGCCGGGATTCCCGGCCGGTGCGGCCGGTGGCGTGCCGCCGGCGTGCCGTAGTGGTCGGCGCTCACCCGCGCCATCGCCCCGATCCGGTCCTCGGCCACCTCCTTCGCCGAGAAGAAGACGTGCCCGCGCACCTCGGGATGGTTCCGCGCCAGCGTGAGGTGACGGGACAGCTCGGCCGGATCCTGCCAGGCGGCGGGCTGCGCCGGATCGCCGGCCTTGTACAGCGCCTCGCCGATGTACAGCTGGGTGCGGCTGCCCTTGGCGACCTCCGCCCACCAGGGGACCAGCTTCGCGTAGTCGGCGGCCGCGAGGCCGGTGTGCCAGTACAGCTGCGGCACGATGTAGTCGATCCAGCCCTCGCGCACCCACCTGCGGGTGTCGGCGTGCAGGTCGTCGTACGTCTGCACGCCGGCCCTGGTGTCGGAGCCCTTCGCGTCGGTGGCCGCGTTGCGCCACACCCCGAAGGGGCTGACGCCGAAGCGGGCGGTCGGCCGGATCTTCTTGACCCGGGCGGCCGTCTCGCGCACCAGCAGGTCGATGTTCTGCCGGCGCCAGGCGGCCTTGGTGGCGAAGTCACCGCCGTAGGTGCTGTAGGTGCCGCCGTCGGCGAAGCTCTGGCCCGCCACCGGATAGGGGTAGAAGTAGTCGTCGAAGTGGACGCCGTCCACGGCGTACTTCTCCACCGCGTCCATCATCGCGTCCTGGACGAAGGCCCGGACCTCGGGCAGCCCCGGGTTGTAGTAGAGCTTCCCGCCGTAGGGCACCACCCAGCCCGGGTTCTTCCGCGCGGGGTGGGAGGGCACCAGGTGCGCCGGGTTGTCGTGGGTGGCGACGCGGTAGGGGTTGAACCAGGCGTGCAGCTCCAGCCCCCGGGCGTGGGCCTCCTTGACGGCCGTGCCCAGCGGGTCCCAGCCCGGGTCGCGGCCCTGGCTGCCGGACAGGTACTCCGACCACGGCTCATGGGCGGACGGCCACAGCGCGTCGGCCGTGGGACGCACCTGGAAGATGACCGTGTTGAGTCCCTGCCGGACCGCCGCGTCGAGCAGTGCGAGCAGTTCGGCGCGCTGCTCGCCCGCGCGCAGCCCCGCGCGGGTGGGCCAGTCGCGGTTGGCGACCGTGGCCAGCCACATCCCGCGCATCCCGGTGACGGCGCGGCTCGCGGGCGCTCCCGCGAGCGGCACCGGCGCCGTGGGCGGGGTGGGAGCGACCGGTGAGTCCGGCGCCGCCGACGCGCGCGGCGCCATGGTGAACGCCGACAACGCCGCCACCGCGAACGCCCGACGCGAGACACGGCCCATGGGGAAACCTCCTGAACGCTGTGGATCCGCACGGTCACGGATCGTGCACGGGCCCTCAGCATGCCCGACCCGGGAGACGGATCCGTGACCATTCGGGGGTAACGTGCTCGATCGGAGCAGACGACGGGGACCCCGGCACGTCTGCTGCCACAGCCGTGGAGTCAGCGAAAGGGACGATGTGACCGGCATCTCGGGAGATATCACACGCGTCGGCGTGGTGGGCTGCGGTCAGATGGGAGCGGGCATTGCCGAGGTGTGCGCCCGCTCCGGTCTGGACGTGATGGTCGCCGAGACCACCGGCGAGGCGCTGGAGATCGGCCGGACCCGGTTGTACAACTCGCTCACCAAGGCCGCCGAGCGCGGCAAGATCACCGAGGAGGAGCGGGACGCGACGCAGGCGCGCCTGAGCTTCACCACCGACCTCGGCGAGTTCGCCGACCGTGATCTGGTGATCGAGGCCGTCGTCGAGAACGAGCAGGTCAAGACCGAGATCTTCCAGGTCCTCGACCAGGTGGTGACCCGGCCGGACGCGATCCTCGCCTCCAACACCTCCTCGATCCCGCTGGTGAAGCTGGCGGTCGCCACGTCGCGGCCCGACCACGTGATCGGCATCCACTTCTTCAACCCGGCCCCGGTGCAGCAGCTCGTCGAGCTGATCCCGGCGCTCACCACCTCCGAGGGCACGCTCAGCCGGGCGCAGCTCTTCACGGAGAAGGTGCTCGGCAAGCACGCCATCCGGGCCCAGGACCGCTCGGGCTTCGTGGTCAACGCGCTGCTGATCCCGTACCTCCTCTCCGCGATCCGGATGTTCGAGTCGGGCATCGCCAGCCGCGAGGACATCGACAACGGCATGGAGATGGGCTGCGCCCACCCGATGGGCCCGCTGAAGCTGTCGGACCTGATCGGCCTGGACACGGTCGCCTCGGTCGCGTACTCGATGTACGAGGAGTACAAGGAGCCGCTGTACGCCGCTCCCCCGCTGCTCCAGCGCATGGTCGACGCGGGCCGCCTCGGCCGCAAGAGCGGCTCGGGCTTCTACGCCTACGGCTGACACGCTGGTACGGCTGACACGCGGAGTGACGCTGCACGGGCCCGGCACCTGACGAGGTGCCGGGCCCGCGGCGTTCACACGGCGTGTGCGCTCCGGGCCCGCATATGCCTTCCGCACACTCTCCCCAGGCGCCCACCAGGCGGGTTGACTCACCATGCACATGCAAGGGACGTGAGACGACTACGGAAAGGAGCGGTTTCGTGACCGCCGATCCCGAGCATTCCGTCGCCCAGGGAGAACTCGCGGAGTTACGACGCCGGCTGGACGTGGCCTACGCCCGCGTCGAGGGCGGGCTGGCTCTGCTCTCCCACCGCACCGAGGAGACCGCCAAGGAGCTGAGCGAGCTGAACGCACGGCTGACCACCCTGGAGCACGCCCGCTGGCCGCTGCCCTCGGTCGCGGTCGTCACGGCCGTGGGTTCCCTGGTGGTGGCGGTCTGGCAGGCCCTCGGCCGCTGAGCCCCGGACGTCAGGCCATGCCGTCCGGGCCGGGCGGGCCGTCCTGCCCGAGCCTGAGGTGGTGCAGCAGGAGTAACGCGGCCGCCATGTTCGCGGCCGGGACCTCCCCCCGGGCGACCAGGTCGGGAACGAGCTTGAGAGGGACCCACTCGCGGCGGTCCGACTCGAAGTCGTCCACGGGGTGTCCGACGTACGTGCCCTCCTCGGCCCAGTAGATGTGGTGCCGGGCGTCGGTGAGCCCGTTGGACGGCTCCACGCTCATGAGGTGGCGCAGCGGTCCCGGCCGCCAGCCGGTCTCCTCCTCCAGTTCCCTGGCCGCCGCCGCAGCGACGTCCTCGCCGTCCTCGACGACGCCGGCCGCGAGTTCCCAGCCCCAGCTGTCGGTGATGAAGCGGTGCCGCCACAGCAGGAGCACCTCGCTCGCGGCGTTCACGACCGTGGCCACGGCCACGGGGCGCATGCGTATGAGGAAGTGGTCGAGATGCCGGCCGTCCGGGAGCGCGACATCAGCGAGGTTGACGCTGAACCAGCGGTTTGCGTACACATTTTGTTCGCTTTGTTTCGTCCACTGCACGGTTCTGCCACCTTTCCTTGAGTAGGTGGCAATATCGCAGCAGGAACGGCTCGGCAGCAGGCGCACGGCGGCCGCTCGGGGCGCAGGGGTGGCGCAGCAGCCCCCGGGCGGGGAGGTCAGAGCGGTACGCGCAGGGCTCCGTCGATGAGTTCGGCGGCCTCGGCCGTGCCCGCGCCGCCGCTGCGCACCAGGTGCTCGCGCACCGCCCTGAGTCGGTCGCGCAGGCGCTGGGACTCCATGCCCCGGGCCTGTTCGGCCATCTGCACCGCGGTGGCCACCGCCTTGTCGGCGTTGCCCCGGCGCAGTTCGATGGTGCTGAGCATGGCGAGCCGGTGCACCCGGCCCCGGTCGTGCGCGGGGTTGTCGACGGCCGCCGCGGCGTGCTCGCCGGCCGCCGCGAGTTCCCCGAGGCTCAACAGGGCCTCGGCCACCTGGACGTTGACCAGGCCGGGCTGGACATAGCCGGTCTCGTCGGGTTCGTACCCGCGGCGGATGCGCTCGGCGGCCTGCTCGGCCCGCCGGATGCAGGACAGGGCGCTCGTGCCGTCGCCGAGGTGGGCGTACGCCTTGGCCTGCATCGCGTAGAGGTCGGAGGCGAGAGCGGGGGTGATGTGCCGGCCGGCCGCGCGCAGGGCGGCCTCGGCGAAGGCGACGGCCTGGCGGTACTCCCGCATGAACAGCGCCTGGTTGACCAGCAGCGCGATGACGTAGGCGCCCAGGCCCCGGTCCCCGCTGGCCTTGGCGAGCCGCAGGGCCTGGTGGAAGTAGCGCTGGGCCAGGCCGTGCGCGTCGGAGTCGTAGGCGCAGATGCCGGCGACCGCGACCAGCCCTCCGGTGGCCCGGTGGAGCTGGCGGCCGGTGGCGTCGGTGTAGCCGCCGCGCAGCAGGGGGGCGGCCTCGGAGTTGAGGAAGCCGACGATGCGGGCGCGGGTCGCTATGCCGCCGGCCTTGCGGTAGAGCTGCTCGTAGTGGGCGCGCGCGCAGCGCAGCATCTCCAGGTCGGCCGGGGTGACCCGGTGCCGGCCCCCGCGGGAGACGTCCACGTCCTCGGGCGGGTTCTCCCACTCCCACACGGGCATCACGGCCGGTGTGCCGGTGAGCGCGGGGGCGCCGAGGATGTGCGGGCGCTGCTGCTGGTCGGAGCGCCACAGGGCGGTCGCGCGCTCCACGAACCCGGAGAGGGAGCCGGTGTGCGGGGCGGCCGGTTCCCCGGGCACGCCGAGGCCGATGTCGTCCAGGGTGACGGGGCGGTGCAGCCGGGACGCGAGGACCTCGCAGATCAGGTCGGGCACCTGGCCGCGCGGACGCTGACCCTTCAACCACCGGGCGACGGCGGTGTGTTCGTATCTCAGGGCGAGCCCGCGTGCCCGCCCCGCCTGGTTGACGTGCGCGGCCAGTCCCGCGTGCGAGATTCCGGCCTCGTCCAGGATCGCGTCGAGCAGGGTGTTGGGCTGCATGGATGCCCCCCGGTGATTCGGTGCCGACAGCGTAGTGCGTCGGTACTCACACGGGGTGTGAACGGAGTACGCGCATCCGTACCGTGTGCGCGCTGTCGCGGAGAGTTCCGGGCCGGTTGACTGAGCTGCCTCGAAAGAGGCCGGCCGGGCCGCCGGCTCCCCCTCGTACAGTGCGGCGGCCCGCTACCGCCGTCCGCTCCGTCGCCTGCCCGACACTCCGTGGCGGGGCGGACGGCTCCGCCGGTCGCGTGGAGGATTGCGGTGCGTTGTCGGCCGCAGGTCCGCTGTGGCTGGTCGCGCGGTTCCCCGCGCCCCTCAAAGGGGCGCGGGGAACCGCGCGGGCGACCACGGCGTACCCGCGGCCGCCGGACCGGAAGCCTCCCGGTCCTTGGGCGCACCGCCTAGCTGCGCAGCGCCGCTCCGACCCGCTCGCCCGCGAGGGCGACCGCCGCGTCGCGGGCAGCCGACGCCTCGTCGACCGTCAGCGTCCGGTCCTGCGCGCGGAAGCGCAGCGCGTACGCGAGGGACTTGCGCCCCTCGCCGAGCTGCTCCGCGTTGTCGTAGACGTCGAACAGCCGGATCGACTCCAGCAGTTCACCGGCGCCCTCGCGCAGCGCCGCCTCGACGTCGGCCGCCGGCACGAACGCGTCCACGACCAGGGCGACGTCCTGCGTGGCGACCGGGAACGTGGAGATGCCCGGCGCCTGCGGGGTGTCGTCCCCGGCCCGCTGCACCGCGTCGAGGTCGAGTTCCATCGCGCAGCTGCGCGCGGGCAGCCCGAGCGTCTTCAGCACGCGCGGGTGCAGCTCGCCGGCGTGCCCGACGACCCGCTCCGCACCGTCCACCGTGAGGATCAGCTCGGCGCAGCGGCCCGGGTGCCAGGGCCCGTACTGGCCCTTGCGGGTGCCCAGTTCGGCGCCGGCCTCGCGGGCGACGGTGCGGGCGGCCTCGACCGCGTCGGCCCAGTCGGCCGGACGGCCCTTGCCCCACCAGCCGGCCTGCTCACGGGCGCCGGCCAGGACGACGGCGACGTGCCGCGGCTGGTCGGGCAGCGCGGCGTCCAGCGCGGCGAGGTCGTCGGCGTCGGGGCGCCGGTCCACGGGCAGGTTCGCGGCGACGCGCCGCTCGTCGCGCGGGTGGAAGACCAGGCCGGTCTCGAACAGCGCGAGGTCGTGCGAACCCCGGCCGTCGTTGCGCCGCAGCGCGCCGAGCAGACCCGGCAGCAGCGAGGTCCGCAGCGCGGGCTCCTCGTCGCTGAGCGGGTTGACCAGCTTCACGACGCGGCGGGCCGGGTCGTCGGCGTCCAGTCCGAGCTGGTCGAAGACCTGCTCGCTGACGAACGGGTAGTTCGGCGCCTCGACGTACCCGGCGCCGGCCAGGGCGCGCCCGACGCGGCGGTGCAGGCGCTGGCGGGCGGTCAGGCCGCGGCCCGCCGAGGGCCTCGGCAGCGTGGCGGGCAGGTTCTCGTAGCCCTCCAGGCGGATGACCTCCTCGGCGAGGTCGTTGGGGTCGGCGAGGTCCGGCCGCCAGGACGGGACGGTGACGATCAGCTCGTCCTGCCCGTACACGTCGCAGCCGACCTCCTGGAGGCGGCGTACGACGGTCTCGCGGCCGTAGGTCACACCCGCGACCTTGTCCGGGTGGTCGGCCGGGACGCTGATGGTGTGCGGCACCGGCGGGGCGCTGAGCTCCGTGACGCCGGACTCGGCGGTGCCGCCCGCGAGGAGCACCAGCAGGTCGACGGTGCGCTGCGCGGCAGCGGCGGCGGCCTGCGGGTCGACGCCGCGCTCGAAGCGGCGGGACGCCTCGGAGGACAGCTTGTGCCGGCGGGCGGTGCGCGCGATGGCCACCTGGTCGAAGTGGGCGGCCTCGATGACCACGTCACTCGTCGCGCTCTCGGCGTCCCCGTGGTCGGCGATCTCCGTGTTGGCGCCGCCCATGACACCGGCGAGGCCGATCGGGCCGCGGTCGTCGGTGATGACCAGGTCCTCGGCGTGCAGCTTCCGCTCGACGCCGTCGAGGGTGACGATCTTCTCGCCCTCCTCGGCGCGGCGCACGCCGATGGTGCCCTGGACCAGGGAGCGGTCGTAGGCGTGCAGGGGCTGGCCGAGCTCCATCATCACGTAGTTGGTGACGTCGACGGCGAGCGAGATCGGGCGCATGCCGACCTTCTGGAGCCGGCGCTGGAGCCAGATCGGGGAGCGCGCCTCGGCGCTGAGGCCGGTGACCGTGCGGGCGGTGAAGCGGTCGCAGCCGGTCGGGTCGGCGATCTTCACCGGGTAGCCGTAGGCGTTCGGGGCGGGCACGTCGAGCAGCGCCGGGTCGCGCAGCGGCAGGCCGTAGGCGATGGCGGTCTCGCGGGCGACGCCGCGGATGGACAGGCAGTCGCCGCGGTTGGCGGTGACGGCGATGTCCAGCACCTCGTCGACCAGTTCGAGCAGCTCGATGGCGTCCTTGCCGACCTCGGTCTCGGGCGGCAGCACGATGATGCCGTGGCTGCCGTCGTCGCCCATGCCCAGCTCGTCGCCGGAGCAGATCATGCCGTGGGACGTCTTGCCGTACGTCTTGCGGGCGGAGATCGAGAAGCCGCCCGGCAGGGTGGCGCCGGGGAGGACCACGACGACCTTGTCGCCGACGGCGAAGTTGCGGGCGCCGCAGACGATCTCCTGCGGGTCACCCGTGCCGTTGGCCTGTCCGACGTCGACGGTGCAGAAGCGGATCGGCTTCTTGAAGCCCTCCAGCTCCTCGATGGTGAGGACCTGGCCGACGACGAGGGGGCCCTTGAGGTCGGCGCCGAGGTGCTCGACGGTCTCGACCTCGAGGCCGGCCGAGATCAGCTTGGCCTGCACGTCGCGGCCGGTCTGCGTGGCCGGCAGGTCGACGTACTCCCGCAGCCAGGAAAGTGGGACCCGCATCAGATCTCCGTCCCGAACGGCCGGGTGAACCGGACGTCACCCTCGACCATGTCTCGCATGTCCTCGACGTTGTGGCGGAACATCAGCATCCGCTCGATGCCGAACCCGAAGGCGAAGCCGCTGTACTTCTCCGGGTCGACGCCGCAGGCGGTGAGCACCCGCGGGTT
Source organism: Streptomyces sp. NPDC047853 (assembly GCF_043204535.1). Taxonomy (NCBI): domain Bacteria; kingdom Bacillati; phylum Actinomycetota; class Actinomycetes; order Kitasatosporales; family Streptomycetaceae; genus Streptomyces; species Streptomyces sp. NPDC047853. Next base: position 207,280 of record NZ_JBIDCI010000007.1, on the reverse strand, counting down.
GACCATGCCGCAGCCGCCCAGCTCGATCCAGCCCTCGCTGGAGCAGGTGCGGCAGGGCCGGTCGGGGTTGCCGACGGACGCGCCCTTGCAGACGTAGCAGAGCATGTCCATCTCGGCGGACGGCTCGGTGAAGGGGAAGAAGTTGGGCCGCAGCCGGGTCTTCATCTCCGCGCCGAACAGCGACTGGACCATGTGGTCCAGGGTGCCCTTGAGGTCCGCCATGGTCAGGCCCTCGTCGATGGCGAGCAGCTCGACCTGGTGGAAGACGGGGGTGTGCGTGGCGTCCAGCTCGTCGGTGCGGTACACGCGGCCGGGGCAGATCACGTAGACCGGCAGCTCGCGGTCGAGCGCGGAGCGGATCTGCACGGGCGAGGTGTGGGTGCGCAGCACGACGCCGGACTCGGCGCCGCCGTCCGCACCCTGCACGAAGAAGGTGTCGGCCTCGCCACGGGCCGGGTGGTCCGGGCCGATGTTGAGGGCGTCGAAGTTGAACCACTCGGCCTCGGCCTCGGGGCCCTCGGCGACCTCGTAGCCCATGGCCGTGAAGACGTCCTCGATGCGCTCGGAGAGCGTGGTGAGGGGGTGCCGGGCGCCGGCCGGCACCCGGTCGTAGGGCAGCGTGACGTCCACGGCCTCCTCGACCAGGACGCGCGCATCGCGCTCGGCCTCCAGCTCCTCCTGGCGGGCCGCGAGGGCCTTGTTCACGGCGCCTCGGGCCATGCCGACGCGCTTGCCGGCCTCGGCCTTGGCCTGCGGCGGCAGGGCGCCGATCTCGCGGTTGGCCAGCGCCAGCGGGGAGGTGCCGCCGGTGTGGGCGACCTTCGCCTCCTGGAGCGCGTCGAGGGAGCCCGCTGCGGCGAAGGCGGCGAGCGCCTCGTCCCGCATGCGCTCGATCTCTTCCGGTTTCAACGCCTCGACCTCGACCGGGTCGTACGACTTATTCGGTGCCGACATCTCTTCCCGTGCTTCCGATTGGCTGGCTGGGACGCCCCGTCTACGGTCCGGAGACGATGGTCTGCGGAGCTGGACGCAAAGGTGCCAAAGACCGAGTCTAACGGGGGTGTGGAACGCGACCGCGCCCGTGGGGCCGCTCAGGCCAGGTAGGCCGGGGCCGCCACGGGCAACGTAAATCGGAACTCGGCGCCGCCGCCGGGGGCGCGGCCGACCGTGATGGTGCCGCCGTGGGCCTCGACGATGCCCTTGACGATGTACAGCCCGAGGCCGGTGCCGCCGCGCTTGCTGCCCCGCCAGAAGCGGGTGAAGACGCGGTTCATGGACTCCTCCGGGATGCCGGCCCCTTCGTCGCTCACCGTGACCGACGTACCGGTGTCCTCTCCCTCGCGGGGGGACGCCGTGGGCGTGACGTCAATGGTGACGGTTCCCTCGCCGTGGCGCACCGCGTTTTCGAGCAGGTTGCCCAGCACCTGGTCGACCTTGTCGGGGTCGGCCCACAGGTCGGGCAGCGGCTGGGAGACGCGGAGCAGGAAGCGGTCGGCCTCCTGGCCTGCGGCGACGTACGCCTGGATGTGGCGGCCGACGGCGGCGCCGATGTCCACGGGCTGGCGGCGGACCTCGAGCCGGCCCGAGTCGATGCGGGAGATGTCCAGCAGCTCGGCGATGAGCCGGGTGACGCGGTCGGCGTCGGCGTCCACGGTCTCCAGCATCAGCCGCTTCTGATCGTCGGTGAACCGCTCCCACTTGGCCAGCAGGGTGGCCGTGAAGCCCTTGACGGAGGTGAGCGGCGAGCGCAGTTCGTGGGCGACGGTGGCGATCAGCTCGGCGTGGCTGCGTTCGGTACGGCGGCGGGCCTCGGTGTCGCGCAGGGTGACGACGACGCGGTGGACGGGGCCGGTGGGCTGGATGCGGACGTAGCGGGCGGAGACGAGGACCTCCCGGCCGCCGGGCAGCAGGAGGTTGCGTTCGGGCTGGCCCACGCGGATGGCGAGGCCGCCGTAGGGGTCGGTCAGCTGCCACCAGCGGCGGCCCTCCAGGTCCTCCAGGGGGAGGGCCTTCTCCAGCGGCTGTCCGAGGGCGTCGGCCGCGGCGACCGCCGTGATGCGCGCGGCGGCGGCGTTGAAGCAGACGACGCGGCCCCGCTCGTCCGCGACGACGAGGCCGTCGGGCAGCTGGTCGGGGCCGATGCCGAGGTCGGCGAGGTCGCCGGGTGCGCGGGGCGCGGGCGGACGCGGCGCCTGGCGTGCTCCCGGTGCGCTGCTCGTGCCGACGCTCATCCCCGTACCCCACCTCTCAACCGCTCAGGGGCCTTGAGCTGGTCACCCTACTAGTCCTTGGTGACGGAGCGGCACCCTCCGGCGGCGCGCTGTGCACGCGCCGACGCGTAGAGACATACGGCGGCGGCGGTCGCGAGGTTCAGACTTTCGGCCTTCCCGTGGATCGGGACGCGCAGCACGGCGTCGGCGAGCGCCCGGGTCTCCTCCGGGAGCCCCCAGGCCTCGTTGCCGAAGACCCAGGCGGTGGGGCCGCCCATGGTGCCCTCGTCCAGTTCGGCGTCGAGGTCGTGTTCGCCCGCGCCGTCGGCGGCGAGGATCCGCACACCGGCGTCCCGTAGGCCGGCGACGGCGTGCTCGACGGGTACGCCGACGGCGACCGGCAGGTGGAACAGGGAGCCGACGGAGGCGCGGACGGCCTTGGGGTTGTACAGGTCGACGGAGGCGTCGGTGAGGACGACCGCCTCGGCGCCGGCGGCGTCGGCGCAGCGCAGTACGGTGCCCGCGTTGCCGGGGTCGCGGACGTGGGCGAGGACGGCGACCAGCTTCGGGCGGGCGGCGAGGATCTCGTCGAAGGGGGTGTCCAGGAACCGGCAGACCCCGACCAGGCCCTGCGGGGTGACGGTGGTGGAGATGTCCTCGATCACCTGCTCGGCGGCGAGGTGGACCCGGGCGCCCGCGTCACGGGCGGCGCCGATGATGTCGGCGTAGCGCTCGGCGGCCTCGACGGTGGCGAACACCTCGACGAGGGTGTCCTCGTACCCCGCGGCCTCCCGCACGGCCTGCGGCCCCTCGGCGAGGAACAGCCGCTCCTTCCCCCGGAAGTTCCGCTTCGCCAGCCGCCGCGCGGCGAGGACCCGGGGGGAACGGGGGGAGATCAGCTCGGGGGCGGCGGGGCGCATGCGATTCTTCACCTTCACAAGTAGTCGACGCCGGGTGCGGGCGCGCCCCTGGGGGGCGCGGGGAACTGCGCGACCAGCCACGACGCACCCGCGGACGAGGACGGTGCGCCGGGCGGCAATCGAAGGACCCGCAGGCTCGAAGCCTGCGGGTCCTTCGACGTCGGCTCAGAGCCGGCGCAGCGTCACGCGGCCTTCGGCGCGTTGACGTCGCTCGGCAGCGCCTTCTGGGCGACCTCGACGAGCGCGGCGAACGCGGCGGCGTCGTTGACGGCCAGGTCGGCCAGGATCTTGCGGTCCACCTCGATGTTGGCGGCCTTCAGACCCTGGATGAAGCGGTTGTACGTGATGCCGTTGGCGCGGGCAGCGGCGTTGATGCGCTGGATCCACAGCTGGCGGAAGTCACCCTTGCGCTTCTTGCGGTCGTTGTAGTTGTAGACCAGCGAGTGGGTGACCTGCTCCTTGGCCTTGCGGTACAGGCGCGAACGCTGACCGCGGTAGCCGGAGGCCTGCTCGAGGATCGCCCGGCGCTTCTTGTGGGCGTTGACTGCCCGCTTGACGCGTGCCACTTGTTAACTCCTTGTAGCGGGGCCGCGGGGATGCTCACGCGGCCCGGTATCGATGGGGTCCCGGTCCAGACGTACGGCGCTCAGAGGGCGCCGTGACGTCACTTGCCGAGAAGCTTCTTGATCTTCGCGGCGTCGCCCGGGGCCATCTCGGCGTTGCCGGTGAGGCGACGCGTCACGCGGGACGACTTGTGCTCGAGCAGGTGGCGCTTGCCGGCGCGCTCACGGAGCACCTTGCCGGAGCCGGTGATCTTGAAGCGCTTGCTGGCACCGCTGTGCGACTTGTTCTTCGGCATAGCGCCGTTCTCTCCTCGTCGGTGGCACTCCGGTGCCCGGTCGTGAAACCGGGCACGGTGGAGCGTCGCTTGTATCGGTTACGTCCTGGGGACCTGGGCCCCCCGGAGTCACGCCTCGGCGGGAGCCTCGGCCGGAGCCTCGGCATCCACCTCGTCGACGTCGTCGGCCTCCGCGGCGTTCTGCGACTTGCCGGGGTTGGCCTTCGCGTCCGCCTTGCGGGCTTCCTGCGCCTGGCGAGCCTCGGCCATCGCCTCGGTCTTCTTCTTGTGCGGACCGAGGACCATGATCATGTTGCGGCCGTCCTGCTTCGGGTTCGACTCCACGAACCCGAGGTCGGCCACGTCCTCCGCGAGACGCTGCAGCAGTCGGTAGCCGAGCTCCGGCCGGGACTGCTCGCGACCACGGAACATGATCGTGATCTTGACCTTGTCGCCCTGCTTGAGGAACCGAACGACGTGACCCTTCTTGGTGTCATAGTCGTGCGGGTCGATCTTCGGCCGGAGCTTCATCTCCTTGATGACCGTGTGCGCCTGGTTCTTGCGCGCCTCACGGGCCTTCATGGCCGACTCGTACTTGAACTTCCCGTAGTCCATGAGCTTGCACACGGGCGGACGGGCGTTCGCCGCGACCTCTACGAGATCGAGGTCGTACTCCTGCGCAAGCTCCAGGGCCTTGGCAAGCGGGACAATCCCGACCTGCTCGCCGCTGGGACCGACAAGTCGCACCTCGGGAACGCGAATCCGGTCGTTGATGCGGGGCTCGGCGCTGATGGATCCTCCTCGGTAGCACCACGCGACGGTCTGGCGGACAGCCGCGTAACGTCTGTGTTCGATAGACCTAACCGCGCCGGCGCAACAAAAATGCCCCGGACGATCACAGGCGGGGCTCCTTGAACTGCTACCGGAGCACCGCCGCGATGGCCGCGGGGCGCGATCTCGGGCTGGTCACCGTCGCTGGACGGGACCGCCTGACCGGTGACCCGCCGTCCTGAGGACGGCCAGGTGGGAGTTCGGAGCCTCCACTTGTGGGCCGGGCTCGCTGCCGTGGGCGTGCGTGTCCGACCGGTCGTTACACAAGGTTAGCAGCTCGGCAGGGGAAGGGCTAACCGAGACCGGGTGGGGCCGGGTCGCGCGCTGCGCCTATCGTGGGCGCATGAGTGAGACCCCTCCTGAGACGCCCGACTTCGACGCCATGACCCGCGACATCGCCGAGGTCCCCGCGGTCGAGGTGATCGTGACGGTCGCCGTCAACCTGATGAGCGCCGCCGCCGTGAAGCTGGGGCTGACCGAGGAGGGCGACGCGCACAAGGACCTGGACGAGGCCCGCAAGCTGGTGCACGCGCTGGCCGGTCTGCTGGACGCGTCGGCGACGGAGATCAGCTCGTTCCACGCGGCCCCGCTGCGCGACGGGCTGAAGTCGCTCCAGCTGGCCTTCCGCGAGTCCTCGCTCGTCCCCGACGAGCCGGGCCAGGGCCCGGGCGAGAAGTACACCGGCCGGGTCTACGGCTGAGCAGTCCCCTGCGTGGCCGAGCTGTCCCTCACGCAGCCCAGCTACCCCCGCACGTACAAGGGCTCGCCCGGCGGCGTCGCCCCGGCCGGCAGCAGTGCCAGGTCGAGGCCGCGCACCAGGCGGGCCCTCAGCGTCTCGTCGGCGGCGAGGCGCTCGGCGACGGCCCGGGCGGCCGTGGCCGGGTCGGCCCCGGGGTCCAGTTGCAGCGCGAGCGTGCCGTCGGCCCGTCCCGGCCCGAGGTGGGCCCGGAGCACGGCGGGCTCGGCGGCCACCGCGGTGCGCACCGCCTCGGCGACGGCCGGGTCGGCCAGCGGATCGGTCGTCGTACGCCCCTCGGCCAGCGCCAGCAGCACCGCGCCGGTCAGCTCGAAGGGCACCGGACCGGCCAGGTCCAGGACCACCGTGTCCGCCTTCTCGTGCGCGGCGGCCTGCAGCGCCTGGTGCACGGGTACGGCGACGGGGCGGGCCGCGGGGTCCCAGCGGGCCAGCGACTCGGTGGACGTGAAGGCGGGCAGGGCGGTGCGGTCGCCGGCCTTCAGCGTCGGGACCGCCATGTCACTGGTCTTCTCGCGCCGCAGCCCGTTCTCGTCCTCCTCCACCTCGCCGAGAACGGCCACCACGGGTACGAGCAGCCGGGCGCCCTTGAGCGCCTCCAGCACGGGAGGCAGGGCGGTGCGGTCCTCGGCCCAGGCGGCGAGCGCCGCGCTCAGCCGGGGGTCGGCGGAGCCGTCGTCGTCGGAGTAGCCGGAGTCGGGGATGTTCTTGTTCGCCACGCTCCCGACCCTAGTCGAGGGTCCGGACAGGTCGCCGAGGCCCACCTCGCAGACGTGCGGACCGGCCCGGCGATCATGGTTGGTAGCCTCGCCGGATGACCGCGACCTTCGACGACGCCGTCCGCGCTCGACTGCGAGCTCCGCACATCTGGTACGTCGGCACCGTGTTCGCCGACGGAGCGCCGCAGGTCAGCCCCATGTGGGTGGACCTGGAGGGGGAGAACGAGCTGACCTTCAACACCTCGGTGGGCCGGGTGAAGGAGGAGAACCTGCGCCGCGACCCCCGGGTCTACCTCTCGCACGCGGACGCCGCCGACCCCTTCGACCGCGTGCAGATCAGCGGGGTGGTGTCCCGCTTCGTCGAGGGCCCGGAGGCGCACGACCGGATGGACCGGCTGGCCCGCAAGTACCTGGGCAGCGAGCGCTTCGAGTGGCTCATGCCCGGAGAGCGGCGGATCGCGGTCGTCGTGCGTCCGGTGAAGGTGCGGCACATCGTCGGAGTGGAGCGGTTCCGGCCCGGCGGTCCGGTTTCCGCTCCGTGAGGACGGGCGTCCGGTCGGGCGGCCCGGTCGAGGACCGTGACGCGCTGCTGGCCACGGCCATGGCGTCGGTGCCCGTGGCGGGCGGCGCCGAGGTGTCGGTGGCGGTGTTCGACCCGGCCTCGGGCCGGAGCGCCTCGTACGGCTCGGGCCTCTACGAGACGGCGAGCATCGTCAAGGTCGACATCCTGGCGGTGCTGCTGCTCCAGGCGCAGGACGCGGGGCGTGCGCCCACCGCCGAGGAGGAGGCGCACGCCGTCGCGATGATCGAGCGGAGCGACAACGACTCGGCGTCGGCGCTGTGGCGGGCGATCGGGGCGGCGGACGGGCTCGACGCCGGGAACGCGCGCTTCGGACTGACGCGGACCCGGGGAGGCGACGGACCTCTGTGGGGACTGACGCGGACCACGGCCGCCGACCAGGTCGCGCTGTTGCGGCAGGTGTTCGTGGCGGACGGCTCGGAGCTGAGCGAGGCCTCGCGGGCGTACGTGGGCGGGCTGATGGGGCGGATCACCGAAGGTCAGCGGTGGGGTGTGTCGGCCGCGGCCGACACCGCCGGTGGCTCGGCGTGGGCGCTGAAGAACGGCTGGCTGCGGCGTAGCACCACCGGGCTGTGGGTGGTCGGCAGCATCGGGCGGGTCACGACGGGCGGCCGCGACCGTCTGGTGGCGGTCGTGTCCCGCGGCAGTGCGAGCCGGGCGGAGGGGATCGCGCTCACCGAGGCGGCGGCGCGGGCGGCGGTGTCCGTCTTCCGCGAGGCGGTCCCGCCCGGCGGGGACGGCGCGGCCTGCGGTCAGAAGTCCTCGTAGCGTCCGCGGCGGCCCCGCCACAGGACGACGGCCGCGACGATCATGACGCCGCCCGCGCCGCCCGCGAGGGGCGCCGCCCAGGCGGCGGTGGAGTCGTCGGAGGCGGCGGCCTCCGGTCCGGAGCCGAAGTACTCGTCGCCGTAGGCAGCCGGCTTCAGGCCCCGCCGCTCCAGGCGTCCCGCCGCCTCGATGGCCGCGGCGGGGTCGACGAAGCCGTAGCCGCGGGAGTCGTCGCGGCCCTCCGCGGGGGCGTTGCGGGCCGTGTCCTCCAGGAGGGACTTGACCTGGGCCGGGGTGAGGTCGGGGTGGGCCGACTTGACCAGGGCGGCGGCCCCGGAGACGAAGGCCGAGGCGGCGCTGGTGCCCCAGCCCTCGTAGTAGCGGTGGTCCGGGTCGGCGATGATCACGTCGACGCCGGGGGCGCTGACCGTGGCGTACCAGCGGCGGGTGGAGAAGGAGGCGCGGGTGCCGTAGCGGTCGACGGCGGTCGCGGCGATCACGCCCGGGTAGGCGGCCGGGTAGGAGATGTGGTCGCCCTTCTCCCCTCCGTTGCCGGCCGAGGCGACGACGACCACGCCCTTCCTCAGGGCGTACTGGATGGCCTCGTCCTCGGCGGGTTCGGGGTGGGCGGAGGCGGAGTCGTCGCCCAGGGAGAGGTTGATGATGTCGGCGCCGTGGTCGGTGGCCCAGCGGATGCCGTCGGCGAGGGCGTTGCCGCGGGTCTTGCGGGCCTTGGCGCGGGAGGGGTCGCCGTCCTCCAGGATCACGCGCAGGGGCAGGATCTTGGCCTCCGGGGCGACGCCCATGGCGCCCTCCGCGTTGCCGGCGCCGTGGCCGTGACCGGCGATGATCCCGGCCATGGCGGTGCCGTGCCGGGCCCAGGCACGGTCCCCCTCGCTCGCGCCGAAGCCGACCAGGTCCTTGCCGTCGAGGACGTTGCCCGCCAGGTCGGGGTGGTCGGCCTCGACCCCGGTGTCCAGGACGGCGACGGTGACGCCCGCGCCCTTGGTGGTGCGCCAGGCCTCGTCGGTGTGCAGGGCGTCCAGGGCCCACTGCTGCGCGCGGATGCCGTCGGCGTGCGCGGCGGGCGCCGGGACGAGGACCAGGGCGGCGGCGAGGAGGAGCCCCAGGGCGCCCTTTCCGCGGACGCCGGTGTGCGGCACGGGGGCGGCGGGCTCCGCGGCGGGGTCGACGGTCTTCACGACGGACGCTCCGTGGCCGGGCCGACGTTCTTGCGCAGGGCACGTTCGACGCGGTCGGCGAGGCCCTGCGCCTCGTGGCCGAGGCCGGCCTGGGCGGGGGCCGAGCCCGCGCCGGACTCCATGGCCTCCTCGGCGGGCTCGGGCTCGTCGACGCCGCGGCCGTCGGCCCAGCCGGAGACGGCGTAGACGACGACGGGGCCGTCGGTGAGGACGGAGACGGTCCACGAGGCCCGCTGCCGCGCGCCGAAGCCGGCGGCGACGGTGCCCTCGGCGGCGTACGGCAGCGGCATGAGGTCCTCCCGGCGGCCGAGACCCTCCTTCTCGAACCGGCCCGCCAGTGAGGTCATGGCGGCGGCGTCGGCCTTGGTGAAGAGCAGGCCGACGGTGGTGACGTGGCTCTGGGTGGCGTCGGTGTAGGTGGCGCGCAGCAGACGCCGGCAGCCGACGGGGTCGAGGAGCTTGGCCAGCAGCGGGTCGAAGGCGCCCTCGCAGCCGCTGTCCGGCGCGACGGCGACCCGCGTCCAGGTGCGGTCGGCGCCGCCGGGTCCGGCGCCCTGTCCCCGCACGGTGGGCGGGAACAGCTGGTCGACCGGCACGCTGTGCCACAGGTCTCCCGCCTCGGCGAACGCGCCGCGCGCCCCGTCGTCGCCCGAGTCCCCGGCGAGCCAGCTGCCGGTGACGGCGCCCGTCACCAGTCCCAGCCCCAGCACGAAGCAGACGGCCGCGGCGAGGGCCTGCGCCCGCCCCCGGCCCCGGCCCCGCCCCCGCTCACCGAACGGATGCGGCCGGGCGTGCTCGTCGTACCCCTCGGGCTCCCCGAACGACACCCGGGGCCGCCCCTCGCCGGTCGCCGTCGGAGCGCTCCAGGACCGCCCGGGGTCGGGGGTGGCGACCGTGCCCGTCGGACCGGACGCGGGGCGCGGCGCTGCCGCCCGTTCCGCTTCCGGTGCCGGTGCCGGTGCCGCCGGGATCGGGCGGAGGCGCCGGGTCGTCTCGGACGGGGCCTCCGGGGGCGCCGAGTCGCGGCCGCGCGGGGCCTCCAGGTGCGCCGTGGGGCCGCCGCGCGGGGCATCGGCGGGTGCGCCGGGGCCGGCTGGCGGGGGCGTCATCGGGCCGCGACGGGACGGCCGCGCCGCGCCGGCGCCTGGCGAAGTCCCCGCGGGGGCGTCGGCGCCGCGGGGGGTGGGGGCGCCGGGGACGGGTGTGCCGGGGCGGCGCGGTGAAGGCGGCGCCGGGCGGTGTGCCCGCTGCGCCCCGCCCTCCCCCGGGCCACCGCGGCCGACGGTGGGCGGGGTGTCGGGGAAACGGGCGGAGGCGCGGGGTGGCGGGGGCGCGGGCTCGGTGGCCCGGGAATCGACGGGCCACAGGCGCGGGAGACGCGGCCCGGCACCGGAGTCCGGGGCCTCCCGGTCGCCCTCCCGGCGCGGGGCGGCCCAGCCGGCGTCTCGGCTGCCGGGTCCGTCTCCCGGGTCCTGCTCCCTCGCCGTGCCCGGTCCGGGGACGCCGTCGTCGGCGGACGGGGACGCGTCGGCGGCCGACGGGGGCGCGTCGGCGGCCCGAGGCGCGTCGGCGTCGCGGGACACGTCGTAGCGCCGGGTGTTCGCGTCGCGCTCCCCCGTGTGCCGGGGAGCGGGGAGAGGCGGCGCGACCGGCGCGCGCCGGTCGGTCCCGGCCGGGTCGCCACCGGGCGCCGCCGACGGCTGTGCCGGCCGGGGCGGGCCGACGGGGCGTGGCGGAGCGGCGGGACGTCGCGGGACGCCCGCGTCCGACGCCGGCGGCGGGGTGCCGGGGTGCGGCGGAGTACCAGGGCGGGGCGAACCTCCCGCCTCCGGCGCGAGCGGCGGCGTGCCCCGGTGCGGCCGAGGCTCAGGGCGGGGCGAGGTGCCGGGGTGCGGCTGGGGCTCCGGGGACGGCCGGGTGCCGGTGCGCCGCACCGGGTCCGGCGGGGTGCCGGGGTGCGGCGGCGCGGACGGGGGAGGCGGCGTGGCGGGACGGGGCGGCGTGCCGGGGGTCGGTGGGGTCTCCGGGTGGGCCGGGGGCTCCTGGCGGGACGGGGTCCCCGGGTGCGGAGGGAGGGAGGCGCGGCGCGCTTCCGTGCTCATGCACCCCCCGTTTCCTCGGGCCCGGGCCGTTTCTCCGACGCGGGCCGGTGATGTGGTCTCCTGCCCCGGCCCGGCGTGGAGCGATCCGTCCCGGGCACGCATACCCGCACGGGAGGACCGCCACCCCGGCGCGGGCTCCGAGCCCTGCCCCGGGGGCCGTGCCGCCGTGCGTGCGCGTCACTCTACGGCGTGACCCCGTCCGGCGGGGAACCAGTCCGCGCCCCCGTGGCATTGGCCCGGAACGTCCCCCTACCCTGCGGTAATCCTGTCTGGCAGGCTGCGTCCATGACTGCGCGCGCCGCCGACCGGGCCCGTTACGACCGGGCCACCGCCCATCTGGACGCCCCCGTGGCGATCGTGGACCTGGAGGCCTTCGACGCGAACGCGGACGACCTGCTCCGCCGGGCCGGAGGGAAGCCGATCCGGGTCGCCAGCAAGTCCGTACGCTGCCGGGCCCTGCTCGAACGGGTTCTGGAGAGGGACGGTTTCGCGGGTGTCATGTCGTTCACCCTGGCCGAGTCCCTGTGGCTCGCACGCTCGGGTTTCGAGGACGTGCTGCTCGCCTACCCGTCGGCGGACCGCGCCCGGTACGCCGAACTGACCGCCGATCCCAAGCTCGCCGCCGCCGTGACCGTGATGATCGACGATCCGGCGCAGCTGGACCTCATCGACGCGGCACGCGACGGCGGCCGGGAAGTCGTGCGCGTGTGCCTGGAGTTGGACACCTCGCTGCGGCTGCTCGGCGGGCGCGTGCGGGTCGGGGCCCGGCGCTCCCCGCTGCACTCCCCCGCCCAGGTCGCCGACCTGGCCCGCGCGGTGGTCCGCCGGCCCGGGTTCGAGGTCGTCGGCATCATGGCGTACGAGGGGCATGTCGCCGGGGTCGGGGACGCGGTGGCGGGGCGGCCGCTGCGGTCCCGGGCGGTGCGGCTGATGCAGGGGGCCGCCCGCCGGGAACTCGCCGAGCGGCGTGCAGCGGTGGTGCGGGCGGTCCGGGCCGTGGTGCCCGGCCTGGAGTTCGTCAACGGCGGTGGCACGGGCAGCGTGCAGCACACCGCCGCGGAGGACGCGGTCACGGAGATCGCCGCCGGCTCCGGGCTGTACGTACCGCGGCTGTTCGACAACTACACGTCCTTCCGCGGGCGTCCGGCGGCGCTGTTCGCCCAGCCCGTGGTCCGGCGTCCGGGGGTCGGCGTCGTGGCCGTGCTCGGCGGCGGCTACCCGGCCTCCGGCGCGCCCGGCGCCGACCGCCTGCCGGAGCCGTACCTGCCCGAAGGGCTGCGCTACGACTCCCAGGAGGGGGCCGGCGAGGTGCAGACGCCGCTGCTCGGCACCCCCGCCGACGACCTCCTCATCGGCGACAAGGTGTGGTTCCGGCACGCCAAGGCCGGTGAGCTGTGCGAGCGGTTCGACGCGCTGCACCTGGTGGAGGGGGACGCGGTGACGGCGACGGTGCCGACGTACCGGGGCGAGGGGCACACCTACCTGTAGGCGCGTACCTGTAGGCGGTACCTGTAGCCGCGCCGGGTCAGTCCGACGGGCCGATGCCGCTGCCCACGCCGCCGCCCGTGTCCGCGTCGCCGACGGGCCGGATGCCCTTGGTGATCCGCTCCATGTCGGCCAGGGGCGGACCGTCCTCGCCGGCGTCGAACACGTAGCGGACGAGGATCGGGGACTCGGTGCCCACCGTGGAGGGGAACACCATCGACTGCACGTAGCCGCCGGGGCCCTCGGCCGTCGTCACCCGCCAGCGCACGTAGTACCCGGCGCGTCCGGCGACGGCGACCGGCCCGGAGGCGACCTCCTCGTGGGACTCGATGCCGCCGAAGGGCTTGTTGCCGACCAGGTCGCGGTCGTAGGCGTCGTCGGCCGCGTCCTCGATGTCCTGCTCGGCGAGGGTCTTCGGGGAGGACTCGGCGTTCGCCGTGACGGTGCGCGAGACGACGAGACCGTGCCGGCACACCCCGCCGTCGGCGGGGCAGTCGTAGGTGCCGTCCGTGGTCATCATGACGTCGCTCTCGGCGACGTTCTTCGGCGGGACCCAGCCGTCCGGCAGCGGGAAGGTGACGCCGTTGAGCTGGTCCTCGACCGTGGTCGGGGGCCCGGTGGGGGTCGGTGAGGGGGTCGGCGTCGCGGTCACCGGCGACGGTCCGGTGGGAGCGGCGGACGACGGCGGGGTCCCGGTCCGCGGGCCGCCGTCGTCCTCGCCGAGGAAGAACGCGCCGCCGACGATCGCCGCGACCAGCACGGCCCCGGCGGCGGTGAGGGCGACGGCCCTGGCGCGCACGGTGCCGTCCGCGGACCGCCGTTGCCCCGGGTGGCCGCCCGTGCGGAGCGGCACGGTCGACGGCTGCCCGGGCGCCGCGGAGGGCACCGGCTGCTGCGCCGGGGGCGCCCCGTACCCGGCGGGCCCGGGTGCCCGCCGGTGCTCTGTCCAGGCCGTTCCGTCCCACCACCGTTCCTGGTGCGGGGCCGACGGATCGGGGTACCAGCCGGGCGGCGGCGTCATGCTCATCCCGGCACTGTAGGGCGCCGCCCGCGGTGATCTACAGCGGTGTGACGTACGCCCCGGAGATCCCGCCGTCCACCAGGAAGTCGCTGGCGTTCACGAAGGAGGAGTCGTCGCTGGCCAGGAAGGCGACGGCGGCGGCGATCTCCTCGGCCTCGGCGAAGCGCCCGAGCGGAATGTGGACGAGGCGGCGCGCGGCCCGCTCCGGGTCCTTGGCGAACAGCTCCTGGAGGAGTGGGGTGTTGACCGGTCCGGGGCACAGGGCGTTGACGCGGATGCCCTCCCGCGCGAACTGCACGCCCAGTTCCCGGGACAGGGCGAGGACTCCGCCCTTGGAGGCCGTGTACGAGATCTGCGAGGTGGCCGCGCCCATCCGGGCCACGAAGGAGGCGGTGTTGATGATGGACCCCCGGCCCTGGCGCCGCATGTGGGGGAGGGCGGCCTTGCAGCACAGGTAGACGGAGGTCAGGTTGACCTCCTGGACGCGCTTCCACGCCTCCAGGCCGGTCTCCAGGATGGAGTCGTCGTCGGGCGGCGAGATGCCGGCGTTGTTGAACGCGACGTCGACGCTGCCGTAGGTGTCGTACGCCGCCGCGAACAGCGCCTCGACCTGCTCCGGGTCGGTGACGTCGGCCTTGACGAAGGTGCCGCCGATCTCGTCCGCCGCCGCCTTGCCCCGGGTCTCGTCCACGTCGCCGCAGACGACGTGCGCGCCCTCGGAGGCGAGCCGGCGGACGGAGGCGAGGCCGATGCCGCTGCCGGCCCCGGTGACGACGGCGGTACGGCCGACGAGCCTGCGGCAGACGATGTCTTCGCTCACTGTGCGGGGTCCTCCGTGCTCGACGGGACGTTACGGGGCGGTGCTGATGAAGACGTTCTTGGTCTCGGTGAAGGCGGTCAGCGCGTCCGGACCGAGTTCGCGGCCGAGACCGGACTGCTTGAACCCGCCGAACGGCGTCCCGTAGCGGACGCTGGAGTGGGAGTTGACGGACAGGTTCCCGGCCCGCACCGCCTGGGAGACGCGCAGGGCACGGCCGACGTCCCGGGTCCAGATCGAGCCGGACAGCCCGTACTCGGTGGCGTTGGCCAGGCGGACGGCGTCGGCCTCGTCCTCGAAGGGCAGGACGACGGCGACGGGCCCGAAGACCTCCTCGACCGCCACGCGCGCGTGCGCGTCGACGCCGGTGAGGACGGTGGGCGGGAACCAGAAGCCGGGGCCGCCCTCGGGGGCCTTGCCCCGGATGCCGTCGGCGCCCTCGGGGACGTAGGAGCGGACGCGGTCCAGCTGGGCCCGGGAGATGAGCGGGCCCATGTCGGTGCGTTCGTCGGCCGGGTCGCCGACGAGGACGGACTCGATCGCCGGGGCGAGGAGGCCGAGGAAGCGGTCGTACACCGTGCGCTGGACCAGGATGCGGGTGCGGGCGCAGCAGTCCTGGCCGGAGTTGTCGAGGAAGGACAGGGGCGCCGCGGCGGCGGCGGCCTCGATGTCGGCGTCGGCGAAGACGATGTTGGGGCTCTTGCCGCCGAGTTCCAGGGTGACGGGCTTGAGGAGCGCCGCGCCCTTGGCCGCCACCTGACGGCCCACCGCTGTCGACCCGGTGAAGACGATCTTGGCGACGCCCGGGTGGGTGACGAGCGCGTCACCCGCCACGGATCCGTGTCCGGGCAGCACCTGGAGGAGGCCTTCGGGAAGCCCGGCCGCGAGGGCCAGTTCGGCCAGACGCAGTGCGGTCAGCGGGGTCGTCTCGGCCGGCTTGAGGAGGACCGCGTTGCCCGCCGCCAGCGCGGGCGCCGTGCCCCAGGCCGCGATCGGCATGGGGAAGTTCCAGGGCGCGATGACGCCGACGACGCCGAGCGGTTCGAGGAGCGTCACGTCCAGGCCGCCGGCGACCGGGATCTGCCGGCCGGTGAGCCGCTCCACTCCCCCGGCGGCGTAGTCGAGCAGGTCGCGGACGTTACCGGCCTCCCAGCGGGCGTTGCCGATGGTGTGCCCGGCCTCGCGGACCTCCAGGCGGGCCAGTTCCTCCCGGTGGTCGTCGACGGTGGCGGCGAACCGGCGCAGGAGCCGGGCGCGATCGCCGGGGGCCAGGGCGGCCCAGGTCGGCTGCGCCCGCGCGGCCCGTGCGACGGCGGCGTCGACGTCGGCCGCGGTGGCCGCGGGGACGGTGGCGACGACCTCTTCGGTGGCGGGGTTCAGCACCCGCAGGTCCTGTGTCCCCGTTGCCTCTGTTGCCTCTGTTGCCTCTGTTACGGGTGCCTGGTGGGACACGTGGGGCCTCACATGCGTTCGAAGGAGCGGCGCAGCTCCCAGTCCGTGACGGCGGCGTCGTAGGCGTCGAGTTCGACCCGCGCCATGTTGCGGTAGTGGGCGACGACCGCGTCCCCGAAGGCGGCCTTGGCGAGGGCGCTGTTCTCCCACAGCTCGGCGGCCTCGCGCAGGGTGGTCGGCACGTGCGCGTAGTCCGCGGCGTAGGCGTTGCCCGGGCACGGCTCGGGCAGCGCCAGCCGCTGCTCGACCCCGTGCAGTCCCGCCGCCACCATGCCGGCGACCGCGAGGTACGGGTTGACGTCGCCGCCGGGGAGTCGGTTCTCGAAGCGCAGGGAAGGGCCGTGTCCGACGACCCGCAGGGCGCAGGTGCGGTTGTCGCGTCCCCAGGCGACGGCGGTCGGGGCGAAGGAGCCCGGCTGGAACCGCTTGTAGGAGTTGATGTGGGGGGCGTAGAGCAGGGCGAACTCGCGCAGCGCCACCAGCTGTCCGGCCAGGAAGTGCCGCATGACCTCGGACATGCCGCCCTCCCGCTCCCCGGCCATGACGCCGGCGCCGCTCTCGTCGGCGAGGGAGAGGTGGATGTGGCAGGAGTTGCCCTCGCGCTCGTTGTACTTGGCCATGAAGGTGAGGGACATGCCCTCCTGGGCGGCGATCTCCTTGGCCCCGGTCTTGTAGACGGCGTGCTGGTCGCAGGTGACCAGGGCCTCGTCGTAGCGGAAGACGATCTCGTGCTGGCCGGGATTGCACTCGCCCTTGGCCGACTCGACGGTGAGGCCCGCGCCGGCCATCTCGTTGCGGATGCGGCGCAGCAGGGGCTCGACGCGGCCGGTGCCGAGGACCGAGTAGTCGATGTTGTACTGGTTGGCCGGGGTCAGTCCGCGGTAGTTCGCGTCCCAGGCCTGTTCGTAGGTGTCCCGGAAAACAATGAACTCCAGCTCCGTGCCGACCAGCGCGCTCAGGCCGTGTCCGGCGAGGCGTTCGAGCTGGCGGCGCAGGATCTGGCGGGGCGCGGCGGGCACCGGTGAGCCGTCCTCCCAGGCGAGGTCGGCGACGACCATCGCGGTGCCCTCGTTCCAGGGCAGGCGGCGCAGGGTCTCCACGTCCGGGCGCATGGCGAAGTCGCCGTAGCCGCGGTCCCAGGAGGACATCGCGTAGCCGTCGACGGTGTTCATGTCGGCGTCGACGGCGAGGAGGTAGTTGCAGCCCTCGGTGCCGTGCCGGAGGACCTCGTCCAGGAAGAAGCGCGCGGCGAACCGTTTGCCCTGGAGGCGTCCCTGCATGTCGGGGAAGGCCAGGACGACGGTGTCGATCTCACCGCCGACGACGAGTGCGTGCAGTTCCTCGACCCCGAGGGGGGGTGTGCGGTCTGGCACGGGGAGAGCCTCCTTGTGACCGGGAGCCATAAGGTATTGCGGACGACCATTGCTTGGGAAGGGGGCGCGGCCGCATGCCGGAGGGAAACGGGGGGAGCGTGGCGGACCGGCTCGCGCCGGTGCTGCGGACGGTGCGGGCCGGCAACGGCTTCGAGGAGGCGCTGGAGCAGATCCTCCAGGTCGTGCGGCTGGGCCTGGTGTCCGGGGGCGAGCGGCTGCCGGCCGAGCGGGAGCTGGCGGAGCGGCTGGGGATCAGCCGGGTCACGCTCCGCGAGGTGCTGCGGGTGCTCCAGGACCAGGGGCTGGTGGAGGCCCGGCGCGGCCGGTACGGCGGAACGTTCGTACGGGCGAGGGCGGACGCCGGCGGCGAGGACGAGCTGCGGCGCCGGGTCGCCGGGGTCGACATCGAGGACGTGCTGCGCTTCCGGGAGGTGCTGGAGGTGGGCGCGGCCGGGCTGTGCGCGGCGCACGGGCTGACGGAGCAGGGGGCGCTGCGGCTGCGCGAGGCGCTGGCCGGCACGCGGGACGCGCCGCTGGCCTCCTACCGGCGGCTGGACACGAGGCTGCACCTCACCCTCGCCGAGCTGTCCGGCTCACCGGCCCTGGCCGGGCAGTACGCCGCCGTCCGGGCCGGTCTGAACGACCTGCTGGACTGCATCCCGCTGCTGGTGCGCAACCTGGAGCACTCGCAGCGGCAGCACACCGCGCTCGTGGCGGCGGTGCTCGACGGGGACGCCGACGGGGCGCGGGAGATCGCGCGGGAGCACTGCGCGGGGACGGCGGCGCTGCTGCGCGGGTTCCTGGCCTGACGCGCGTCCGCGTCTTGCCGTGACACCGGTGCCCGGCAAAGGTATGGGAGCGAGCCATTACGGGCCATGACGAAGGAGGTCGGATGGCGGGCATGCCGCTGGTCGGCGTCAGCACGTACCTGGAGACCGGGGCGCGCTGGGGCGTGTGGGAGCTGGAGGCGGCGCTGCTGCCCGCCGGGTATCCGCGGCTCGTGCAGCGGGCGGGCGGTCTGGCCGTGATGCTCCCGCCGGACGCGCCGGAGCGGGCCGCCGCCACCGTCGCCCGGCTGGACGGGGTGGTGATCGCGGGCGGCCCGGACGTGGAGCCGGTCCGCTACGGCGCCGAACGGGACCCGCGCACCGGACCGCCCGCCCGCGCCCGGGACACCTGGGAACTGGCGCTCATCGAGGCGGCCCTGGACGCGGGCGTCCCCCTGCTGGGCGTCTGCCGGGGCATGCAGCTGCTGAACGTCGCCCTGGGCGGCACCCTCGTCCAGCACATCGAGGGCCACGCGGAGGCGGTCGGGGTCTTCGGCGGCCACCCGGTCACGCCGGTGCCGGGAACGCTGTACGCCGGTGTCGTGCCCGAGGAGGTGTTCGTGCCGACCTACCACCACCAGGCGGTGGACCGGATCGGTACCGGGCTCGTCCCCTCGGCCCACGCCGCGGACGGCACCGTCGAGGCCCTCGAACTGCCGTCCGGCCGGGGCTGGGTCCTCGGCGTGCAGTGGCACCCGGAGATGGGCGAGGACGTGCGGGTGATGGCGGCGTTGGTGAACGCGGCGGCGTCGGGAGGACCCAGCCCCGGCTGAGCCACCCGTCCCCGGCGACGGCACCCGCGGCACGCGCCGCAAGCCTGGCCCGCCACCGGCACCAGGTCTCTCGCCTGCCACAAGCCCCCCGCCCACCCCGCGTCCCGCGCCCACCACAGAGCCCCGCGCCCACCACCCCGCGTCCCCCGCCCACCACCGAGCCCCGCGCCCACCACCCCGCGTCCCCCGCCCACCACCGAGCCCCGCGCCCGCCCGCGCGGCCTACGCCCGGGTCAGCGACAGCAATTGCCGGGCCGGGCCGGTCGGGCGGTGGCCCGTGGGCCAGACTGCCCGCAGGTCGCGGGCCAGGGCGACGTCCGCCACCGGCACGCTCACCAGGCGCCGGGTCGTGAGTTCCTCGCCGACGGCGAGTTCGCTGAGGACGGAGGGGCCGGCCCCGCTCACCGCGGCCGCCTTGACGGCGGTGGTCGACGACAGCTCGATCAGGGGGCGGGCCAGGCCGCCCAGCGCCGCGTCCAGGACCTGTCGGGTGCCGGAACCCTCCTCCCGCAGGATCAGCGGGGTGGCGGCGAGCTCCGCCGCCTCCAGCGGGCGCCGGCGACGGGCCCAGGGATGGCCCGGTGCCGCCACGACGATCAGGCGGTCGTGGGCGATGACGGCCGAGTCGAGGCCCGCCGGGACGCTCACGCCCTCCACGAAGCCCAGGTCGGCCTCGCCGGACAGAAGGCGCTCCGCGACCGCCGCGGAGTTCCCGGCGAGCAGCGACACCGCGGTGTCCGGCAGCTGGGTGCGCAGCGCGACCAGCCAGCCCGGCAACAGGTACTCGGCGATCGTCATGCTCGCCGCCACCCGCAGCCGCGAGTCCCGCCGGTCCCGCAGCGCCTGCGCTCCCGCATCGAACGCCTCGGCAGCCTCCACGATCCGACGCGCCCAGTCCGTGACCAGAGCCCCGGCGTCGGTGAGCCGCGAGCCGCGCGGCGAACGGTCCACCAGGGCGACCCCCAGCTGGCGCTCCATCGACCGGATGCGGCTGCTGGCGGCCGGCTGGGTGATGCCCAGCTCGCGCGCCGCCCCGCCGAGGCTGCCGAGCCGCGCCACCGCCAGCAGCAGTTCCATGGCGCCGAGATCCGGCACCCGGTGTGCCAGCGCGCCCGGTCCGCCCCGACCTGCCTGCTCAGCCTCCGCACTGCTCCTGCCCATAACCCCAGCTTATGCCCTCATAGAAGCATGGTCCCTGGTCAGCGGCTTCCGCCGCGATGATCGTGGACGCATGGTCACCGTCGCCCAGCCCCACTCCCCCACCAAGGCCCCTGCCCGGCCCGTCCCGGCCGTCCGGCATCTCGGGCCCAACTGGTACTCCTGCGTGATGGGCACCGCGATCGTCGGCAGCGCCGGAGTCGCGCTGCCGGGACACATACCCGGACTGCGCCCCGTGTGCACCGCGTTCTGGGCCCTGTCCCTCGTCCTCCTCGCGGCGCTGCTCGTGGCCCGTTCCCTGCACTGGTACCACCACCGGGACCAGGCCCGGACGCATCTGCTCGACCCCGCCGCTGCCCCGTTCTACGGCTGCCTGGCGATGGCCCTGCTGGCCGTCGGCGGCGGCGCCCTGACGGTCGGCCGGGACTGGATCGGCACCTCGGCGGCGGTCGCCCTGGACACCGTGCTGTTCACCTCCGGTACGGTCGTCGGGCTCGCGGCAGCGGTCGTCGTGCCGTACCTGATGGCCGTACGGCATCGACTGGAGCCGGGTCAGGCCGGCCCGGTGTGGCTGCTGCCGCTGGTCGCGCCGATGGTCTCCGCGGCCGTCGGACCGCTCCTGGTCCCGCACCTCCCGCCGGGCCAGCCGCGCGCGACGCTGCTGCTCGCCTGCGTCGCCCTGTTCGGGATGAGCCTGCTGGCGACGCTGGTGACGCTGCCCCTGATCTTCGGCCGGCTGCTCACCGGCGGTCCGCTGCCGCTCGCGCTGACCCCGACGCTCTTCCTGGTGCTGGGCCCGCTCGGGCAGTCGACGACCGCGGTGGGACAGTTCGCGGAGGTGGCCCCCGGGGTCCTCCGGGACCCGTACGCCACAGGATTCGAGGTGTTCGGCGTCCTGTACGGCGTACCCGTGCTGGGCTTCGCGCTGATGTGGCTGGCGCTCGCCGCGGCGCACGTCGTGCGGGCCCGGCGCGAGGGCATGGGGTTCTCGATGACGTGGTGGTCGTTCACCTTCCCGGTGGGCACCTGCGTCACCGGTTCCGAGGCGCTGGCCCGGCACACGGGACTGGCCGCCTACGACGCCCTCACCGTCGTCCTGTACGGGGTCCTCGTCGTCGCCTGGGCCGTCGCCGCCGTGCACACCGCGCGCGGCGTGGTCAGCGGCGCGCTGCTCGCAGGGCCGCGTCCAGCACCCGGGGCGCCTCGGCCAGGGACGGCCCGTACCACGTGAGGCACCGGCCGTCGACGAGGGCGCAGGGCAGGCCGGGGAAGGCCTCGGGTCCGTCCTCGGCGGTGAAGCGGTACGGCTCGTCCGGCAGGACCACGAGGTCCGGGCGGGCCGCCCGGAGTTCCTCGACGGGCACCTTCGGGTAGCGCTCGGCGTGCCCGGCGTACAGGTGGTCGACGCCGAGGCGGGCCAGCACGTCGCCGGCGAAGGTGTCGCGGCCCAGCACCATCCAGGGCCTGCGCCAGACCGGCACGACGGCGCGGCGGCGCCCCTCCCGGACGGCGGCCGGTGGCGCCGCCCAGGCCGCCTCCGCCTCGTCCAGCCACCGGGGCCGGGACGACGCGCCGCAGGCCGTCAGCACCCGGTCCAGTTCGGTGAGGGCCTGCGGCACCGTACGTACCTCGGTCACCAGCACCTCGACGCCCGCCGCGCGCAGGCTGTCCAGGTCGGCCGGGCGGTTCTCCTCCTCGTTGGCGACCACGAGGTCGGGTGCGAGGGCGAGGATCCGGTCGGTCTTCGGGTTCTTGGTGCCGCCGACCCGGACGACGTCGAGTCCGGCCGGGTGCGTGCACCAGTCGGTGGCCCCGACCAGCACGCCCGGGAGCGTCACGGCCACGGCCTCGGTCAGCGACGGGACCAGGGAGACCGCCCTCACCGGCGGGGCCTCACCGGCGGGGCCCTTCCCGGACCGCCTCGATGTGCTCGGCCACGGCGACCACGACCAGCCGGGTGTCGGGCACCGTGGCCCGCCACCGGTGCCGCACCCCGCCGGTGAGGTACAGCGTGTCGCCCCGCCCCAGCCGGTACGCGCGGCCCTCCGCCTCGATCTCGACGGCACCCTCGGTGACGAACATCAACTGGTCGTTGCGGTACTGCAGTTCACGTCCGGCGTCATGGTCGCCGGTGAACTCGGAGGCGTGCATCTGGTGGTGTCCGCGCACCAGGGAGCGGACCCGGGGCGCCAGCTCCGGATCGGGGTCCTCGGCCCGCACCACGTCCACGCTGCACGCGGGGTCGGCGGCGGCGAGCAGTTCCACGGCGGTGGTGCGCAGCGCGTCGGCCACCTTCTCCAGGGAGGTCTGGCTGGGCCGCGCCCGGTCGTTCTCGACCTGGCTGAGGAAGGGCACGGACAGGCCGCTGCGCTCGGAGACGACGGCGAGGGTGAGCTCCAGGGCCCGGCGCCGACGCCGCACGGCCGCGCCCACCCGCAGGTGCTGATCTTTGTGGTCGCCCATCGCTCCGGCTCCCTCCTTCACCCGTCTCCGTACCACCGCGGCACCCCGCACCGGGCGCCGTTCTCCTGTCGAGTTCTCTGCACCCTACGCATGTTCGGCAAACCGTTTCATGCGGCCGTCACATCGGGGTCACGGTGCGGTGGCCGCGACCTCACAGTTCTCGCCATCGCGCGGCCCGCCCGTGCGCGGTCGCGGACGCCTTACCGGTTCAAGGCGCGGGCGGCCCTCCGTGTTCCCGCCAGCCCCCGCGGCCCCGGCGGGCGGAGGCCAGGGCAGGGGGTGGCGCTCCGTGGTTGGCCAAATCTTTGCCGTGCCCCGGCGGACACGACCGAGGGGTGGGTCCGGTCGCGTCTCCTGACGGAGCGCGGCGGGACCCACCCCTCGGGGCGGCCGGTACGGCGGTGCCGGGCCGGTGTCGTGCCGACGTGCTACTGCGGGGTCATCCGGCCGACCATGTCCGGGTGCTCCTCGAGCCAGGCCGCGACGGCTTCCTCCTCGTGGCCCTGCCCGCGGTCCTTGATCTCGGCCTCCAGGGTGCCGAGCTCGTCCTCGGTCATGTGGAAGTCCTTGATCCACTCGGTGAGCTGCGGGTACTGCTCGGGGAACTTCTTGCTGGAGATGGTGCGGATCGTGTTGCCCTCGCCGAAGGCCTTCTTGGGGTCCTTCAGCTTGGTCAGCTCGTAGTCGCTGTAGGCCCAGTGCGGTGACCACAGAGTGACCGCGACCGGCTCCTTCTTGGCGTAGGCGCGCTTCAGCTCGGCCAGCATGGCCGGCGTGGAGCCGTCCACGACCTCGTACTCGTCCTCCAGGCCGTAGCCCGGCAGCACCTCGTTCTTGGCGAGCTGCATCTCACCGGTGCCGGGCTCGATGCCGATGATCTTCCCGTCGAAGAGGTCGCCCTTGCCCTTGAGGTCCGCGAGGGACTTGACGTCCTTCACGTAGGAGGGGACGGCGATCTCCAGGGAGGTCGGTTCGTACCAGGTACCGAGGTCGGTGAGGTTGTCCTTGTTCTTCTCCCAGTAGTTCTTCTGGGCGTGCGGCAGCCAGGCGTCGAAGTTGAGGTCGAGGTCGCCGGAGGCCAGGCCGGTGTAGACCGGGCCGACGTCCATCTGCTTCAGGTTCATCTTGTAGCCGCGGCGCTCCAGGACGTTCTTCCACAGGTAGGTGACGGCGACGTCCTCCTCCCAGGGGAACCAGGCCACGTCCAGGGTGCGCTTCGCCTCGGCCGGGGTGCCGCCGGCGGCGCCCTCGACCGGGGCGAGCTTGTCGACCAGCCCCGGGTTGCTCTTCAGCCAGGTGCGGACGGCGTCCTGCTGCTTGCCCTTGCCGGCCTTGTTGATCTCGGCCTCCAGGCTGGTGAGCTGCTTCTCGTCCAGCGTGAAGTCCTTCATCCACTTGGCGGCCGTCGGGTCGTCGCCGGCGAAGCCCTTGCGGGACAGCGTGTGCACGCCGTCGCCCTCGCCCCAGGCCCCCTTCGGGTCCTTGAGCTTCTTCAGGTCCAGGTCGTTGTACGCCCAGTGCGGGGACCAGAGCGTGACGACGATCGGTTCCTTCTTGCTCATGGCCCGCTTCAGCTCGGCCAGCATCGCCGGCGTCGAGCTGTCGACGACCTTGTACTCCTTGTCGAGGCCGTACGCCTTGGTGACCTTGTCCTTCAGCAGGGCCATCTCGCCGGCGCTGGACTCGATGCCGGTGATCCTGCCGCCGAAGAGGCCGGCCTTGCCCTTGAGGTCCGCCAGCGTGTCGACGTCCTTCATGTACGCGGGGACCGTCAGCTCCAGCGACGTCTCGTCGTACCAGGAGCCCAGGTCGTCGAGCCGGTCGCCGTACTTCTTCCAGTACTGCTCGTGGGTGGTCGGCAGCCAGGAGTTGGTGACGATGTCGATGTCGCCCTGCGCGAGCGAGGTGTAGAGCGGGCCGGCGTCGAACTGCTTGGCCTCGACCTCGTAGCCGCGCTGTTCGAGGATCTCCTTCCACAGGAACGTGGAGGCGACGCCCTCGTCCCACGGCACGTACCCGAGGGTGACCTTCTTGCCCTGACCGACGTTCTTGCCGTCCGCGACGGACTCGGAGTCGCCGGAGCCGCCGAACATGCCCATGCCGCCGGCCACCAGGGCCAGGATCACGACGCCGACCACGGCGACCTGCGGGCGGGGACGGTAGGACCAGATCTTGAGGCCACCCGCGGCCCGCGCCTTGGCGGCGGCGCGCCGGCCCAGCGGCGAGACCTGGGTGCCCAGGGCGCTGGTCATGCGGTCCAGGTAGATCGCCAGGATCACGATGGCGACACCGGCCTCGGAGCCGAGACCCACGTTGAGCTGGCCGATGGCCTCGTTGACGTCGCCGCCGAGGCCGCCGGTGCCGACCATGCCGGCGATCGCGGCCATGGACAGGCCGAGCATGATGACCTGGTTGACGCCGGCCATCACCGTCGGCAGGGCCAGCGGGAGCTGGACGCGCAGCAGGGTGTTGCGCGGGGTGGTGCCGAAGGCCTCGGCGGCCTCGACCAGCTCCTTGTCGACCTGGCGGATGCCCAGCTCGGTCATGCGCACGCCCGGGGCGAGCGCGAAGATCAGGGTGGCGACGATGCCCGCGGAGGCGCCGGTGCCGAAGAACAGGATCGCCGGGATGAGGTAGATCATCGCGGGCAGCGTCTGCATGAAGTCCAGCACCGGCCGCACCAGGCCGCTGACCCGGTCGGAGCGGGCCGCCCAGATGCCGACGGGCACCGCGATGACGAGCGCGATGATGGTGGCCACCAGCACCAGCGCCAGGGTGATCATCGCGTTCTCCCACAGCTCCATGGAGATGATGAACGCGAATCCCAGGAAGGTGAGGACACCGGCGACCGTGCCGCGCAGCCAGAAGGCGATGATCGCGAAGATGCCGACGAGGAGCAGCGGTTCGGGCGCCTGGAGGACGGCGTTGATGCCGTCGTAGGTGCCGGTGAAGACGGTCTTGAGGAAGTCGAAGAGCCAGGAGACGTGGCCGAGCAGCCAGTCGACGGCGTCGTTGACCCAGTCGCCGAGCGGAATCCTAGGCACGGGCCATCACCTTCTCGCCGCCCTTGTCGCGCGGGGAGTCGCAGGTGCCGGCCTCGGCCTGCTCGTCGCCGAGGAACCCGACGAGGCGCCGGGAGGGGACCACTCCGACGAGGTCGCCGTCCTTGACGACGGCGACGGCGTGCGGCACGCGCGCGCTGATGGCGCACAGTTCGGTGAACGGCGTGTCGGGCGTCGCCGTCTCACACGTGCAGTCGGCCTCGTCGCCGCGCACGTCGGTCTCCATGACCGCGCGGGCGGTGAGGACGCGCGAGCGGTCGACGTCCTGGGTGAAGGAGGCGACGTAGTCGTTGGCGGGGCGTATGAGGATGTCCTGCGCGGTGCCTATCTGCACGATGCTGCCGTCGCGCATCACGGCGATGCGGTCGCCCAGGCGCATGGCCTCGTTGAGGTCGTGGGTGATGAAGACGATGGTCTTCTTCAGGGTCTTCTGCAGGTCGAGCAGCTGGTCCTGCATGTCCCGGCGGATCAGCGGGTCGAGGGCGCTGAAGGACTCGTCCATCAGCAGCAGGTCGGCGTCCGTGGCGAGCGCGCGGGCCAGACCGACGCGCTGCTGCATACCGCCGGACAGCTCGTCCGGCCAGGACTTCTCCCAGCCGGCCAGGCCGCACAGGGCGAGCGCCTCGTCGGCGCGGCGTTCGCGCTCGGCGCGGGGCACGCCCTGCACTTCGAGGCCGTAGGCAGCGTTGTCACGGACGCTGCGGTGCGGGAAGAGCGCGAAGTGCTGGAAGACCATGCTGATCTGCCGGGAGCGGACCTCGCGCAGTCCGCGGTCGCCGAGTTCCGTCAGGTCCTGGCCGCCGAAGCGGACGTGCCCGGCGGTCGGCTCCAGCAGACCGTTGAGCATGCGCAGCAGCGTCGACTTCCCGGACCCGGACAGTCCCATGACGACGAAGATCTCGCCGGGCTCCACGGTGAAGGACGCGTCGATGACGGCGGCCGTGGTGCCGTCGGCCCGCAGTTCCTCCCGGTCGGCTCCTTGGCGCAGTCGTTCGACCGCCTGGTCCGGTTTTCTGCCGAAGACCTTGTACAGGTTCTCGGCCTCTAGCCTCGCTGACACGCTTACCTCTTGGCTCGGGGGCAGGGACAGGGGCACGAGGACTCGCCGGCACAAGGAACCGTCGGAGCGGGCGCCCGTCGACACGGGAACCCGTCGGTCCGAGGACTCATTGATCCGAAGACTCGCTAACAGTTGAATGCATCAACCAGCCTCGGCCCGGGAGCGCGCCTGCCCCCTTCCCCTCGACCCAAACACAAGAGTGACCCAGTTCACACGGCCTCCCCCGTGCACCCGCACCGCCTGCGGCATGATGCGAGGCGTGACCGGACGACTGATGCTCCTCGACACCGCCTCCCTCTACTTCCGCGCCTACTTCGGGGTGCCCGACTCGGTGAGGGCCCCTGACGGGACGCCCGTCAACGCCGTGCGCGGTCTCCTCGACTTCATCGACCGCCTGGTGAAGGACCACCGGCCCGACCAGCTGGTCGCCTGCATGGACGCCGACTGGCGACCGCACTGGCGGGTGGAGCTGATCCCCAGCTACAAGGCGCACCGGGTGGCCGAGGAGACCCCGCAGGGCCCGGACACCGAAGAGGTGCCCGACACGCTCTCGCCGCAGGTACCGGTCATCGAGGCCGTCCTGGACGCGCTGGGCATCGCCCGCGTGGGCGTGGCCGGGTACGAGGCGGACGACGTCATCGGCACCTACACCGCGCGGGCGACGGGCCCGGTGGACATCGTCACCGGCGACCGGGACCTGTACCAGCTGGTCGACGACGCCCGGGGCGTGCGCGTGCTGTACCCGATCAAGGGCGTCGGCACCCTCGCCCTCACCGACGAGGCCGTACTGCGTGAGAAGTACGGCGTGGACGGCCGCGGGTACGCCGACCTGGCGCTGCTGCGCGGGGACCCGAGCGACGGCCTGCCCGGCGTCGCGGGCATCGGCGAGAAGACCGCGGCCAAACTGCTCGCCGAGTTCGGCGACCTGGCGGGCATCCAGGCCGCGGTGGACGACCCGGGGGCGAAGCTCACGCCCTCGCAGCGCAGGCGGTTGACCGAGGCGCGGCCCTATCTCGCGGTGGCCCCCAAGGTCGTCCGGGTCGCCGACGACGTCCCGCTGCCGGACGTCGACACGACGCTGCCCGGCGCCCCGCGCGACGCCGAGGCACTGGACGGACTCGCGACCCGTTGGGGCCTGGGCGGCTCGCTGCAACGGCTGCTGGCGACGCTCGCGGCCTGAGCCGGGCCCGCCGTGCGCCCGAGCCGTCGGGGCGTACGGCGAGCCGGGCCCCCGGCGGGGGGGCCGCACGCCGCGTCCGGGGTACGCGGGTCCTGGGGGCACCGTCCACGAGGCGGCGAAGGGGGCGGGGATGCTAACTTAGGTAAGCCTAAGTCACGATGCCCTCACGTAGGGAGCAGGGAGGCCGTCATGGCAGACCGAGCGGGACGCAAGCCGCGCACGCCGCACACCGCCCAGGTCGTCCGCACCGAGCGGCTGACCCCGCACATGCAGCGGGTGGTGCTCGGCGGTGAGGGACTCGCCGGGCTGCCGGCGGACACCTGCACCGACCACTACGTGAAGCTGCTGTTCGCCGCCGAGGGCGTGACCTACCCGGAGCCCTTCGACATGGAGCGGATCCGCGAGGAGTTCCCCCGGGACCAGTGGCCGGTGACCCGGACGTACACCGTGCGCCAGTGGGACGCCGAGCATCGCGAGCTGACCCTGGACTTCGTGATCCACGGCGACGAGGGACTGGCCGGCCCCTGGGCGCGGCGCGTCCAGCCGGGCGAGACCGTCCGCTTCATGGGCCCCGGTGGCGCCTACGCCCCTGATCCCGCCGCCGACTGGCACCTGCTCGCCGGTGACGAGAGCGCGCTGCCCGCGATCGCCCGGTCCCTGGAGGCGCTGCCCGACGGCACCCGCGCCTACGCGTTCGTCGAGGTCGAGGGCGCCGAGGAGGAGCAGAAGATCGACTCCGACGTGGAGGTCGTCTGGCTGCACCGCGGGGGCCGTCCGGTGGGGCAGGCCCTGGTCGAGGCCGTCCGCGCGCTGGACTTCCCCGAGGGCCGGGTGCACGCCTTCGTGCACGGCGAGGCGGCCTGCGTGAAGGAGCTGCGCAAGCTGCTGCGGGTGGAGCGTGAGATCCCCCGCGAGGACCTCTCCATCTCCGGCTACTGGCGCCTCGGCCACAACGAGGACGGCTGGCAGGCCTCCAAGCCGGCCTGGAACGCCCGTATCGAGGCCGAGCAGGAAGGCGCCGCGCCGGCCGCGTGACACCCCGCACGACGGCCGCGTGACGAGGACAGCGCGTACCACCGGCGGATCGTCCCGCGCCGGATTCCGGGAGACACGACGCTCAGTCCCCGCGTACGCGCGCGTGCAGGTGCATGTCGTGCCAGCCGTCGGGATGGAGCAGGGCGCTGCGCTTGGTGCCCTCCAGGGCGAACCCGGCCTTCCGGGCGACCCGGCAGGAGGCCTCGTTGGCGACGGCGTGGCTGAGTTCCAGGCGCTGGAAGCCGATCCCGTCCAGGGCCCAGCGGGCGAGCGTCCGGGTGGCGCGGGCGGCGACGCCCCGGCCGCGGGCCGCCGCCGTCGTCCAGTAGGCGACCTCGGCCACCCCGTCGCCGAGCTGTATCTCCCGCAGCGCGACCCGGCCGAGCAACCGTTCGCCGGCGGCGTCGGCGACGGCCCACTGGACGGCCCGCTCGTGCTCCCAGGCCTGCTGCCACTCGGCGATCCAGCCGCGCACCTCCTCCTCGGAGTCGGCGGTGCGGATGTGCCACTGGTGCATCACCGGGTCCTGGAAGGCCGCGTGGACGGCGGGCGCGTCCTCGGTGCGCCAGGGGCGCAGCACCAGTCCGTCGCCGGTGGGGAGGGTGGGCTGCGGGTCACGGGAGAGGGTGCCGGCGGGCAGTACCGGGCGGGTCAGATAGGGCATGGTCCGCATCCTGCCAAGGCCCCGGACGCCTGGCCCGGCGTTTTCCGGTGCCGCCCGGCGCCTCGTACGCTGGCAGACGATGAGACGCCGTACGCCTCCCCCGCCCTCACCCCTTCCGCAGCGCGACGGAATCGATCCGGTGCGGGTGCGGCTGCCCCCGACCGGACCGTGGTCCACGGTGCGGGAGCACCTGGCGGAGCGGCTCTCCGGTGCGGGCGCCGACGTCGTGGACGGGATGTTCGACGCCGGGCTGTTCGTGGGGGCGGACGGACGGGCGGTGCCGGCCGACGCGCCGTACGAGCCGGGACTGTTCGTCTGGTTCCACCGCGACCGGCCGGCCGAGGTACCGGTCCCCTTCCCCCTGGAGATCGTGTACCGCGACGAGCACATCGTCGTCGTCGACAAGCCGCACTTCCTGGCCACCACTCCGCGCGGCGGCCACGTCACCGAGACCGCGCTCGCCCGGCTCCGCAGGGAGCTGGGCATCCCGGAGCTCGGTGCCGCGCACCGCCTGGACCGGCTCACCGCCGGCCTCGTCCTGTTCACGGTCCGCCCCGAGGAGCGCGGCGCCTACCAGGGCCTGTTCCGTGACCGGCGGGTGCACAAGGAGTACGAGGCCGTCGCGCCGTACGAACCCGCGCTCGCCCTCCCCCGGACCGTACGCAGCCGCATCCTCAAGGTGCGCGGGGTACTGGCCGCACAGGAGATCGAGGGGGAGCCGAACGCCGTGAGCCGCGTCGAGCTGATCGCCCACCGTCCGGGGCCGGACGGGGAGCTGGGGCGGTACCGGCTGGTGCCCGGCACCGGGCAGACCCACCAGCTGCGCGTCCACATGACCTCGCTCGGCGTGCCGATCCTCGGCGACCCCCTCTACCCCGAGGTGTCCGCCGCCGTGCCGGCCGGTGACTTCCGGCGCCCGCTGCAACTGCTGGCGCGGGAGCTGGGCTTCACCGATCCGGTCACGGGGCGGGAGCACCGCTTCCGCAGCGGACGGTCCCTCGACGCCTGGAGCGCGTACGGGGACTGGGCGGGCGGTCAGTAACCGCGCCACCAGAGCAGGAAGCGCTGCCAGGCACCGCGCGGCCGGTCAGGCTCCGGTACCGGCTGGGGCTGCGCGGCCGCCACCGACACGGGCTCGGGCGGTCGCGGCGGGGCCTGCGGGGCGGGCCGCTCCTCCGGGCGCGGGGTGCCGACGTGCCAGGCGGTGCGCTGGGCCGGGGCCGGGGCGTGGCTCGGCTGCTGCCTGATGTCCTGCTGCGCCTTGGGCTCGAACCGTACCGGCAGCTCCACCAGGTGCCGCGAAGCGATCGACGACCGCCACTGGAGCTCGTCCTCGGCGCAGTCGAGCTGGACGTCCGGCAACCGCATCAGCAGCGCGTCGATGCCGGCGTCGGCGATGGCCCGCCCGATGTCCTGGCCGGGGCACTCGTGCGGGCCGCCGCCGAAGGCGAGGTGGGCGCGGTTACCCTGCATGCTCGCCGCCAGGTCGGGGCGGATGCGCGGGTCGACGTTGCCGGGCGCGATGCCGAGCAGCAGCCCGTCGCCGGCCCGGATGCGCTGGCCGCCCAGCTCGGTGTCCTGCTTGGCGAAGTAGGCGAAGACCGTGCTGAACGGCGGCTCGTCCCACAGGGACTGCTCGACCGCCTCGAAGACCGTCATCTGGCCGCCGCTGAGCTGGGCGCGGAAGCCCGGGTGGGTGAGCACCACGCGCAGCACGTTGCTGATGAGGTTGACGGTCGCCTCGTAGGCGGCGAGGAGCACCAGCCGCAGGTGCTCCCTGACCTCGTCGTCGCTGAGCCCGGCCGGGTGGGTGACGAGACGGCCGGCGATGTCGTCCTCGGGCCGCTCCCGGCGCTCGGTGCTGAGCCGTCCCAGGGACTCCATCAGGTAGGCGTGGCTGGCGATGGCGGTGTCGGTGCCCTTGAGCGTGTCCCGCGCCGCCTCCACCATCCGGTCGTTGTACTCCTCCGGCATGCCGAGGAGGTGGCACATCACCCCCATCGGCAGGTGCTCGGCGAACTGGCCGACCAGGTCGGCGCGGCCCTCCTCGCAGAACCGGTTGACGAGGCGCTGGGTGTAGCGCTTGATGTGGCGGCGCAGTTCCCGGTAGTCGAGGCCGGACATGGCGCCCATGACGGCACCGCGCAGCCGCTTGTGCTCCTCGCCCTCGGCGTGCGAGCAGATGGGCTGCCAGGCGATGTGCGGCATGAGCGGGTGGTCGGGCTTGACCATGCCCTCGTTGAGCGGCGTCCAGATGCGGCTGTCGCGGCAGAACTGGGCGGGTGTGCTCACCATGTGCAGGTTCTCGGCGTGGCCGAGCACCACCCACATCGGCACGTCGTCGTGGAGCAGCGCCGGCGCCACCGGTCCGTGCTGCTCACGCAGCTTCTCGTACAGTTCCTCCAGGTCGTCCGCCTCGTGCAGCCGGTGCAGTCCGCCCGGTCCGAGGCCGTGCGCGGGACAGCCGGGCGGCGGTTCGAGCAGGGGTTCGCCCGTTCCGGTCGGGGAGTGGCGTTCAGGCGTCACAGTGTCGCTCCGCAACAGAAGTGTGGGTTCAGGGGTGGGGGTCCGGGTGGGGTCGGCCGCGCCCGGTCAGGTGAGCGCGCCCTTCATGGCGAGGGCGTGCAGGAAGCGCATCAGGGTGAGCAGGACGTCGCGGCTGGAGGCCCGGCGCCGTACGTCGCAGTCGAGGATGGGGATCTCCTCGGGCAGGTCCAGGGCCGTCCGCAGCTCGGCGACGGGATAACGGGGTGCGTCGGGAAAGGTGTTGACGGCCACCACGAAGGGCACGCCACGCTCCTCCAGGCGCCCCATGACGTCGAAGCTGACCTCCAGGCGGCGGGTGTCGACGAGCACCACCGCGCCGAGGGCGCCTTCGAACAGGCCGTTCCACAGGAACCAGAAGCGCTCCTGGCCGGGCGTGCCGAAGAGGTACAGCACCAGTTCGTCGGTGATGCTGATGCGGCCGAAGTCCATGGCCACCGTGGTGGCCGTCTTGGAGGCGGAACCGTAGTTGTCGTCGACCCCGATGCCCGCCTGGGTCATCGTCTCCTCGGTGGTCAGTGGTCTGATCTCACTGACCGAGCCGACCATGGTGGTCTTGCCGACTCCGAAGCCGCCCACGATGACGATCTTCACGGCGGCCTCGGCCGTGTGCGGCAGCCGGTCCTCCGTCCGCGGGCCCGGGATCGTGTCAGAGTTTTTGAAGTCCATGCATCACCGCTTCGAGGAGGGTTCGGTCGGCGACCTTCTGGCGGACGATCGGGGCGCGGGCCTGCACCAGTTCGGTGGCCAGGAGGTCGGTGAGCAGCACGGACACCACACTGAACGGCAGGCTCAGGTAGGCCGACAGCTCGGCTACGGACAGCGGGGCGACGCACAGCCGCAGCAGGGCGGCCTGTTCCGGGGTGGCGGACACCGGCGGTTCGGCGCGTGCCACGATGAGGGTCACCAGGTCGAGGTCGGCGCGCTCGCCGCCCCCCTCGCCGCCGATGACGAACAGCCGCTCGGGGTTGGGTGTCGCGCCTTCCTTGGGAGGCGGGTCGGGCGCGGAGGCCGCGGCGGACGGCTGCTGCCCCGGGGTTCGCCTCTGGCGTTGGGGAGGAGTCATACGGTCTGCCCGTTGCGCCGGGCGGGACTGGTGAGATGGGGTCCGATCCGGGCGACCAGGTCCGCCATGCTGAGGCCCATCCGGCCGGGCTCGCAGCGGACGTCGGAGAGCACGGCGAGATAGGCGTTGGGGCCGGCGGCCATCAGGTAGAAGTAGCCGCCGTTCATCTCGATCAGGACCATCTTCATGTCGCCGTCGCTGGTCGGGATCTCCTGGGCGACCGCGCCCGCCAGGCTCTGCAGGCCCGCGCAGGCGGCGGCGACCCGGTCGGCGGCGTCCGGGTCGCCGGAGTAGCGCGCGATGCGCAGGCCGTCGGCGGACAGCACCACGATCATCTCGATGCCCGGAACACCGTCGTAGAGATCCTTGAGCATCCAGTCGAACTTGCCTTGCTGCTCGATCACTTGAGGTTCCCCTCGTCGTCGGCCGGGGCATGGGCCGGCTCGTTGCTGCTGGACTGCTGGTGGGCCTGGGTGATGCCCGGGTGCTGCTTGAGGCCCTCCCAGAAGGCCCCGATCCAGTGGCCCGGCGGGAGTTGCTCGGTCTCCTCCTGCGCGGGCTCCGGGGCCGCGGGTGCCGGGATGCCCTTGCGGGCCCGCTCGGCGGCCAGACGGGCCTCGCGCTCGGCGTCCTCCCGCTCCCACTGCGCCTGTTCGGCGAGGCGCTGGCTGAGCGGCATCTTGACCCGGCTGCGGCGTTGCGGCAGGCCGCCGGCGGTCCACTCGGTGACCTCGGGAACGTCGTCCTCCAGGGAGACGCCGGCCGGGATACGGGGGCTGGTGGGGCGGCGCTTCTTGGGCCGGCGCTCGGGGCCGGGCAGGGCGTCCGGGCCGGGGGTGGGGATCGAGGTGGCGCCGATGCCGTGGGCGAGTCCGACGCCGGGCTCGGTCGTCATCATCTTGCTCGGCACGATGAGGATGGCCCGGACCCCGCCGTAGGCGGAGGCGCGTAGCGAGACGTCCATGCCGAACTGCGTGCACAGCCTGCCGACGACGGACAGGCCCAGGCGCGGGTGGTGGGCGAGGTCCTGCACGTCGGTGCCGCGCTTGGCGTCCTCCAGCAGGCCCTCGATGCGGGCCCGGGACTCCTCGCTGAGGCTGACGCCGGCGTCCTCGATCTCGATGCAGACGCCGCTCTGCACCTCGGTCGCGGTGACGTGCACCTTGGCGCCGGGCGGTGAGTAGCGGGTGGCGTTGTCGAGGAGCTCCGCCGCGGCGTGGATGACCGGCTCGACGGCGGTGCCCTTGATGTTGACCTTGGCGATGGAGGCCAGGTTGATCCGGCCGTACTGGAGGATCCGGGACATCGCGCCGCGCAGCACGCTGTAGAGCGCCACCGGCTGGGGCCACTGGCGTCCGGGCCGGCCGCCGCCGATGACGGAGATCGAGTCGGCGAGGCGGCCGATCAGCGCGGTGCCGTGGTCGATGCGCAGCAGGTCGTCGAAGACCTCGGGGTTGCGCCCGTGGTCCTCCTCCATCTCGCGGAGTTCCTTGTTCTGCTGGTGGACGATCGCCTGGACGCGGCGGGCGATGTCGACGAAGGAGCGCTCGGCGGACTCGCGCATGGAGTCCTGGTGGTCGACGATGTCGCACACCATCCGGATCAGCTTGCGCTGGGGCTGGCCGAGTTCGGTGTAGGCGGGGTTGACCTCGGGGAGGCGGCGCATCACCTCTTCGGGTGTGCTCCCCGTGCGCATGAAGTCCAGCACGTCCGGCAGGACGACCTCGCCGAGGTACACCATCTCCTCGTGGTGGCTCGCCACCCGGTGTTCCAGATACGCGGTGTGACGGGCATGCTCGGCACGCAGGGTGCGCAGCGCACGGCCGCGGCGCACCGCCTCCGCCGCCGCCACGATCACCAGCAGCGTGGCGAGGACGCCGCAGAGGCCGACGGCGAGCCGGGCCGGTTCCGTCACCAGGGCGACGGCGGCCCCGGTGGCCGCGGCCATCAGTATGGCCGGCAGCAGGAGCGTGCGCGCGTACGGAAGTTCGCTGCGACCTGGAGGGGAATCAACACTCACCATGTAGGCCCTCTGAAAACGAATCGGCGGGGATGGGGGAGCTTGCGGCGGGGTATCTCTGGGAGTTGTCGGTACCTTCGGCGCATTGGGAACAAGCGCGCGAATACACCTCAACTCGGTGCGCTGCGGGCGAGCTTAGTCCGAGGGGATCATCGCCGTGTCATATTCAGCAAGCACCTGAAACGGGCACCGGAGCTGGAGTAGCCTCGGACCCATTTGCACGCCCCGACACCATTCGAACACATGGAGTAATGCCCTCCGGGCATGCGAAGGCGACTCACCGTGACGAGTGAAAGGGGCGCCGCGGGACCTCGCCCGGGACGCGAAGAGGCCCGGCGGAGAACCGCCGGGCCCCGGATGCGCTTCGGTCAGCCCACGGACGAGTAGGCGACCACCCCGCGCAGCAGTCCGTCGACCGCCTTGCGCGCGTTCTTCGGCACCGTCGAGCCCTCCCGGGGCGCGGCGGCCGAGATCTGGCCGAGGACGTCGATGACCTGCTTGCACCAGCGCACGAAGTCACCGGCCGGCATCTCCGCCTCGCGCAGCACCTCGTCCAGGCCCTTGCCTGACGCCCACATGTACGCGGCCCAGGCGAAGCCGAGGTCGGGCTCGCGCTGGCCGACGCCCTCGGTCTGGCTGATCCGGAAGTCCTCCTCCAGGGCGTCCAGGCGGCCCCAGATGCGGACGGTCTCGCCGAGCGCGGCCTTGGCCTTGCCGGAGGGCAGCTTCGGCGCCATGGCGTCGTCGGCGGCCCGCGACTCGTAGACCAGCGCGGAGACGCAGGCGGCCAGCTCGGCCGGGGAGAGCCCCTCCCAGACGCCCTCGCGCAGGCACTCGCTCGCGAGCAGGTCCAGCTCGCCGTAGAGCCGGGCGAGGCGCTTGCCGTGCTCGGTGACCTCGTCGCCGCGCAGGTAGTCCATCTCCGTCAGCAGCGCCACGATCCGGTCGAAGGTGCGGGCGATGGTGTTCGTCCGGCCCTCGATGCGGCGCTCCAGCTGCGAGGTGTCACGCATCAGCCGGTGGTAGCGCTCGGCCCAGCGGGCGTGGTCCTCGCGGTCGTCGCAGCCGTGGCAGGGGTGGGCGCGGATCGCCTTGCGCAGCTGGGCGATCTCCCGGTCGTCGGCTGCCTGGGAGCGCTTCTTGCGGGCCCGCTCCGGCGGGATGTGCCCGGCCTTGGTGCGCAGCGCGGAGGCGAGGTCGCGACGGGACTGCGGCGAGCGCGGGTTGAAGGACTTCGGGATGCGCATCCGCTCCAGCGCCTCGACCGGCACCGGGAAGTCCATCGACGCCAGCCGCTTGACCTGACGCTCCGCCGTCAGCACCAGCGGGCGGGGCCCGTCGTGGTGCTCGAAGCCGCGGTGGCCGTTGGACCGCCCGGCGGGCAGGCCGGGGTCCAGCACCAGGGCGAGGCCTGCGTACTTGCCCGTGGGGACGTGGATGACGTCGCCGGGCCTGAGCTTCTCCAGCGCGACGGCCGCCTCGGCGCGCCGCTCGTTGGCGCCCTGCCGGGCCAGCTCGTTCTCCCGGTCCTTCAGCTCCCGGCGCAGCCGCGCGTACTCCTCGAAGTCGCCGAGGTGGCAGGTCATGGAGGCCTTGTAGCCGTCGAGGCCCTCCTCGTTGCGCTGCACCTGCCGGGAGATGCCGACGACCGACTTGTCCGCCTGGAACTGCGCGAAGGACGTCTCCAGCAGCTCCCGGGAGCGGTGCCGGCCGAACTGCTCGACGAGGTTGACCGCCATGTTGTACGACGGCCTGAAGCTGGAGCGCAGCGGGTACGTGCGGGTGCCGGCCAGTCCGGCGAGGTGCTCGGGGTTCATGCCGCGCTGCCACAGCACGACGGCGTGCCCCTCGACGTCGATGCCGCGCCGCCCGGCCCGGCCGGTGAGCTGCGTGTACTCGCCGGGGGTGATGTCGGCGTGCTGCTCGCCGTTCCACTTGACGAGCTTCTCGAGCACCACCGAACGGGCGGGCATGTTGATGCCGAGGGCGAGGGTCTCGGTGGCGAAGACGGCCTTCACCAGGCCGCGGACGAACAGCTCCTCGACGACCTCCTTGAAGGTCGGCAGCATGCCCGCGTGGTGGGCCGCGATGCCCCGCTCCAGGCCCTCCAGCCACTCGTAGTACCCCAGGACGTGCAGGTCCTCGGCCGGAATGGAGGACGTACGCTCCTCGACGAGGGAACGGACCCGTTCCCGGGCGTCCTCGTCGTTGAGCCGCAGCCCCGCGAACAGGCACTGCTGGACGGCGGCCTCGCAGGCGGCGCGGCTGAAGATGAAGGTGATCGCGGGCAGCAGCCCCTCGGCGTCGAGCCGCTCGATGACCTCCGGCCGGCTCGGCGTCCAGATACGGGAGCGCTGCCGGCGCTCGCGCTCCCGGTCGGCCTCCTTCATGACGCGGCCGCGCCTGCGGTCCTGGTAGGACGGGCGGCTCGCCTCCAGGCGCGCCATGCGCGTGAGGTCGGGGTTGACGGCCCTCTTGCGGCCCTCCCCCTCCTCGAACAGGTCGTACATCCGGCGGCCGGCGAGCACGTGCTGGAACAGCGGCACGGGCCGGTGCTCGGAGACGATCACCTGGGTGTCGCCGCGCACGGTGTCGAGCCAGTCGCCGAACTCCTCCGCGTTCGACACGGTCGCCGACAGTGACACCAGGGTCACGGATTCGGGGAGGTGGATGATCACTTCCTCCCACACGGCCCCGCGGAAGCGGTCGGAGAGGTAGTGCACCTCGTCCATGACCACGTACCCGAGACCGAGGAGGGTCTGGGAACCGGCGTACAGCATGTTCCGCAGGACCTCGGTGGTCATGACGACGACCGGGGCGTCGGAGTTCACGCTGTTGTCGCCGGTGAGCAGGCCCACGCGGTCCGCGCCGTAGCGGCGGCACAGGTCGGCGTACTTCTGGTTCGACAGGGCCTTGATGGGTGTCGTGTAGAAGCACTTCTTGCCCTGCTCCAGGGCGAGGTGGACGGCGAACTCGCCGACGATCGTCTTGCCGGAGCCGGTGGGCGCGGCCACCAGCACGCCCTTGCCCGCCTCGAGCGCCTGGCAGGCCTCGATCTGGAAGGGGTCGAGGCCGAAGTCGTACATCTCGCGGAAAGCAGCGAGCGCGGTGGCCTGCTCGGCGGCCCGCTGACGGGCTGCCGCATACCGCTCGGCCGGAGAGAGATCCTCTGTCATCGTGCTTTCGAGCGTACCGGGCCGCACTGACAACAGGACGATCATTATCGGGATCGGTCCTGTGAGGGGTTCCGGGGGAGATTCCGCAGGCCGTGCCGTGGGGCGGCGACGCGCGCCGTCACCGCCCCGGTATGGCTCAGGTCACGTCGTCGTAGCCGTTGACCCGGTCCTTCGTCGCCTGCTCGGGCAGTACGCGGGCCGTGGTCACGGGCTCGATCTCACCGATCGCCTCGGGGGTGAGGTCCAGCTCGGAGGCCTCGTCGTCGTCGGGCTCCAGCGCCTCGCGGCGGGCCCTGCGGCGGTCGTTCAGCAGCGAGACCGCCACCGCGACGAAGTACAGGACCCAGATCGGCCCGGCCAGCGCGATCATGGTCAGCGGGTCCGTGCTGGGCGTGGCGATGGCGGCGAACAGCGTGATGCCCATGATCATGCCGCGCCACCAGCCGACCATGCGCTTGCCGGTCAGCACGCCGGTGAAGTTGAGCATCACCAGCAGCAGCGGCAGCTCGAAGGAGAGGCCGAAGACGACCACCATGCGCGTGACGAGGTCGAGCAGGTCGTCCAGCGGGAGGAGGTTGTCGACACCGAACGGCGTGAACTCGATCAGCACCTTCGCGGTGGTGGGCAGCACCACGTAGGCGAAGTAGGCGCCGAAGAGGAAGAGCGGGGCGCCGGTGGCCACGAAGGCGTAGGCGTACTTCTTCTCGCTCCTGTGCAGGCCCGGGGCGACGAACGCCCAGAGCTGGTAGAGCCAGACCGGCGAGGCCAGTACGACACCCGCCATCAGTGACACCTTCAGCGCCAGCGTGAAGGGGCCCAGCAGACCGTTGATGGTGATCTGCGCGCACGGCTCGGAGTCGGCCGACGACCTGGCCAGCTCTTCGAACGTCTTCGTGCAGCCGACCGAGTCGAGGACCGGGTCGGTGAAGAAGTTGATGATGTCGTTGTAGAAGAAGGCGGCGACGACGGTGACGGCGACGATGGCCAGCAGCGCCTTCGCGAGCCGGTTGCGGAGCTCACGAAGGTGCTCCGCGAGGGGCATCCGCCCCTCGGGGTCCCTCTCCTTGGTGGTGCGGGCAGACTTCAGCAACCCACGTTCCCATCTCGTGCGGCGGGCCGGAGGTCACCGGCCCTGTGTCAGCGCTTGGTCGTGTCCGTCGGCTCGGTGACCGGCCGGGAGCTGGTCACGTCGCCGGGGGCGGCCTGGATGGTGCGCTGCGCCGCGGCCTGCTCGGGGGTGGGCGGGTCGGCGGGGGCGGCGTCGTCGGACTTGCCCTCGCTCTTCATCGCCTTGGCCTCGCTCTTGAGGATGCGCGCCGACTTGCCGAGCGAACGCGCCATGTCCGGAAGCTTCTTCGCGCCGAACAGCAGGATGATGACGACGAGGATGAGAATGATCTCGGGGGCGCCGAGCCTTCCGAACATAAGTCTTTACCTTCTCACCGAGGCGGCTGGGTGGGGGTGCTGTCCGACCGGTCGGACATATGTCCGATCGATCGTCTTGTGCAGCGATCGTAACGCTCGGGGGTAAACGTGAGGCAATCCCCGTGCGTACTCCCGTCCGCGGCCGGGCCTCGTTTTCCGGACCGCGACCAGCAGCGTACCTCCCGGTACCTGTGGGGTGACAGGGCGAAGTGCCCCGAAACGCGACGCGCACCCGTCCGTCCGGCCACCCCCGCGGGTCCTCGCCGGCGTTCAGCGCTTCACAGCGCGTCCACGGCGCGGGCGGCACTCTCGGTCGCGCGCTCCAGGTCGTCGGCGGCCCGGCTGATCCGGCGGGCCGAGTCGGTCACCTGCCGCCCCAGGCGCTCCGCCTCCACGAACACCTTCACGGCGAGCACCGCGAGAACGGCGAGACCCAGGAAACCCACGGCAACCGCGAACATCGGCCAGAACATGGAGCCGAGCCTAGACCGTCGCGCCCCGGGTCCCGAAACGCCGGTGCCGGAGCCGCTAGACGGTGGGATGCAGCCGCAGGGTCCTGACCCCGCCGCCCGTGAGCAGTTCCACGACCCGCTCCCCCGCCGGCTTGCGGACCGCGGAGCCGCACTCGGGGCACGTGAACGAGTAGAAGGTGGTGCGGCTCGTGGCGCCGATGGCGAGGCGCAGGGCGCTCGCGGCGAGTTCGAAACGACCGCGGCAGTCGGGGCAGCCCGCCTTGAACACGACCGGGGACACCCGCCTCATGCCGGCGAACGCGGACGCCGCCGTGATGCCCGGCACCGCCGGCCGCGCGGACTCGGTCACAGCGCTCGCTCCTGCCTGTCGTCGGACCCGGCGCCCGGTCCGTCGTGCACCCCGGCCGCCTCGATCCCGTCGTACGCCGCCAGCGCCTCGCGGGCCACCCGCCGGGCGCTGTCGGCCAGCTCGGGCGGGGAGACGATCCGCCCGTCGCGCCCGAGCCGCAGCGCCAGCCGCCGCAGGGACGCCGGGTCGGGGGTGCGCAGGGTGATGCGCAGTCCGCCGTCGGCCAGCTCCTCCGCACTGTCGTGGGGGTAGTACTCGGCGACCCAGCGCCCGCCCGGGCCGACCTCCACCACGACCTCCGGATCCTCGGCGGCAGGCTGCACCAGGCCTTCGGAGAGGTCCCGCAGCTCCACCTCGGGCGGCGCGGACGGCTCGTCCAGGATGCGGATCTCGGCGACCCGGTCGAGCCGGAAGGTGCGCCGGGCCTCGGACCGACGGCACCAGGCCTCCACGTAGGTGTGCCCCACGCTGACCAGCCGGATCGGGTCGATCTCGCGCTCGGTCAGCTCGTCGCGCGCCGGTGAGTAGTAGCGGATCCACAACCGGCGGCGCTCGGAGATCGCCCGGTCCACGTCGGCGAAGACACCGCCCTCGGACTCGAAGGTGACGGACAGGCGCGAGCTGGCGCCCGCGGCCTCACCGGCCGAGGTCTCCACCTTGGCGGTCGCCCGCAGCAGCGCCTGCCGGTCGCTCTCGCGCAGGCCGGGCAGGGTCGCCACGGCCCGGGCCGCGACGAGCAGCGCGGTGGCCTCGTCCGCGGCCAGCCGCAGCGGCTCGGCGGCGTCCGCACCGAGGGCGGCGGGGTTGTGCCACCAGATGCGCTCACCGTCGGTGTCGATGTCCAGCAGGTCGCCACCGCGGAAGCTGGTGCCGCACATGGGCAGCACGTCGAGGTCGGAGACCAGCTCGTCCTCGGTGATGCCGAAGGCGCGCGCGACGTCCTCGACGCGGGCGCCGGGGCGCTCCCGCAGATACGTCACCAGGGACAGCATCCGTCGGGTCTGGTCGATGGCGTTCACGGGCCTGACCGGTTTGCCTGCCACTGTGTTGTCCGCTCCCCCTCAGCCCTTGGCCACGGCACGCAGCCG
The DNA here is from genome assembly GCF_043204535.1 of Streptomyces sp. NPDC047853. Classification (NCBI taxonomy): domain Bacteria; kingdom Bacillati; phylum Actinomycetota; class Actinomycetes; order Kitasatosporales; family Streptomycetaceae; genus Streptomyces; species Streptomyces sp. NPDC047853. The sequence continues at coordinate 165,845 of NZ_JBIDCI010000007.1, read as the reverse complement.
GTCCACCACGTCCGCGCGCAACTCCGCGGGCTCCAGCACCACCACGTCCGGTCCGAACTCCACCAGCCAGGCGTCCAGACCGTGCCCGTACGGGATCTCCAACTCGTCCCAGCCGTCACCGAGTTCCCGCACCGCCGTGGCCTTCGCCCGAAGGGGGTAGCCCGCGCCCGTGCGCAGCCGGATCCGCGCGGAGCGGTCGGCGGTCTCCCCCGCCCAGCTCGCGACCGTCTCGCGGACGGTGACGACGTCGGGCACGGGGGCGGTGAACCGCGCACCGCGCGAACGGACCTTGCCGGTGATCCTGGACAGCCGGAAGACCCGCTCGGCGCCGCGGTCGCTGTCGAACCCGGCCAGGTACCAGTGGCCGCGCCAGCACTCCAGCGCCCAGGGCTCGACGTGCCGGACCTCGGGCTGGGCCGCGTTGGCCTTGCGGTAGTCGAAGACGACCGGGCGGCGGTCCCGGCAGGCCAGCATCAGCGGCTCGAAGGCGGCCTCGTGCACCGGGATGCGCGGCTCCAGCGCGCTGTGCGCCTCGTACGGGTCGACGTCCTCGGGCAGCCCGGCCGCACGCAGCTTCTGCAACGCGCCGCTCGCGGCGCCGGCCAGCCTGGCCTGCTGCCACACCTTGGCGGCCAGACCGAGCGCGGCGGCCTCCTCGGCGTCCAGGGTGATGGGCGGCAGGCGGTTGCTGTCGCGGCGGGCCAGGTAGCCGACCTCGCCGTCGAGGCTCTCGACGGTCTCGATGACGAGCCCCAGCTCCCGCAGGTCGTCCTTGTCCCGCTCGAACATACGGTTGAAGGAGTCGTCGGAGCCCGCCGTGCCCTGACCCGACCGGGACGCCTCGACGTAAGCCTCGATGGAGTCACGCAGCTCACGCTTGCTGAGGGGCCGCCGCGTCCCGAGCAGACACAGCGCCAGGTTCATCAGCCGCTCGGCCTTGGCAATGGCCATCGACGCCCTTCTCCCTATGGTGCTTACGACGGATGACCGTACCGCCCCGGAGCGGCGCGGCAAAAGCCGAGGGCCCATGCCCGAGCAGGCATGGACCCTGGATGACCGGCTCTGATCACTGTCCGTTCGGACGTCGATCAGACTCCGAGCAGATCGACCACGAAGATCAGCGTCTCACCGGGCTTGATGGCCGGGGTCGGGCTCTGGTCGCCGTAGGCGAGGTGGGCCGGGATGGTCAGCTGACGACGGCCGCCGACCTTCATGCCCTGCACGCCCTGGTCCCAGCCCGCGATGACACGGCCGCCACCGAGCGGGAAGCGGAACGGCGCACCGCGGTTCCAGCTGGCGTCGAACTCCTCGCCCGTGCTGAACGCCACGCCCACGTAGTGGACGGTCACGGTCTGACCGGCCTCCGCGACCGGGCCGTCGCCCTCCCAGATGTCCTTGATCTCGAGGTCCGTCGGGGGCTCGCCACCCGGGAAGTCGACCTCGGGCTTGTCGATGCTCACGTGTTCAGCTCCTGCTTGTGTACGGAAAGGCAACGGGCCAAGTCTTACATCACCGAGGGGTCACATCTTCGCCAGGATGTCGACGGAGAAGACCAGCGTGGAGTCCTTCTCGATGCCGCTGCCCTGCGGCGGGTTGTCGCCGTAGCCCAGGTCGGGCGGGATGACGATGAGGACGCGGCTGCCGACCTTCTTGCCGGTCAGACCCTGCGACCAGCCCTTGACGACCTGCTGGAGCGAGAACGACGTCAGCTGCTTCCTGGCGTACGTGGAGTCGAACTCCTTGCCGCCGTCCCACACCACGCCCTTGTACTGCACGAGCACGCTGTCCTGGGCGCCGACCTCGGGGCCGTCGCCCTCCATGACGTACTCGGCCACGAGCTTCTTCGGCGCGTCGGCCTTGGGCACCTCGATGGAGGGCGCCTTGCCGTCGGTGTTGGTGCCGACCTCGGGCAGGGCCGCGTCGTCCTGGGGGACCTTCTCGCCCTTGGCGGAGCTGTTGGCGTTGAACGTGTCCTGGACGTCGACCACGAACACCAGGGTGTCGGTGCCCTTGATGCCCGCCTCCTCGTTGCCCTGCTGGCCGTAGCCCCAGGTGGGGGGCACGGAGAACTGGACCCGGCTGCCGGTCTTCCGGCCCGCGAGCGCGTACCGCCAGCCCTCGATGATGCTGCCCTGGGCGAGCTGGATGACCAGCGGGGTCTTGCGGTCGTAGGAGTTGTCGAAGACCTTGGCGCTGCTCCAGATCTGGCCGAGGTAGTTGGCGATCACGAAGTCGTTCTCGGCGACCGCCTTGCCGCCTCCGGCGATGACGGTCCTCACCGCGAGGTCCTTGGAGGGGTCGCCGCTGCCCTTGGCCACGGTCGGCTTCTCGTCGAACTTCGTACCCGCGGTGATCGCCGGCAGCGGACCGTCGACGATCTTCGGGGACGGTGGTGCCGACGTGCCCGAGGCCTCGGGCGAGGCGCTGTCGCCGGTGCTGCTCGAACCGGAGTCGTCGTCGCCGCACGCGGCGAGTGTGACCAGTCCGGCGGGGACGGCGATGAGGAGTGAGCGTCGGCGCACGGTGGGGGCCTCGTTATCGGTGTCGGGTCGATCCTGCGGGACGGGGTGCGCGCAACTCTACGACGCGAGAAGGGCACCGTACGGTTAACGTACGGTGCCCGTGTGGCGTTCCGCCCGCTCGTGCGGGGCGTCCGCCTCGTCCTCGTCCGGCTCACATCCCGGCGATCAGCTTCTCCACCCGGTCGTCCACGGAACGGAACGGGTCCTTGCACAACACGGTGCGCTGCGCCTGGTCGTTGAGCTTGAGATGGACCCAGTCGACGGTGAAGTCCCGGCGCTGCTCCTGGGCCCGCCGGATGAAGTCGCCGCGCAGCCGGGCCCGAGTGGTCTGCGGCGGGACGGACTTGCCCTCGAAGATCTTCAAGTCGTTGGCGACCCGGGCCGCCTGACCCTTCTTCTCGAGCAGGTAGTACAGGCCACGACGACGGTGGATGTCGTGATAGGCGAGGTCTATCTGCGCCACCCGGGGGTGCGACATCGTCATGTTGTGCTTGGCCCGGTACCGCTCCAGGAGCTTGTACTTCATGACCCAGTCGATCTCGGTACCGATGCGGTCGAGGTCCTCGGCCTCGATCGCGTCCAGCGTCCGGCCCCACAGCTCCAGCACCCGCTCGACGGTGCCGGTGCGGATGCCGCGGCGCTCACAGAAGTCCACGGCCTTCTCGTAGTACTCCCGCTGCACCTCCAGCGCCGAGGCCTCCCGACCGCTGGCCAGGCGCACCTTGCGCCGGCCGGTGATGTCGTGGCTCACCTCGCGGATCGCCCGGATCGGGTTCTCCAGGGTCAGGTCGCGCATCACCGTGCCCGCCTCGATCATGCGCAGCACCAGGTCGGTGGCGCCGACCTTGAGCAGCATGGTCGTCTCGGACATGTTCGAGTCGCCCACGATGACGTGCAGCCGCCGGTAGCGCTCGGCGTCCGCGTGCGGCTCGTCGCGGGTGTTGATGATCGGACGGGAGCGGGTGGTCGCGGAGGAGACGCCCTCCCAGATGTGCTCGGCCCGCTGGCTGACGCAGTACACCGCACCGCGCGGCGTCTGCAGCACCTTGCCGGCCCCGCACAGCAGCTGCCTGGTCACCAGGAACGGAATGAGGATGTCCGCGAGGCGGGAGAACTCCCCGTGCCGGGCCACCAGGTAGTTCTCGTGGCACCCGTAGGAGTTTCCCGCGGAGTCGGTGTTGTTCTTGAAGAGGTAGACGTCGCCCGCGATTCCCTCCTCGTGCAGGCGTCGTTCGGCGTCCACCAGGAGTCCTTCGAGAATGCGCTCGCCCGCTTTGTCGTGGGTGACGAGCTCGATCACGTTGTCACATTCGGGTGTGGCGTATTCCGGATGCGATCCCACGTCGAGATAGAGGCGGGCGCCGTTGCGCAGGAAGACATTGCTGCTGCGGCCCCATGACACGACACGGCGGAAGAGGTACCGCGCCACCTCGTCAGGCGACAGGCGGCGCTGTCCCCTGAACGTGCACGTGACGCCGTACTCGTTCTCCAGCCCGAAAATGCGGCGGTCCATGACTGAACATTACGCCTGATGACCCGAACTGAAACGGGGTTCGACGGCACGGTTTGGATCATTTTCCGATGAAGCCGCAACCACCCCCTGCCGGGCGGGAACTGCGAGGACCCGCCCGGTGCACGCCAGGACGAGCAGGGAGACGACCCCGGCCGCCCCGGGCAGGGCGAAGCCCCACACCGCCCCACCGTGCTCGACCACCGGCCCCGCGAAGCCCGTTCCCACCGACGCGCCCACGGTGAAGGTCGTCACCAGCCAGGAGAAGGCCTCCGTCACCGTGCCCCGCGGCGCGTGCCCGTCGACCAGGACGAACGCACAGGCGATGCACGGCGCGAGGAAGACACCGGCGAGCACCGTGAGCAGCACCATGGCGACCGCGCCGGGCATCAGCAGCAACGGCAGGTAACACACCGCCAGCAGTGCCACGAGCACGCGCAGGCGCCGCGCCGGGTCACCGGTCCACTGCCGGGCCCCGTACGCGGCCCCGCCCACGAGCGCGCCGAGTCCCAGGGCGGCCATCAGCCAGCCGTAGACCGCGTCCCCGCCGTGCGTGTCCGCGTAGGACACCGAGGCGACCGTGATGGACCCGAGCGCCATCCCGACGAACAGGAAGGCACCCAGCAGCGCCAGCAGCCCGGACGAGCGCAGCGCTCCCAGCCAGTGCGCCTCGCGCGGCGCCGACCGCCACGCGCGCGAGGGCGGCGAGACCACCACGGACAGCGCGCCGAGCACACCCACCGCATTGAGCACGAGCAGGGCCACCAGCGGCGACCAGAGCGCCACACACACCGTCACGAGCAGCGGCCCGACGGTGAACATGACCTCCTGCGCGATGGCGTCCATGGCGTACGCCGTGTGCACCTGGTCCTCCTTGCCGAGCACACTGGGCCACAGCGCCCGCAGCCCGCCCTCCAGCGGCGGTGTGAACAGCCCCGACACCCCGACCGCCGCGTAGGCGAGCCAGGCCGTCCCGGTGCCGACGAAGGCGAACACCCCCATGGCGAGCCCCGAGACCACCGCGGCCGGCAACTGCACCCGCGGCTGCCCGTGCAGATCCACCAGCCGCCCCAGCACGGGCTGGCCGACGGCGTTGGCGACCCCGTACACGGCGGCCAGCGCTCCCGCGAGGCTGTAGGAGCCGCCCTCGGCCCGCACGAACAGCACGATCGCGATCGCCGCGGTGGCGTTGGGCAGCCGCCCCACCAGCGTGCCCACGAGCAGCCGCACGGCATGCCGCGCCCGGAGGATGTCCAGGTATCCGGCGACCACGGCCGCCCCCTTCCCAGGAACCCGCGAGGCACTGCCTCAAGCAGGTTGTACGTATAACTAGCTGTGCCATACGTACCATGTCGCCTGTCCACGAGTCCAGACGAACAAGTCCAGACGAACGAGCCCACACGAAAGCGCAGGCGCACGGTGGCACGAGGCAGCACCCGCCCGACCAGCCGGGACGTCGCCCAGGCCGCGGGCGTCTCCCAGGCCGCGGTCTCCCTGGTGCTCGGCGACAAGTGGCGCGGCCGCGTCTCCGAACCCACCGCCCAGCGCGTCCGCCAGGCCGCCCTCGAGCTCGGCTACCGCCCCAACCTCGCCGCCCGCAACCTCCGCCTCGGCCGCACCCGCACCGTCCTCCTGGTCGTACCCGCGCTGACCACGGAGTTCTTCGCCGAGGTCTACACGGGCGCCGCAAGAATCGCCGCCGAGCACGGGTTCGGCGTGGTGCTCTACCCCTCCCCCGAGGGCGTGGGCCCGGCCAGGGACCCCTTCGCCTCCGCCCCGGCAGCCCTGGACGGCGTCATCGCCTCCTCCATGGCGGCCGACGCGCTCACCGCGATCCGGGGCGACCAACTGCCGCTGGTCATGCTGGACAGCGACCCGGAGGGCAGCCTGGGCGCCGCGACGGTCAACCTGGACATCGCCGACGGCATCCGCCAGGTCACCGAGCACCTGGTGACCCTGGGGCACCGCCGCTTCCTCCACCTGGCAGCCGACGTACCGTCCTGGACCTTCGAGATCCGCGCCCGGGAACTGGCCGCACGGCTCTCCACCGTCACCGGCACCGAACTCCGCACCGCACACGCCCCCATCTCCGTCGAGGGCGCCCTGGCCGCCACAGAAGCCGCCCTCGCGGTACCGGGCCCCCGACCCACGGCCCTCGTCTGCGACGACGACAAACTGGCCGTCGGCGCGTACAAGGCGGCCCGGCGCGCCGGGCTCCACGTCCCCGACGACCTCTCGATCACCGGTCTGGACGACCTCGGCCTGGCCACCGCCATCGACCCCGAGCTCACCACCGTCCGCCTGGACGCCGAGCTGTTCGGCGAACGCGGGATGCGCGCCCTCCTGGCGGTGATGGAAGGCCGGACCCCCGAGGCGGGAGACATCCCGGTGCACCTGGTGGTACGAGGCTCCACGGCACCGCCACCGGAGAAGAACTGAGCGGCACCGGGGCCCATGGCACCCGGCGCCGCTCGAAGGGTCTCGCGCAGCGGCTGTCCGCTACTTCTCGCCCTCGCCGTCGTCCCCGTCCTCGTCCGGCAGAGACAGGTCCTCGGCACCCGCCCCCGCATCCAGCAGCCGCGACAGCTGACCGCCCACGATGCGCTTGAACTTCCGCTTCTGCGGACGCGTACGATCCAGCACCGCGACCTCCAGCCGCTCCGCCGGAATCTCCCGCTCACTGCCGTTGGTGTCACGCGACAACGCCTGGACCGCGAGCTTCAGCGCCTCGGCCAGGGTCATGTCGTCCCGGTGCCGCTGATCCAGGTAGCCACTGATCTGCTCGGCATTGCCGCCGACCGCGACCGAGCCGTGCTCGTCCACGATCGAGCCGTCGTGCGGCAGCCGGTAGATCTGGTCACCGTCGGCACTCTCGCCGACCTCCGCGACGACCAGCTCCACCTCGTACGGCTTCTCGGCCTGGCTGGAGAAGATCGTGCCCAGCGTCTGGGCATACACATTGGCCAGGCCCCGGGCCGTCACATCGTCGCGGTCGTACGTGTAACCCCGCAGATCGGCATAGCGCACACCACCGATCCGCAGGTTCTCGTACTCGTTGTACTTACCGGCGGCCGCGAAACCGATCCGGTCGTAGATCTCGCTGAACTTGTGCAGCGCACGGGACGGATTCTCGCCGACGAACACGATGCCGTCGGCATACTGCAGCACGACCAGGCTGCGACCACGGGCGATGCCCTTGCGGGCGTACTCCGCCCGGTCGGCCATCGCCTGCTGGGGTGAGACATAGAACGGCGTCGACACCGGTTATCCATCCCTTTCTGAAGAAGTCACCGCACCACCTGACAACACAACCGACCGCGCCCGCTACAGCAACGCGGCCCGCGGCCCGTCGGGCTGCTCGAGCCGCCGCTCCAGCACCGAGCGGGCCAGCTCCGCGGACTCGTCGTCGCCGAGCCGGCGGAAGCCGTCCTCGGTGATCACAGTGATGATCGGGTAGATCCGGCGGGCGACATCGGGACCACCGGTCGCCGAGTCGTCGTCTGCCGCGTCGTACAGCGCCTGGACCACCAGCGTGGTGGCCTGCTCCTCGGTCAGGTCCTCACGGAACAGCTTCTTCATCGCACCCCGGGCGAAGATCGACCCCGACCCGGTGGTCGCGTAGCTCTGCTCCTCGGAACGCCCACCCGTCACGTCGTACGAGAAGATGCGCCCCCGGCCGCGGTCCACGTCGTACCCGGCGAACAACGGCACCACGGCCAGCCCCTGCATCGCCATGCCGAGATTCGACCGGATCATGGTCGACAGCCGGTTCGCCTTGCCCTCCAGCGACAGCTGCGCACCCTCGACCTTCTCGAAGTGCTCCAGCTCCAGCTGGAACAGCTTCACCATCTCCACGGCCAGACCCGCCGTACCCGCGATACCCACCGCGGAGTACTCGTCGGCCGGGAAGACCTTCTCGATGTCCCGCTGGGCGATCATGTTGCCCATCGTGGCCCGGCGGTCACCGGCCAGGACGACACCACCCGGGAACGTCACCGCCACGATCGTCGTGCCGTGCGGCGCCTCGACGACACCCTGCACCGGCGGCAGCTGCCGGTTGCCCGGGAGCAGCTCCGGCTGGTGGTCGCCCAGGAAGTCCATGAAGGAGGAGGAGCCAGGCGTCAGGAAGGCAGCTGGTAGACGCCCGGTGCTACGAGTGTTGGCTTCCACGCGATTCCTTCCACGTAAGCGGCAGCCCGCCTTATGGCATCGGGCCGATCCTTGAACTGCCCCAGGGCTGCGTTGCAGCTGAAGCACAGTACGCCACGGACCCTACCCGTCTCGTGGCAGTGATCCACATGTGCGGCGGGAGCCGCAAGACATATGCAGCAGACGCCGCCTTGGTCGGCGACCAACTGATCGCGCTCGGCCTCGGTGAGACCGTATTGGCGCTTCAGATGCCCTTCCCGCCCTTGAACGGCCCGGCATGCCTTGCAGCGGGTCGACAGGCCATCTGAGGCGGTCGCGTTGCGATGCCACTCACTGTGAGGCTTGACTTCGCCACAAGTGCGGCAGAGCTTGTGCCCCGCCGGAACATCGACCTTCTCCCGGACAGTCCGCCCCTCGGCCTCCCGGCGGCGCCGGTAGTACGCGGCGCTGTACTCCGCCACGCACTTCCGGCACCGCACCTGAAGGCCGTCACTACGGTTGCTGTCCCGGGCGAAGGCGGCCACCGGCTGATCCCGCTCGCAGCCCGTACACCGCTTCTCGCCTGGCTTCCCAACCACTCGCGAACCCCCCGCACCCTTCACTTCGAAGGAAGAATCCCCGCGATACCTCTACTGTCCACCCTTTTGCACGAAGCTTCGCACGAAATCCTCGGCATTTTCCTCGAGTACATCATCGATTTCGTCGAGGACGGAGTCCACGTCGTCGTTCAGCTTCTCCTGACGCTCCTTGAGGTCCTCGGAAGCCTGCGCGTCCTGCGCCTGCTCCTCGACCTCCTCGGTGGAACGCGTGGCCTTCTGCTGCCCGCCGCCGGTGTCCTTGGTCGCCATAACCCTCACCCCGCTCGGTTCGCCCGACACAGTTGCTCGGTCAAGATCAGACCCTACAAGCCGGGTCCGACATCGGCCCCGCGTTTCTCCAACGAACGGGGGCCATCTCGATGGTTCCCGGACCGGGTGGCTTTCCACCCTGCCCGGCGGTCTCCTCCGTGTACCCGCTCGCCGCGCCTATTGGCCGGCCAGGACCTTGACCAGGTCTTCCGCGGTCCGGCAGCGGTCCAGGAGCTCCTTGACGTGATTACGCGTTCCGCGAAGCGGTTCCAGGGTTGGCACCCGCTGGAGCGAGTCCCGGCCCGGCAGATCGAAGATCACCGAGTCCCAGGAGGCCGCCGCGACGTCGTCCGCGTACTGCTCCAGGCAGCGTCCGCGGAAGTAGGCGCGCGTGTCCTCCGGCGGCTTCGTACGGGCCCGCTCGACCTCCGACTCGTCCAGCAGCCGCTTGATGCGCCCGCGGTCCACCAGGCGGTTGTACAGGCCCTTGTCGGGCCGTACGTCGGCGTACTGGAGGTCCACGAGGTGCAGGCGGGCCGCGTCCCAGTCCAGGTCGTCGCGGCGCCGGTAACCCTCCATGAGCTCGCGCTTGGCGACCCAGTCCAGTTCGCCGGCCAGGCTCATCGGGTTGTTCTCGAGCCGGTTGAGGGTGTCCTCCCAGCGGCCCAGGACGTCCTTGGTCTGGTCGTCGGCGTCCGCGCCGTAGCGCTCCTCGACGTACTTGCGGGCCAGCTCGTAGTACTCCATCTGGAGCTGGACCGCGGTCAGTGTCCGGCCGCTGCGCAGGGTGACCAGGCGCTTCAGCGTCGGGTCGTGCGAGACCTGGTGCAGGGTGCGCACCGGTTGGTCGACGGCCAGGTCGACGGCGATGAAGCCGTCCTCGATCATCGAGAGCACGAGCGCGGTCGTGCCCAGTTTCAGATAGGTGGAGATCTCCGACAGGTTCGCGTCGCCGATGATCACGTGGAGGCGCCGGTACTTCTCGGCGTCCGCGTGCGGCTCGTCGCGGGTGTTGATGATGGGCCGCTTCAGCGTCGTCTCCAGGCCCACCTCGACCTCGAAGTAGTCCGCGCGCTGACTGAGCTGGAAGCCGTGTTCGTGCCCGTCCTGGCCGATGCCGACGCGGCCGGCTCCGGTGAAGACCTGGCGGGAGACGAAGAAGGGCGTCAGGTGGCGCACGATGTCCGAGAAGGCGGTCTCCCGCTTCATCAGGTAGTTCTCGTGCGTGCCGTAGGAGGCGCCCTTGTTGTCGGTGTTGTTCTTGTAGAGGTGGATCGGCTGTGCGCCGGGAAGCTGGGCGGCCCGCTCGGCGGCCTCGGCCATGATCCGCTCGCCGGCCTTGTCCCACAGCACGGCGTCGCGCGGGTTGGTGACCTCCGGTGCGCTGTACTCGGGGTGGGCGTGGTCGACGTAGAGCCGTGCTCCGTTGGTGAGGATGACGTTGGCCAGGCCGATGTCCTCGTCGGTGAGCTGGCTGGAGTCGGCGGCCTCGCGGGCGAGGTCGAAGCCTCGCGCGTCCCGCAGCGGGTTCTCCTCCTCGAAGTCCCAGCGGGCCCGGCGGGCCCGGTGCATCGCCGCCGCGTAGGCGTTGACGATCTGGGACGAGGTGAGCATGGCATTGGCGTTCGGGTGGCCGGGGACGGAGATTCCGTACTCCGTCTCGATGCCCATTACTCGCCGTACGGTCATGCGGCCCTCCTTGCCCGGCGGCGCCCGTCCTGGGCGCCGCTCGCGTACCGCTGGCGCTCCGATGCGTGTGCGGTGCCCGTCCCCGCACTGCGCGACTCGGCGGTACGGAAGAGCCTAGAACGCCTTTGCGCTGGTGGGGAGATCATTTGCGGCATTGCCTTGCTCCAGTCGGGGCTCCGGAAAACAGTCGGCTGCGGGTACCCGCCGAGGGCACCCGCAGCCGCCCCGCCTTTTACAGGTATTGACCGGTGTTCGCCACCGTGTCGATGGAGCGTCCGGTGTCCGCGCCCTGCTTTCCGGTGACGAGCGTACGGATGTACACGATCCGCTCGCCCTTCTTTCCGGAGATCCGGGCCCAGTCGTCCGGGTTGGTGGTGTTGGGCAGGTCCTCGTTCTCCTTGAACTCGTCCACGCAGGCCTGGAGGAGGTGGGAGACGCGGAGGCCCTTCTGGTTCTTGTCGAGGAAGTCCTTGATCGCCATCTTCTTGGCGCGGCCCACGATGTTCTCGATCATGGCGCCGGAATTGAAGTCCTTGAAGTAGAGGACTTCCTTGTCGCCGTTGGCGTAGGTGACTTCCAGGAAGCGGTTCTCCTCGGATTCGGCGTACATGTGTTCCACCGCCGTCTGGATCATGCTCTGGACGGTGGCCGCCTTGTCCTTCTCGTGCTCCGCGAGGTCGTCGGAGTGGAGCGGGAGGCGCTCGGTGAGGTACTTGCCGAAGATGTCCTTGGCCGCCTCGGCGTCCGGACGTTCGATCTTGATCTTCACGTCGAGCCGGCCGGGCCGCAGGATGGCGGGGTCGATCATGTCCTCACGGTTGGAGGCACCGATCACGACCACGTTCTGCAGGCCTTCCACGCCGTCGATCTCGGCGAGCAGCTGCGGGACGATGGTGTTCTCCACGTCCGAGCTGACACCGGAGCCGCGGGTGCGGAAGAGGGACTCCATCTCGTCGAAGAAGACGATGACGGGGGTGCCCTCGCTGGCCTTCTCACGGGCTCGCTGGAAGACCAGGCGGATCTGCCGCTCGGTCTCACCGACGTACTTGTTGAGAAGCTCGGGACCCTTGATGTTGAGGAAGAAGCTCTTGCCGGCGGCCTGGCCGGTCACTTCGGCGACCTTCTTGGCCAGCGAGTTGGCGACCGCCTTGGCGATGAGTGTCTTGCCGCATCCGGGGGGCCCGTAGAGCAGGACGCCCTTGGGCGGTCGCAGCTCGTGCTCCTTGAACAGGTCGGGGTAGAGATAGGGGAGCTCGACGGCGTCGCGGATCATCTCGATCTGTCCGCCGAGGCCGCCGATCTGCTCGTAGCCGATGTCGGGGACTTCTTCGAGGACGAGCTCCTCGACCTCGCTCTTGGGCACGACCTCGTAGACGTAGCCGGAGCGGGGTTCGAGCAGGAGGGCGTCGCCGGGGCGGATGGTGATGCCCCGCAGCGGCTCGGCGAGCCGTACCACTCTCTCCTCGTCGGTGTGACCGAGCACCAGGGCCCGCTCGCCGTCCTCGAGGATCTCCTTGAGGGTGACGATGTCACCGACGCTCTCGTACTCCATGGCCTCGACCACGTTGAGAGCTTCGTTGAGCATCACTTCCTGGCCGCGCCGGAGCTCTTCGAGCTCGACGCTCGGGCTGACGTTCACCCGGAGTTTGCGGCCGCCGGTGAAGATGTCGGCGGTGCCGTCCTCGTTGGCCTGCAGGAAGACGCCGAAGCCTGCCGGTGGCTGGGCCAGCCGGTCGACCTCCTCTTTGAGGGCCACGATCTGGTCGCGGGCCTCGCGGAGCGTACCGGCGAGTCGCTCGTTCTGGGCGGACACGCCGGCCAGATTGGTCTGCAGTTCGACGATCCGCTCTTCGAGGATCCTCGTGTGCCGCGGAGATTCGGCGAGCTTGCGTCGCAGGACGGCGATCTCCTGCTCAAGGTAGGCCACCTGCCCGGCCGGGTCCTCGGACCCGCGTCCCGGGCGGATGCCGCGGTTCATGTCGTCGTCGTGGGCTGCCACGGTCCTCACCTCCTCCAAGGGGAGCTGGACGCTTCCAGACCCTACCTGGGTGGGTGTCGATTGAAACCCCTAGATCACAAAGACTGTCGGGGTGTGTCCGATCTTCACCCTTGCGCTCTCCCTCACGCCAGGGGAATACCCACCGAACGTGAATGGAACCCAGCCGGAGGTAGGGTCGAAGCGTTCAACACCCGTCAGAGCTGGCCGGATTCCCGAAGGGCTCGACGTAGCAAACGGCAGGAGAGATGAGCGTGCAGCAGGAGGCCGGAGTCCACGGCGAGGCGCTCGAGGTCTGGATCGACCAGGACCTGTGTACCGGTGACGGCATCTGCGCGCAGTACGCGCCCGAGGTGTTCGAGCTGGACATCGACGGTCTGGCCTACGTCAAGGGCGCGGACGACGAGCTCCTCCAGGCGGAGGGGGCGACAACGCCCGTGCCGTTGCCGCTTCTCACCGACGTGGTCGACTCCGCGAAGGAGTGTCCGGGCGAGTGCATTCACGTGCGTCGCGTTTCGGACAGGGTCGAGGTCTACGGCCCGGACACAGAGTGACCGAACCGTTACTCATTCTGTACGCTGCGTGACCGGCGGCGGCCGGGTCGCACGCTCCGTCGCGGGACCGCCGGTCAGACGGTGCGCGCCTGGGACGGCGTGTCACGGACGAACGTGCCGTTCTTCCACTGCCACTTCACGTCCTCCGTGACGTCGGGGCAGCAACTGGGCACGTCGGCCGACGAGTAGCCGAGGAGCGTGGCGCGGACGACACCGGCGCGCACCGTGAAGTCGGTGACCGTCCGTCGGTCCCCGGGGTCCACGAGGGTGGCGACGACGCGGGGCGCACCGTCGTCGGCGCCGGGTGTGACGACGTACACCCCGTCGGGCGGGGTGCCCATGGGCGCGTCGCAGTGCACGACGGCCACGGTCTCCGGCCGGCCGTCGCCGTCGAGGTCGCCGGAGGCCTTCTTCTGCACCACCGCCTCGACCGGTCCGCACTCCAGGGGGAAGGCGACGGCCGCCGGGTCGGGGGGCGCGATGTGGGCCGGGGCGTTCTTCTTCTCGGGCACGGCGGTCTGTGCCGCCGTCGCGGCGTCGGGCTGCAGGACCGAGGACAGGGCGACCACCCCGGCGAGGGCCGTGGCGGTGGCGACCCAGTGGATGGGGCGGGTGTGCGTGTGCGACAGGTCCGGAACGGCGGGGTGCTGCACGAGGAGTGTCTCCTGTGAGGGCTGTACCGGCGGGTGTGGCCAGCATCGTGCCACACGTCACAGTGCGGGGGAACGGTGGGGTGGGTACTCGCTCGGGCTGTTGCGTCGGGTGTCGCGTTGCCCTGGCAATGCGACGGCGCCGTGGTCGAGTTCCCGGGAGTGTCCGGGAACTCGACCACGGCGCCTGTACGTTGTTCGCGGCACGGGGCCGCCTCAGCGGCCGGCGCCTCCGTCGGCGTTGGGGCCGTCGTAGTCCTCGCCGTACGCGCCCTTGGCGGGGCGGCGGCGGCGCATGGGCGGCTCGACACCGTCCGCGAGGCGGCGGGCGGTGAGCAGGAAGCCGGTGTGGCCGATCATGCGGTGGTCCGGGCGGACGGCCAGGCCCTCGACGTGCCAGTTGCGGATCATCGTCTCCCAGGAGGTCGGCTCGTTGAAGCAGCCGATCTCGCGGATGGACTCGACGGTCCGGGCGAGCTGGGTGGTGGTCGCCACGTAGCAGCACAGGATGCCGCCGGGCACGAGCGCCTTCTTGACGACGTCCAGGCACTCCCAGGGGGCGAGCATGTCCAGGATGACGCGGTCGACGTCGGTGTCGGAGAGGTTGTCCTGGAGGTCGCCCACGGTGAGCTGCCAGGCGGGGTGCGGGCCGCCGAAGTAGCGCTCCACGTTCTGCCGGGCGATGTCGGCGAAGTCCTCGCGGCGCTCGTAGGAGTGCAGCATGCCCTGGTCGCCGATGGCGCGCAGCAGGAAGCTGCTCAGGGAGCCGGAGCCGACCCCGGCCTCCACGACGCGCGCGCCGGGGAAGATGTCGGCGAAGGCGAGGATCTGCCCCGCGTCCTTCGGGTAGACGACGGCTGCCCCGCGGGGCATGGACAGGACGTAGTCGGGGAGCAGGGGGCGCAGCGCGAGGTAGGCGACGTTCCCGGTGGTGCGGACAACGCTGCCCTCGGGAGCACCGATCAGTTCGTCGTGGGGGAAGGAACCCTTGTGGGTGTGGAAGTTCTTCCCGGCCTCGAGCGTGAACGTGTAGTGGCGGCCCTTGGGGTCGGTCAGCTGAACCTGGTCCCCGACCTTGAAGGGCCCGCGCCTGCGGGCGGCACCGGTCGGTTCGGACATGTGACCAGCCTACCGGTCCCCGGCGGGGCCGCCGACCACGGCGGAGGTCTGGGTGGAGGTCAGGAAGGGCGGGCCATGGCCTTGACGAAGGCGCGCTCCACGTCGGCGGCGGACAGGACTCCGTAGATCTCACCGGTGTCCTCGACCACCAGGTACTCGGTGGCCGGGTTGGCGCGCAGCGCGTCCAGGAGTTCCTCGCCGGAGAGCTCGGCGGAGACGCGCATGCCGTCGGTGAGGTCCTGGGCGAGGCCGCTGACCGGCACCCAGGGGCGGCGGTGCTCGGGCACGCCGACGATGGCGGCCTCGCGGACCAGGGAGACGGGAATGCCGTCGGCGTCCACGACGACCAGGGCGCGGGCGCCCGAGGCGTTGGCGCGCCGCAGGGCTTCGGAGAGCGGGGTGTCGGCCGGGACGGGGACGGCGCGCCGGGTGAGGGCGCGGGCGCGCAGCTCCGGCAGGTGCTCGCGCAGGCGGGCCATGCGGAGGCTGTTCCCGGCGCCGGTCCAGATGATCGCGGCGAGGATCGCGGCGAGCAGGGCGTCCATCACCGTGTCCATGCCGACGTCGTCCACGGCGCCGGAGCCGAGGGCGCTGGTGACCAGGGGCAGCCCGATCAGGACGGCGACGGCGAGGGCGCGGCCGACCCAGGCCGCGGCGACCGTGCCGTTCATCGGCTTGCCGGTGATCTTCCAGACGACGGCGCGGAGCATCCGGCCGCCGTCGAGCGGGAGGCCGGGCAGCAGGTTGAACGCGGCTACGAGGAGGTTGGAGATCATCAGGCCGGCCAGGAGCACGCCGGGGACCGTGCCGGGTTCGACGGGGAGCATCGCGACGTAGAAGACGCCGGCCAGGACGAGGGAGAGCAGCGGGCCGACGAAGGCCAGCACGAACTCGCGGCCGGGGGTCTCGGCCTCCTTCTCGATCTCGGAGACGCCGCCGAAGAACTGGAGCTGGATGCGGCGGACCGGGAGCTTGAAGCGGAGCGCTGCGATGGTGTGCGCCAGCTCGTGGACGAGGACGGAGGCGTAGAAGGCGACCGCGAAGAAGAGGGAGACCAGGTAGCGGGCGGCGCCCAGTTCGGGGAGCACGCGGTCGAGCTGGCCGCCGAACACCCAGGTGATCAGGGCGGCGACCAGGAACCAGCTGGGCGCGACGTAGACGGGCACGCCGAAGGGCCGGCCCATCAGCAGGCCGCCCCCGGGCTCCGGCCGCCGCTGCGGCGGCCGGCCCGGTCCGGTCCCCCCGGTGTGGGCGTCGGCACGGGGGCGGTCGGGGTGGGCGTCGTACGGGCTGTGGCCCGGTTCCACGGGCGGATGGGCGGGGCGGTCACCGCCGGGCGTGCGGGGAGACGATGTCTCGGGGTCCGGTGTGTGAGGACCCGGTGTGCCGGGACCCGGTGTGTGAGGACCCGGTGCCGGCGGGTCCTGCGTCCCCGGGCCCGGTGCCGGCGTACCCGGTGCCGGCGTGTGTTCCCCGGTTGCCGGGCCGGGGTGCTCGCCGGGGGCCTCGCCCGTCGGCCGGGGCGGCCGGGCCCCGGGGCGGTGCCCGGGCGGACCGGAGTCCGCGGGCTGCGGCTGTGCGGAGCCGGTGGCCGGGGCCGTGGAGCTCGCCTCGGGCTCGGCCGGCTCGTCGCTGCCGGACCGCGGGTGCCCGTTCCCGCCGCTCACGTCCACGGTGTCCCCTCGTTCGAAGCGTCTCCCGCGCCTGCCGGACGGGAGGTCTCGTCTCGATGGTATGCGTCCGTCGTGACCCGTTCCGCTCCGGCACCCCCGTGCTTCCCTTCTGTCGCACGGGTCGGGGCCGCGGGAGGGGGACTGTCAGTCGCGGGCCGTAAGGTCTGTGGGCATGGAGACGAGCATCGAGGATGTCGCGGCGGACGCCGGTGGGGCCGCCCGGCCGGCGGTGACGGCGGCGGGCCCCGTGGGCGCGGCGGCGGACTCGGCGGTGGACGGGGCCGTCACCGGCGCCGCGCCCGCCCCTGCGGCCGTGGCGCCCTCCTCGCTCTCGCCCTCCCGGGCCGGTGACTTCATGCAGTGCCCGCTGCTGTACCGGTTCCGGGTGATCGACCGTCTCCCGGAGAAGCCGAGCGAGGCCGCGACCAGGGGCACCCTGGTGCACGCGGTGCTAGAGCGGCTCTTCGACGCCCCGGCGGCCGAGCGCACCGCACCGCGGGCGAAGGCCCTGGTCCCGGGTCAGTGGGACCGTCTGCGGGAGAGCAGGCCGGAGGTCGGGGAGCTGTTCGCCGACGATCCGGAGGGTGAGCGGCTGGCGCAGTGGCTCACCGAGGCCGAGCGACTCGTGGAGCGCTGGTTCACCCTGGAGGACCCGAGCCGGCTGGAGCCGGCCGAGCGGGAGCTGTTCGTGGAGACCGAGCTGGACTCGGGCCTGCGGCTGCGCGGCATCATCGACCGGGTCGACGTGGCCCCCACCGGCGAGGTGCGGATCGTCGACTACAAGACGGGCAAGGCGCCCCGGCCGCAGTACGCCGAAGGCGCCCTCTTCCAGATGAAGTTCTACGCGCTGGTGGTGTGGCGGCTGAAGAAGGTCGTCCCGCGCCGCCTTCAGCTCGTCTATCTCGGCAGTGGTGACGTGCTCACCTACGATCCGGTCGTCGCCGACCTGGAGCGGGTCGAGCGCAAGCTGCTGGCGCTGTGGGAGGCCATCCGGCTGGCGACCGAGACGGGCGACTGGCGCCCGCGGCCCACCAAGCTGTGCGGCTGGTGCGACCACCAGGCGCACTGTCCGGAGTTCGGCGGTACTCCCCCGCCCTATCCGCTGCCCGTGAGGGCGGCCGACCCCGACGACGGCGGACAGGGCAGAATGGGGCCGGACTAGCGAAGGAGACTTACGTGGCCATCCGCGTCCTACTGGTCGACGACCAGCCGCTGCTGCGCACGGGCTTCCGGATGATTCTGGAGGCGGAGCAGGACCTCGCGGTCGTCGGCGAGGCCGGAGACGGCCTCCAGGCACTCGACCAGGTGCGGGCGCTCCAGCCCGACGTGGTGTTGATGGACATCCGCATGCCGCGGATGGACGGCGTCGAGGCCACCCGGCAGATCACCGGGCCCGAGCGGGACGGCCCGGCGAAGGTGCTGGTGCTGACCACCTTCGACCTCGACGAGTACGTGGTGGAGGCGCTGAAGGCGGGGGCCAGCGGCTTCCTGCTGAAGGACGCCCCGGCCGCCGAACTGGTGCAGGCCATCCGCGTGGTGGCGAACGGCGAGGCGATGCTCGCGCCGAGCATCACCCGGCGGCTGCTCGACAAGTACGCCACGCATCTGCCCTCGGGGGACGACCCGGTGCCCAACACGTTGCACACCCTCACCGATCGCGAGGTCGAGGTGCTGAAGCTGGTGGCCCGCGGCCTGTCGAACGCGGAGATCGCCGCCGACCTCTTCGTCAGCGAGACCACGGTCAAGACCCATGTGGGTCATGTGCTGACCAAGCTGGGCCTGCGCGACCGTGTACAGGCAGCGGTGTACGCGTACGAGAGCGGTCTGGTCCGTCCCGGCGCGCAGTAGCGGGCCGCTCGGCACGAAGGGCGCCCTCCTCCCGTGGGAGGAGGGCGCCCTTCGTCGTGGTGTCCGGTGGGGACGTCAGCCGCTCACGCCCCGGCCCAGCTCCCAGACCTGGAGCGTGGAGGAGGAGTTGAGGACGTAGGCCGTGCCGGTGATGTCGTCGCGTGCGGCGACGTACTGCTTGCCCTGCCACAGCGGGATCACCGGGACGTCGTCGGCGGTGATGTCCTGGATCTCGTTGAGGCTGTCCACGGCGGAGAGGCGGTCGGCCTCACGACGGGACTCGGGGATCAGGGTGTTGCGGATCTGCGGGTTCGCGTACGGCGAGTTGAGGGTGTTGTCCTTGTCGAGGAACGGGGCGATGAAGCTGTCGGCGTCCGGGAAGTCGGGGAACCAGCCCATGCCGAAGACGTCGTACTCGCCCTTCAGCTCCGCCGGGCGGAACTTGTCCCAGGGGGCGCCCTGGATGTCGACGTCGAAGAGGCCGCTGTCGTTCAGCTGCTTCTGCAGCTGCTCGAACTCCTGCTTGGTGGCGGCACCGTAGTGGTCCGTCGTGTAGTGCATCGTGAGCTTCACGGGCGTGTCGACGCCCGCGTCCTCCAGCAGGCCCTTGGCCTTGTTCGTACTCGGGTCGCCGTACTTGTTGAAGAACGAGTTGGAGTGGCCGGTGATGCTGGCCGGGACCATCGAGTACAGCGGTTCGGCCTGGGAGCCGTAGACCGCGGAGACGAGTTCGCTGCGGTTGATGAGCTGGGCCATCGCCTGTCGGACGGCCTTGTCCTTCACCGTCGCCGCGTCCGTGTTGAAGCCCAGGTAGCGGATCTCGAGACCGGCCACCTCGACCAGGTCGACGTCGGAGTCCGTGGCGTTGGACAGCTTCTGGATCTGGTCCGGCGTCATCGCACGGGTCATCACGTCGATGTCGCCCTGGTCGAGCGCCTTGCCCATGGCATCGGCGTCCTCGAACGAGACGACCTCGACCTTGTCGTTGTTCACCGTGAGACTCCCCTTGTAGTCGGGGTTCTTGGTGAACACGGCCTTGGTCATCTCGTCGCCGTCGACCTCGGCCTTCATCGTGTACGGGCCGGAGCCGTCCAGTGCGAAGCCCTCGCGCAGCTTGCCCTTCTCGTAGTCGTCGGGGTTGACGATGCCGGCGACCGGGGTCGACAGCTTGTACGGGAAGGTGGCGTCGGCGGTCTTGAGGTGGAAGACGACCTCGCGGTCGCCCTGCGTCTCGATGGTGTCGACGGTCGAGAGCAGACCGAAAACCTGGCTGTCCGCCTTGATGGACAGGGCGCGCTCGATGGAGAACTTGACGTCCTCCGCGGTGACGGCGTCGCCGCCCGCGAACTTCAGGCCGTCGCGCAGGGTGCACGCGTAGCGCTCGTTGCCGGTGTCGGTGAAACCGCACTTCTCGGCGGCCTCGGGCACGGGTTCACCGTCGCCGCGGGGCTGGATCATCAGGGTCTGCGTGGTCTGACGCAGGATGTTCCAGGTGCCGACGTCGTAGGCGAACGCCGGGTCGAGGGGCGCGGGCGCGTCCTCCGAGGCGGTGAACCGGTCCGTGGTGCCGACGACGATCGCGTCCCCGCCGCCGCTGCCGCCGTCGGACCCGCCGCAGGCGGCGAGCACCGGCGCGAGCAGGCCCACGACGGCCGGCAGCACCAAAGTCTTGCGGTTCATGCTCGAGTTTCTCCAGAGCTGTCGGTCCGTGTATCCGGCATGCAGGGGTGTCGCGGCGGATCACGGGGGTAGTGGCCGATGTTCTCGCGACGAGATTAGTCCGCGGCCGCACGGGGGCTCGCAGCCAGTGGAGTTGGGGCCTCATCACGGAGCGAAACCGGGTGCGGACACACCGAAAACCCGACAGTGGAAGGATTAGTGCAGGGTTTCACCAATCAGGACACAAGGGCGCCTCGACAACGTTCGCCAAGCCCGAGACAGCACATCTACGCCTTCGTGTCGACCCCGCGCAAGGTGGCGAACGTCACACTTCGGCCTGGGGTGACGAGCGCCCTTATTCAGCCATCCGGAACGGTCGCAATTCCCCGTCCGTGTCCCCTTGTTGACGTGGGCACGCGGTTTCCGGAATTACCGCGTTGCCGGTGCCGCACGCTCGGTGAACACCTAGCGCATTCGTGTCATCAGGCCGCGCAGGAATGTCAGATCGACCTCTTCCAGCGAGCCGACCACCGTGCGCCGGGCCGCCGGGGTGATGGGCGCCACCGAGGGCACGGCCACCACGTGGCAGCCCGCCGCCTCGGCGGCGGCGACCCCGGTCGCGGTGTCCTCCACGACGGCGCACCGGGCCGGGTCCACCCCGAGTCCGGCCGCGGCGGCCAGGTACGGGTCGGGGTACGGCTTGGTGCGGGGCACCTCGTCGCCGGCCACCGTGAGGGCGAAGTGCTGGGGGCCGAGCGAGGTCAGCACGCGGTCGATGATGCGTCGGTGCGAGGCCGAGACCAGGGCCGTGGGGATCTCGTGCGCGGCGAGTTCGGCGAGCAGGCGGGCGGCGCCCGGCATGAGCGGCAGGGTGCGGGCGATGCGCTGCTCGAAGCCGTCGTTGAGCAGCACGCTCAGCTCGGCGAGGGTGATGTCCGCCCCGGTCGCCTCGATCAGGAAGCCGGCGCTGCGGCTCATGGGACCGCCGACGACGACATGGCGCCACGAGTCGTCCAGGGTGTGGCCGAGGGAGGCGAAGACCTCCACCTCGACGTCCCACCAGAAGCCCTCCGTGTCCACCAGGGTGCCGTCCATGTCGAGCAGCACGGCCTGCAGGGCGGAGCCTTCGGCCGTACGGGTTCCGAGCGCGGGGACCGTACTGGTCATCCACGTACCTCCTTGAGGGACGATCAGGCCGGTTCCCGGGAAGGGAACCGGCCTGCGGTGGACCGACCAGTGTACGTCGTGCGGGTCGAGAACGCCTGGTGTGGCCTGCGGAGCGGTGCGGGAGGCCTCAGCGGGCGTTGAAGTACTTGGCCTCCGGGTGGTGGATCACGATGGCGTCGGTGGACTGCTCGGGGTGGAGCTGGAACTCCTCGGAGAGGTGGACGCCGATCCGTTCCGGCCGGAGCAGGTCGGCGATCTTGGCGCGGTCCTCGAGGTCCGGGCAGGCGCCGTAGCCGAGGGAGAAGCGGGCGCCCCGGTACTTCAGGGCGAACATGTCCTCCATCTCGGCGGGGTCCTCCCCCGCGAAGCCCAGCTCGGAGCGGACGCGCGCGTGCCAGTACTCGGCGAGGGCCTCGGCGAGCTGGACCGACAGCCCGTGCAGTTCGAGGTAGTCGCGGTAGGCGTTGGCCTCGAACATCCGGGCCGTCTCCTCGCCGATCCGGGAGCCGACGGTGACGACCTGGAAGCCGACGACGTCGGTCTCGCCGGACTCCTCCGGGCGGAAGAAGTCCGCGAGGCACAGCCGCCGGCCGCGCCGCTGGCGCGGGAAGGTGAAGCGGGTGCGCTCGTTGCCCGCGTCGTCGAGGACGATCAGGTCGTCGTCCTTGGACACGCAGGGGAAGTAGCCGTAGACCACGGCCGCCTCCAGCAGGTTCTCCGTCTGGAGCCGGTCCAGCAGGCCGCGCAGGCGCGGACGGCCCTCGGTCTCGACCAGTTCCTCGTACGACGGGCCCTCGCCGGTGCGGGCCTGCTTGAGGCCCCACTGGCCCTTGAAGAGGGCGCCCTCGTCGAGCCAGGACGCGTACTCCTTGAGCTGGATGCCCTTGACGACGCGGGTGCCCCGGAAAGGCGGCTCGGGGACGGGGTTGTCGACGGCGACGTCGGAGCGGACGTGCCCTTCCTCGGGCCGCTCCTCGACCTCGACGGTGGCCGCCCGCACGCGGCGCTGCCGCAGCTCGGGCAGTTGTGCGCCGGGCACGCCCCGCTTGATGCCGATCAGCGCGTCCATCAGCCGCAGGCCCTCGAAGGCGTCGCGGGCGTAGCGGACCTCGCCGTCGTAGATCTCGTGCAGGTCCTGCTCGACGTAGGCCCGGGTGAGGGCCGCGCCGCCGAGGATCACCGGGTAGTCGGCGGCCAGCTTGCGCTGGTTCAGCTCCTCCAGGTTCTCCTTCATGATCACCGTGGACTTGACCAGGAGACCGGACATGCCGATCACGTCGGCGCGGTGCTCCTCGGCCGCCTCGAGGATCGCGGAGACCGGCTGCTTGATGCCGAGGTTGACGACGGTGTAGCCGTTGTTCGACAGGATGATGTCGACGAGGTTCTTGCCGATGTCGTGCACGTCGCCGCGGACCGTGGCCAGCACGATCGTGCCCTTGCCGTCGTCGTCGGTCTTCTCCATGTGCGGCTCCAGGTGGGCCACCGCGGTCTTCATGACCTCGGCGGACTGGAGCACGAACGGCAGCTGCATCTGCCCCGACCCGAACAGCTCGCCGACGACCTTCATGCCGTCCAGCAGGGTCTCGTTGACGATGTCCAGGGCGGGACGCTCCTGGAGGGCCGCGTCCAGGTCCTGCTCCAGGCCGTTCTTCTCGCCGTCGATGATGCGCCGCTTGAGCCGCTCCTCCAGCGGGAGCGCGGCCAGTTCCTCGGCCTTGGACGCCTTCAGCGACTTCGCGGTGGCGCCCTCGAAGAGCTGCATGAGCTTCTGCAGCGGGTCGTAGCCCTCGCGGCGGCGGTCGTGGATCAGGTCGAGGGCGGTGGTGACCTGCTCCTCGTCGAAGCGGGCGATCGGCAGGATCTTCGAGGCGTGCACGATCGCCGAGTCCAGGCCGGCCTTCACGCACTCGTCCAGGAAGACCGAGTTGAGCAGGATGCGGGCGGCCGGGTTGAGGCCGAAGGAGATGTTCGACAGGCCGAGGGTGGTCTGCACGTCCGGGTGGCGCCGCTTCAGTTCCCGGATGCCCTCGATGGTGGCGATGCCGTCCTTGCGGGACTCCTCCTGGCCGGTGCAGATGGTGAAGGTCAGACAGTCGACGAGGATGTCCGACTCGTGGATGCCCCAGTTGCCGGTCAGGTCCTCGATCAGCCGTTCGGCGATCTCGACCTTCTTCTCGGCGGTACGGGCCTGGCCCTCCTCGTCGATGGTGAGCGCGATCAGCGCGGCGCCGTGCTCGCGCGCCAGCCGGGTGACCTTGGCGAAGCGGGACTCGGGGCCGGCGCCGTCCTCGTAGTTGACGGAGTTGATCACCGCGCGGCCGCCGAGCTTCTCCAGGCCGGCCCGGAGCACCTCGACCTCGGTGGAGTCCAGCACGACCGGCAGCGTCGAGGCGGTGGCGAACCGGCCGGCCAGCTCCTCCATGTCGGCCACGCCGTCGCGGCCCACGTAGTCCACGCACAGGTCCAGCATGTGCGCGCCCTCGCGGATCTGGTCGCGGGCGATCTCCACACAGTCGTCCCAGCGGCCGTCCAGCATGGCCTCGCGGAACTTCTTGGAGCCGTTGGCGTTGGTCCGCTCACCGATCGCCAGGTACGAGGTGTCCTGGCGGAAGGGCACCGACTGGTACAGGGAGGCCGCGCCGGGCTCCGGGCGGGGGTGCCGCTCGGTCGGCGCGGTGCCGCGGACCCGCTCCACGACCTGCCGCAGGTGCTCGGGCGTGGTGCCGCAGCAGCCGCCGACCAGGGAGAGGCCGTACTCGCGGACGAAGGTCTCCTGGGCGTCCGCCAGCTCCGGCGCGGTCAGCGGGTAGTGGGCGCCGTCCTTGCCGAGGACGGGCAGTCCGGCGTTGGGCATGCAGGACAGCGGGATGCGGGAGTGCCGGGCCAGGTAGCGCAGGTGCTCGCTCATCTCGGCCGGGCCGGTGGCGCAGTTCAGGCCGATCATGTCGATGCCGAGCGGCTCCAGCGCGGTCAGGGCGGCGCCGATCTCGGAGCCGAGGAGCATCGTCCCGGTCGTCTCGACGGTCACGGACACGATCACCGGCACGTCGAGGCCGAGGGCGTCCAGGGCGCGCCGGGCGCCGAGCACGGAGGCCTTGGTCTGGAGCAGGTCCTGCGTGGTCTCCACCAGCAGCGCGTCGGCTCCGCCGGCCACCAGTCCCTCGGCGTTGCGCTGGTAGGCGTCGCGCAGGATCCGGTACGGGGCGTGGCCGAGGGTGGGGAGCTTGGTGCCGGGGCCCATGGAGCCGAGGACCCAGCGCTGCCGGCCGTCCCGGGCGGCGAACTCGTCGGCGACCTCGCGGGCGACCCGCGCGCCGGCCTCCGACAGCTCGTGGACGCGCTCGGGGATGTCGTACTCGCCGAGCGCGGAGTGGTTGGCGCCGAAGGTGTTGGTCTCCACGCAGTCCACGCCGGCCGCGAAGTACTCCTCGTGCACCGAGCGCACGATGTCGGGCCGGGTCAGGTTCAGGACCTCGTTGCAGCCCTCCAGCTGCTGGAAGTCGTCCAGCGAGGGGTTCTGCGCCTGGAGCATGGTGCCCATCGCGCCGTCGGCGACCACCACGCGGGTGGCGAGCGCCTCGCGCAGGGCGGACACACGGGTCCGGGTGTCGGCGGAAGGGGTGGACGGCGACGAGGCCATGAAGGGGCTCCCTAGGATGCGACGGCTGTCGGCTTTGCGCTGCCCGGGGCCGTCCGCAGGGGACGTCCCGGGGAGAACGCACGCCGCCAGCGTAGCCGGGACCGGGGGCGGACGGTCAGGGCGTCCACGACACGGACGCGGATGGCGGGGCGGAGCGCCGCCGAAGGAGTGAGCATCCGGCACCGGGACCGGCCCGCCTGCCGGCCGCCGCGCCCGGCGACGGCCCGGCGACGGCTCTGCGACGGCCCCAGGGCGGCCCCGCGGCGGCCGTGACCGTGGTCTGCGGGGCGAGATACGAGCCACCGCGGCATGGCCGAAGTGCAACAGTTGCCCATCGACCATTAGCGGGAGGTCGGCAACGACCGGTAGTGTTCGGCATTGCCGAACGACGTCAGCGTCGCCGAGGTCGGCAGTCGAAGGGGACGGAGGCAGTACGTCGATGGCACGGAACATCCAGTCGCTCGAACGGGCGGCCGCGATGCTGCGCCTGCTCGCGGGCGGCGAGCGGCGGCTCGGCCTGTCGGACATCGCCTCGTCGCTGGGACTGGCCAAAGGCACCGCCCACGGCATCCTGCGCACCCTCCAGCAGGAGGGCTTCGTAGAGCAGGACGACGCGTCCGGGCGCTACCAGCTCGGCGCGGAGCTGCTGCGCCTGGGCACGACCTACCTCGACGTGCACGAGCTGCGGGCGCGCGCCCTGGTGTGGACGGACGACCTGGCGCGCTCCAGCGGCGAGAGCGTCCACCTGGGCGTCTTGCACCAGCAGGGCGTCCTGATCGTGCACCACGTCTTCCGGCCGGACGACAGCCGGCAGGTCCTGGAGATCGGGGCCATGCAACCCCTGCACTGCACGGCGCTGGGCAAGGTGCTGTCGGCGTACGACCCGGTCGCGCACAGCGAGGCGCTGGAGGCCGACCGCAAGGCGTTCACGGACCGGACGGTCTGCGATCCGGACGCCTTCGAGAGCATCCTGGACATCACCCGCGCGCGTGGCTACGCGGCCGACGTCGAGGAGACCTGGGAGGGTGTGGCCTCCATCGCCGCGCCCATCCACGACCGCAGGCGCATGCCGGTCGGCGCGGTCGGCATCACCGGGGCCGTGGAGCGACTGTGCCGGGACGGTGAGCTGCGGCCCGAGCTGGTCGCGGCGGTGCGCGACTGCGCCCGCGCGGTGTCGCGGGACCTGGGCGCCGGGCGCTTCTAGGACCTTTCGGCCGCGGACACGAGGATCGGGACCGGGATGCCGGACGGCGTCCCGGTCCTTTCGCGTGCCCCGGGGCGGCTTCCGTCCGCCCGGCTCCCGGGACCGATAACCCGCGACGATCAATAACGATCGTGCTTTCGATTACAGAGCTCTTGACGCATGTGTGAGGGCGAAGCGAGACTCGCGTCCATCGGTCGGCATTGTCGAACACCTACCGGCAATACGCGTTAGAGTGTGACAACGCCAAGGGCCGCCATCGCTCTCACACCGAGGGCGCCGGAACACCCGGAGGGACCCGGGGTTCGGCTTCCCCTGGACGAAGGACAAAGGAGTCGCGGGTGTCCAGCTCCGACATCTTCATCGGCGAGACCATCGGTACCGCCATACTCATCCTGCTCGGCGGCGGTGTCTGCGCCGCCGTGACGCTCAAGGCCTCCAAGGCCCGCAACGCCGGCTGGCTCGCCATCACCTTCGGGTGGGGTTTCGCCGTCATGACGGCGGCGTACATCTCGGGTCCGCTCTCCGGTGCCCACCTCAACCCGGCCGTCACCGTCGGCATCGCGATCAAGGACGGTGACTGGAGCAACACCCCGACCTACTTCGCCGGCCAGCTCCTGGGCGCCATGATCGGCGCGGTCCTGGTCTGGCTCGCCTACTACGGCCAGTTCCAGGCGCACCTCACCGACCGGGAGATCGTCGGCGGTCCGGGCGCGCAGGACACCACGGCCAAGGCCGTCGAGGCCCAGGAGAAGGGCGCCGGCCCCGTCCTCGGCGTCTTCTCCACCGGCCCGGAGATCCGGCACACGGTCCAGAACCTCGCCACCGAGATCATCGGCACCTTCGTCCTGCTGCTCGCCATCCTCACCCAGGGCCTCAACGACGAGGGCAACGGCCTCGGCGTCCTGGGCGCCCTGGCCACCGCGTTCGTGGTGGTCTCGATCGGCCTCTCCCTCGGCGGCCCGACGGGTTACGCGATCAACCCGGTCCGCGACCTCGGCCCGCGCATCGTGCACGCCCTGCTGCCCCTGCCGAACAAGGGCGGCTCCGACTGGTCCTACGCCTGGATACCGGTCGTCGGCCCGCTGATCGGCGGTGCGATCGCCGGAGGTGTCTACAACGTCGCGTTCGCCTGAGCGGACCTCCGCCCGGCCATCATCGAGCCGCAGTACACGCGCCGTACGCACCGGCCACCACACCACGGAACCCAGGAGCACACAGTGACCGACGCTCACACCGCAGGCCCCTTCATCGCCGCGATCGACCAGGGCACCACCTCCTCGCGCTGCATCGTCTTCGACCGCGACGGACGCATCGTCTCCGTCGACCAGAAGGAGCACGAGCAGATCTTCCCCAAGCCCGGCTGGGTCGAGCACGACGCCACCGAGATCTGGACCAACGTCCAGGAGGTCGTCGCCGGGGCGGTCGAGAAGGCCGGCATCACCCGTGACGACATCAAGGCCATCGGCATCACCAACCAGCGCGAGACCACGCTGGTCTGGGACAAGAACACCGGCGAGCCCGTCCACAACGCCATCGTCTGGCAGGACACCCGCACCGACGCCCTCTGCCGGGAGCTCGGGCGCAACGTCGGCCAGGACCGCTTCCGCCGCGAGACCGGCCTGCCCCTCGCCTCCTACTTCGCCGGCCCCAAGGCCCGCTGGCTGCTCGACAACGTGGACGGCCTGCGCGAGCGCGCCGACGCGGGCGACCTGCTGTTCGGCACCATGGACACCTGGGTCATCTGGAACCTGACCGGCGGGGTGAACGGCGGCAAGCACGTCACCGACGTCACCAACGCCTCGCGCACCATGCTGATGAACCTGCACACCATGCAGTGGGACGAGAAGATCGCCGAGTCGATCGGCGTGCCGACGCAGATGCTCCCCGAGATCCGCTCCTCCGCCGAGGTGTACGGCGAGATCACGGGCGGCCGGCTCGGCGAGCTGCTCGGCGGCATCCCGGTCGCCTCCGCGCTCGGCGACCAGCAGGCGGCCCTGTTCGGCCAGACCTGCTTCTCCGAGGGCGAGACCAAGTCGACGTACGGCACCGGCACCTTCATGGTGATGAACACCGGTGACAAGCTCATCAACTCCTACTCGGGCCTGCTCACCACCGTCGGCTACAAGATCGGCGACCAGGACACGGTCTACGCCCTGGAGGGCTCGATCGCCGTCACCGGTTCGCTGGTGCAGTGGATGCGCGACCAGATGGGCCTGATCTCCACCGCCGCCGAGATCGAGACCCTCGCCCTCACGGTCGAGGACAACGGCGGCGCCTACTTCGTGCCGGCCTTCTCCGGCCTCTTCGCCCCGTACTGGCGCTCCGACGCCCGCGGTGTGATCGCCGGCCTCACCCGGTACGTCACCAAGGCGCACCTCGCGCGCGCCGTCCTGGAGGCCACCGCCTGGCAGACCCGCGAGATCGCGGACGCCATGACGAAGGACTCCGGGGTGGAGCTGACCGCCCTCAAGGTCGACGGCGGCATGACCTCCAACAACCTGCTGATGCAGACCCTCGCCGACTTCGTGGACGCCCCCGTGGTGCGCCCGATGGTCGCCGAGACCACCTGCCTCGGCGCCGCCTACGCCGCCGGCCTGGCCGTCGGCTTCTGGAACAGCACCGACGACCTGCGCGCCAACTGGCGGCGGGCCGCCGAGTGGACCCCCCGCATGGACGCGGACACCCGCGACCGTGAGTACAAGAGCTGGCTCAAGGCCGTCGAGCGGACCATGGGCTGGATCGCCGACGAAGACTGACTAGGAGCAAGACCGCAATGACCACACAGCCCGCCCTGCAGTCCGTGCCTGCCCTGGGGACCCACTCGGCCTCCGGCTCCAACCCGAGCCGGGCCGAGACCCGGGAGCAGCTCTCCAAGGCGTCGTACGACCTTCTCGTGATCGGCGGCGGCATCCTCGGCATCTCCACCGCCTGGCACGCCGCGCAGTCCGGCCTCAGGGTGGCCGTGGTCGACGCCGGCGACTTCGCCGGCGCCACCTCCTCAGCCTCCTCCAAGCTGCTCCACGGCGGACTGCGCTACCTGCAGACCGGCGCGGTGAAGCTGGTGGCGGAGAACCACTTCGAGCGCCGTGCGGTCTCCCGCCAGGTGGCCCCCCACCTGGCGAACCCGCTCACCTTCTACCTCCCCGTGTACAAGGGCGGGCCGCACGGCGCGGCGAAGCTCGGGGCCGGCGTCTTCGCGTACTCGGCGCTGTCCGCCTTCGGTGACGGCGTCGGCCACCTGCTCTCCCCGGCCAAGGCCGCGCAGGACGTGCCGGAGCTGCGCACCGACAACCTGAAGGCCGTGGCCGTGTACGGCGACGACCAGATGAACGACGCCCGCATGGCCCTGATGACCGTCCGCGCGGCGGTCGACTCCGGCGCGGTGGTGCTCAACCACGCCGAGGTGACCGGCCTGCGGTTCACCCGGGGCCGGGTGACCGGTGCCGAGCTGAAGGACCGGATGACCGGGGACGAGTTCGGGGTGAACGCCCGCCTCGTGCTCAACGCCACCGGCCCCTGGGTCGACCACCTGCGCCGGATGGAGGACCCGGCCGCGGCCCCGTCCATCCGCCTGTCCAAGGGCGCGCACCTGGTGCTCAAGCGCACCGCGCCCTGGAAGGCCGCGCTGGCGACCCCGATCGACAAGTACCGGATCACCTTCGCCCTCCCCTGGGAGGACATGCTCCTGCTCGGTACGACCGACGAGGAGTTCGAGGGTGACCCGGGTGACGTCTCGGTCAACGACAAGGACATAGCCCAGATCCTCGACGAGGCCGCGTTCTCCATCCGCGACCAGCAGCTCGACCGGGACCTGATCACGTACTCCTTCGCGGGTCTGCGGGTGCTGCCGGGCGGTCCCGGTGACACCGCGAAGGCGAAGCGCGAGACGGTCGTCACCGAGGGCCGCGGCGGCATGCTGTCCGTCGCCGGCGGCAAGTGGACCACCTTCCGCCACATCGGCCGTACGGTCATGAAGAAGCTGGAGGCGCTGCCGGGCCACCCCCTCGGCGACGACTTCGAGCCGATCGCCTCGCTGCCGAAGAAGCTGCCGCTGCCCGGCGTCGCCAACCCGCGCGCCGTCGCGCACCGGCTGCTGGTGGACAACCCGGCGCCCGGTCCGCGGATGGCGGCGGACACCGCCAGGCACCTGGCCACGCACTACGGCTCGCTGGCCTTCGACATCGCGCGGCTCGCCAACGAGAACCCGGAGCTGGCCGCCCGCGTCCACCCGGACGCCCCGGAGATCTGGGCACAGGTCGTGTGGGCGCGCGACAACGAGTGGGCCCAGACCCCGGAGGACGTGCTGCGCCGCCGGACGACGCTGACGATCCGCGGCCTGGCCACGGACGAGGTCCGCGCGAAGGTCCAGGACCTGCTCGACGGGAAGTGAGACCCGCGTCCGCCGCCCACCGCCTCCCCGGCCGGTGGGCGGCGGACGGCGGTGCCCCGGGACCGCCATAATGTCCTGAGACATCGGATGTCTCAGCGGCATCCCGGACCCAGGGAGGTCGGCCGTGGCGGTCACCGACGAGGCGATCGAGAAGATCAAGGGCATGATCGTCTCCGGCGCGCTGCGACCGGGCGACCGGCTGCCCAGGGAGAGCGAACTCGCCGCCGGCCTCGGCCTGTCCCGCAACTCCCTGCGCGAGGCCGTGCGCGCGCTCTCCCTGATCCGGATCCTGGACGTGCGCCAGGGGGACGGCACCTACGTCACCAGTCTGGATCCGCAACTCCTGCTGGAGGCCCTCAGCTTCGTCGTCGACTTCCACCGCGACGACACGGTGCTGGAGTTCCTCGCCGTGCGCCGCATGCTGGAGCCGGCCGCGACCGCGCTGGCGGCCTCCCGGATCAGTGAGCGGGAACTGGACGCCCTCGGCGCACGGCTGGACGCCCTGGGCACCGAACCGTCGGTGGAGGAACTGGTCGCCTGCGACCTCGAGTTCCACCGGAGCATCGTCGGAGCCTCGGGCAACTCGGTCCTGTGCTCCCTCCTCGACGGCCTGTCCGGTCCCACCACGCGGGCCCGGGTCTGGCGCGGGCTCACCCAGGAGGACGCGGTCGGCCGCACCCTGCACGAGCACCGCGCGATCCTCGCCGCGTTGCGCGACCGGGACGCGGAGGCGGCGCGTTCGTGGGCGACGGTGCACATCGCGTCCGTGGAGCAGTGGCTGCGCGCCAGTCTCTGACCGTCCTGGCCGGTGGTGCGGCGGCGCGGCGGGTGTCCGGGCGCCGGGAACGGGGCAGTGATCCGTTCACCACCCCGCGCAAGGGGGCTGCGGAGGGCCCCTCGGCACGCCGTAAGGTTGTGGGGTACGCGAGGGCACGTCGGAAGGAGGCGCTGGGTGATCGAGCTCGAGGGGGTTCCCGAGCTGGTCGACCCGGTCATGGTGGCCGCGTTCGAGGGCTGGAACGACGCAGGTGACGCCGCCTCCACCGCGGTCGCGCATCTCGACCGGGAGTGGAAGGGCGAGGTGTTCGCGGCGCTGGACGCCGAGGACTACTACGACTTCCAGGTCAACCGGCCCACGGTGTTCATGGAGGACGGCGTCCGCAAGATCACCTGGCCGACGACCCGGCTCTCGGTGGTGCGCGTCGGCGGCGACACACCGCGCGACCTCGTCCTGGTCCGCGGGATCGAACCGTCCATGCGCTGGCGCTCGTTCTGCAACGAACTGCTCGGCTTCGCCCATGAGCTGGGCGTCGAGCTGGTGGTCGTCCTGGGCGCCCTGCTGGGCGACACCCCGCACACGCGTCCGGTCCCGATCAGCGGGACCACGTCGGACGCCGACCTGGCCCGGCGCATGGACCTGGAGGAGACCAAGTACGAGGGGCCCACGGGCATCGTCGGCATCCTCCAGGAGGCCTGCACCCACGCGGGCGTACCGGCCGTGTCCCTGTGGGCCGCGGTGCCGCACTACGTGTCGCAGCCGCCCAACCCGAAGGCCACGCTGGCCCTGCTGAACCGGCTGGAGGACCTGATCGGCGTGCGCGTGCCGCTGGGCGAGCTGCCCGAGGACGCGCGTGCCTGGCAGACGGGCGTGGACCAGCTCGCCGCCGAGGACAGCGAGGTCGCCGAGTACGTCCAGTCGCTGGAGGAGGCCCGGGACACCGCGGAGCTGCCGGAGGCGTCGGGTGAGGCGATCGCCCGCGAGTTCGAGCGGTACCTGCGCCGCCGGGACGGCTCCGGACCGGGCGGCCACGCCACGGCGGACGGCGGCGACGGCACGCCCCAGACACCGTTCCTCCGGGACAACCCGAGCGGGCGGGCCCGTCCGCCGAGACCGCCGAAGACGAGCGGCGACGACGAGGAGTCCTCGGAGGACTGAGTCGACGCGCAGACATGCGGCAGGGGGCGCTTCCCGCGGGAAGCGCCCCCTGCCGCACGCGGGGCGGGCCCTACAGGGCGACGCCGAGCAGCGCGTCGACGGCCCGGGAGACGACACCGGGTGCCCCGATGTCCGTGCCGCCGCTCTCCTGCTGGAGCGCGGCCCAGCGGTCGACGGCCTCCAGTGCGGCCGGGGAGTCCAGGTCGTCGGCGAGAGCCGCGCGGATCTCCTCGACGAGGGCGTCGGCGGGCGGTCCGTCGGGCCGGGAGACGGCGGCGCGCCAGCGCTCCAGGCGGTCCACGGC
The DNA here is from genome assembly GCF_043204535.1 of Streptomyces sp. NPDC047853. NCBI lineage: Bacteria > Bacillati > Actinomycetota > Actinomycetes > Kitasatosporales > Streptomycetaceae > Streptomyces > Streptomyces sp. NPDC047853. The sequence goes on along the minus strand of NZ_JBIDCI010000007.1, from coordinate 132,987 downwards.
GTCCGGCAGCACCTGGTCGGTCCACTCCCAGTCCGACCGGTAGTGGTGGGCGAGGAGCGTCAGCCGGATCGCGGCCGGGTCGACGCCCTCGTGCCGCAGCTTCGACACGAAGACCAGGTTGCCCTTGGACTTCGACATCTTCTCGCCGTCGAGAGCCACCATGCCGGCGTGGACGTACGCCTTGGCCATCGGGAACTCGCCGGTGAGCGCCTGCGCGTGCGAGGCGCCCATCTCGTGGTGCGGGAAGGCGAGGTCGGAGCCGCCGCCCTGGACGTCGAAGCCCATGCCGAGGTGGTCGAGGGCGATGGCGACGCACTCGATGTGCCAGCCGGGCCGTCCGCGGCCGAGCGAGGCGCCGTCCCAGCTGGGCTCGCCCTCGCGGGCGGCCATCCACAGCATCGGGTCGAGCGGGTTCTTCTTGCCCGGCCGGTCCGGGTCGCCGCCCCGCTCGGCGGAGAGCAGCCGCATGGCGGCCGCGTCCAGGTGGGAGACCCCGCCGAAGTGCGGGTCCGCCTCGACGGAGAAGTAGGTGTCGCCCTCGAGCTCGTAGGCGGCGCCGAGGTCCCGAAGCCGCTCGACGAGCGGGACGATGCCGGGTATGGCCTCGACGGCGCCTATGTAGTGCCGCGGCGGCAGCATCCGCAGCGCCGTCATGTCCTCGCGGAAGAGGGCGGTCTCCTGCTCGGCGAGGGCGGTCCAGTCGACGCCGTCCCGCACGGCACGCTCCAGGAGCGGGTCGTCGACGTCGGTGACGTTCTGGACGTAGTGAACCTGCCGCTTGTTGTCGAGCCACACGCGCTGCACGAGGTCGAACGCGTTGTAGGTCGCCGCGTGTCCCATGTGGGTGGCGTCGTACGGCGTGATGCCGCAGACGTAGAGGCGGGCGACGGGACCGGGGTCGAGGGTGACCAGGCCTCCGGTCGCGGTGTCGTGGATCCTCAGGTCGCGACCCTGACCAGGCAGGGCGGGGACCTCGGAAGCGGGCCAGGCATGCATGTCATGAGCGTAACCGGACTGATGTTGCGTGCACGAACCGGCCGGGCCGGACGGCCGGTAAGGCGCTCTTGCGCGACACGCGCCGGTGTGCAGCCCGGAAAAGACTAAACCGGCGGCCAGGGGATGGCCGGCCACTCCCCGCTGGGCTCGGGGTGCCGCCCGGAGGCCAGCAGGGCGTCGACCCGCGCGCGCGTGGCGTCCAGCTCGGCGGGGGTGATCAGCGCGGCGAGCCGGCCGGCCAGGGTGCCACCGTCCTTCAGCGCCTCGCGGAGGGCGTCCAGGACGGTCAGGGCCTCCCCGGTGAGCGGGTCGCCCGCCCAGCCCCACAGGAGGGTGCGCAGCTTGTTCTCGGCGTGGAAGGTGACCCCGTGGTCGATGCCGTACAGCCGCTCGCCGGCCGCGGGCAGCAGGTGGCCGCCCTTGCGGTCGGCGTTGTTGAGTACGGCGTCCAGGACGGCGAGCCGGCGCAGGCGTGCGTCGTCGGCGTGCACCAGCAGCGCGGTGCGGCCCTCGTCGACCTCGGCGAGGCCGACGGCCTTCCAGCCGGGGCCGGGCTCCTCGGCGTCCACCAGGGCGAGCAGCTCCGTCCCCGGCACGGCCTCGATCCACAGCTGGACCATGCCCTCTCCGTACGGCCCCTCGCGCAGCACGGTGGGCGGTACGAGGCCCCAGCCGGTCGCCTCGGCGACCTCGTAGGCGGCGACCTCGCGCTGGGCGAGGGTGCCGTCGGGGAAGTCCCACAGGGGCCGCTCGCCGGCCACCGGCTTGTAGATGCAGGCCGCCTCGCGCCCCTCGTGCGTCACCGTGCAGTACAGGGCCGCGTTGGAGGCGTCACGGATGCGTCCGCGCACGGTCAGCTCGCCCCGGGCGAGCAGCTCGGCGGCCACGGCGTCGGTGGTCACGCTCCGCGGCGGTATCCGTTCTGGCGCGGACATACGTGTCCTTCCGGGTCGAGCGGGAGGCTGCACAGCGGGCACGGCGGCCGCCCGGCGTTGACGACGTCGAGGGCGCGCTTGGCGAAGGCCCTGGCCTGCGCGCCGGTGAGGCGGACCCGGAGCATCGGCGGGCCGTTCTCCTCGTCCTGGAGGAGCCGTTCCTCGGCCTCCGCCAGGTCCTCCTCGGACTCGGCGTCCAGCTCGACGAGGGCCTGGGCCTCGACGATCATGCGCTGGTCCTCGCCGTCCCAGGCGAGCGCCATGGTGCCGACCCGGAACTCCTCCTCCACCGGAGTGTCCAGCGGGGCGGTGTCGGCGGGTTCCGTGGGCGCCACGGCGGGGACGGCGGTGCTGCCGCCGCTGCGCCGCACGACCTCGTCGAGGAGTTCGTCCATGCGCTCGGCGAGAGCGGCGACCTGGGTCTTCTCCAGGGCCACGCTGGTCACCCTGGAGCCCGCGGTGGCCTGGAGGAAGAACGTACGGCGCCCGGGCAGCCCGACCGTGCCGGCCACGAAACGTTCCGGTTGGTCGTAGAGGAACACCTGACGGGACACGTCCTGTCTCCATGAGAAGTCGTAAGAAGCGGAATGACCGAGTCGGTCACTGCTGCGATCGCCTCACCCTACTGCGGCCGACGATCACGGTGCGCCCGCACCACCACCGACCGTGGCCTCGTCGCCCGGTGGCTCCTGCCGCGGGGCCAGGGAGGCGAAGTCGCCGGTGTCGCCGAGGCGCACCAGGAACGGGCGCAGCCGGGTGTAGCGGATCGCGGTGACGGAGCAGGGCTCGACGGAGATCCGCTGGAAGAGGTCGAGATGCAGGCCGAGTGCCTCCGCGACGAGGGACTTGATGATGTCGCCGTGGGAGCACATGAGGTAGACGGCGTCGGGGCCGTGGTCGCGCTCCACGCGCGCGTTCCACTCGCGCACCGCCTCGGCGGCGCGGGTCTGCATCGCGCGCATGGACTCGCCGCCGGGGAACGCGGCGGCGGACGGGTGCGCCTGCACCACCTCCATCAGGGGCTCGTCCTTGAGCTCGGCGAGTTTGCGGCCGGACCAGTCGCCGTAGTGGCACTCCCCGATCCGCTCGTCGGTGTGCGCCCGCAGTCCGGGCCGGGCGTCGAGCAGGGGCCGGACCGTCTCCTGGCAGCGCTGGAGCGGGCTGGCGACGATCTCGGAGAGCGGCAGGGCGGCGAGCCGCTCGGGCAGGGCGGCGGCCTGTGCGGCGCCGCGTTCGTCGAGGGCGACGCCGGGCGTCCAGCCGGCGAGGAGCCCCTCGGTGTTGGCGGTGGAACGTCCGTGCCTAACCAGGATCAGCGTGGGCATGCGGCCAGGGTAGGCGTACGGCGCGGCACGAGGGCGCCGGGGCGAAGGGAGAATGCGTTCGGTGATCGTCGACTGTGCCATCTACCGGGACGGGCACCGCGCGGACGGGCCCGAGGACTTCTCCGACGCGGTCGGCGAGGCGCGCGCCGCGGGCGGCTTCGTCTGGATCGGGCTGCACGAACCGACGGAGGAGGAGTTCGACCTGGTCACCCAGGAGTTCGGACTGCATCCGCTGGCGGTGGAGGACGCCCTGAAGGCGCATCAGCGGCCCAAGCTGGAGGTGTACGAGGACTCGCTCTTCGCCGTCCTGAAGCCGGTGGTCTACGACGCGGCGAGCGACGCCGTGTCCACCGGTGAGCTCATGCTCTTCATGGGCGACGCCTTCGTGGTCGTCGTCCGGCACGGCGAGGGCGCCCCGCTGAAGGCCGTGCGCCGGCGCCTGGAGCAGGAGCCGGAGCTGCTCGGCAAGGGCCCCACCGCGGTCCTGTACGCGGTGGCGGACGCCGCCGTCGACCACTACCTGGACGTGGCCGTCGAGCTGCAGAACGACCTGGAGGAGCTGGAGGCCGAGGTCTTCTCGCCGGACGGCGGCGGCTCGCGCCACACCGCGTCCCGGATCTACAACTTCAAGCGGCAGATCCTGGAGTTCCGGCGGGCGACCGGTCCGCTGGCACCGCCCCTGGCCCGGCTGTCCGGGACGGGGGCGGCCGGCGCCGGGGTGCCGTTCGTCAACGAGAAGGCACGGCCGTTCTTCCGGGACGTGAGCGACCACCTCACGCGGGTGAACGAGTCGGTGGAGGGCCTGGACCGGCTGGTCTCGGACATCCTGTCGGCGCACCTGGCGCAGACGAGCGTCCGGCAGAACGACGACATGCGGAAGATCTCCGCGTGGGCGGCCATGGCGGCGGTCCCGACGATGGTCGCGGGGGTGTACGGCATGAACTTCGAGCACATGCCGGAGCTGCGCTGGGAGTGGGGCTATCCGGCGGTGATCGTGGTGATGGCCGTCCTGGAGGTGCTGCTCTACCGGACGTTCAAGAGCCGGGGCTGGCTGTAGCGCGGAGGGCGGGTCCGGCCCGTCAGGCCACTTCCGGGGCCACGGCCCCCGGCCCGCCGAGCGCGTCGCGGCGGGCGGGTGTGCGCAGGGTCACCATGCGGCGCCAGCCGGCCAGCCGCTCGTACGCGTACACGGCGTGGATGCCCGCCGCGAGCATCGCGGACCGGGGGTGCGACCACCCGAGGAGGCGTCCCATGCGGGCCATCACGGCGAGGCTGACGTCCCGGTGGACCCGGATCTCCGCGAGGGCGCACTCGCGGAGCGTCCGCTGGATGTACCGGCCGTGTCCGGCGGCCGCGTAGCGGAGCAGTTCCTCGTGGGAGTAGGCGAGGTGGTTGTCCTCGTCGGCCGAGATCATCCGGACGGCGCGGCCCAGCTCCGGGTGGTCCCCGAAGTACTTGAGGAGCATCGCCATCTGCTCGGCCGCGCGCTGCTCGGTGACCCTGCTGTGCGCGAGGTAGGTGATGATGTCCCGCACCGTGAGCGGCTGGTCGGCCTTGAGCTTCTCGTGGGCGAGGCCGATGCCGTGCCGCTCCAGGAGCATGGTGTAGTCGGTCTCGGGAGGCACTTCGACGGGATCCAGCCCGCGCTTCTTCAGCAGGGCGCCGAAGATCCGGCCGTGCTTGTCCTCGTCGGCGCCGTGCCGGGTGATCTTGGGGGCGAGGGCGCGCTCGCTCTCCGGCACCAGCGCGGCGATGCGCGCGTTCTCCCAGCCGCCCTGCGACTCACCGCTGGCCGCGATCGAGCAGAAGAGACGGAACGACTCGTCGTTGTCGAGGATCTCCTGGAACAGACTCCTGGCCGAAAGCATCGTTGGCCCCTCTCCTGCTCTGCCGCGGTTCCGCGGTCTCCGCAGGGCACGAGTCAAGTGCGGGTGGCGGGGCGCGGCAACAGGTGCGGCGGACAACTGCGCCGAACGAGGGAGGGCCGGGGACGGGAGAAGGCGTAACCACACGGGCGCGGGCGCGTTGATCCCCGTGACGGCCGTGGCGGGGAAGACCCCCGAGCCCCCACCACGGCCGCAGAATCCACAGCAGGCCCCAGGCCCCTCTCCGGTGGACCGGATCGGGGGGCTGAGCCGTACGGCTACTGGGCCAGCCCGGCGCGCTCCAGGGCCTCCGTACCGGCGCGGAGCGAGGCGATCCGCTCGTCCAGGGTGAAGCCGGCGGGCGCGAGGGTCAGCGTGGTGACGCCGGCGGCGGCGTAGGCCTTCATCCGGTCCGCGATGCGGTCGACGGAGCCGAGCAGGGTCGTCTGGTCGATCAGGTCGTGCGGTACGGCCGCGGCGGCCCCCTGCTTGTCGCCGGCCAGGTACTTGTCCTGGATCTCGGCGGCCTCCCGCTCGTAGCCCATGCGCTGGGCGAGCTGGTTGTAGAAGTTCTGCTTGCGGCTGCCCATGCCGCCGACGTAGAGCGCGGTGTAGGGGCGGAAGGTGTCGGCGAGTGCGGCGACGTCCTTGTCCTCGCCGAGGGCGAGCGGCACGGTCGGGCAGACGTCGAAGCCGTCGAGGGTCTTCCCCGCCTTCTCACGGCCGGCGCGCAGGTGCCGGATCGCGGTGTCCTCCAGGTGATCGGCGGACGGGAAGATCAACAGGGCGCCGTCGGCGATCTCGCCGGTCTGCTCCAGGTTCTTCGGGCCGATGGCGGCGATGTACAGCGGGATGTGCTCGCGCTGCGGGTGCACGGTCAGCTTGATCGGCTTGCCGGGGCCGCCCGGCAGCGGCAGCCTCCAGTGCTGCCCCTCGTACGACAGACGCTCGCGGGTCATCGCCTTGCGCACGATCTCCACGTACTCGCGGGTGCGGGCGAGCGGCTTGTCGAACTTGACACCGTACCAGCCCTCGGAGACCTGGGGGCCGGAGACGCCGAGGCCGAGGCGGAAGCGCCCCTGGGAGAGGGAGTCCAGGGTGGCGGCCGTCATCGCGGTCATCGCGGGCTGGCGGGCCGGGATCTGGAAGATGGCCGAGCCGACGTCGATGCGCTCGGTCTGGGCGGCGACCCAGGTGAGCACGGTGGCCGCGTCGGAGCCGTAGGCCTCGGCGGCCCAGCAGACGGCGTAGCCGAGCCGGTCGGCCTCCTGGGCGACGGCCAGGTTGTCCGCGTCCATTCCGGCACCCCAGTAGCCGAGGTTGATCCCGAGCTGCATGGCCGATTCCCCTTACCGATCAGTAACGTTGTGTGCGCCCCGACCATAGCGCGGGAATTCGGTTGTCCACAGGCCCCCACAGCGCAAGCCGTGGCCAGTAATGTCGCCGTCCATGGAGCAGAGGCATCTCGGCCGCACGGGCCTGCGCGTGTCCCGTATCGGTCTCGGCACCCTGACCTGGGGCCGGGACACCGACGAGCATGACGCGGCCGACCTCTTGAAGACCTTCTGGGAGGCGGGCGGGACCCTCGTCGACACGGCGGACGTGTACGGCGACGGGGAGGCGGAGTACCTGCTGGGCCGGTTGATGGAGGGCCTCGTGCCGCGCCGGGACCTGGTGATCTCCACCAAGGCGGGCAGCGTGCCGGACCCCGACCGCCGTTTCGACGGTTCGCGGGCGCATCTGCTCTCCGCGCTGGACGCCTCGCTGGCCCGTCTCGGCACGGACCACGTCGACGTGTGGCACCTGCACGCCTTCGATCCGCACACCCCGCTGGAGGAGACGCTGCACGCCCTCGACGTGGCGGTGAGCAGCGGCCGGGCACGGTACGCGGGCGTCTCGAACTTCTGCGGCTGGCAGCTGGCCAAGGCGGCGACCTGGCAGCTGGCGGCACCGGGCGTGCGCAACCGGCTGGCGAGCACGCAGATGGAGTACTCGCTGCTCCAGCGGGGCATCGAGCGCGAGGTGCTGCCGGCCGCCCTGGACCTGGGCATAGGTCTGCTGCCCTCGTCGCCGCTGGGGCGCGGGGTCCTCACCGGCAAGTACCGCAAGGACGCCACGCCGCCGGACTCGCGGGGCGCCTCGGACCACCTCGCCCCGTTCGTCGCGCCGTACCTCGACGAGGCGGCCGGTCACATCGTGGACGCGGTGGCGACGGCCGCGGACGGGCTCGCGGTGACGCCGCTCCAGGTGGCACTGGCCTGGGTCCGGGACCGGCCCGGCGTGGTCGCCCCGATCGTCGGCGCGCGCAACGCGCGGCAGCTCACGGCGGCGCTGTCAGTGGAGACCCTTAGTCTTCCTGACGAGATCTGCCGGGCGCTGGACGACGTGTCGGCGCCGGTGCACCGCTATCCCGATCACGACTGGAGCACGCTGTGAGCACGGAGCCCGAGTCCGCCTCTGAGGACACCGCGGAAGCCGTGGACGCCGGGCCGGGGGCCCAGGGCGCCACGCCCGGGGCGGAGCCGGACGCCGCCGAGGGCGAAGCGGCGGCCGACGGCCGGGCCGGGGCGGCCGCCGGACCGTCGGAAGGCGACGGCGCGGACGGCGCCGGGCCGGCGGCCGCGGGTGACGGCGGTTCGGACGCCCCGGCCACCGGGGCGGACGCGAGTGACGAGGGCGTGGGAGAGCCGGCCCGCGCGACCGAGGCCGGGACGACCGGCCCGGCAGCCGACGGTCCCGGCGGCGCGGGGACCGGGGAGCCGGGCGGTGTGGACGTCGGCGGTGCCGGTGGGGCGGATCGGCTCTCCGAGGCCGAGGCCGAGCTGGCCGCGCAGCGCCTGGAGCGGGAGCGGATCGAGCGGCGCAAGGCCGAACGGCAGGGGACGATCGCCGCCGGGGGCAAGCTCAGCGGCACGGCGGCCGACCTGCTGGCCGCCGTGCGCGCCGTGGAGAGCGGCGAGAAGCCGACGGCCACGGTCTTCGACGACCCCGCTCCCGCGCCCCGCCGGACCGCCCAGGAGCCTGTGCGGCGACCGCGTCCGGCGGCGGCCGAGCCCGCCGGCCCGGCGGGGCCCGTGCCGGAAGCCGTCGAGGCCGTCCGGCGCGTCCTGGCCGAGGGCGGCGCCCCCGAGGCGCTCGCGCCGCAGACCGCCGCGCTCCTCGGCGAGGCGGCGGAGGAGGCGCTGCGCGCGGACCCCTGGCAGTTGCTGAGGGTCGGCGGGGTCCGGCCCGAGCAGGCCGACGGGTTCGCCCGGGCGCTGCTCGGCGCGGAGTGCCGCCCGGACGACGAGCGGCGCGGCCGTGCGGTCACGGTGTGGCTGCTGGAGCAGGCGGCGCTGGCCGGGCACACGGCCCTGGAGCTGCCGCGGCTCACCGCGACCCTGGCCCAGCGGGGCGTGCCGGACCCCGACGCCGCCGTGCAGAGCACGCTGGCCGAGGGTGAGGCGCTCGCCTTCCAGGACGCCCTGGAGCAGACCGGCACCCCTCCCCAGCCCGCACCGGGCGGGACGGAGGGGACGGATGAGGCGGACGGGACGGACGGGGCCGATGAGGGTGAGGGCCACCCGGTCCGGGTCCTGATCGGTCTGGAGCGCTACGCCCTCGCCGAGGAGAGTCTGGCCGACGGTCTGGCCCGGCTGGTCAACTCGACTCCGAAGCAGGACGGTTCGGCGGCCGACTGGGAGCGGGCCGCCGCCGGCGCGCCGGGTTCCGCGGCCGAGCTGATCCGAGCCGTCGCGGACCACGGGCTGGTCCTGCACACCGGCGGGGAGGCCTCCCTGGCCGAACCGGCCGCCCTGCTGCACGCGGCGCACGCCCTGGGCCTGCGTGCCTGGGCCGCCGCGCACGGGCCGCTGGGCCGCGACCGCTTCGCCGCCCTGGCGGCCCACCGGGCAGCCGGGCCGCACTCCCAGGACCCCACCGCACCGGCCTCCACCGCGCCGGACCCCGCCGCCTCCGACGGCTCCGACGGCTCCGTCCCGGCCGGTCCCGGCGCGGCCGAGCGGGCCGTCGTCACCGTGAGCGGGCTGCTCACCGGGGCGGAGGGGCCGGGACGCGACGCGGACGGTGCGCTGGACCTCGATCTGCTCGTCGTGCTCGACGCGCCGCAGCTCGACGTCGAGGCGGGCGCCCTGCTGGCGGAGTCGCTGCCGGACGGTGCCCGGCTGGTGCTGTCGGGTGACCCGGGGGTGCTGTGGTCGGCGGGGCCCGGACGGGTCTTCGCGGACCTGCTGGCGGCGCAGATCTGCCCCCGGGTCGCCTCGCGGCGCCCGGACCCCGGCCCGCTCGGCGAGCTGGTCTCCGGCATCGGGATCGGCGAGCTGGGCCAGGTGGAGTCGCCCGGGAAGGAGGTCGTGATCGTGCCGGTGCGCGACGCCGGCGAGGCCGTCCACCGCACCGTCCAGCTCGTGGCCGACTCGGTGCCGCGCGCGCTCGGCGTTCCCGCCGAGGAGACCCAGGTGATCACGCCGGGCCACGGCGGCGCGGCGGACACACGTGCGCTCAACGCGGCCTTGAAGCAGCGGCTGAACCCGGGGCCCGGGCGCTTCGGCGGCTTCGACCCCGGCGACCGCGTCGCCTACTCCCCCGCGCCCGGCCGTGTGCTGCCGGGCCGGGTGGTGCGGGCGGACGCCGACGGACTGCACCTGACCTGCGCCGACGAGGCCGTCGTCGTACCGAAGGAGCGGGTGGAGCAGTCCGTACGCCATGGCTGGGCGCTGACCGCTCACCAGGCGGTGGGCGGCCGGTGGCCGGCCGTGGTCGTGGTACTGCCCGGGGACGCCGCGCAGGCTCTCAGCCGTCCCTGGGTGTACACGGCGTTCGGCCGGGCCGCGCGTCATCTGTCCGTCGTGCACGGTGTGGAGCAGGCGCTGCCGCGGGCCGTCGCCGAGGTTCCCGCGAAGCCGCGCACGACCCGGCTGCCGGTGCTGCTCGCGCCGCAGGTCCCGGTGGCCGACTGAGCGTCCGGCCGGGCGTCCGGCCGGTGCTGACGTCAGGGACGGCGGCGGCCACGGGGATGTCCCCCCGTGGCCGCCGTCGTCATGCCGTCCCGCGGCTCGCGCCGTTCAGCGGTCCGAATCCAGGCGCGCGGGTTCGCCGTCCCGTCCCCGGAGGGGCTCCAGATCCTCGTCCGCGTCCAGGTCGGGGTCCAGGTCCTCGTCGAGGTCGAGGTCCTCCTCCAGGTCCTCCAGGTCGGCGCCACCGTCGACGGCGCCGTCCTCGTCCTCGTCCTCGTCGACGCCGTCGTCCATGCCGTCGTCGAACTCCTCGTCGAACACCGCGCTGACGTCGAAGCGGCAGACCACGTGCTGAGCGTCGACCTGCTCGAACGGGGCCTCCAGCCACTCGCCGGGGTCGGGGGTCTCCTCCGCGGCCGTCACCCAGAGCGTGGAGTCGCCCTCCTCCAGGCCGAACTCCTTGTGCCGGGAGGCGATCTCGTCCGGCTCGAACTCGCCGAACAGCAGACCGAGCGCCCCGTGCACCGTGCCCGAGGCCGCCACCCCCGCGTCCTCGTCGTCCGCCGCCTCGATCCGACGGGCCTGGGCCATCAGCCGCTGCGGCTCGGCCACGGCGTAGTCACGGCGGATCAGGACGCTCAGCGCGTTCGGCTCCTCGGGACCCGTGTACGGCGGCAGCGAGTCCTCCGCGTCGGGGATCTCGAAGGGGGTGACCTCGTCGTAACGGTCGTAGAGCAGTTCGTCGTACGCCTCCGCGGCCGCGGCCAGCTGGTTGAACGCGTCGTAGACGGCCGGGTCGTCCTCCCCCGACCGGCGTTCGACCGCGGCCAGGTGGCGGTCGAGCGCGGTCTTGACCGCCTCGGCGGCGGCGCGTACCTCGGCAGCGGTGGGCTGCGCAGCATCAGACATAGTGCAGACGCTATCCGTACCGGACCCCAGCCCGCACAATAGATGCGATGCCGGAATACGAATTTGTCGACGTGTACGTGCCACGCGGGGTCTCCCGCAAGGAGACGACGCGTCTGCTGACGGACCACGCCGAGTACGGACACTGGGAGCTCTACCGCCTGAGCCTGTTGCGCGACGGCAGCCGCAGGGTGCGGTTGCGGCGGCGGATCATCCGCCAGGTGCGCGCCACCTGGTGAGCCGGGAGACCGGCTCGACCGGACGGAGTGACGCGGACCGCGGTGGCGGATTGCGCGGTGACGGAAACGGAGCGGGCCCCGCTGGTGCGGGGCCCGCTCGACGTGCCGCTCCTGCGGCCCGCGTCACGCCGAGGCGCGCGCCTTGCGGTAGAGCACCGTCCCGGCGAGCAGCGCGCCCGCTCCGACGGGGAGGGCGAGGCCCAGGGGCAAGCCGCTGCCGGTCTCGGCGAGCCGCGCGTCGCCCCGGGGCTGCGCGACGGCCTGGGCACCCGGCTGGTTGCCGCCGAGGGAACCACCCGGCGTCTCGTCACCCGGACCGGGCGGGGTGCCGGGGTTTCCGGGGGTGCCGGGGTTTCCGGGGGTGCCGGGGTCACCAGGGGTGCCGGGGTCACCGGGGTTGCCCGGGTCACCGGGGTTGCCCGGGTCACCAGGGTTACCCGGATCACCAGGATCACCGGGGTTGCCCGGATCACCAGGGTCGCCCGGGTTGCCCGGATCACCAGGGTTACCCGGATCACCGGGGTTACCCGGATCACCAGGGTCACCGGGGTTACCCGGATCACCAGGGTCACCAGGATTACCCGGGGCACCCGAGCCCCCGTTGCCACAGTCATTGCCGGTGGTCGGGTTGAGGACGCCGATGACGGAGACGCTGTTGCCGCAGACGTTCACCGGCACGTGGATCGGCGCCTGGATGTGGTTGCCGGAGCCGACGCCGGGCGAATCGGTGGCGTGCCCGCCCGCGTGCGAGCCGCCGTGCGAGCCGCCCTGGCCCCCGTAGCCGCCCTGGTCCCCGTAGCCGCCGTGGTCGCCGTACCCGCCGGACGCACCGCCGCCCTGGTTGGCGCACGAGTTGCCCATCGCCGGGTTGAGGACGCCCACGACGTCGACCGTGTTGCCGCAGACGTTCACCGGCACGTGCACCGGTGCCTGCACCGTGTTGCCGGACAGTACGCCGGGCGACCCCGAACTCGCTCCGTGCGCGCCCGAGTCCGCGTGGGCGGTGCCGCCCGCGGCGGCGATCACGCCGGTGGCCGCCGCCATCGTCATCAGGCCCTTGCGGGTGACCTGTCGCATTTCCTGAATCCCTGCCTTGCCCTGGTCCCGTGGATACGGGAATGCCGAGAATTCCGACGTTGCCGTCGTTCCCCCGCCCTCTAAGGCCGCACAGTCCGTCGGCCCCGGAGCGCGTGGCGCGCGCTCCGGGGCCGACGGACTCAGACCCTCAGAGGGCGAGGCACAACGTCACTTGTTGATGCAGACGTTGCCGAAGGCGGGGTTCAGCAGACCGATCACGGAGATCGTGTTGCCGCAGACGTTCACCGGCACGTGGACGGGCACCTGAACGACGTTGCCGGAGAGGACGCCGGGCGAGTGCACAGCGGCACCCTGGGCACCGGAGTCGGCGACGGCCATGCCGGCGCTCGCGAGAACCAGACCACCGGTGGCAGCAGCGGCTGCGACGACCTTCTTGAGCATTGTTCCTCCTAGTTGGCAAAGGCGATCCAGGTTGCTGATCGCATCACTTGTAACGAGGAGGGAGTAATGAGGCTACGAGCTTATGAGCGCATTCACCCGTCCCGGGCGCCTCCCGCACGCGCGGCCGAATAGCGCCGGGTGCGGAAGGCGCGTTTCTCCGGGCGATTCAGGACGCGTCGATGAAACGGTCGAGCACCCGCACGCCGAACCGCAGTCCCTCCACCGGCACCCGCTCGTCCACCCCGTGGAACATGCCCGCGAAGTCCAGCTCCGGCGGCAGCTTCAGCGGTGCGAAGCCGAAGCCCCGGATGCCGAGGTCGTCGAAGGACTTCGCGTCCGTGCCGCCGGAGAGCATGTACGGGATCGCCTTGGCGGCCGGGTCCTCGGCGAGCAGCGCGGACTGCATGGCGTCGACGAGCGCGCCGTCGAAGGTGGTCTCGACGGCCTTGTCGGCGTGCACGTCCTCGCGCCGCACCTTCGGGCCGAGGATCCGGTCGAGGTCGGCGAGGAACTCCTCCTCGTGGCCGGGCAGGAACCGTCCGTCGACGTGCGCGGTGGCCTCGCCGGGGATGACGTTGACCTTGTAACCCGCGCCCAGCTGCGTCGGGTTGGCGGTGTTGCTCAGGGTCGCGCCGATGAGCTTGGCGATACCGCCGAGCTTGGCGAGGGTTCCCTCCATGTTCTCCGGGTCCAGCTCGGTGCCGAGCGCGTCGCCCAGTTCGTCGAGGAAGGCCCGGGTGGTCTTGGTGACCCGGATGGGGAACTTGTGGCGGCCGAGGCGCGCGACGGCCTCCGACAGCTCGGTGATGGCGTTGTCGCGGTGGATCATCGAGCCGTGCCCGGCGGTGCCGGCCACGGTCAGTTTCATCCAGTGCATGCCCTTCTCGGCCGTCTGGATCAGATAGAGGCGGCGCTGCTCGCTCACGGTGAAGGAGAAGCCGCCCACCTCGCTGATCGCCTCGGTGACGCCCTCGAAGAGGCCGGGGTGCCGGTCGACGAGGTACCGGGCGCCGTACGTCCCGCCGGCCTCCTCGTCCGCGAGAAACGCCAGCACGATGTCGCGCGGCGGCCTGCGCCCGCTGCGCAGCCGGTCGCGGACGACCGCCAGGGTCATCGCGTCCATGTCCTTCATGTCGACCGCGCCGCGCCCCCAGACACACCCGTCCGCGATCTCGCCGGAGAAGGGGTGGTGGGTCCAGTCGTCCGCGTTGGCCGGGACGACGTCGGTGTGGCCGTGGATGAGCAGCGCGGGCCGGGACGGGTCCTCGCCCTCGATCCGGGCCACCGTGGACGCGCGGCCGGGGTGGGACTCGAAGATCTGCGGTTCGAGTCCGACCTCGGCGAGCTTCTCGGCGACCCACTCGGCCGCCTTGCGCTCGCCCGGGCCCGAGTGGTCCCCGTAGTTGCTGGTGTCGATCCGGATCAGCTCGCGGCAGAGGTCGACGACCTCGTCCTCGCCGGTGACGCTGCTGGCCGTGCCCGAGTCGCTCACGTGGTTCCTCCCGCTGTCACTGCTGGTGTCCCTGCTGGTTTCCCTGCCGGTGGGTCCCTCTCATCCTCCTCCCCGGACCGTCCGGGCCCAAGGAGGGGGTGATCGGCCACCCCGGAAAGCCTGGTAATGTTTACGTCGTCGCCGCGGGCAACGCCCCGTACGACAGACACCTTGTCCGGGTGGCGGAATGGCAGACGCGCTAGCTTGAGGTGCTAGTGCCCTTTATCGGGCGTGGGGGTTCAAGTCCCCCCTCGGACACCAGTGAAGACCCCTGCTCGTCAGGGGTCTTCTGCTTTTTTCGGGGCCCGCTCCGACCAGGCACAATGGCCGCCATGACCACCCCCTCCTGCCCGTGCGGGCTGCCCGGTCCGTACGAGAACTGCTGCGGCCGCTTCCACTCGGGTGCCGCCTCCGCGCCGACCGCCGAGGCCCTGATGCGCTCGCGGTACAGCGCTTTCGTCCGGCTGGACGCCGGGTACCTGCTGCGGACGTGGCATCCGCGGACGCGTCCCGAGCGGCTCGATCTCGACCCGGGTACACGGTGGGCCGGACTGGAGATCCTCGCCACCACCGACGGGTCCGCCTTCCACTCCGCCGGGACCGTGACCTTCCGGGCGTCCTACCGCGGGGGGTCGCTGCACGAGCGCAGCCGGTTCGAGCGGGTCGGCGGGGCGTGGGTGTACGTGGACGGGGAGTTCCTGGAGTAGTCCGTGTCAGGGCGCCAGGATGTCCAGCTCCTGGAGCGCCCCCACCGTGATCTCCCGGGTCAGCCGCTCCGCGCGCTCCGCGTCCCGGGCGCGCACCGCCTCGGCGACCTGGACGTGCAGGGTGACGGCGGCCGGGTCGGGGTCCTCGAACATCACGTCGTGGTGGGTGCGGCCCGCCAGGACCTCGGCGACGACACCGCCGAGACGCGCGAACATCTCGTTGCCGGAGGCGGTCAGGATGACGCGGTGGAAGGCCACGTCGTGGAAGAGGTACTGCTCCAGCCGGTGACCGCTCGAGTTCGCGACCATGCCGAGCGCGCACTCGGTCAGCTCGGCGCACTGCTCGGGCGTGGCGAGGCGTGCCGTCAGCCCCGCCGCCACCGGCTCGACCGCCGAGCGCAGCACGGTGAGGGAGCGCAGCTGCCGCGGGCGCTCGGAGCCGGCCAGGCGCCAGCGGATGACCTGCGGGTCGTAGACGTTCCACTCGCACTCGGGCAGGACGGTCACGCCCACGCGGCGGCGCGAGGCCACGAGGTGCATGGACTCCAGTACGCGGACCGCCTCGCGCATCACCGAGCGCGACACCTCGAAGCGCTGGGCCAGCTCGTCCGTGCGCAAAACGCTGCCCGCAGGGTATTCGCCCGCTGTGATCGCGGGGCCGAGGGTGTCCAGTACGCGGCCGTGCAGCCCCCGGCCCGGTGTGCTCATGCACTCAGCGTACGGGGCAGATCACGGGAACAAAAAGTCAGACTTATATGTCACAGGCTCTTGAATTTGTCGTACCTAATAGGTTTCAGTTGCGTCGACATCACGTGTCGACGAAGACAGCAGACAGCGAGAGTGCGATGCAGCGACTGCACACCCCCCATGTCGTCGTGGTCATGGGAGTAGCGGGCACCGGGAAGACCACGATCGGTCCCCTGCTCGCGGCCCGGCTCGGCGTTCCCTACGCCGAGGGCGACGACTTCCATCCGCCGGCCAACATCGCCAAGATGACGGCCGGCACCCCGCTCACCGACGAGGACCGGTGGCCCTGGCTGGACGCCATCGGCGGCTGGGCGCACGGGCGGGCGGGACTCGGCGGGGTGGTGAGCAGCTCGGCGCTGAAGCGGTCGTACCGCGACCGGCTGCGGGCCGCCGCTCCCGGGGTCGTCTTTGTGCATCTCACGGGCAGCCGCGAGCTGATCGAGGACCGGATGTCGCACCGGAAGGGGCACTTCATGCCGACGGCCCTGCTCGACTCCCAGTTCGCCACGCTCCAGCCGCTGGAGCCGGACGAGGCGGGGGTCGCGGTGGATGTCGCCGGCTCCCCCGAGGAGATCACCGAACGGGCGGCGACCGCCCTGACGGACCTTCCCGAGCCGGTCCAGTAACCCCCCACTCCCCTCTTCGCGGGGTCGTGCCGCCCCCCGCGGGCCCGGCCCCGGAGCCCCCCGAACCCCCATCACCGCAAGGAAACCACCGTGACCAGACTCAGCGTCGAGATGCTGGCAGCGGACACCGTCGAGCCCATCACCTCGGCCGGCCACGCCCAGCTGGGCATCGCCGTGCTCCTGGGCATCGCCGTCATCGTCCTGCTCATCACCAAGTTCAAGCTGCATGCCTTCCTGTCGCTGACCATCGGGTCGCTGGCGCTCGGCGCGTTCGCCGGGGCCCCGCTGGACAAGGTCATCACCAGCTTCACCGCCGGGCTCGGCTCCACCGTCGCGGGCGTCGGCGTGCTGATCGCGCTCGGCGCGATCCTCGGCAAGATGCTCGCCGACTCGGGCGGCGCCGACCAGATCGTGGACACCATCCTCGCCAAGGCGAGCCCGCGTTCGATGCCGTGGACGATGGTCCTCATCGCCTCCGTCATCGGACTGCCGCTCTTCTTCGAGGTCGGCATAGTCCTGCTGATCCCGGTCGTGCTGATGGTCGCCAAGCGGGGCAACTACTCGCTGATGCGCATCGGCATCCCGGCCCTGGCCGGACTGTCCGTCATGCACGGTCTGGTGCCGCCGCACCCCGGTCCGCTGGTCGCGATCGACGCGCTGGGCGCCAACCTCGGCGTGACCCTCGCGCTGGGCGTCCTGGTCGCCATCCCGACGGTGATCATCGCCGGGCCGGTCTTCTCCAAGTACGCGGCCCGCTGGGTGGACGTCCCCGCTCCCGACCGCATGATCCCGCAGCGCGCCTCGGAGGAGTTGGAGAAGCGCCCCGGTTTCGGTGCCACGCTGGCCACCATCCTGCTGCCGGTCGTGCTGATGCTGGCCAAGGCACTCGTCGACATCATCGTCGATGACCCGGAGAACCTGGTGCAGCGCACCTTCGACGTGATCGGCAACCCGCTGATCGCCCTGCTCGCGTCCGTGATCGTCGGCATCTTCACGCTGCTGCGCCCGGCCGGGTTCGGCAAGGACCGCCTCTCGGGGCTGGTCGAGAAGGGCCTCGCGCCCATCGCGGGCATCCTGCTGATCGTCGGCGCGGGCGGCGGCTTCAAGCAGACGCTGATCGACTCCGGCGTCGGCCAGATGATCCTGGAGATCTCCGAGGACTGGTCGATCCCGGCGCTGCTGCTGGCCTGGCTGATCGCGGTGGCGATCCGGCTGGCGACCGGTTCGGCGACCGTGGCGACCGTCTCGGCGGCCGGTCTGGTCGCACCGCTGGCGGCCGACATGTCGACCACGCACGCGGCCCTGCTGGTCCTGGCCATCGGCGCCGGCTCGCTCTTCTTCAGCCATGTCAACGACGCCGGCTTCTGGCTGGTGAAGGAGTACTTCGGCCTGAACGTCGGCCAGACCATCAAGACCTGGTCCGTCATGGAGACGATCATCTCGGTGGTCGCCGGTGCCCTGGTCCTGCTGTTGTCCCTGATCATCTAGCGCCGCCGGCCCGAAGCCGGCGGAGAGAGCGGCCGTTCCCCGATCCACGGGGAGCGGCCGCTCCGCTGTGCGCGGGAGGCCGGGGAGCCTCCGGTGCGGCTCAGGAGGACGCGGCCTTGTCCAGCTGGAACGCCTCGTTGCCCTGGCCGATCCGCGCGTGCCGTTCGGGCGCCCGGGCCCGCAGGACCAGGCCCTGCGCCAGGCCGGCGAGCGCCGCGAGGCCGATGACGCCGGGCAGCATCCAGCTCAGGGCGGAACCGGGGCCCGCGCCGACGAGGACGTCGAAGTCCCTGACCGTATAGCCGGCGATGACCAGCAGGGCGAGTCCCGCGACGGTGGAGGTGGCGAGCCGCACCTTCTGGGCACCGGCGGCGCCGCGGCGGACGAAGAAGGCCACCACGGAGAACGAGGCGGCGGCCATCAGCACGATGACGCCGAGGGCGCCGATGTTGCCGCCCCAGGTGAACAGGTGCAGGACGGGCTGGGTCGGGTCGCCGTGCGGCTTGTCGTCGGCGACGGCGAAGCCGACGACCACGACCGCGGACACGGCGGTCTGGAGCAGCGACCCGGTGCCGGGTGCGCCGCTGGAGCCGCTGGTCCGCCCGAAGGCGGCGGGCAGCAGCCCCTCCCGGCCCATGGCGAAGGCGTACCGGGCGACGACGTTGTGGAAGCTGAGCAGGGCGGCGAACATGCCGGTCACGAACAGGATGTGCAGGACGTCCGTGAAGGTGCCGCCCAGCCGGGACTCGGTGAGGAAGAAGAGCAGCCCGGCGCTCTGTTCCTGAGCGGTTCCGACGATCCTGTCGGGACCGGTGGCGACGGTCAGAGCCCAGCTGCTGAGCGCGAAGAACACCGCGACCCCGCCGACTGCCAGGAACATGACACGCGGCACCAGCACATGCGGCCGGCTGGTCTCCTCGGCGTACACGGGTGCCTGCTCGAAGCCGAGGAAGGCGGCGATGCAGAAGCACAGCGCGGTCCCCACGCCCGCCCCGGTCAGGGTGTCCGGGTTGAACGCGTGCAGCGACAGCCCCTCGGCGCCCGGATCGGCGACGGCGGCGATGTCGAACACGACCACGAGCGCGACCTCGATCAGCAGCAGCACCCCCAGCACCCGGGCGTTGACGTCGATCTTCAGCCAGCCCAGGGCGCCGACCGCGAGCACGGCCAGCAGCGCCGGTATCCACCAGGCGACCTCCAGGTCGGCGTAGGTGGCCAGGAGCCCGGAGACCTCGAAGCCGAGGATGCCGTAGATGCCGACCTGGAGCGCGTTGTAGGCGACCAGCGCCACGAGCGCGGCGGCGGCACCGGCGGTGCCGCCGAGTCCGCGGGAGATGTACGCGTAGAAGGCCCCGGCGTTGTGGACGTGCCGGCTCATCTCGGCGTACCCGACGCTGAAGAGGATCAGCACCACACCCAGGAGCACGAAGAGCAGCGGCTGCCCCACGATGCCCATCACCGCGAAGGTGGTGGGCATGACGCCCGCGACCACCATCAGCGGGGCGGTGGCGGCGAGGACGGAGAGCAGCAGGCCCCCCGTGCCCAGCCGGTCGGCGCGCAGCGCCCGCTCCTGCCCCTTGAAGGTGCTGATGGCCCCGCCGCTCGCGGATCGGCTCGTGCTCGAACTGCCCCTGGTCATCGCAGGACGTCCTTCTTTCGTGTGCGTCGGGGGGGGGTCAGGCCGTGCCCAGTGCCCTCGCGCGGGCGGCACGGAAGGCCGGGTAGGGGTCGCGGTCCGGATACGACCACGGGGCGGGCGTGACGTGCTCGCCGATGCGGTGGAAGAGGGCGGCGGCCTCGGCGCCCCGGCCTTCGCAGCACTTGGCGTGCGCGAGGAAGTTGAGGTCGATCAGGCGGCGGGGGTGGCCGTCCTGCTCCCACTCCAGCCACCAGTCGAAGGCGGCCTTCATCACGAGCCGGGCGCGCCGGCCGACCCAGTGGCCGGAGGCGCTCGGGTGGGCGGACCCGTGGCCGGCGGCGGCCAGCACGCGGTAGCGCTCGGCGTGCGCGACGACCGGGAGGACGGCCAGCGGGGAGTCCGCGGGGGCCTGCTCGGCGGCCCAGTTCGCGAAGTCGTACACCTCGTGCAGCGGGTCCGCCTCACCGTCGCCGACGCGTTCGGCGAGCCGGGCCACCATCAGGTGGTGGGCGTGGTGGTGGTCGGCGTACCGTCCGCGCACCGCCTCGAAGACGCGTACGACATCGTCGTCCACGCCCAGCGAGCGCTCCAGCACGAGCAGTCCGAGCCACGGGGTGGGGTCGCCGGGGACGAGCGCGGCCGCGTCCCGGCACGCCTGCCGTGCCCGGTCCGCCTTCTCCTTGCCGCGCAGGGCGCGGTGGACCAGCGAGAAGGCGAGCAGGACCGAGGCGTCGGCCGAGTCGGGCTCGGCGAGCAGCCACTCGCGGACCCAGGCGGCGCAGTAGGGCTCCTTGGCGAGGACGGACACCCGGTGTCCCCGGCGGTCCCAGTCGTCGCCCGTGTGGACCAGCAGGGAACGCGCGGACTGCCAGCGCCCCTGGGCCAGCGCGGCCCGGGCGGCGACGAGTTCGGCGTCGTCGAGTGCCTCGTCGAAGGCCTGGGCGGCGCGCCCTCGGCCGCGGCCGAGGGGAGGCGGAGGTGGGGACACCGCGGGAACTTCCTCACGCGACGCGGTAGGTCGTCGTAGCCGGTCTGCCATGAACTGATCACGCACAGCAAACCGGCAGCCAAGGCTTGGCGTCAAGGGGAACCGAGCCGTTACACGCGTCAACTCGCTGATTGAAAACGGGACTTGTGGACCGGCCTCCCGCCCTGCCACTCGGATGCGGCGCCCACCCGGCACCCCGTGTGCGCCCGCACTAGAGTCGGCCTACGCACCGGTGGCCCGACCGACGATCGAGGTACGCAGCGTGTCGGTTCTGGTTGTGGTCCTCGCCGTGAGCGCCGCGTGCTGCCTCGGCTTCGGTTTCGTCCTCCAGCAGAACGCCGCCGAGCGCGCCCCGCTGGGCGACTTCCTCTCGCCCCGTCTCCTGCTCGACCTCGTACGGGTGCCGCGGTGGCTGGCCGGCATGGGGCTGATGGTGGCCGGGATGGTGCTGGGAGCCCTCGCGCTGGGCGGCGGGGAGCTGACCCTGGTCGAGCCCCTCCTGGCGACGAACCTGCTCTTCGCCCTGGCCCTCTCCCGCGCCCAGACCCGCCAGCCGCTGGGCCGCCAGGGCTGGGCCGGCCTCGCGCTGCTCGCCGGCGGGGTCACCGCGTTCATCGTGGCGGGCGAACCGCGCGGCGGCAGCGCGGTGACCGACCCGGTGCGGCACTGGCTGCTCATCGGCGTGATGCTGGGTGCGGCCCTGCTGCTCACGGTGTGCGCCGGCCGTTCCCGGCTGACCTGGGGACCGACCCTGCTGGCACTGGCGGCGGGCCTCGTCTACGGCGTGCAGGACGCGCTGACCCGGGTCAGCGGCCGGCGCTTCACCGAGGGTGGCCTCGCCCAGACGCTGACCGGCTGGCAGCCGTACGCGGTGGTGGTGCTCGGCATCACCGGTCTGGTCCTGGTGCAGAGTGCCTTCGAGACCGCCCCCCCTGCGCAGGTCGCTGCCCGCGCTGACGGCCGCGCAGCCGCTCGCGGGCATCGCCTGCGGGGTCGGGTTCCTCGGCGACCGGCTGCGGACCGACACCGGGGCCCTCGCTTGGGAGGCGGGCGGCCTCGCGGCGGTCGTGACCGGCATCGTCCTGCTGGGCCTGCATCCCGCGATGCCGCAGGGCACGGGCGAGGGCTGGAGCGCACGGGACCTGCAACGGCGCTGACCACGCGGCGCTGCTTGGATGAGGGCATGAGCGCTGCTGACGAGATCCTCGACATCGTCGACGAGAACGACCAGGTCGTCGGGCAGGCCCGGCGGGGCGACGTGTACGCGCGGGGACTGCGTCACCGCTGCGTGTTCGTGTACGCCCGGGACCCCGGGGGCCGCGTCTTCGTCCACCGCCGCACACCGACGAAGCTGGTGTTCCCGTCCCTGTACGACATGTTCGTGGGCGGTGTGGTGGGCGCGGGCGAGTCCTACGACGACGCGGCACTGCGGGAGGCCCAGGAGGAACTGGGGGTGACCGCGCTACCCCGCCCGGAGCACCTCTTCACGTTCCTCTACGACGACGGCGCCGGCCGGAGCTGGTGGTCGGCGGTGTACGAGGTGCGCTGCGAGGGGCCGGTCGCCCCGCAGGCGGAGGAGGTCGCCTGGCACGACTTCCTGACGGAGGCGGAGGTGGAGCGCCGACTCCGGGAGTGGGAGTGGGTGCCGGACGGCCTGGCGGCGTACGAGCGGCTGCGCGCCCGGCGGGCATGACACCCCCGCCCGCCCCGCGCCCGCACCGGCACCCGCACCCGCCCCCCGACCCGCCGGATAGGCTCCCCAAGTGATCGAATTCGTGCGGAACGTCCGGCTCTGGTTCGCCCCCGAGGAGGTCCGGCAGGAGGGCGGCACCCCCGACTACCGCTTCTCGCTGGCCAACGAGCGCACCTTCCTGGCCTGGCTGCGCACGGCCCTCGCCCTGATCGGCGGCGGTTTCGCCGTGGACCAGTTCCTGCCCGATCTGCGCTGGGGCTGGCGGGTGGGGCTGGCCCTCGCCCTGCTCGTCGCCGGCGTGCTCTGCTCGCTGCGCGCCGTGAACCACTGGGTGCGCTGCGAGCGGGCCATGCGCCGCGGCGAGGACCTCCCGGTCTCCCGCTTCCCGGCCCTGCTCAGCCTGGTCGTCGCCGTGGTCGCCGTGGTCATGGTCGTCGTGGTCCTCGCCGGCTGGGAAGGCTGAGCGTGAGCTCCCGCGACCGCGTGAGCACCCGCGACCCCGGCCTCCAGCCCGAACGCACCCGGCTCGCCTGGCGCCGCACGACCCTGTCGGGCACCGTCGTCGCCGTACTCGCCGCGAAGGCCGCCCTGCACGGGGGCACGACCCCCGCCTCGGTGGTCGCCGCCGCCCTGTGCTGCGCCCTGTGGACGGCCTTCCTGCGCCTCGCCCACGTCCGCATCCGCACCCTCGCGGCGACCAGCCGCCCCGGCGCGCTGACCCCGCCGTCCGTCGCGGCGGCGGCCCTGTGCACGGTCGCGCTCGCGGTGTGCGGCGCCTTCCTCGTCCTCTAGCTCCCGGGAGCCTCAGCTCTCCCGGTCCACCGTGACCACGACCTTCCCCCGCGTCCGGCCCTCCTGGTTCCGCCGGTGGGCGTCCGCCGCCCGCTCCAGCGGGAAGGTCTCCGACACGTACACGCTCACCACCCCCTGCTCCGCCAGCTCGGTCAGCCGCAGCAGATCGTCCGCGTCGGGCCGCACGAAGCAGTACCGCCCACCGTGGTCGACGACGTCCGCGTCGGCGATCGACGCCAGACGGCCCCCGGCCGCCAGCAGCTCGGCCGAGGTCCTCAGCGTCTCGCCGCCGACCGTGTCGAACACCGCGTCCACGCCCTCGGGCGCCAGCCCCCGCACCCGCTCCGCCAGCCCCTCCCCGTACGCGACCGGTTCCCCGCCCAGCCCCCGCACGAAGTCGTGGTTGCGTTCGCTCGCCGTACCGATGACCCGCGCCCCGGCGTGCCGTCCCAGTTGGACGGCGATCGAGCCCACCCCGCCCGCCGCGGCGTGCACGAGTACGGTGTCGCCCCGGCCGACCCCCAGCGCCCCGTTCATCACCTGGTACGCGGTCAGCCCGGTCAGCGGCAGCCCCGCCGCCTCCTCCCAGGTGAGGTTGCGCGGCTTGCGCGCGAGGGTGCGCACGGGCGCCGCCACGTACTCGGCGAAGGTCCCCCGGGAGAGGAAGTCCTCGCGGACGTAGCCGATGACCTCGTCCCCGGCCGCGAACTCCGCGACGGCCGCCCCGGGCCGCACCACGACCCCCGCGACGTCCCACCCGGGCACCACCGGGAAGACGGGCTGGAGGACCGCGTCGAGGTGTCCGTCCCGGCACTTCCAGTCGACGGGATTGACGGCCGCGGCCCGCACCTTCACGAGCACCGAGTCGGGGCCCACCCGCGGATCGGGGACCTCCCCGTACTCCAGCGCCTCGGGACCGCCGTACTGTGCGTAACTGATCGCCTTCATGGCTCCGACCCTCCGGGGTACTCGGGCACCACGCAACCCTGATGTCCGCATATGCACCCTTAAGGTGAGCGCCATGACCACACTCCACCAGGAACACACGGCCCACGAGCACGACCACGGCCCGGCCTGCGGACACGACGAGGTGCCGCACGGCGACCACGTCGACTACGCGCACGACGGGCATCTGCACCGCGCCCACAGCGGCCACTGGGACGAGTGCGAGCCCGCCGGACACACCGCGCACGGGAGCCACGAGCACCGCCACGACGAGAACTGCGGGCACGCGCGCGTGCGCCACGGCGACCACGTCGACTACCTCCACGACGGCCACCGGCACGCGGCGCACGACGGCCACTGGGACGACCACTGACCGACGGGCACCACGCCGCCCCCGGGCACCCACGGACCGGCGGTCCCCCGCGAGCAGGGCGCGGGGGGCCGCCGGTCCGTCGTGGCACCGATCACGTTCCGTCCTCCCACTGGACGGCATACCGACTGGTCGGCATCATGACTCGGGTACTGTTCGCCTGCCCGTAGGAGCGATGATGAGCCCCGACCACCCGCCCGGACTCGATCTCGACCGGCTGCGCGGCCTGCTCGACCGCGAGCGGCCCGGTCTGGTGACCGGCCCGCTGTCCGGCCGGCTGATCGAGGGCGGACGGTCGAACCTCACCTACGCGGTCTCGGACGGCGGCGCGCGCTGGGTCGTACGGCGCCCCCCGCTCGGCCACGTCCTGGCCACCGCGCACGACATGAAGCGCGAGCACCGCGTGATCAGCGCGCTGCACCCGACGAACGTGCCGGTGCCGCGGACCCTCCTCCTCTGCGAGGACGACGAGGTTCTCGGGGCGCCGTTCTACGTCATGGAGTTCGTCGAGGGCACCCCGTACCGCACCGCGGACCAGCTCGCCCCGCTCGGTCCCGAGCGCACCCGCTCCGCCGTGCTGAACCTGGTCGACACGCTCGTCGAACTGCACGCGGTGGACCCCGCCGAGGTGGGCCTCGCGGACTTCGGCCGCCCCGAGGGCTTCCTCGACCGCCAGCTGCGCCGCTGGTCCAAGCAGCTGGACGCCTCCCGCAACCGCGACCTGGCCGGCATCGACGAACTGCACGCCACGCTCGGCCGGGAGCTGCCCGACTCCCCGGCCCCGGCGGTCGTGCACGGCGACTACCGCCTCGACAACGTGCTGATCGGCGGCGACGACGAGATCAAGGCGATCCTCGACTGGGAGATGTCCACCCTCGGCGACCCGCTCACCGACCTCGGCCTGCTGGTGATGTACAGCATGCCGCTCGGCATGCCCGACTCCCCCGTCTCCACCACCGCCCAGGCCCCCGGCCACCCCGCCCCGTCCGAGCTGATCGAGCGGTACGCCGCGCGCTCGGGGCGCGACGTGTCCGCCGTGGCCTGGTACACGGCGTTCGCCTGGTTCAAGCTCGCCGTGATCCTGGAGGGCATCCACTACCGCTACACGCTGGGCCAGACGGTCGGCCGCGGCTTCGACCGCATCGGCGATCTCGTCCCCGTCTTCATCGAACACGGCCTGACCACCCTTCAGAAGGGCTGACCCGTCATGGACTTCGCGTACGACGCACGCACCGAGGAACTCCGCGCCCGGCTGCTCGCCTTCATGGACGAGTACGTCTATCCGGCCGAGCGGGTCGCCCACGAGCAGCGCGCCCGCCTCGCCTCCCCGTGGGACACCCCGCAGGTCGTCGAGGACCTCAAGGCCGAGGCCCGCCGCCAGGGCCTGTGGAACCTCTTCCTGCCCGACGCCGAGCACGGCGCGGGCCTCACCAACCTCCAGTACGCCCCGCTCGCCGAGATCACCGGCCGCAGCCCGCAGCTGGCGCCGACGGCGGTGAACTGCGCGGCGCCGGACACCGGCAACATGGAGGTGCTCGCCCAGTTCGCCGACGAGACGCAGAAGAAGCAGTGGCTCCAGCCGCTGCTCGCCGGTGAGATCCGCTCGGCCTTCGCGATGACCGAGCCGGACGTGGCCTCCTCGGACGCCACGAACATCACCACGCACATCGAGCGGGACGGCGACGAGTACGTCGTCACGGGCAAGAAGTGGTACATCTCCGGGGCGATGAACCCGGACTGCCGGATCTTCATCGTGATGGGCAAGACCGACCCGGGCGGCGAGGACATCCGCCGCCAGCAGTCGATGGTGCTGGTCCCCCGCGACACGCCCGGCGTCACCGTCGACCGGGCCATGCAGGTCTTCGGTTACGAGGACCACTACCACGGCGGCCACGCCGAGGTGACCTTCGACCACGCGCGCGTGCCGGTGGCGAACCTGATCGGCGAGGAGGGCGGCGGCTTCGCCATCGCCCAGGCACGCCTCGGCCCGGGCCGCATCCACCACTGCATGCGGCTGATCGGCATGGCGGAGCGCGCGATCGAGCTGATGTGCCGCCGGGCGGTGGACCGTACCGCCTTCGGCAAGGCGCTGGCCCAGCAGGGCGTGGTGCACAACTGGATCGCGGACGCGCGGGTCACGGTGGAGCAGCTGCGGCTCCTCGTGCTGAAGACGGCGTGGCTGATGGACACCGTCGGCAACCGGGGCGCGCACACCGAGATCCAGGCCATCAAGATCGCCACGCCGCGCGCGGTGGTCGACATCATCGACCGGGCCATCCAGCTGCACGGCGCGGGCGGCGTGAGCCAGGACTTCCCGCTGGCCGAGCTCTACGCCGGTGCCCGGACGCTGATGATCGCCGACGGCCCGGACGAGGTGCACCAGCGCTCGCTGGCCCGCCGGGAGATCAAGAAGTACCTCTGAGCGGGACGGCGCCCCCCGGGACCCGGGGGGCGTCACCTCACGGGCGCAGCGCGCGCAGCAGCAGGTCGGCCAGGTGGTCGGCCACTTCCTGCGGGGTCAGCGGACCGTCGGGGCGGTACCAGGTGGACAGGTGGTGGACCGAGCCGAAGTGGTAGTCCACCACCAGCGAGGCCGGTGCCTCCTTGGTGAAGACGCCGGTCTGCTGGCCCTCCTCGATGAGCGCGCGGAAGCGTTCGTGGTAGCGCCGGCGCTCCGCGCGCACCTGCTTGTTCTTCTCCGGGCTCAGCTGGTGCATGGAGCGGAAGAAGATCGACGCGTCGTCGAGGTTGTCGATGGTGGTGACGACGACGTCGGCCGCCGCGTCGCGCACCCGCTTCTCGACGGGCTCGTCGGAGGCCGCGAAGGCGTCCAGGCGTTCCTGCTGGAGGCGCAGCACGCGCGCGTAGACCTCGTGCAGCAGGTCGTCCTTGGAGCCGAAGTAGTGGTACAGGGCGCCCTTGGTGACGCCGGCCGCCTCCACGATCTCCTGTACCGAGGTGCGGTCGTAGCCCTGCTCGGCGAAGAGCCGGGTGGCGGCGGCCAGGAGCCGCTGCGGCACCGGAGTGCCGTCCCCGTCCGTGGTCCTGGGCACTGCCGTCACCTGCCTTTCCGTTTTCAGTGTCCGTTCACTGTCCGTCCTGGTGCGCTCGGGAACGCAGTTCCCGACGGAGGATCTTCCCACTCGCCGTCTTCGGCAGCTCGGGCAGGATCTCCACCTGGCGCGGGTACTTGTACGCGGCCAGTTTCTCCTCGCAGTACGCGGCGAGTGTCTCCGGGTCCGCCTCGGCACCCGGACGGAGGCTGATGTACGCCTTGACGGTCTCGCCGCGGTACCCGTCGGGCACGCCGACGACGGCGGCCTCGCGTACCGCCGGGTGGGTGTAGAGCACGTCCTCGACCTCGCGCGGCCAGACCTTGAAGCCGGAGGCGCTGATCATGTCCTTCTTGCGGTCGACGACGTAGAGCCACCCCTGGGCGTCCATGAAGCCGATGTCGCCGGTGCGCAGCTCGCCGCCGGGGAAGGTCTCGGCGGTGGCGTCGGGGCGGCGCCAGTAGCCGGGGACGACCTGGGGGCCGCTCACGACGATCTCGCCCTGCTCGCCGAAGGGCACCTCGGCGCCCTCCTCGTCGACGATCCGGACCACGGTCTCGGGGCCGGGCACGCCGACGGCGAGGGTCCCGGAGACCGGGTCGACGGGCGCCTCCAGGTGGGGCGGTACGGAGGCGCAGGGGGCCGTGCACTCGGTCAGCCCGTAGCCGTTGCGGATGTACGGTCCGAAGCCGGCCCGGAACTTCTCGACCAGGGCGGGCGGCAGCGGGGCGCCGCCGGAGGAGATGTTCGCGAAGGACGCGAAGTGCTCGCGGGTCGCGGACGGGTGGGCGGCCAGCGCCATGAACGCGGTGGACGGGCCGACCGTGTAGTGCGGCCGGTGCTCCGCGAGGGCGTCCAGCACGACGCCCGCCTCGAACCGGTAGGCGAGGACGAGCGTGCCCGCGCTGTTCAGGCAGGCGCCGAACTCGCAGACCATGCCGGTGATGTGGAACAGCGGCGCCAGCGCGAAGTAGACCGGTGCCTCGGGCAGACCGAGCCCGGTGCGCTGGCGCTCGGCGTTGTACATGATGTTGCGGTGCGTGTTGGTGGCGCCCTTGGGCGTGCCGCTGGTGCCCGAGGTGTAGCTGATGAGCGCGGTGTCGGCCGGGCGCGGGTCGCGGCCCTCGGGGGCCTGGTGGCCGCCGCGGGCCACCTCCGCGAGGTCGTCGGCGTCGGCGGCCCGCGGCAGCCGCTCGAAGGTCAGGACGCGCTCGTCCCGGCGGCTCTGGAAGTCCAGCTCGCAGCCGGTGAGCACGATCCGCACCGGCGAGTCGGCGGCCGCCTCGCGCAGGTACGACTCCCAGGCCCGGTCGGAGCAGACCAGGGCGGCCACCTCGCCGTCCCGCAGGACGTGCCCGACCTCCCCCGCCTTGTACATGGGGTTGACGGGCACGACCACCGCGCCGGCCTTCCAGGCACCCAGCACCGCGAGCACGAAGTGCGGCGAGTTCTGCAGCAGGACCGCGACCCGGTCGCCGCGCTCCAGGCCGCGTGCGGCGAGGTGCCCGGCGACGGAGTCGCTCAGCTCTTCCACCTCGCGGTAGGTGAGGCGGCCGTCGAAGTAGGCGAGGAAGGCCCGGTCGGGGGCGGCGGCCGCGGCCCGGCGCAGGGCGTGCACCAGGGAGGGCTCCGGGCTCAGCGGCGCCTTCTGGACATCGGTCAGCAGATCCAGCCAGGGCTTGGCCGCGTAACGGGAGCCGGTCATCGGGCCGCCGCCTCCTCCCACTGCCGCTGGAGCCGGTTCATGCCGTGCAGCCAGCGGTCCGGCTCGACGGCGCGGGCCTGGTAGTACTCGGCGACCTCGGGGTGCGGAAGGATCAGGAAGCGGTCCTCCTCGATGCCCCGGAAGAGGGCGTCCGCCACGTCCTCGGGCTCGATGGCGGTCGGGGCGAGCACCAGGTCGCCGGCGCTGCCGCTCGCGGTGAGCATGTCGGTGCGCACGCCCTGCGGGCAGATGGCGTGGACCTTGACGCCGCGGTGGCGGTACGTCAGGGACAGCCACTCGGCGAAGGCGTAGGCGCCGTGCTTGGTGACGCTGTAGGGGGCGGCACCGATCATGGTGAGCAGTCCGGCGGCGGAGACGGTGGAGACGAAACGGCCGCTGCCGCGCTCCAGCCAGTCCGGGATCAGTTCGTGCGCCGCCCGCACGTGCGCCATGACGTTGACGTCCCAGGCGAGCGCCCAGACGGCCTCGTCGGCCGCCTCGGTGCCGCCGGAGCCGACGCCCGCGTTGGCGCAGTACACGTCGATCCTGCCGTCCAGCGCCTCGCGCGCCTCGGTGACGATCGACGAGGCGTCGCCCGGGACGGCGACGGCGCCGATCTCGTCGGCCACGGCCTTCGCCCGGTCGGCGTCCAGGTCGTTGACGACGACCCTGGCCCCCTCGGCCGCGAAGCGGCGGGCCAGGGCGGCACCGATGCCGCCCCCCGCCCCGGTGACCACGACTCCGGCATCCTGCACGGCTTCCACCATCGGTCTCCTTCGACACGGCTCGGGCACTGCTGGCTCCCCGTTGCAGCGCCAGACTAACCAGTCGGTATGTACGACGGAAGGGGCGAACCGCGGTCTGCTCCGTTCCGCACGGCACGCGGCGCGGGTTAGCGTGCGTGCGCATGACACCCGCCGCGATCACGGAGGTCACCGCATGACGCTGTCCAGACGGTCCCTGCTCGCCACCACGGCCGCGGTGGCGGCCACCACCGGAGCCGCCGCGACCGGCACGGCGCAGGCGGCGCCCGGGGGGCACGGCGGCCGCCGGCTCCGTACCGGCTTCGAGCGCCTCGCCGACGACGGCTACGCCCTGCTCGACGGGGAGCGGGTCGGCGTCGTCACCAACCCGACCGGCATCACCCGGGACGTACGCCACATCGTCGACGTCATGCACGCCGACGACCGGGTGAACCTCACCGCCGTCTTCGGCCCCGAGCACGGCTTCCGGGGCACCGCGCAGGCGGGTGGCTCCGAGGGCCGGTACGACGACCCCGCGACCGGGCTGCCGGTCTACGACACGTACCTGAAGAGCGGGCAGCCGCTGGCGGACGTCTTCACCGCGTCCGGCGTGGACACCGTCGTCTTCGACATCCAGGACGCGGGGGCCCGCTTCTACACGTACATCTGGACGCTCTACGACTGCATGGAGGCGGCCCGGCTCGCGGGGAAGCGGTTCGTGGTCCTGGACCGGCCCAACCCGGTGACCGGGCGGGCGGCCCTCGGGCCGGTCCTGCACGAGGAGTTCGCGACCTTCGTCGGCCGCAAGCCCATCGCCCAGGCGCACGGCATGACGGTGGCCGAACTGGCGCGGCTGTTCAACGGCGAGTTCCTCGCCTCGCCGGTGGCGCTGGAGACCGTGGCCATGTCGGGCTGGCGGCGCTCGGAGTTCTACGACAGCTCCGGGCTGCCCTGGGTGCCGCCGAGCCCGAACATGCCGACGCCGGAGTGCGCGCTGGTGTACTCGGGGACGTGCCTGTTCGAGGGCACGAACCTGTCCGAGGGGCGCGGCACCACCCGCCCCTTCGAACTGCTCGGGGCCGAGGGGATCGACGGGAGCTGGGCCGCCGCCGCGAACGAGCTGGGGCTGCCCGGGGTGCGGTTCCGCGAGGCGTACTTCGCGCCCACCTTCTCCAAGTTCCAGGGGAAGACCGTCGGGGGCGTGCAGCTCCACGTGCACGACCGGGCCGCCCTGGACCCGGTGCGCACGGGGATCGCCCTGCTGGTGACCGCCAAGCGGACCTGGGACGGCTTCGCCTGGCGGCCGGACAACTGGATCGACAAGCTCACCGGCTCCACCCAGGTCCGGACCATGATCGACGCCGGTGCGGACACCGACGAGGTGGTGGGCGGCTGGGAGGGGGAACTGGCGGCGTTCCGAAGGACGCGCCGCCAGTACCTCCTCTACAGGTGACCGTGGGACCGGCCGGTCACCGGTGGGACGTGAACTCCACGACCTGCTGGTAGGTCGGCCGGTTCTGCCAGCCGATCCCGCCGTGCTTGATGCCTCCCAGAGTGCGGTGGATCACGGAGTCGGCGCACCACTGGTCGCCCGCCGAGCAGTGGTCGTCGCCGGGGTAGACCTGGGCGGCGGTGCGGCCCGCCGCCTCCTTCAGGGTGGTGACCAGGGTGTCCCGGCAGGCGGCGAGGTCGCCGCCCCCGCAGTACGCGCGCGCGAGGGGCCCCTTCACGGGCTCGCCGAGCACGGCCCGGACGTCCTTGTCGACATAGCTCCACCAGCCGTACTGGAAGGCGCTGCCGGCGTGCGCGCCGGTCGGGCCGTGGGCGGCGGACGGGGACTCGTCCACGGGGATGCTCCGGGTGATGGCGGTGTACAGCTCGCTGCCGAGGCCGGGTTCGAACGCGGCCTTCACCAGCAGCGGCCACCAGGCGTCCAGCGTGCGGATGGCGTCGGCGTGGGCGTACTTCCGGGAACCGGCCGACGTCTCCGTGCGCAGGGCGCCCGCCCCGGTCCACGCCCGCAGGCCGTCCACGGCCGCCTTGGCCGCGGGGTCGGTCACCGGCGCGGAGTCGATCACCTTGAGCAGGTCGGGCAGGACGGCCTCGGCCCGCAGGTCGGCGAGGCCCGCCTCGGCCATCGCCCGCACCAGCGCGGCCCGGGTGACACCGCCCTCGGCGACCAGCTTCCGCACCCGCTCGTCGAGGAGGTCGCCGCGGTGGACGGAGCCGTTGCCCCAGGGGGCGGTGGTGTAGTCCTTCGCCAGCTTGTTGTTCCAGGAGACGTAGTAGTCCTGGTCGACCGACCGGGGGTGGGCGGACGGGGGCGTGTAGCGGGCGGTGTTGGCGGCCGGGTCCCAGTCCGCCCACTCGTGGGACGGGCGCGCCCACACCGGGAAGTCGGCGTCGACGCCGGCCGCCCGGACCGGGTTGTCGCCGCTGTTGTAGTACGCGGTCCGCTCGGAGTCGGCGTAGAACCAGTTGAAGGTGTAGTTGATGTTCTGGACGGCGCTCTGGAAGCGCTCGGGGCCGGTCAGGTAGTCCGGATCGTTCAGCATCTGGAAGCCGATGATCGAGTCGGCCTCGTGCAGGAACGAGGAGCGCAGCGAGGTGTAGGCGACCCTCTTGCCGCCGACGGTGGCGCGGTACTCGACCGGGCCGTACTTCGTGCGCCAGACCCGCATCGTGTAGGAGCCGGCCGCGGTGGAGTCGGCGACGGTCGGTTTCCAGGCGTTCTTGCGCTCGATCTTCTCCATCGGCGTGCAGGTGCCGCGGTACAGGTAGTGGTGGTCGTCCTGGCACAGCTCGACGGCGTAGGTGTCGATGATGTCCTGGCCGGAGGTGGTCGCGCTCCACGCGTAGTCCTGGCCGCGGCCGAGTTCCACGTACATGCTCAGGCCGGCGAAGGAGGCGCCGCGGGCGCTGATGCCGGGGCCCTGGATCTCCTGGAGCATCAGGAGCTGGGGGGCGAAGTAGCCGGTCTGGGGGCCGAAGACGGCGACCGGGTGACCGCTCGCGGTGTGCTCGCCGCTGACGACGAGGGCGTTGGACATGCCGCGCCGGGCCGAGGTGACGGCCGTGTCCGCCGCCGTCGCCGAGGCGCCGGCCGCGTCCGGGCCGGCCGCGCTGCCCGTGCGGTCGTGCACCAGCGGCTCGGGGGTCACCGAGCCGGCGTCGGGCAGGGCCCGGCCCTGGGGGGCGTCCGGTCTGGGCAGGTACGGGAAGCTGCCGTCCCGCTGGGTGAGGAGCGCCTCGGGGTCGTTGCGCTGGCGGAAGGACTCCCAGACCTTCGTGCCCTCGGCGACGCCGTGCTTCTCCTGGGCGGCCAGCAGGGAGAGGGCGTTGTTGACCTCGCCGCCGCCGCCCGAGCCGAAGAGGGAGCCGATCACGGAGGCCAGGGCGATCAGGTCGGTGCGCTTGAAGCGCTCGATGGTGCCCGCGTTGGTGATCGCGTTCTTGTGGCCGGTCAGGACGTACTCGCCGGGGAAGTAGCGGCCCTTGTCGGAGGCGTCGATGTAGGCGTTGATGCCGGCGACGTAGGCGTCCACGTCGGCCAGGGCCAGCTCGCCGCGCTCGCCGGCCTTGGCGGCGGCGCTGAGGATCTGCGCCTCGAGGTCGGCCTCGGTGTACGGGGCGCTGCGCCAGAACTGCTGCTCCAGGCCCTGGTTGGCGGGGGCGCCGCCGGCGAAGGGGGTCAACTGGCCGCGTCCCACGTGCCGGAAGAGGTCCATCAGCCACAGCCGGTCCTGCGCGGCCGCGTACCCGGCCCCGAACTCGGTGCCGTAGCGGGTGGTGCCGGTGATGTGCGGCACCCCGGTCCTCTTGTCGCGGACGATGGTCACGTCACCGCGTCCGGCGGGGCGGACGGTGGAGGCGACCTGGCCGGCCGGGACGCCGAACGAGGCGTCGTTGAAGAACGTGTTGATCTTGTCGTTGGTGAGGCCGGAGTAGCCGGTGGCGAGGTCGGCGTAGGGCCCGAGCTGGTCCTCGGCGTGGGCCGGCTGGGTGCCGAAGGCCTGGTTGAGGAGGATCTGGGCGAGGGTGGCGTTGCCGTTCTGACCGGGCGGCAGGATGTCGGAACACTGGCCGCCGCAGTGGTCGTTCGCCGCTGCCGCGGTCGCCGGTTGCGGGGTCCTTTCCGAGGCGGGGTCCGTTCCGGCGGCCATCGCGGGGGAAAGCGGTGACAGAAGACCGGCGATGAGGGCGCATAGGGAAGCGCCCTTCAGGAACCCGTGGAGGCCGCGGGGAGTTCTCAGTCTGTCGAGGGCGTTGCGTGGGGTGCGCCGTGGCATGGCAGCTCCTCCCGACGGGGGTGGTGGCGGGACGTTACCGCCGGTATCGCCGACTTGGAAGATGAACATGCGTCACTTTTTGGAGTGGGTGGATCGGCTGATGAGGGGCATCGGAAATCGGATGGAGCCGAATCGCGTGTCGATACGTCTATTCGGCGACGTCCGTACGACGACGCCGAAGTGACCGAAGTGCAGGTGCAGGTGTGACGGAGGTGCAGGGCGATGGCCGGTTTCCGAAGTCTGGCGAGACAGGTCCGCGATCCACGGTGCGACCTGGCGCTGCGGCGCTATTCACTGCGCAAGTGTCTTGAGCGGTTCGCCCCCTACGGGCACAGGGCGACCTGGGACCATCTGTGCTCCCGGGCCGGGTTCGGCCCCGAGGACCGCTCTCCCGAACCGGCGCGGCTCGTGGCCGCACTGGAGGAGCTGGAGGCGGCGCGCTCGGTGTGGCTGGCCTACGAGGGCGAGTTCGCCGAGCGACGCAGGAAGGAGAAGCACGACGGGCTGCGCAGGCCGGGCAGCGTGGACGACTGGCACCGGCTGACCTGGGGCGGATTCGGGGTCGCCTGGTGCGACGACCCCCGCGTCCACCCCGACGGACCGCTGGCCGAGGTGCTGCGGAACCTCATCTCCGCCCTGGAGCGCGCACCCGGGTCCGTGTGCCCGGTGTGCGACGGGGAGCGCCTCGTCTGGAAGTACGACCTGGATCACGAGCCCTCGACCGGGCCCGTCTGCACGGACTGCGGAATACTCGTCCCGCGGCCCGTCCTCACCCCCGACGCGCTGGCGGACGCCCGCCGGGGGCGGCTGCTGATGTCGGCCTAGCCGACCGGGGGTGCGCAGGGGATGCCGCACCCCACGGCCCGTGCGGGATCGCGCGCGACGCGTGTCGGCGGCGGCGCCGGGCACCATGGGGAGATGGTGCAGGTGTGCGCGAACGGCAGCCGGACGGGCGCCGACGGGGCGGTGGTGCCGCTGTCCCCGGAGGCGATCGCCGAGTCCGTGGCCGCGGCGGTCGCCGCGGGGGCCACGGACGTCCACGTCCACCCCAAGACGCCGTGCGGGCGGGACTCGTTGTCGCCCCGGGTGCTCGCGGCCACCCTGGACGCGGTACGGGCACGGGTGCCCGTACCGGTCCCGGTCGGCGTCACCACGGGCGCCTGGGCCGAACCCGATCCGGCCGTCCGCGCGGCGCGGGTGCGCAGCTGGACGGTCCTGCCCGACCACGCCTCCGTCAACTGGCACGAGCCCGGCGCCGAGCAGGTCGCCGCGGCGCTGATCGAGCGCGGCGTGGGCGTGGAGGCCGGCCTCTGGTCGGGCACGGACGGTCCTGCCCTGTTCCAGCGCTCGCCCCTCGCACCGCGGGTGCTGCGCGTACTGGCCGAGGTCACGGACACCGACCCGGCGACCGCCCGGGAGACGGCGCGCGAGCTGCTGTCCGTCCTCGGTGCGGCCCGCGGACGCCCCGTCCTGCTCCACGGCGAGGAGGCCGGCACCTGGCCGGTCCTGCGCCTGGCGGGCCGCCTCGGTCTGGCGACCCGGGTCGGCCTGGAGGACACCCTGCGCCTCCCGGACGGCCGGCGGGCCGCGTCCAACGCCGAGCTGGTCGCCGCGGGGCTGGCCGAGTGGGCGTCGGCACGGCGCAGCGGACGGGCTTGAGGTCCCGGCTCCGCAGGGGACGATCCGGGGCGGACTCCACCTCGCGCGACCGTGCCGTGCGGCCCCGGGGGCGGGCGAGTGCCCCCGCCCGACCCCATGACGCACCGCCAGGTACGGGCGCGGGCGGCGGCCCTGCCCGACACCTCAGTCGCAGCACTCCGCCTGCGCGCGGGCCCCGCGCCGCGTACCGCCGCGCCGGGTGGCGGGGTCCCGGCGCTCCACCAACAGGCGGGATCCGGTGCCGCGTTCACCGAAGGCGTCGTCGGGGTTGGACAGGACGCACGTCTCCAGGGACAGGCAGCCGCAGCCGATGCAGTCGGTGAGGTGATCGCGGAGCCGGTTCAGCTGCTTGATGCGCTCGTCCAGTTCGGAACGCCAGGACTCGGAGAGCCGGGCCCAGTCCTCCTCGGTGGGCGTGCGCTCCTCGGGCAGCTCGGCGAGCGCCTCGCGGATCGTGGCGAGCGGGATGCCCACGCGCTGCGCGGCGCGCACGAAGGCCACCCGGCGCAGCGTGTCACGGCTGAAGCGGCGCTGGTTGCCCGAGGTGCGGCGACTGCTGATCAGGCCCTTGGACTCGTAGAAGTGCAGGGCGGAGACGGCGGCGCCGCTGCGCGCGGCGAGCTGGCCGACCGTGAGCTCGTGGATCTTCTCGGGAATCTGGGGCACTCCCCCCACCCTACCGACCCCGCCACCTGGCCGGTCCGTTGACATGGGCTCCGCGGGCGACCATGCTAAGCAGTCGCTTAGAGTCGTGGGAACAGGTCGAGCGAGCAGAGAGGCCGGGACATGGCAGAGCCCAGGATCTTCACATCCACCGACGAGGTGAAGGCGGCGGTCGGCGAGCAACTGGGGTACACCGACTGGCTGGAGGTCGACCAGAAGCGGATCGACCTCTTCGCGGAGGCGACCGGCGACCACCAGTGGATCCACGTCGACCCGGAGAAGGCCGCCGCGGGCCCGTTCGGCACCACCATCGCGCACGGCTACCTCACCCTGTCGCTGCTGCCGCTCTTCGGACCGCAGCTCATCCGGGTCGAGGGCGTGACGATGGGCGTCAACTACGGCACGAACAAGGTGCGCTTCCCCTCCCCCGTCCCGGTGGGCTCGCGGCTGCGCGCCACGGCGACGATCACCGGCGTCGAGGACGTCAAGGGAGGGATCCAGGTGGCCGTCGCCTTCACCGTGGAGCGCGAGGGCGGCGACAAGCCCGTGTGCGTCGCCGAGTCCGTCTCGCGCTACTACGTCTGAGCGGCGCCCGGCACCCGGGCACCCACCATCCGCAGCACGAGGTCGGCGTAGAGCGCGCCGACCTCGTCGGGCGTCCGGGGCCCGTTGACGTTGAACCAGCGGGCCACGTCGATGCAGAGCGACAGCACGGCCAGTGTCGTGCCCTTGACGTCCGGCACGTCGAACTCGCCCGACGCCACACCGTCGTCGATGATGCCGCGCACGGCGGCGTCGCACTGCCGGCGCAGCGCGAGGATCTCGTCGCGGGCCTCGGGTCCGAGCGCGTCCAGCTCGTACTGGACGACCCGCGCGGTGGTGCGCCGTCCGGCGTGCCAGCGCACGAAGGAGCTCACCGCGTCGGCGAGCCGCTCGGCGGCGCTCCCCTCGCCCTGGGCCGCGGCGCGCAGGATGGCGACCGCCCGGGCGTGGCCGATCCGGCTGATGCGGTGGAGGAGCTCCTCCTTGGTCTTGTAGTGGATGTAGAGCGCGGCCGGGCTCATGCCGGCCCGCCCGGCGATGTCGCGGGTCGTGGTCGCGTGGTACCCGCGCTCCGCGAAAGCCTCCACCGCGGCGACCAGGAGCCGCCGGGCCGCGTCCGGGGTGACCTCTTCCCACGGCTCGGTCTCGCCGCCCGTCTTCTCGGCCGCCGTACTCATCGCTTGTTCGCCCCTCTCGGTGACAGGAGCACCACCATACCGCCGAAGCTGAGCGGTCGCTTAGGGGCGCTGCTGTGCCGGGGTGCCGCCCGGCTTCTGGAAGGGGTCGTGCTCGACGAGGATCTTGTCCAGCCGCGCCTGGTCCACCCGGCTCACGATCTGCCCCACCTCCTGGCGGTCACGGATGATCTTGGCCAGGGTG
Organism: Streptomyces sp. NPDC047853; assembly: GCF_043204535.1. Taxonomy (NCBI): domain Bacteria; kingdom Bacillati; phylum Actinomycetota; class Actinomycetes; order Kitasatosporales; family Streptomycetaceae; genus Streptomyces; species Streptomyces sp. NPDC047853. Next base: position 95,266 of record NZ_JBIDCI010000007.1, on the reverse strand, counting down.
AAGGCCGAGGTGACCAGGTACAGGACGGCTATGGCGAGGAAGGCGCGCACCCAGGGGTCGGCCTCGAGCTGGTAGATGCCGATGGCGGTGGCGGCCATGGCGACCGAGAACGACGCGACGGCCTGACCGTAGAAGGCCGCCGTGCTCTGCTGCTTGACCGATGTGTCATTCATGGGAACAGGATCGGCGGACGCGGCCCCGGCCACATCCGCCCGCGTACTCAGTCCCGGTACTCAGGGCCGCAGGCTCGGAGCCCGGGGCTCAGAAGGCCGACACCCCCGTCAGCGCCCGTCCGATGACCAGCTTCTGGATCTGGCTGGTGCCCTCGTAAAGGGTCATCACGCGGGCGTCGCGCAGCAGCTTCCCGGCCGGGTACTCGTCGATGTAGCCGTAGCCGCCGAAGACCTGCAGGGCGTTGTTGGCGGCGCGGACCGCGGCCTCCGAGGCGAACAGCTTGGCCTTGGAGGACTCGACGGTGAAGGGCTGTCCGCGGTCGATCAGGTCGGCGACCCGCCAGGTCAGCAGCCGGGCCGCGTCCACGTCGAGGGCGATGTCGCTGATCAGCTCCTGGACCAGCTGGTGGTGGGCGATGGTCTTCCCGAACTGCTCGCGCTCGCCCGCGTACCGCACGGCGACGTCCAGCGCGGCCTGGGCGATGCCGACACAGCCGGCCGCCACCGACATCCGGCCCTTGGCGAGGGCCGACATGGCGACCGAGAAGCCCTTGCCCTCGGGGGCCAGCATCGCGGAGGCGGGGACGCGCACGTCCTCCAGGACCAGCTCGGCGGTGGCCTGGCCGCGCAGCCCGAGCTTGCCGTGGACGGCACGGCGGCTGAGGCCGGGCGTGTCGGTGGGCACCAGGAAGGCGGAGACGCCCTTGTGGCCGGGGGCGTCGGTCGAGCGGGCGAAGAGCAGTACGACGTCGGCCCAGGTGCCGTTGGTGATGAACATCTTGGTGCCGTTGATGACGTAGTCGCCGCCGTCGCGCACCGCGCGGGTGGAGAGGTTGCCGGCGTCCGACCCCGTGCCGGGCTCGGTCAGCCCGAAGCAGCCGACGTGGTCGCCGGAGGTGAGCCCCGGCAGCCAGCGCCGCTTCTGCTCCTCGTCGCCCCACGCGGCGACGGTTTTGGCGACCAGGCCGAGGGAGACGGAGACGATGCCGCGCACCGAGCTGTCACCGCGCCCCAGCTCCTCGGTGACCAGGCAGTACGCGAGGTGGTCGCCGCCCGAGCCGCCGTACTCCTCGTCGACGGTGAGCCCGAGGAAACCGACCTCGCCGAGCTTCTTCACGATCGACCGGTCGACCTCCTCGGCACGGTCCCAGGCGACGACGTGCGGGGCGATCTCGCGCTCCACGAAGTCCCGCGCGAGCTGCCGTACGGCGCTCTGCTCCTCGCTGAGCTCCAGGTTCATGCCGAGTCACCCCACAGGAAAGACGTCTTGGAAGCCGTACACCTTGAAAACCGTACATTTAAATTAGCACTGCTAGTTTCTGTACGCAGCCCTACTATGTGCGCCATGGCCCGACCGCGCAAGCCCCTGCTCAGCACCGACCGGATCGTCGAGACGGCCCGCGCGCTGGTGGACGCGGAGGGCCTCGCGGCCGTCTCCACCCGCCGGCTCGCGGCGGAGCTGGGGGTCAGCGGGCCCTCGCTCTACAACCACTTCCGCACCAAGGACGAGATCCTGGAGGCGGTGGCCGACTCGGTGAGCGCACAGGTCGACCTGTCGATGTTCGAGGACGGCCGGGAGTGGCGGACCGCGCTGCACGACTGGGCCGTCTCCTACCGGGCGGCGCTGCGCGACCACCCCAACATCGTCCCGGTCCTGGCCCACGGCCCCGGCCGCCGCCCGGCCGCGCTGCGCCTCGCGGACGCCGTCTACGGGGCGATGGTCGACGCGGGCTGGCCGCCGGCCCAGGCCACGTCCATCGGCGCCCTGATGCGCTACTTCGTCATGGGTTCCGCGCTCGGCTCCTTCGCCCGGGGCTTCCCGGACGACGCCAGCGCGTACGACCCCGCCGACTACCCGCACCTCGGCAAGGCGCACCTGCTGGCCGAGCAGCAGGAGAAGATCGACGAGCGCGCCTTCGAGACCGGGCTGGCGGCCCTGCTGGACGGGCTGGCGCAGCAGTACCGTCAGGCCGCGGGGGACGCGTGAGGACACTTCGGCGGGGACCGAACGGTGCGTGACGCATCCTGGGACGCATGACCACCAGGGAAACCGGGGCCCCCGGACTCGCCCGGCTGGCCGGGCTGATCGCCGACGAGACCCGGGCCGCCTGTCTGCTGGCGCTGCTCGACGGCCGGGCGTGGACCGCCGGCGAGCTGGCCCGGCACGCGGGCGTCGCCGCGTCGACGCTCAGCGAACACCTGGGCAAGCTCGTCGCGGGCGGTCTGCTCGCCGAGGAGCGGCAGGGGCGGCACCGGTACGTGCGGCTGGCCGACGAGCGGACCGCCCAGCTCGTGGAGGACCTGGCCGCGCAGGTCGCCCCCGAGGCCGCGACCCGGCGACCGCGTACCCTGCGGGCTTCGAGCGCCGGGTCGGCGATGGCGCGGGGACGCACCTGCTACGACCATCTCGCCGGGCGGCTCGGGATCGCCGTCACCGACGCGCTGACCGGACGCGGGCTGCTGCGCCAGGACACCGGCTTCGCCCTCACGGACGCGGGCCTGGGCTGGTTCGACACCGCCGGGATCGCCCTGCGGCCCACGGGGCGCAGGCCGCTGGCCCGCGGCTGCCTCGACTGGACCGAACGCCGCCCCCACCTCGCGGGCGTCGCGGGCGCGGCCCTGTGCCGGCACGCCCTGGAGACGGGCTGGTGCGTGCGCATCGGCTCCGAGCGCGCGGTGCGGGTGACGGCGGCGGGTGAGCGGGCGCTGACGGAGCTGCTGGGCATCGACCCGGTGGTACTGCGCTGAGCACACCGTCCCCGTCCCCGAACCGCCGCCCCGAACCGCCGCGTCCCCGTCCGGAACCCGCCGGTCGAAAAACCCTTTCCCTCCTAGCCTCGGGAGCATGATGAGCACCGCCCCGCGCGCCACCACCCCGCGCGCCGCCTCACCCCGCCCGCAGCTGCTCGCGGCCGGCGCCGCCACCGTCACCGTCGTGCTGTGGGCCTCCGCCTTCGTCTCCATCCGCAGCGCGGGTGAGGTCTACTCCCCGGGCGCGCTGGCGCTCGGCCGGCTGCTGTCGGGCGTCCTGGCACTCGGCGCGCTCTGCCTGCTGCGCCGGGAGGGGCTGCCGCCGCGGGCCGCCTGGCGGGGCATCGCGATATCGGGGGTGCTGTGGTTCGGCTTCTACATGGTCGTCCTGAACTGGGGCGAGCAGCAGGTGGACGCCGGTACGGCCGCCCTGGTGGTGAACGTCGGGCCGATCCTCATCGCCCTGCTCGGCGCCCGGTTCCTCGGGGACGGACTGCCGCCGCGGCTGCTCGCGGGGATGGCGGTGTCGTTCGCCGGGGCGGTGACCGTGGGCCTGTCGATGTCCGGTGAGGGCGGTTCCTCGCTGTTCGGCGTCGTGCTGTGCCTGCTGGCCGCCGTGGCGTACGCGGGCGGGGTCGTCGCGCAGAAGCCCGCGCTGGGACACGCGAGCGCGCTCCAGGTGACGACCTTCGGGTGCCTGGTCGGCGCGGTGCTCTGCCTGCCGTTCGCGGGGCAGCTGGTGCGGGAGGCGGCCGACGCGCCCGTCTCCGCGACCCTCAACATGGTGTACCTGGGCGTGTTCCCGACCGCCCTGGCGTTCACCACGTGGGCGTACGCCCTGGCCCGTACGACGGCCGGCCGCATGGGCGCGACCACCTACGCCGTGCCCGCCCTGGTCGTCCTGATGTCGTGGCTGGCGCTGGGCGAGGTGCCGGGGCTGCTCACCCTGGCGGGGGGCGCGCTGTGCCTGGCGGGCGTGGCGGTGTCGCGGTCGCGGAACCGGAAGGGGACGGCGGCTCCGGAGCCCGAGGGGGCCACGGAGCCGCACGCGGGACGCGGGGGCCGGGTCTAGAACACCACCAGCGCCCGTCCGCCCTTGCCCGCCAGCATGTTCTCGAAGGCCGCCGGGATGCCGTCCAGCGCGATCCGCTCCGTCACCAGGGCGCCGAGGTCCAGCCGCCCCGCGCGGACGTGCTCGGCCAGGACGGGCAGGTCCCGGACGGGGTCGGCGTCGCCGTAGACACAGCCGGTGAGGGTGCGGCCCCAGTGGAAGATCTCCAGGGCGTTGAAGGTGACCTGCTGGTCCTTGCCGCCGATGCCGACGACCGTGGTGCGGCCACCGCGCCGGGTGGATTCCCAGGCGGTGCGGATGGTGACGGCCCGGCCCACGCACTCGACGGCGACGTCCACGCCCTGCTTGCCCGTGAGGGCACGGATCTCGCGGGCGGTGTTCTCGCCGGCGACGAGGTAGTCGGTGGCGCCGGCGGAGCGGGCCAGCTCCTCCTTCTCCGGGGACACGTCGACGGCGACGATCTTCGAGGCGCCCGCGATCCGGGCCGACTGGAGCGCGGCGAGCCCCACTCCCCCGACGCCGAACACCGCGACGGTCTCGCCCTCCCGGACCTTCGCCGAGTGGTGGACGGCGCCGTACCCGGTGAGCACGGCGCAGCCGAGCAGGGCCGCGTCGGTGAGGGGGATGCCGTCGGGGACGGGCAGGACGCAGGCCGCGGAGACCACCGTCTCCTCGGCGAAGGCGGCGACGTTGAGCCCGGGGTGCAGGTCGGTGCCGTCGTCGGCACGGCGGGCGTGCACGTTCGCCGCGCCGGCCAGGGCGTTCGCGCACAGCCAGACCTCGCCGAGCGAGCAGGCGTGGCAGGCGCCGCAGGACGGGGCCCAGTTGAGGACGACGTCGTCGCCGGGGGCGACGTGGGTGACGCCGTCGCCGACGGCGAGGACCGTGCCGGCGCCCTCGTGGCCGAGGACGGCGGGGACCGGCACGCGCATGGTGCCGTTGGACAGGGACAGGTCGGAGTGGCAGACGCCGGCGGCGGCGAGCCGCACGTGGACCTGGCCGGGGCCGGGTGCGGGCAACTCGATCCCGGTGACCTCCAGCGGGGAGCCTACGGCGGGTACGACGGCGGCACGGACAGCGGTACGGACGGCCATGACGTGGACGACTCCCCTGGAGCTAGAACTGGAGGGACTTGGTCTGGAGGTACTCGGCCAGGCCGTGCGAGCCCAGCTCGCGGCCCACGCCGGACTGCTTGTAGCCGCCGAAGGGCGCCAGCGGGTTGAACCGCCCGCCGTTGATGTCGACCTGGCCGGTGTCCATGCGGCGGGCGAAGGCGACCGCCTCGGCCTCGTCCCCGGCCCAGACGGCGCCGGCGAGGCCGTACACCGTGCCGTTGGCGATCCGCAGGGCGTCGTCCTCGTCCTCGTAGCGGAGGATGGTCAGGACGGGGCCGAAGATCTCCTCCTGGGCGACGGTCATCTCCTCGGTCACGTCGGCGAAGACCGTAGGGCTGACGAAGTACCCCTTGTCCCGCGGGGCTTCGGGACCGCCCGCGACGACACGGGCGCCCTCGGCGGCACCCTTCTCGATGTATCCGCGCACCCGCTCCTGCTGCTTGGCGTTGACGACCGGGCCGATCCGGTCGCCGTACTTCGCGGCGGCCTCGGCGGCCAGCTCCACGGCCTCGTCGTACTGGTCGCGGTGGACCAGCATGCGGGTCCAGGCGCTACACGTCTGACCGGAGTTGGACATGACGTTGGCGACGCCCACGTTCACGGCCTTGGCGAGGTCGGCGCTGGGCAGGATGACGTTGGCGGACTTGCCGCCGAGTTCGAGGGCGACCTTCTTGACGGCGGCGCCGGCGAGGGCGCCGATCCGCCGGCCCACGGCCGTGGAGCCGGTGAAGGAGACCAGGTCGACACCGGGGTGCTCGGCGAGGGCCTGCCCGGCGACCGGACCCAGGCCGGTGACCAGGTTGAAGACGCCCGCCGGCACCTCGGCCTCGTGCACGGCCTCCGCGAAGAGCTGGGCGGTGAGCGGGGTGTCCTCGGCGGGCTTCAGCACGATCGTGCAGCCGGCCGCGAGCGCCGGGGCGACCTTGGCGACGATCTGGTGCAGGGGGTAGTTCCAGGGGGTGATGGCGCCGACCACGCCGATCGGTTCGTGGTGGACGACGGAGTTGCCGACCTTCTCCTCGAAGGCGTACGTGGCCGCCAGCTCGGCGTAGGAGCCGGCGACGGCGATCGGCGCGCCGGCGTGCACGGCCTGCGAGAACTTCAGCGGGGAGCCCAGCTCGGCGGTGACCGTCTCCGCGATCTCGTCCTTGCGGGCGACCAGCACGTCCCGCAGGGCGGCCAGGCGTGCGGCCCGCTCGGCGGGCGGGGTCGCGGCCCAGCCCGGCAGGGCGGCCCGGGCGGCCCGCACGGCGGTGTCGACGTCCAGGGCGTTGCCGGCCGGGACCTGGCCGATCACCTGCTCGTCGGCCGGGTTCACGACGTCGATCGTGTCCCGTCCGTCGGCGGACCGCCAGGCTCCGTCGATGTACATGCCGTCGTGTGCCTTCATCGCGTTCCTTCCGGGCGGGCCTCGTCGTCCGGCCCCAAACTAGCGCCGATAGTTTTACGGCACCAGGGGCGGCCGCCATGGTGGCGCGGGTCACCCTCCCGGTGGGGCGGCTTTCCGTGGGCTCACTCCTCCAGGTCCGGCAGCCGGGCGGGGGCGGGGCAGATCCGTTCGCCGTGCTGGTCGAAGACGAACAGGTGGGCCAGGTCGACGAGGAGCGGCACCTGCATGCCGTGGCGCAGGTCGATGTCGGGGGTGGTCCGGACGATCAGGTCGCCGGGCAGGCGGCCGTCGGGCGGGGCCACCGCGGGGCCGGTCTCCTCCGGTTCGTCCATGACCACCACCGGTCCGGCGCGCAGGGCGCCCGCCCGCTCCCTCAGCCGGTCCAGGACCGTGCCGTCGCGGCGGCGGCGCCTGGCCGGGCGGGTGAGGGGGCGCGGCGCCTCCAGGTCGGGCACCACGGCCGGCCGCGAGCCGGTGTCGAAGTGCACGAGGACCTCGTGGCCCTGGAACTCGACGTGCTCCACGAGGCCGGTGAGCAGCACCTCGCCGGGGCGGGCGGAGGAGGGCTGCGCGATCCGGACCGCCTCCGAGCGCAGACCGACGATGACCTCACGGCCCTGCTGGACGCGGAGCAGCTGGTGGTCCAGGGAGAGCGGTTCCGGCAGGCGCAGGAACTGCTTGCCCAGGCTGATGGTCATCGCGCCGTCCAGCGGGGCGCGCACCAGGCCGCGCAGCAGGTTGATGCGCGGGGTGCCGATGAAGGCGGCGACGAAGACGTTGCGCGGGAGCGCGTACACCGCGCGCGGGGCGTCCACCTGCTGGAGGACGCCTCCACGCAGGACGGCGACGCGGTCGCCGAGGGACATGGCCTCGGACTGGTCGTGGGTGACGTAGATCGTCGTGACGCCCAGTTCCCGGGTCAGCTTGGTGATCTCGGCGCGCAGGTGGTTGCGGAGCTTGGCGTCGAGGTTGGACAGCGGCTCGTCCATGAGGAAGGCGGTGGGGTGGCGGGCGATGGCCCGGCCCATGGCGACGCGCTGGCGTTCGCCGCCGGAGAGCTGGGCGGGGAAGCGGTCGAGGAGGTCCTCGATGCCCAGCATGCGGGCGGTGGCGTCCACGCGGGGGCCGTGGTCGGCCTGCGGGGCCTCGACGCGCAGCGGGAAGCCGATGTTCCCGCGGGTCGTCATGTTGGGGTACAGGGCGAAGTTCTGGAAGACCATCGCCATGCTCCGCTCGGACGGCAGCAGGTCGTTGGCGTACGCGCCGTCCAGCAGCAGTTCGCCGTCGGTGATCTCCTCCAGGCCGGCGATCATGCGCAGCACGGTGGACTTGCCGCAGCCGGAGGGGCCGAGCAGGACGAGGAACTCGCCGGGCGCGACGTCCAGCGACAGCCGGTCCACCACGCGGACGCCTCGCGCGTAGGTCTTGCTCACGTCGTGCAGGGAGATGGCGCGTGTCATGGCAGGTGCCCCCGGGGGCTCACTGAGCGCTGGTGCTCCGCGGTCGGACGCCCTCGTGCGGGTCGTACGGGGCGTGTGAGTCACGGAAGTTAACGGAATGTGCGCGGGCGGGGGAAGACACCGGACCCGAATTCGAGGCAGGCGTCCATCTGCTGAGAAAGCGGACGGCCGAATTCAGCCACCGGACCGCTCACGGAGGGCGTACGGGCCCCGGGGCGGCCGGTGGAGCGGCTCCGGAGGCGCCGCACGGGACCGCCCGGGCACGGCAGCCGGACCTGCCGGGAACGCCGGCCCCGGCCCCGGCTACAACCCCGGCGGCGCGGTTCCGCAGCGGGGGCCCGGGACACGCGCGGTGGAGCCGTCAGCGGGCCGTGCGACGCGGTGCCCGCCGGTCGCGGGGAGCCCCTCCCCCGGTGGGCGGCTGGTTCCCGGGCGGGCCGGAGGAGGAGCGCAGGGCGATGCCCGAGGACAGGAACAGCAGCGCCCCGAGCATCACGAAGGGCGCCGCCACACCCGCGACACCGGCGATCAGTCCGGCCGCGGCGGGTGCGGCGACCTGGCCGAGGCGGTTGCCGGTCAGCCGGAGGGCCAGGGCGGTGGAGCGGGCTCCGTCGGGGGCCGCCTGGACGACCGTGGTCATGGACAGCGGCTGGCCGACGCCGAGGCAGAAGCCCAGGACGGCCAGCATCAGCGCGAGCCCCCACACCGGCACCGGCAGCGCGACACCGGCGCACAGCAGGGCGGCCAGCAGACAGGTGACCGTGAGCAGCGCGGTGCGGCCGAGCAGCCGCAGCAGAGGCGTCAGCACCAGCCGGCAGGCGATCGTGGCCGCCGCCCGCAGGCTGAGCAGTACGCCGATCACGGCCGGGGAGATGCCCCGGTGCTCCCCGACCACCGGCAGGTAGGCGGTCAGGATGTCGGTGGCGGACAGCACGGACAGGCTGATCAGGATGCCCGCGGGCACGCCCCGGGCGCGCAGGATGCTCCCCACGGGGACCCGCGTGCCCGCCTCCGGGCGGGAGCCGGCGGGTGTCGGGTGCTCTATGCGCCACAGCGACGTGCACGCCACCGCCGCGCCCGCGCCCGCCACCACCAGGGCCAGCGCGCTGCTGCCCGCCATGTCGTGGCCGCCGATCAGCGCGCCCGCCGCGACCGGGCCGATCAGCTGGCCGAGCGAGGCGCCGATCGTGAAGTGGCCGAAGTTGCGGTCCTGTTCGTGCGGCGCGGACTGGCGGGCGACCAGCGACTGGGCGCCGATGACGAAGCAGAGGTGGCCGAGGCCCATGACGCCGCTCCACAGGGCCATCGCCCACAGCGAGCCCGCGACGCCGCTCAGCGCGCAGCCGCCGGCGATGAGCACCACGCCGACGGGCAGCAGCGGCGCGCAGCGGCCGTGGTCGGTGCGGCGGCCGAGCGGGACGGCGGCGAACAGCGGCAGCAGCGCGTACACACCGGCGATGACGCCGATCGCCCGCTCGTCCGCGCCCAGCGCGAGGGCCCGGTAGGAGACGGCGGGCCGGGCCATCGACACCGCCCCCTGCGCGAAGCCGAAGGCGATGACGAGGCGGAGCAGCCAGCCGCGGTTCCCACCGGGCGCCATGGTCGTGTCCTTCCCGGACCGACGGGTCCGTGAGCCGGTCCCCGGTCGAGCCCGGGGAAGCCGGTCCGTTGATCAGATGATGCCGAACAGAATGCCCGCCGCGAGGATGACCAGGCTCGTCAGGACCGCCCACTTGACCACGAACCGGGTGTGGTCGCCGAACTCGACCTTGGCCATGCCGACCAGGACGTAGACGGCCGGGACGAGCGGGCTGGACATGTGCAGCGGCTGGCCGACGATCGAGGCGCGGGCGATCTCCAGCGTCGACACCCCGTGCGCCTGACCGGCCTCGGCGAGCACCGGCAGCACGCCGAAGTAGAAGCCGTCGTTCGACATGAAGTAGGTGAGCGGCAGGCTCAGCAGGCCGGTCACCAGGCCCATGTGCGGGCCCATGCCCTCGGGGATGGTGTCCACCAGCCAGTTGGCCATGTGGTCGACCATGCCGGTGCCGGTGAGGACGCCGGTGAAGACGGCGGCGGCGAAGACCATGCCGGAGACGTTGAGCACGTTGTCGGCGTGGGCCGCGATCCGGGCCTTCTGGTCGGGGATGTGGGGGAAGTTGACGGTGAGCGCGAGCGCGGCGCCGAGCAGGAAGAGCACCGGGATCGGCAGCAGCTCCATGATCATGGCGGTGAGCAGGGCGACCGTGAGCAGCGCGTTGAACCAGTACAGCTTGGGGCGCAGGGTGGCCCGGTTCGGGTCGAGGCCCTGGAAGTCGTCGTCCGGCTCCCCGTCCCCCGCGGACGCCTTCTCCGCACCGGCACCGGCACCGGCACCGGCACCGGCACCCGGGGCCGTACCCGCACCGGAAGCCGCACCCGCCCCCGTGCGGGCCCCCGCCCCGGCGCCGACCAGCACCGTCTCGCTCTCCGGCTCCCGCACCAGCGCCTCGTCCAGCGTCAGCGTGCCCACGCGCCGGCGCTCGCGCAGCCCGAGCACGTAGGCGAGGACGACGACGGCGAGCAGACCGACGGCCAGGGCCGGGATCATCGGCACGAAGATGTCGGTGGCGTCGACCTTCAGCGCGGTCGCGGCGCGGGCGGTGGGTCCGCCCCACGGCAGCGTGTTCATCACGCCGTTGGCCATGGCCGCCACACCGGTCATCACGACCAGGCTCATCTTCAGGCGCTTGTACAGCGGGTACATCGCCGAGACCGTGATCATGAAGGTGGTGGAGCCGTCGCCGTCCAGGGAGACGATGGCGGCGAGCAGGGCCGTGCCGACCACGATGCGCATCGGGTCCGCCTTGCAGAACTTCAGGATGGCCCGGACGATCGGGTCGAAGAGCCCGACGTCGATCATCACCCCGAAGTAGACGATCGCGAACATGAGCATCGCCGCGGTGGGGGCGAGGCTGGACACGCCGTCGATGACGTAGTCCCCGAGGTGGGCGCCCTTGCCGACGAACACGCAGAACAGCGCGGGGATCAGCACGAGCGCCGCGATCGGCGACATCTTCTTCATCATGATCAGGACCAGGAAGGTCGCGATCATGGCGAAGCCGAGGATGGTCAGCATGAATGAGTACCTAACGTTCGCCCTTGAACATCCCACCGGGGCAGGCGGTGCGAGCGACGTTAGGTGCCGTGTACGCGCGTTAACAAGACGTTGACACGCGAGCAATAAGCGCAAAACTCCAGGTCACAGCTGTGCTCAGCTGATCGGGCTGACCTCCACGGGCACTCCGTTGAGGACCGCGTTGCCCGACAGCGGGTCGAGCGCGCTGCCGTCGAGGAGCTGGTTGACGTTGACGCCGGGGTCGGTGGCGGCGTGGGTCAGCCGGGTGCCCGGCCGGTCGTGTCCCCAGCCGTGCGGGAGGCTGACCACGCCCGGCCGGACGGCGTCGGTGACCTCGGCGGGAGCGGTCACCTCCCCGCCGGCGCCCTTCACGCGCACGCTCGCCCCGGTGCGGACGCCGAGCCGTTCGGCGTCGTCGGGGTGGAGGTGCAGCGTGCAGCGGTTGGAGCCGCCGGTGAGGGCCGGGACGTTGTGCATCCAGCTGTTGTTGGACCGCAGGTGTCGGCGGCCGACGAGGACGAGCCCGTCGGGGCGCTCGGCCAGGGCCCGCCGCAGCCGCGGCAGGTCGTCGGCGATCGGCCCCGGCAGCAGCTCCACCTTGCCGCTGCGGGTCTTCAGCGGCTGCGGCAGCCGCGGGCGCAGCGGTCCGAGGTCGATGCCGTGCGGGTGCTCCAGCAGCCGCCGGAGCGACAGTCCGTCCGGGCGTACGCCGAAGCCGTCGCCGTAGGGGCCCAGGCGCAGCATCATGTCCAGCCGTCGTTCGGCACCGTTCTCCCCGGTGAGCAGGGCGGTCAGTTCGACGGGGTCGCGGCCGTGCACGGGCGAGTGCGGGTCGCGGACGGACCTGGACAGGGTCTGCTCGATCACCATGGCGTCGACGGCGGCCGGGTCGGTGCCGTGCCGGCCGGAGGCGGCCAGGGTCAGCCGGGCCAGGATCTCGGTCTCGGCCATGCGGCCGGGCTCCAGCGGGACGGCCGGGCGGGTGTAGCGGACCTGGTGGCGCACGGCGAGGGTGTTGAGGGCGAAGTCGTGGTGCGGGCTCTGGGCCGGAGGGGGCGGCGGCAGGACGACGTGGGCGTGGCGCGAGGTCTCGTTGAGGTAGGGGTCGACGCTGACCATGAAGTCGAGCGAGTCCAGGGCCCGGTCGAGCCGGTTCCCGTCGGGTGCCGACAGGACGGGGTTGGCGGCGACGGTGATCAGCGCCCGGACCGGTTCGCCCTCGTCGGTGGCGGTGTCGATCTCCTCGGCGAGGACGGACAGCGGCAGCTCGCCCTTGGCCTCGGGGTGTCCGCCGACCCGGGAGCGCCAGCGGCCGAGCGCGAAGCCCCGGCCGGGCCCGGCGGGGCGGGGCGTCCGGTCGGTGGCCGCCTGCGGGAAGAGGGCGCCGCCGGGCCGGTCGAGGTTGCCGGTGAGGAGGTTGAGGACGTCCACGAGCCAGCTGGCCAGGGTGCCGTGCGGGACGGTGCAGCTGCCGATGCGGCCGTAGACGGCGGCGGTGGGGGCCGCGGCGAGTTCACGGGCGAGGGCGCGTGTCACGCCGGCCTCCACGTCACAGGCCGGGGCGACGGCCTCCGGCGTGAAGTCCCGGACCGCCGCGGACAGTTCCTCCACGCCCTCGACGTGCGAGGCCTGCTCACCGAGGTCCACCAGGTCCTCTTCGAAGAGTACGTGGGCCATCGCGGCGAGCAGCAGGGCGTCGGTGCCGGGGCGGATCGCCACGTGCCGGTCGGCGAGCTTCGCGGTGCGGGTGCGGCGCGGGTCGATGACGGTGAGAGTGCCGCCGCGGGCCCTGAGGGCCTTGAGGCGGCCGGGGAAGTCGGGCGCGGTGCACAGACTCCCGTTGGACTCCAGCGGGTTGGCGCCGATCAGCAGCAGGTGGTCGGTGCGGTCCAGGTCGGGCACCGGGATGGCGTTGGCGTCGCCGAAGAGCAGCCCGCTGGAGACGTGCTTGGGCATCTGGTCGACCGTGGAGGCGGTGAAGAGGCTGCGCGTGCCGAGGGCCGCGAGCAGGACGGACGGGTAGAGGGCGCCGGCCACGGTGTGCACGTTGGGGTTGCCGAGGACGACGCCGACGGCGTGCGGGCCGTGCCGTTCGACGACGGCCCGGACCCCGGCGGCGACCGCGTCGAACGCCTCCTCCCAGGTGGCCTCGCGCAGTGCGCCGTCCCTGCGCACCAGGGGGGTGCGCAGCCGGTCGGGGTCGGAGTCGACGGCACCGAAGGACGCGCCCTTGGGGCAGATGAACCCACGGCTGAACACGTCGTCGCGGTCGCCGCGGGCGGCGGTGACCGTGGTGCCGTCGATGGTGAGGGCCAGGCCGCAGGTGGCCTCGCACAGGGGGCAGATACGCAGGGCGGTGCGGGACACGGGTCCTCCCGGGGGCGGCAGCGGCGCTTCCTCGCGGCGAGCATACCGACCGGTAGGCATGTTGGGGAGACCCGCGCGGGAGGCCGTACGGCACCGGCCCGTCACTCCAGTACGCGCCCCAGGTACGCCCGCAACAGCTCCCGGGCCTCCTCGATGATCTTCTCGTCCCCGTCCGGCGCGACCCGGAAGGCGAGCTGGACCAGGGAGTCGGCGGTCTCCACGGCGACGAGGAAGACGCGGCGCAGATCGTCGTCGGGGGTGCGGCCGAGGTAGCCGGAGAGCAGTTCGGTGAGCCGGTCGGCGACCCGGTGGTTGGGGACGGCGTGGCGGCCGCCGACCGGGATCTGGTTGCCGAAGTCGATCAGGGAGAAGCCGGGCGCGGTGCGCTTCATCGCCAGGTACTCGTCGAGCACCGCGTCCAGTGCCCCGCGCCAGCCGCCGTCGCCGGTCACGGTGAGCCGTTCGGTGACGCGCTCCGCGTAGCGTTCCAGGTTGCGCTGGGCGAGCGCGTCGACCATCTGCCGCTTGTTGCCGAAGAAGCGGTACACCGAGCCGATGGGGACGTCCGCGCGCAGCGCGACGGCCCGGGTGCTCAGGGCGTCGTAGCCGGCCTCGTCGAGGAGGTCGGCGCAGGCGTCGAGGATCCGGGTCAGCCGTTCGGCGCTGCGCCGCTGGACGGGGGCGCGGCGGAGCGAGGTCGCGTGGGACACGGGTCTCATGATGCCCTTCCGCCGCGGTCCGGTGAACTGTGACCTTCGGTACGGTGCGGGCCGGCGCCCCCGTTCACCGGCCCACCGTGTCGGCGGGCGGGCCCGCGCCCTCACACCCACCGGCACCACCGCACCGGCGGAGCGGACCCCCTCCCCCACTCTCACCGGCCCACCGTGTCGGCGGGCGGGCCCTGCTCGTCGATCTCCTCCGGCCCCGTCGCCTCCGTGGGCTCCACCTCCGACGCCGTGATGTCCGCCGTGCTCTCGACGGGCTCGCCGTCGGCGGCCCAGACGGTGCCGTCGTCCGCGTACAGGCGGACCGTGACCTGGTGGGTGCCGCGCGGGACGAGGCCGGCGGCGAGGTGGTGCTCCGGGCCGCGCAGGCGGGTGACGAGGTCGCCGTCGAGGAAGAGGTGGGCGACGCCGCGGCCGGCCACCGCCTTCGCCTCCGTACCGGGCGGCGAGAACCTGAAGTCGCGGACGGTCAGGCGTACGTCCCAGCCGCCGTCGGTCTCGGGCTGCACCTCTATGCCGACCTCGGGCGCCCGCGCGCCGTCCACCTCCCGGTAGCGCCGGCCCTCCTCGTCGGTGGTGTCGAGCAGTCTGCCCACCGGGGTGGCCGAGGCCCGGGTCTCCGGTTCGCCCTCGGCACCGGAACCGCAGCCCACGGATCCGGTCAGCAGCAGGACACAGACCGCGAGCACGGTGCGTACTCTCCGCGTCCACGACATGACGGGAGACTAGAACACAGGTCCGACCCGGCGAATCCCCCTGGGGTCCGGTTCCGGTCATCCTCCCCAAGAGGGACCCGTACCGGTCGGGGAAGAACCCGTGCGCCCCCTTGCGCGGGGGAAACCGCAATCCTACGGTGTCCCATAGGAATCGGGTGGCGAGGGAGCGATCAATGAGCGGGGACGCGCGGAAGACCGCGGAGGGGCTGGCCTACCTGTCCGGCTTCGGCAACGAGCACAGCTCGCAGGCCGTGCCGGGCGCGCTGCCCGAGGGCCGGAACTCGCCCCAGCGAGCACCGCTCGGGCTGTACGCGGAACAGCTGAGCGGCACCGCGTTCACGGAACCGAGGGCGGACAACCGGCGTTCGTGGCTCTACCGCATCCGCCCGTCGGCCGCGCACCCGGCGTTCACCCGCACGGGCAACGGCGCGATCCGCACGGCCCCCTTCACCCAGGCCGTGCCCGACCCGAACCGCCTGCGCTGGAGTCCGCTCCCCGCCTCCGAGGCCGGTACGGACTTCCTGGCGGGCCTGTGGACGCTCGGCGGCAACGGCGACGTCACCCAGCGCGCCGGCATGGCCGTGCACCTGTACCACGCCACGGCCTCCATGGACCGCGTGTTCAGCGACGCGGACGGAGAGCTGCTGATCGTGCCTGAGCGCGGCGGGCTGCTGCTGCGCACCGAGTTCGGGCTGCTGCACGCCGAACCCGGCCATGTGGCACTGATCCCGCGCGGGGTGCGCTTTCGCGTGGAGCTGCTCGACGAGGACGCGCGCGGGTACGTCTGCGAGAACTACGGCGCCCCCTTCCGCCTCCCCGACCTCGGCCCGATCGGCGCCAACGGCCTGGCGAACGCGCGGGACTTCAAGGCACCCGTCGCGGCCTTCGAGGACGACGAGAGCCCCACGGAGGTGGTCAACAAGTTCTGCGGCAACCTCTGGACCGCCGTGTACGACCACTCCCCCCTCGACGTGGTCGCCTGGCACGGCAACCATGTGCCCTACGTCTACGACCTGCGCCGTTTCAACGTCATCGGCACCATCTCGTACGACCACCCGGACCCGTCGATCTTCACGGTGCTCACGTCCCCGTCGGACACCCCGGGCCTGGCCGGCGTGGACTTCGTGGTCTTCGCGCCGCGCTGGCTGGTGGGCGAGGACACCTTCCGGCCGCCGTACTTCCACCGGAACGTGATGAGCGAGTACATGGGCCTGATCGAGGGCGCCTACGACGCGAAGGCCGAGGGCTTCGTCCCCGGCGGCGGTTCGCTGCACAACATGATGTCGGCGCACGGGCCGGACCGGGAGACCTTCGACCGGGCGAGCGCCGCCGAGCTGAAGCCGCAGCGGATCGACGACGGCCTGGCGTTCATGTTCGAGACGCGGTGGCCGGTGACCCTCACCCCCCAGGCGGCCCGCGCCGAGCACCTGCAACCGCGCTACGACGACGTCTGGCAGGGCATGGAGCGTCACTTCCGCCCCTTGCACTGAGCAATGCCTACCGGTACGGATGGCCCGTGACCTCCTTCGCCCCGGACTCCATCGTCCTGAACCGCAAGCTGCCGCTCTGGTACCAGGTGTCGCAGTCGCTGCGCGCCTCGATACTCGGCCGCTCGCCGCGGGACCCGCTGCGCCTGCCCACCGAGGAGCAGCTGGCCGGCCACTACGGGGTGAGCGTGCTGACCATGCGGCAGGCACTGAAGGAGTTGGAGGACGAAGGGCTGATCACCCGGCACCGCAGGCGCGGCACGTTCATCGAACCGCATGCCCGGCGCGGCGCCCCGGTGCGGCTGCTGGGTTCGGTGGACGCGATCGTGGCCCAGCAGTCCGGCATGCGGACCGAGCTGCTCGACCACGGCACCGGCCCGGTCCCGGCCGAACTGGCCGAGCACTTCCCGGATCTGGCCGAGACGGCGACGTACCACCGGCTGCGCCGCGAGGAGAAGACGGGCGAGCCCACCAACCACGCCCGCAACTACGTCCGCCCCGAGATCGCCGCCCGCGTCGACCCGGCCGATCTGGCCCGCTGGCCGATGACCAAGGTGCTGCGGGACGTGGTGGGCGTGGACATCAGCCGGATCACGGACACCGTCGAGGCCCGGCTCGCGGACCCGGAGACCGCCCGGCTGCTCGACGTCCCGCTGCTCAGCCCGATCCTGCACTACACCGGCATCACCTACGACAGCGCGGGACGGGTGCTGGACGTGGCCGTCATCCACTACCGGGGCGACCGTTTCTCCTTCACGGTCACCCTGGACGCCACCTGAGGCCCGGGTGCCCCGTCGTACGATGCCCAGCGTGACGCACGACGACGCTCCGCCGCTGGCGGACCTCATGCCGTGGTCCGTCGCACCGCCGCGGCTCGGCCGGGGGTGGCCGGCGGCTCCCGACCCGGCATCCCTGAGGGCCCGTTGGGACGCTCTGGTGAAGGCGGAGGGCCCCGACCGCGAGGCCCTGCTGGAGCCGACGCGGTCCCGCACGCTGCACACGGCGGTCGGCCGGCTGCCGGGCGCGTCCGGCGGCACGGAGAAGCTGCTGCGCGCCCACGGGCCGTGCCCGGAACCGGTCCGCGTACTGCGCGCGCCCTTCGACGAGCAGTGGCTGATCCCCGACCACCGGCTGATCGACGCGGCCCGTCCCGAGCTGTGGCGGGTGGCGGACGGGCAACAGGTCTTCGTGGCGGAGACCGCCGAAGCGACGGGCCCTCCGCTGCTCCTGGCGACCTCCCGGCTGCCCCTGCTCGGCGGCGCCCGGGTCCGCCCGCTGTTCCGCCGTCCCGGCGGCACGGAGCCGAATCTCGCCCCCGGCCTCCTGGACCACCTGGCCGCCCGGCTCGGCCGGCGTCCCGAGCCGCTGGACGTGCTGGCCTGGACGGTGGCGGCCGTGCGGGAGGGCTCCCGGGTCCCGCTCACCGCGGACCCGGCGCTGTGGGAGTACGGCGTCGGCCTGGGCCGGCGCGCCCTGTGGCTGATGCGCCGCGACGGCGAGCGCCCCAAGCTGCCCGGCGGCCGCCGCCCGTACGTCCGTGCCCCGCTGCCCGCGCGCCCGCTGACCCTTCGCTACGACCGGGGGGAGGAGGCCCTGTACCTGGACGAGGGCCGGGTCTCCCCCGTGCCGCCCGGCGCCTGGGACTTCGAGGCGGGCGGGGTGCGGGTGCTGGAGCAGTGGTTCGCGGCCCGCACCGCCGAGGGCGAGCCGGGCACGCTCGCGGCGATCCGCCCGGGCGGCTGGCCGCAGACCTGGACGTCCGAGCTGCTGGAGCTGATCACGGTTCTGGCGCTGCTCGCCGAGGTCCGGCCGCGGTGCCGGGAACTCACGGTGTCGGCGGAGATCACGGCGGCCGAACTGCGCGCGGCGGGCGTTCTCCCGGTGCCGTCGGCGGCCCGTCGGCCGGCTTCCGTCCTGGACGGCCGGGAAGAGGGTCCGGAGGGCCAGCTGGCACTGCTGTAGCGCGGCCGGAGAGCCGGTGGGCCTCACCGCCGGGCGGGGAAGCGGTGACGCGGGGAGACGAACCCGGGCGCGGGACGAACCGGACGGACCACCGGACGGACCCACGGAGCCGGGTGCGCCAGGCGGGCCTACGACATCGGGCGCGCGAGGCGGACGGAAGGAGGCGGACGGAACCGGACGTACGAGTCGGGCGTACGGGTCAGTCAGGCGTACGAGCGGGTGTACGGGATCGTGCCCGCGCTCGGGAACACACCGGGGCGCCGCTGCGTGCCGTGGGGATGACGGACGTGTGCGGCGGCGCCGCGCCGGGGACGGTGTGCGGCCGGAGCGCGGGCCTCAGTTGCTGCCGAACAGCGAACGACGCAGTCGGCGCAGCGGCGCGAACAGCGAGACCCGGCGCACCCTGGCGCCTCTGCTGCTGCGCTTGTGCGCGGGCTCACGCGCGGTCAGCTCACGCATCAGCGACGTCGCCTCCACCGTCTCCCGCTGTGGAAGGGCAGGCCCTCCCAGCACCGCGAGATGGCGGTCGAGACGCGAGCTGGTCGCGCTGCTCCCGCAGGTGATCGCAGGGACCCTGGCCCTGCTGCGCACTGTTATCTGTTCCATGTCACTCCCCACCCGTACGAGTCCACCCGGCCCGGGCAGGGTAACCCTATCGCCCCGGTGCGGCATGCGTGTATCGCGGTCACAGGATTCACCTTCCCCGTAAGGGGGTTGACGATTACTCTCCGAATCCAACAGATTCCAGGGTGAGTTGGACAACCGGCCTGCTCGTCGGCCGGTCGGAGCCGCCATCGGGTTCGACCGTCACGGCCAGTGACGTGACGGACGGTCGCAGACCGGAGGCGATCAGGGGCGTGTCGCCGTCGAGGAGCCCCAGGGAGCGCGGCCCGGCGCCGGGGCGCACGAGCCACAGCTGGTGCACGCGGTCGCCGGACGGCTCGCCGTATCCGCTCAGGGTGACGACCGCGCGCCCCTCGGACGCGGAGGCGACCACCGCGAGGGTGCGGCCCCGGTCGTCCGTGTCGGACGTCGCGCGGACGTCCGGAGCCGCGAGAACGTGGGCGATCTCACGTGCCCGTTCCCCCGCGGCGTCCAACTCCCCCTGGGTACGGTCCGCCTGCACGGCGAAGAGCGAGGCCACCACGAGGGCCGCCGCCGCCGTGGCCGTGGCGAACGGCACGAGCAGGTGGCGCGGCCGGGAGACGCGGGAGCGCCCCGGCGGCGGCCCGACGCCCCACACGTGCGGCGGCAGCCTCGGTACGGTCCCGGGCGCGGGCTCCTGCGGGGTGGTGCGTACGGCGGCCAGGACGCGGTCGCGCAGGGCCGACGGCGCCGGTACGGCCGTGGACCGGGCCAGCCGGACGGCGTCCTCGGTCAGGGCCCGCACCTCGGCGTCGCAGCGGACGCACCCTCGCAGGTGCCGTTCGAAGCGGACCCGTTCGGCGCCCTCCAGGGCGTCCAGGGCGTAGGGGGCGGCGAACGAGTGGAGGGCGCCGCGGCGCGACAGCCGGCCGAGGGGGCTCATGCGGCGCCCCCCAGGCAGTCGCGCAGGCGGGTGAGGCCGTCCCTCATCCGTGTCTTGACGGTGCCCAGGGGAATGGAGAGGCGTTCGGCCACCTCCCGGTAGGTGTAGCCGTCGTAGTAGGCGAGGGTGACCGACTGGCGTTGCAGGGCGGTCAGCCGGTCCAGGCAGCGGCGTACCCCTTCGCGTTCGAGACCCGCCTCGACCTCCTCGGACACCTGGTCGAAGGCGGGGAGGCGGGCGCGGCGGGCCTCG
Source organism: Streptomyces sp. NPDC047853 (assembly GCF_043204535.1). Taxonomy (NCBI): domain Bacteria; kingdom Bacillati; phylum Actinomycetota; class Actinomycetes; order Kitasatosporales; family Streptomycetaceae; genus Streptomyces; species Streptomyces sp. NPDC047853. Next base: position 75,150 of record NZ_JBIDCI010000007.1, on the reverse strand, counting down.
CGTCGTTCGCGTTCGCCGGCCGCGCGGGCGCTGCGGACCCGGTCGACGGCGCGGCGGTGCGCGACGGTGAGGATCCAGGACAGGGCGCTCCCCCTGCGCGGGTCGAACCGCGCGGCGGACCGCCACAGTTCGAGCAGCACCTCCTGCGCCACCTCCTCGGACTGGGCGGGGTCGCGCACCACGCGCCGTACGAGTCCGAACACCGGACCGGACACCAGTCCGTACAGGTCCTCGAAGGCCTTCTGGTCGCCGTCCGCCACGAGCACCAGCAGCTCGTCCGCCTCCACGGGTCCCCCCTCTCCGCGGGCCGCGCCGGCCCGTCGACATCACCGCGGGGCGCGCGCGGCGGCGCGCCCTCGGGCGGAGGTACGGATCCGCGGGCGGAAAACGCGGGTCGGCGGCCTCGACCGGGAAGCGGGAGGAGGGGAGACCCCGACCGACGGGGCCTCCCCTCCTCTTCTCCTTCTGCTTCCGTTTCCGGTCAGGCGGCGCTGTTGAGGACCGGCAGGTAGCCACCGGACTGGCCGGCCGCGGTCGGGTGGTACGACTCGCCGATGTTCAGCCAGTTCACGCTGTGCAGCCAGGAACTGCCGGAGCAGATCTCGTGCCCGGTGAACGTCGTGCGCACGTCGCCGAAGGTGAAGCCGTGGTCGGCGGCCCGCTTGGCGATCGCGGTGTTGAGGTGGTCGGCGGCGTCGTTGATCGCCTTCCGCTTGGTCTCGGAGAGGCCGAGGCAGGAGGCGCCGAGCTGGTAGAAGCGCGGGTAGCCGATGACGACGACCTCGGCGTTCGGGGCCCTGCCGCTGATCGCCGTGTAGACGCCGTCGAGGTTGCCGGGCAGCGTGGAGTCGACGTACGCCTTCGCGGTGGCGATCCGCGACAGGCAGGAGCTGTCGGACTGGAGGACGCAGGTCATCATCACGTCGGCGAATCCCGCGTCGTTGCCGCCGACGCTGATCGAGACCAGGCCGGTGGCGGTGCTGAGCGGGCCGAGTTGTCCGGCGAGAACATCACCCGTACGGGCGCCGGAACAGGCCGTGAAGTCGAAGGTCGAGGGTGAGTTGGCGGCCGCCCAGAGGTAGGGGTGAGCCTTCGTGCTGCGCTTGCAGTCGCCGCTGGAGGCGATGTAGCTGCCCGCTCCGACGCCGGAGGAGTAGGAGTCGCCGAGCGCCACATAGCCGCCGGACACTGCGGGTTGGGCTGCCTGGGCGGTCGCGGCCCCGGTGAGGGCGGCGCCGGCGGCGAGGAGGACGGAAGTCAGGAAGCCGACAAGTCGGGAACGTCTCATGGAACCTCCTTTAGCAGGATCTCTGCCATGAACCGTGGTAGCAGCTACGCGTGTTGACAGGAAGTGTCCATGCCAAGAAATGGCTGACGGTCGTTCAAAATCGGACGGAAACCGGCGGGAACACCTGTGCCGTCTTGACGGTCTCCTGAGAGCTGCGCCACATTGAGGCCCGGCATCTTGGGCTTCGGGGGGCAAAGCGGAACGGTCCGGGGGACCGACTCCGTACGAAATCGCCCCTTGTGAAGAACAGATGGCGGCAAACCAACAAAAACGTGAGTCCTGCTTCCAGGTCTTGCCATACAGCTTCAATCGTCAATACCGTCATACATCTCTCGCATCGGAACGTCGGCAAGCGGCTCAGGGGAGGGCTCGAGGCCGCGGCGGACCGGGTGGGAGGCGCGGTAGGGGGGTGCCGTGCTCGGTGGCCGCACAGGCGACCGGGCCGTGCCGCGCGGTCGGCTGCCGTTTCTTTCCGGCGCCGGCAGGCCATGCCAGCTCGTCCGACACGTACGGAGTTCCACTCCGCCGTGCCGTGGGGGCGAGAACCCCCCTTTCGAACCGGACACAGAGCCGGACCGCCCCTGGGGCGGGCGGTCCGCCGGACGAGAGGGACCAGACTCATGAGCTCAGTTCTGCAGCCGGCGTCGACGGGCAACGATCCGTCACCCGATCCGTCAGCGGCCGAGAAGTACCGGCCCGTCTCCTCGCACCTGGCGATAGCACCGCCGGTGAGCGTGGTCATACCCGCCATGAACGAGGCGGAGAACCTTCCCTACGTCTTCAAGACGCTGCCCGACTGGATCCACGAGGTCGTCCTGGTGGACGGCAACTCCACCGACGACACGGTGCGGGTCGCACGGGACCTGCGGCCGGACGTCAAGGTGGTCGAGCAGCGCGGCAAGGGCAAGGGGGACGCGCTGATCACCGGCTTCGAGGCGTGCACCGGGGACATCATCGTGATGGTCGACGCCGACGGCTCGGCCGACGGCCAGGAGATCGTCTCGTACGTCTCCGCCCTCGTCTCCGGCGCGGACTTCGCCAAGGGCTCCCGCTTCGCCAACGGCGGCGGCACCGACGACATGACCTTCATCCGCAAGCTCGGCAACCGCGCCCTGTGCGCGGTGGTCAACCGGAAGTTCGGCGCCCGCTACACCGACCTCTGCTACGGCTACAACGCCTTCTGGCGGCACTGCCTGGACAAGATCGACCTCGACTGCACCGGCTTCGAGGTGGAGACCCTGATGAACATCCGGGTCGTCAAGGCCGGCCTGAAGGTCCAGGAGATCCCCAGCCACGAGTACCTGCGCATCCACGGCGTCAGCAACCTGCGTGCCGTCCGGGACGGCCTGCGCGTCCTCAGAGTCATCCTCGACGAGCGTTCCAACCGGCGTGCCCTGCGCAGCCGTACGCACTCGCCGACGCTCGGCCCCGTCGGGGCGGTCGGCCCGGTGGGTGCGGTGGGCCCGGTCGGCGCGGTCCGGAGGAAGGCGTCTTGAGCGGTCCCGACGCCTCGCTCACGATCTCCGTCGTGATCTGCGTCTACACCGAGGACCGCTGGGAGGACATCCTCGCGGCGGTCTCCTCGGTGCGGGCGCAGTCCCGCCGGGCCCGCGAGACGCTGCTGGTCGTCGACCACAACGAGGCGCTGAGGGACCGGCTGTCGCGGGAGTACGAGGAGAGCGGGGAGGTGCGGGTGCTCGCCAACGCGGGCCCCCGCGGCCTGTCCGCCGGCCGCAACACCGGCATCGCCGCCTCCCGCGGAGAGGTGATCGCCTTCCTCGACGACGACGCCGTGGCCGAGCGCGACTGGCTGCGGCACCTCACCGAGGGATACGCCGACCCGCGTGTGATGGCCGTCGGCGGACGCACCGAACCCGTCTGGGCGTCGGGACGCCGGCCCGTCTGGTTCCCCGAGGAGTTCGACTGGGTGGTGGGCTGCACGTACCGGGGTCTGCCGCCCGGCCGGGTCCGGGTGCGCAACGTGCTGGGCGGCAACGCCTCCTTCCGGCGCGAGGCGTTCGAGGCGGCGGGCGGCTTCGCCACCGGCATCGGGCGCGACGGTGACAAGCGGCCGCTGGGCTGCGAGGAGACCGAGCTGTGCATCCGGCTCACCCGCGCCCGCCCCGACGCCGTCCTGCTGATCGACGACCGCGCGGTGATCCACCACCGGGTGCCCGGGGTGCGCGAGCACTTCGGCTACTTCCGCACCCGCACCTGGGCCGAGGGGCTGTCCAAGGCACTGGTGGCGCGCAGCGTCGGCGCGGACAAGGGACTGGAGTCCGAGCGCCGCTACGCCACCCGGGTGCTGCCGGCCGGGGTGGCGCGCGGGCTGCGCGACGCCCTGCTGGCCCGGCCGGGCGGCGCGGGACGGGCGGGCGCGATCGTCGCCGGGGTGCTCACGGCGACGGGCGGCTACCTGGTGGGGACGGTTCGGGCGCGGCGGGGCGGGACCACCTTCTCCGCGGCGCCGGTGGAAGGGGGCGCGCGTGGCTGACGCCCACGAGGCCGACGCGCGCGTGGCCGACGCCCACGAGGACGACGCGCGCGTGGCCGACGCCCACGAGGACGACGCGCGCGTGCCGGTCCTCATGTACCACGCGGTCGCGACCGATCCCCGCGACGCCACCCGCGCCCTGTCGGTGGCCCCGCGGGCGTTCGCCGAGCAGATGGCGGCGATCGCCGACCGGGGCCTGACCCCCCTCGGCACGGCGGAGCTGGCCGCCGCGTGGCGCTCCGGGCGCCCGCTGCCGAGGCGGCCCGTCCTCATCACCTTCGACGACGGCTACGAGGGCGTCCACCGGCACGCCCTGCCCGTCCTGGCCGAGTACGGCTTCCCGGCCACCCTGTTCGTCTCCACGGGCTGGCTGCGGGGGCCGTACGACACCGGCGCGGCCCTGGACACCATGCTCGGCTGGGACCAGGTCCGGGAACTGGCCGCCGCCGGCGTGGAGATCGGCGGGCACAGCCACACCCACCCGCAGCTCGACCAACTCGGCGAGGAGCGGCTGCGGTTCGAGCTGATCCACTGCAGGGAGATCGTCGCCGACCAGGTGGGCGCGGCGCCCGTCTCCTTCGCCTATCCCTACGGGTACTCCGACCGCCGGGTGCGGCGGGCGGTGCGCGAGACGGGATACGCGCAGGCGCTCGCCGTCGGCAACGGCCTGGCGCGCCGTGCCCAGGGCCCGTACGCCCTGCGGCGGGTCACCGTGCGGCGCGGCACGGGGCCGGACGAGTTCGCCCGGCTGGTCGAGGGCCGGGCGATCGCCCGCACCTTCGCGCGGGACCGGGCGCTCACCAAGGGGTACGCCGTGCTCCGCCGGGCACGGCAGGTGCGGGGGTGGTCGTCGAGGGCCGGCGCCTGAACCGCCGGCCGTCGGTCCGCCACGCCGCGCCACGCCGCGGGTGCCGCGTGTCCCCGGGAAAGCGGGTGCACGCGGCGGCCGCGTGCCGGATCATGGCGGCATGTCCGTGAACCCGCACGACGCCCTGCCGATCAGGCTCAACGTCGACGACAGCGACTCGCCCTCCGACGTCGTCGACGCGCTGTTCCTCGGCCGTTTCGCCACGGGTGAGCAGCCCTTCGCCCATGCGGCGAACATCGACCGGGTGCGGTCCGGTGCGACCCTGCTGCCGCCCGGCGCGCGCGTCCTGCGGCTCGCCCGCGACGACGACCGCAGCGCGACCCTGGCCGAGGGCGACGGCTGGACGCTGCTGATCTCGCGCTGGAGCCGGGGCGCCGACGTCACGGTGACGGCGACCAGCGCCGAGCTGGCCGAGAAGGTGCTCGCCGACGCCACGGACGGTGCCGCGGACGAACCCGAGCCGCAGCCGGAGAACGTCACGATGGGCTTCTGGTACGTCTCCCCGCGCCGCGGCCCGCACCGCACCACCCGGCAGATCTCCGCGGGCACCTGGGACGAGGTCCGGGCCAACTACACCGCCCCGGTCGCGGAGGCGATGGACGGCCTGATGAAGACCACCCCCGAGGACATCGCGGGCCGGCTGCTGCTCCTGCACGGGCCGCCGGGCACCGGCAAGACGTCGGCGCTGCGCACCCTGGCCCGGTCCTGGCGGGACTGGTGCCAGGTGGACTGCGTGCTCGACCCGGAGCGGCTCTTCTCCGACGTCGGCTACCTGATGGACATCGCCATCGGCGAGGAGGACGCGACGGGCAAGGCGCGCTGGCGGCTGCTGCTGCTGGAGGACTGCGACGAGCTGATCCGCGGCGAGGCCAAGCACACCGCGGGCCAGGCCCTCTCCCGGCTGCTGAACCTCACGGACGGGCTGCTCGGCCAGGGCCGCAACGTCCTGGTCGGCGTGACGACCAACGAGGACCTGGAGCGTCTGCACCCCGCCGTGGTCCGGCCCGGCCGCTGCCTGGCCCGTATCGAGGTCGGACCGCTGACCCGCCGGGAGGCGGTGGGCTGGCTCGGCAGCGAGGAGGGCGTGGGCCGCGAGGGCGCCACCCTGGCGGAGTTGTACGCGCTGCGCCGGGGGACCTCGCCGACCGCGCTGCCGGAGCCGCGGGCCGGTGCGGACGCGGGACTCTACCTCTAGCTGTTTGATGGGGGCATGACCCTGTTCGTCGGCACGTCGGGCTGGCAGTACCGGGACTGGCGGGACGTCCTGTACCCGGCCGGACTGCCCGTGCGGCTGTGGCTGGAGCGGTACGCGGCCGGTTTCGCGACGGTCGAGATCAACAACGCGTTCTACCGGCTGCCGACGCGGGAGACCTTCGAGGCGTGGCGCGAGCGGGTGCCGGCCGACTTCGTGGTCGCGGTCAAGGCGAGCCGCTACCTCACGCACATCAAGCGCCTGCGGGACCCGGCGGAACCGGTCGGCCGGCTGATGACCCACGCGGCCGGCCTGGGTGACCGCCTCGGTCCCGTCCTGCTGCAACTGCCGCCGACGCTGCGGGGCGACGCGGGGCTGCTGGACGCCTGCCTCGCGTGCTTCCCGCCCGGCACGCGGGTCGCGGTGGAACCACGGCACGAGTCCTGGTGGACGCCCGAGGTGCGGGGCGTCCTGGAGTCCCGGGGCGCGGCGCTGTGCTGGGCCGACGTCCGGGCCAGGCCGGTGGCCCCGCTGTGGCGCACCACCGACTGGGGCTACGTCCGCTTCCACCAGGGGCGGGCCGCCGCCTGGCCGCGCTACGGCCGCCGGTCCCTGGCGACCTGGGTCGCGCGCATCCAGGACACCTGGCCGCACCAGGACGTGTACGCGTACTTCAACAACGACCCGAACGCGGCGGCCGTGCGGGACGCGCGGGTCCTCGCCCGGCTGGCGCGGGCGTCGGACCTCACGGTCACGCGCACGCCCTGAGGACGGGGAACCGCGTGACGCACCCCGGCGCGCCGCGGCCCCCGCCGGCCCTGGCCGGGCGGCGCTCAGCCCCCGTAGACCGCCCGCAGCGCGTCCCGCACGGCGGCCTCGGCGTCCTCCCTGGTGACCCCGAGCCTTCGCGCCCGCGACGCGTACTCCTGCGCGGCGGACGCCGCCTCCCGTTCCGCCGCCGGGCCCGCGGCGGCGACGAACGTGCCGTTGCGCCCGCGCGTCTCGATCACCCCGTCCCCTTCCAGCGCCCGGTACGCCTTGGCGACCGTGTTGGCCGCCAGGCCCAGGGACTCGGCCAGTCCGCGCACGGTCGGCAGCCGGTAGCCGACCGGCAGCACCCCCGACCGCGCCTGTTCGGAGATCTGCGCGCGCACCTGCTCGTAGGGCGGGGCACCGTCGTCGATGTCGATCCTCAAGGTCACGCGGCGATTGTCCCGCACCCACGGAAAAATGAGAGGCAACCGCACACCCGGCCGCCGTAGCGTGCGCTCACATGACCGTTCTCGTACGCGACCTGCGCGGTGACGACCCGGCCGATGTCGCGGCCTTCGCCCGGGTCCGGCACCTCGCCCTGCCGTTCATCCTGTGGACCCCACAGGCCGTCGTCCACCACCTCCGCCACGCCCACCCGGACGCCCGCAGCCGCTCCCTCGTCGCGGAGGAGGACGGGGAGGTGATCGGCACGGCCCAGATCGGGCTGGTGCACGACAGCCCGGAGCCCGGGCAGGCGTACCTGAACATCTACGTCCACCCGGACCGGGTCCGGCGCGGCGCCGGCGGGCTGCTGGTGCGCACGGCCGAGGAGCACCTCGCCACCGAGGGTGCGCGGAAGCTGTTCGCCTGGGTGCTGGACGAGCCCGCCAACCTGGTCTTCGCCCAGCGGCACGGCTACGAGCGGCGGCGGTCCGCGCACTTCCTCCGCCTCGGCCTGGCGGACGGCACCCTCCCGCCCCCGCCGCCCCTGCCCGCGGGCGTCGAACTGCGCACCGCCGCCGACTTCGCCGACGACCCCCGCCCGATGTTCGAGCTGGACGCGCAGACGCTGGTGGACGAACCGAGCGACGTCACCATGGAGTTCACCGACTACGAGGCCTGGCTCGCCGAGACCTGGCGGCATCCGCTGCTGAACCGTGAACTGACCTCGGTCGCGGTGGCCGACGGCCGTCCCGTCGCCTTCAGCGTCGCCCACACCGACGGCGGCACCCGCTACGCGAGCGCGATGACCGGCACGGTCCGCGCCCACCGCGGCCGGGGCCTCGCCAAGCTCACCAAGACCGACTCCCTGCGCCGGGCCCGGGCCGCCGGGTACACGGAGGCGTTCACGGGCAACGACACCGACAACGGCCCGATGCTGGCGATCAACAAGTGGCTCGGGTACGAGGTCTGCGCGACGGAGGTGCGGTATGTCCGCGAACTCGGCTGAGGCACCGACCGGTGTGGACGTGGTCCTGGTCAAGGCGGGCCGCACGAAGATCCGTTACGCGGGCCGGCTGCTGCACGACGACGGCACCCGCCTCGCCGTCCGCGCCCCCTGGGCCGGTGCCGGCGTCCGCGACTTCGGCTTCGTGCGCTTCGAGGCGGGCGACGTGTTCACCGAGTACTACTGGCGCGACCGCTGGTACTCCGTGAAGGAGGTCCGGACCGGTTCGGGCGTGCTGAAGGGCTGGTACTGCGACGTCACCCGCCCCGCCGTGCTCACCGGCGCGGAGCTGGTCGTGGAGGACCTCGACCTGGACCTGTGGCGCTCCGCGGACGGCTCGGACGTACGGCGGCTGGACGAGGACGAGTTCGCCGGGAGCGGTCTGGCGGAGCGGGACCCCGAGGCCGCTGCCGCCGCCGTGGCCGCCCTGGACGAACTGGAGCGGCTGGCCCACGGGGAGGGGTTCACCGACCTGCTGTCATCACCCGGGCACCCACAGTGACGACCGGTGGCGACGGCACGGGTGTGGCACGGGAACGTGACAGCCGCCACTGACAGGAATGCATCGATGAGCAAGTCTCGGGGAAAGGGTCTACCTCCGTGACAACGCGGAACCCGGTGGATCCGTAAGGAGGCAGCCATGCGCCGTCTGACCGTGCAGAAGCCCCTGAAGAAGTCCGACGCCCGCCGTGTCCGCGAGGAGGCCGACGAGCGTCCCTCCGGGCGCCCGGAGGTCCGCAAGGACGTCGCGCGCACCTGGTGGCCGGACAGCTGACCGGGCCGGTCACGTCATGAGACGCGGCGGGGCAGCCGCTTGCGGTAGTGGAGACGGTCGTAGGGCCCGTCCGTCCGGCGCTCCACGAGTTCGTAGCCGTACTTCGGATAGATCTTCTGGTTCTCCCACATCAGGGCGTTGGTGTAGAGCCTGACCTCCGGCAGGCCCAGCGCTCGCGCGCGTGCGTCGACGAAGCGCAGCAGTCGCCGTCCCACGCCCCTGCCGTGTGCGTCGGGGTGGACGGCGACGCTGTCGAGGAAGAGGTGGTCCGCGCACGCCTCCAGGACCACGACGCCCACCACTTCCCCGCGCCCTCCGGGCTCGTCCGGGGCTGTCTCGACGAAGACCTTGCCCGCGGCCACGTCCGCCGCGTGGTCCGCCTCCATGGGCTGCGGGACCACGGCGATGCGCTCGATGTAGGGGCGGTAGGCGGCGTCGGTGACGGCCTTCACCGCCGGCAGGTCGGCGGGGACCGCCTGCCGGATCTGCTCTTCTGTCATGCCGCGAACGGTAGCTACCTGAGCCCAGCCTGAGCACTCCCTTAACGCGACCATAAGGATCTCCCTCACCCGCCTCCAGCAGGCGATTTCGCGGTTCCCCGGGGCTAGCTTGCTGATCACCCCCACGGGTTCCGGCCCGGAGTCCACGTCCCCTGTGACCGTTTCGAGGAGTTCCCCATGCCCGCATCGTCCGTCTCCCGCAGGGCCGCCGCCGTCGCCCTCGCCGGTGTCGCCCCGCTGGCCCTGACCACGCTGGCCGCCGCCCCCGCGGCCGCGCACGGTTCGATGGGCGACCCGGTCAGCCGGGTCTCGCAGTGTCACGCCGAGGGCCCCGAGAGCCCGCGGTCCGCGGCGTGCAAGGCGGCCGTCGCGGCCGGCGGCACGCAGGCGCTGTACGACTGGAACGGCATCCGCATCGGCAACGCCGCCGGCAAGCACCAGGACCTGATTCCGGACGGCAGGCTGTGCAGCGCCAACGACCCGGCCTTCAAGGGCATGGACCTGGCGCGTGCCGACTGGCCCGCCACCGGCGTGAGCAGCGGTGCGTACACCTTCAAGTACCGGGTGACGGCTCCGCACAAGGGGACCTTCAAGGTGTACATCACCAAGCCCGGGTACGACCCGTCGCAGCCGCTGGGCTGGGGTGACCTGGACCTGTCCGCCCCGGTGGCGACGGTCACCGACCCGGTCGCCTCGGGCGGTTTCTACACCTTCTCCGGCGCCCTTCCCGAGCGCTCCGGCAAGCACCTGCTGTACGCGGTGTGGCAGCGCTCGGACAGCCCGGAGGCGTTCTACTCCTGCTCCGACGTCTCCTTCGGCGGTGACGGTGGTGCCACCGCGGGCGGTGGTGCGGCGGACGACACGGCGTCGGGCGGGGAGACCGCGGAGGGTACCGCCCCGGCTCCCGTGGCCTCCGCGCCGTCCGAGGAGCAGATCGCGGCCGCGGCCGACAAGTCGACGATCGAGCACCACGGCCACGGCGACCAGGACGCCGAGACGACGACGGACCCGGTGGACCCGGCCGACCCGGCCACCCCGGAGGCGGCTCCCGACGCGGCCACCGAGGCGGCCGCGGGTGAGCCCAACGAGGTCAAGGCCGCCGGGGCCGGCACCGAGAACCTCGCCGAGACCGGCGGGGACAGCACCACGCCCTACATCGCCGTCGGCGGCGCCGCCGCCCTCGCGGTGGGCGCGGCGGCGCTGTTCGCGTCGGTCCGCCGCCGCGCGCAGACCGGCGGCCGGCACGGTCGCTGACCCGGGACACGGGGGGCGCGGGGCCTGTCGGGCGGCTCAGGTCGGACAGGCCCCGCGCGGCGTACCGGCGCCGGGGTCAGCCGAGGACCGAGGCGCAGGTGGTGGGCCTGGCGTGCGCCGGGTCGAGAGCGCCCGCCACCGCGTGGAAGGCGACGCGGTCGAAGAGCCCGATCGCCAGGTGCTCGGACAGGTCGACGGGGCACAGGTCCTGCAGGAGGATGTTGCGCACCCCGGGGCCGCTCAGGAACTGGCTGCGGTACGGCGTGACCACCTGGTCGTACCGGGTGGCGAGGACGGTGTAGCGGACGCCGGGCACGGTGTCTCCGCCCTCGTTCAGCCTGGTGAGGACGTCGGAGCCGACGACCTGGTCGGCGAGGGCGGGCGTGTGCTCGTCCAGCAGGTCCTCGGCGCCGGGGAAGTACGGCAGCAGCCGGGTGAGGCCGGACAGGGTGGTGCCGTGGTTGCTGGGCGCGATGCCGACCAGGGCGTTCACCTCGTCGGCTCCGCCGAGGAACTTCAGGTAGTAGCGGGGCATCATGCCGCCCTGGGAGTGGCCGACGATGTCGGTCTCGGCGGCGCCCGTCGCGGCGAGCACCCTGTCGACGTAGGCGGCGAGCTGCTCCGCGGACTTCTCGACCGGGCCGAGGCCGTGGAAGAACGGGACGCCGGGCAGTTGGCCGTAGTCGAGGGAGAAGACGCAGTAGCCGCGGTCTTCGAGGTAGGGCGCGAGGCCCAGCCAGTTGTCGACGGAGTTCCCGAAGGTGCCGTGGACCAGGACGACGGGCCGCGGGTGGGCGGCGGAGGGCCGGCAGGACCAGTCGTTCCAGCCGGCGCCGGGCCGCGCGTCGGCGGCGTGGGCGGTGGTGGCGGGGACCAGGACGGCCGCGGCGGTCAGCAGCAGCGCGGCCAGGGGTCTGAGCACTCGTCTGAAGGGCAGCATCGGGTGATCTCCTTGCGGATCGAGGGAGTGCGGCGGCAGGACGCCCTGTGATCCGGATCACGGGATGCTGGTTCACTCATCAAGTTACGGACGAGTAGCGCAGACGTGAAGTTACGTGTCGGTAAAAACTTCCAGTGACAACCGGCGCCGGTCGCGACGCAGGTGATAAAGGGTCACCAGGCGGGCCGTACGGGCCCGTTGGGGGCGACCCGCGCCAGCAGGCCGTGCAACGCGCGCACCTCGCCCTCGCCGACGACGTCGGCCCACGCACGCACCGCCTCGGCCGCCGCCTCCTCGGCGGCCCGCGTGCAGTCCCACCCCCGCTCGGTGAGCACGATCAGCCGGGCCCGCGCGTCCACGGGGTGCGGCCGACGTTCGGCGAACCCCTTGCGCACCAGTTCCTCGACGAGCTGACTGGCGGCCTGCTTGGTCATGCCGAGGTGTGCGGCGAGGTCGGTGACCGTGGCACCGTCCGGGGCGAGCCGGGCGAACGCGAAGCCGTGGGCGGGCCGCAGACCCTCGAAGCCGCGGGCGACGACCCCCTCGTGAATGCGCTGCGTGAGTCCGCCGGCGGCGGCGAGCAGGGCGGCGGACAGGGCCATGGCGTCGGAGTTCTGCACGGGGGAATTGAAACACCCTTGACGTCATGGTCAAGCAGCTTGACCATAGGAAGGTAGTCAAGCAGCTTGACCATCCCGTGCGAGGAGTCCGCCATGCCCGTAGTCCGCTCGTCCGAGGCCGTGATCCACGAGATCCACGGCGCCCGTTTCGTCTCGTACGCCACCCCTCGCTCCGGCAGCAGGGAGCTGTGCGCCTGGCGGGGCGAGATCCCGGCCGGGACGAGGGCGCCCGCGCACACCGTCACCCGGGAGGAGATCTTCCACCTGCTCACCGGCGAACTGCTGATCACCCTCGACGGCCGCACCGAGCGCGTCACCGCGGGCGACACGGTGATCATCAACGCGGGATCGACCCTCGCCGTCGAGAACCCCACCGACCGGACCGCGACGTCCTGGGTCACCACCTCGGTGGGCCTGGAGGCCGAGCTGGCCGACGGCACCCGGCTCACTCCCCCGTGGGCCAACTGACCCGCGGGGGCCTCACGCCGCCAGCGACCCCGGCATCACCGCCCTCGGCCCGAACTTCGCCCGCGCGCGGTCCGCGACCTCCTCGATCCGGCGGACCTTCTCGTCCACGGGATCGAAGGTGAGCTGGTGGGAAGCCTGCTCGGCGGGGGCCAGGCCCTCGGCGCGCAGGGCGACCGAGCGGACCCGGGCGCGCTGGAGGCCGAGCGCCTCGTACAGGCCGTAGGCGGTCCGCGTCAGGGCCGCCGAGTGCGCGGTCGGTTCCTTCAGGGTGCGGCTGCGGACGGTCGCGGAGCGGTCGGCGTAGCGCACGGTGAGGGTGAGGGTGCGGCACACCTTGTCCACCGCCCGCAGCCGGGAGCCCAGCTCCTCGGCGGCCGAGAGCAGGGCGCGGCGGTGCCGGCCGGGGTCGAGTTCGTCGCGGGTGAAGGGGCGTTCGGCGGCAAGGGAACGGGAGATCCCGTTGGGGACGACCCGGCCGCGGTCGACGCCGTTCGCCTTCTCGTGCAGTTCGCGGCCGGTCTTCGCGCCGACCAGCCGCTGGAGCGTGGACAGGGGCGCGGCGGCGACCCGGCCGAGGGTGTCGAGGCCGTACTCGCACAGGGTGCGGGCGGTCGCGGTACCGACGCCGGGCAGCGCGGCGACGGGCTTCCCGGCGAGGAACTCCCGCTCCCCGCCCTCGGGCACCGCGCGGGTCAGCCCCGGCCGGGCGTCCCGCAGCGCCACGCGGGCGAGCATCGGGCCGGGACCGGCGCCGATCACGCAGTCGACGCCGTACAGCGCGAGGGCGCGGACGCGGATCACCGAGGCCAGTTCCACGGCGTCCCGCCCGAAGTACCGCTCGGCGCCCCGCAGATCGGCCAGCGCCCCGTCCGGTGGCAGCGCCTCGACGACCGGTGTGAACTCCTCCAACAGCCCCAGCAGGCGGGGCAGGGCCGCCTCGTACATCGGCGGCAGCTGGAAACGTACGCAGAGAATGGTCATCCCGCACTCCCCGGACTCTGGTGCCACAACTTCCTTCCCCCCGCGGGCCCTTCGCCCGCGGGGCGCAGATCGGCCCAGGGGTGCATCTCGTACCCCGTGGGCATGCGGATGGTCCGCTGCCGTTCCATCGCGTCCTGGGCGGCGGACCCGGCCGGCGCGGGCAGCCCGTCCGACCCGGCGAGCCGGCGGCGCGCGGGTCCTGAGTCGCCCTCCGGGGGCCCGCCCTCCGGGGGCCCGCCCGCTCCGGCCAGCCGGGCCGCGACGCCCTCGAGTCCCTCCTCGCGGCGCACCTCCAGCAGGTCGGCGAGGTTCCAGGCGGCGGAGCCGACCACGCTGAAACTGCGCGGGCCGCGCCGCTGCACCACCCCGCGCACCAGCAGCAGCCAGGAGTGGAAGACGGTGTGCGCGCAGGTGTCGTGCGAGTCGTCGAAGAAGGCGAGGTCGACCAGGCCGGTGCCGTCGTCGAGAGTGGAGAAGATGACCCGCCGCCCGGAGCGGACCGGCGGGGTCTGCGTGGCCGCCTTGGCGCCCGCGACCAGCACCGTCTCCCCGTGCCGAAGCTCGCGCAGCCGCTTGGCCGACACCACGCCCAGCTCGTTCAGGAAGGTCCGGTGGTCGTCCATCAGGTTGCGGGAGGCGTCCATGGACAGCACGCCCAGCTCGGCGCTGAGCTTCTCCGCCGAGGTGAGGTCGGGCAGCCCGGCCGACGCGGTCCTGCGCCCGCCGGACAGCGGGAGCTGGTCACCGCGTCCGCCCCGGGCGCCGCGGTGCAGCTCGGTCAGGTGCAGTTGCAGGTCGCGGCGGTTGGCGCCGAACGCGTCCAGCGCGCCGACCTGGGCGAGCCGTCCGGCCAGCGGCCTGCTGGGGCGGGCCCGTTCCCAGAAGTCGAGCAGGGAGGCGTAGGGCTGCCCCTCGGCGATCCGCTCCGCCTCGGCCTCGCTGATGCCGTGCACGTCCAGGAGGGCGAGGCGCAGGCCCCACGTCCCCGGCCGGCGCGGCGTACCTGATTCAGACACCAGTTCGATCCTGTGTGCGACCCCCGACGTGTTGACGTCCAGCGGCAGGATCGGCACCCCGCGCCGCCGCGCGTCCGCCAGCAGCAGCCGCTTGGGGTACATGCCGGGGTCGTGGGTGAGCAGACCGGCGTAGAAGGCGGCCGGGTGGTGGGCCTTCAGCCACGCCGACTGGTACGTCGGCACCGCGAAGGCGACCGCGTGCGCCTTGCAGAAGCCGTACGACCCGAAGGCCTCGACGATCTCCCAGGTCCGCCCGATCGTCTCCGCGTCGTACCCGCGCGCCGCCGCGTGCTGGGCGAACCACACCTTGATCCGCCCCTGTGACTCCGGGTCGGACAGCCCGCGCCGCACCCGGTCCGCCTCGCCGCGTCCGCAGCCGGTCATGACGGCCACGATGTCGATGACCTGCTCGTGGAAGACGACGACCCCGTAGGTGCCCGCCAGCGCTTCCGACAGGTCCTCGTGCGGGTAGCGCACCGGCGCCCGCCCGTGCCGGGCCTCGATGAAGGGGCGCACCATGTCGGCGGCGACCGGGCCGGGCCGGAAGAGCGAGATGTCGACGACCAGGTCGTGGAAGGTCGACGGCTGGAGCCTGCCGACCAGGTCCCGCTGCCCCGGCGACTCGATCTGGAAGCAGCCCAGCGTCTCGGCGGAGCGGATCATCCGGTAGGTCGCCGGATCGCCCTCCGGCACGGAGTCCAGGTCGACCTCGGCGCCCGTGGCCCGCTTCACCTCGGCCACCGCGTGCGCCATCGCCGACTGCATCCGCACCCCGAGCACGTCCAGCTTGAGCAGCCCGAGGTCCTCGACGTCGTCCTTGTCGAACTGCGCCATGGGGAAGCCCTCGCCGCTGGTCGGCACGACCGGCGTCCGGGAGAGCAGGGAGGCGTCGGAGAGCAGTACCCCGCAGGGGTGCATGGCGACCCCGCGCGGGAGGGCGTCCAGACCCTCGACCAGTTCCCAGAGCTTCCCGTACTTCTCCTTCTCCCCCGCCAGCTGCCGCAGCTCGGGCAGTTCCTCCAGCGCGGCGCGGGCGTCGCGGGCGCGGATGTGCGGGAAGGCCTTGGCGACACGGTCGATCTCCGCCGGGTCCATGGACAGGGCGGCGCCGACGTCGCGGATGGCGTGCCGCACCCGGTACGTCTCCGGCATCGCGACCGTGGCGACCCGCTCGGTGCCGAAGCGGTCGATGATCGCGCGGTAGACCTCCAGACGGCGCGCGGACTCCACGTCGATGTCGATGTCGGGGAGCACGACCCGCTCCTTGGACAGGAAGCGCTCCATCAGCAGCCCGTGCTCGACCGGGTCGGCGTGCGCGATGCCGAGGAGGTGGTTGACGAGCGAGCCCGCGCCGGAGCCGCGCGCGGCGACCCGGATGCCCATGTGCCGTACGTCGTCCACGACCTGGGCGACGGTGAGGAAGTACGAGGCGAAGCCGTGGTGGGCGATGATGTCCAGCTCGTGGTGCATCCGCTCCCAGTACTCCCGGTGGTCCCGGCGCCGGTCGTAGCCGCGCCGCACCATGCCCGCCGCCGCCCGGGAGGCCAGCGCCCGCTGGGCGGTGCGTCGCCCGGCGCCGACCAGGTGCGGCTCGGGGAAGTGGACGGCGCCCATGCCGAGGTCGTCGTCCGGGTCGACCAGGCACTCGGCGGCCGTGGCCTGCGTCTGCTCCAGCAGGCGGTGGGCCGTGTCGCGCCGGAAGCCCGCGGCCTCGACGATCCGCTCGGCGGCGTGGCGCATGGCGCCGGCGTCCTTCAGCCAGGCCTCGCCGGAGTCCAGTTCCCCGGTGGCGTCGATCGGGACCAGGCGGCGGGCGGCGTCCAGGACGTCGGCGACCGGTCCCTGGCCGGGGTCGGCGTACCGGACGGCGTTGGCCAGCACCGGCCGGACGCCCTGCTCGGCGGCGAGGCCGACGGTGCGGGCGGCCAGGCGCAGGGAGCCCGGGCCGGTCCCTTCGCGGCCGTGCCAGACGGCCTCCAGGCGCAGGGCGTCGCCGTAGACCTCGCGCCAGGGGGCGAGGAGCTTCGCCGCGCGGTCGGGGCGGCCGGCGGCGAGGGCGCGGCCGACGTCGGAGGAGGGGCCGAGCAGGACGGTCAGGCCGGCCCCGTGGTTGTCGGCCCAGGACAGCAGCGGGGTGCCCTCGGCGGTGTGGGCGGCGGACACCAGCCGGCACAGGTCGGCCCAGCCGCGGGCGCCGTCCCGGGCGAGGAAGGTCACCCGCGGGGCCGACTCGTCGACGAAGGCTCCGCCGCGCACGGGGGTCCGGCGCCGGTCCCGGCGTACGGAGGTCTCCGTGCGGTCCGCCTCGGGCTGCTCGGGGGCGGCCACCGCCAGCTCCGCGCCGAACAGCGGACGGACGCCCGCCTTCGCGCAGGCCTTGGCGAAGCGGACCGTCCCCGCGAGGGTGTCGCGGTCGGTGAGGGCGAGGGCGTCCATGCCCCGCTCGAAGGCACGCTCGGCCAGCCGCTCCGGGTGGGAGGCGCCGTAGCGGGCGGAGAACCCGGAGACGGTGTGCAGATGCGTGAAACCCGGCACGCACACCTCCCGATCCTTGAACCCGACGCCTTATCGAACGTCTGTTCCCAACCACTTCACCCCCACCATACCCCCATCCTCGAATGTTTGTGCGACATCCGTTCGGCCCCTCCCCACCTGCGCAAACGTCCGTCGGCCCGGACCGTGGGGACATGTCGCACACCCCAGGCACCGGCACCCGGAGCGGCTCCTTCCTCGGTCAGGTGAAGGACGCCGTGACCCCACGGGCCACCCTGCTCGTGCTCGGGGTGATCGCGCTCCAGCTGCTGTTCATCGCCTCCTACGTGGGAGCGCTGCACGACCCGAAGCCGAAGGACGTGCCCTTCGGGGTGGTCGCGCCGCCCGCGGTGGCCGAGCGGACGGTGAGCGGACTGGAGCGGCTGCCCGGATCACCGCTGGACCCGCGCACGGTGGCCGACGCGGCGAGCGCCCGGAAGCAGATCGAGAACCGGGAGATCGACGGCGCCCTGATCGCCGACTCCTCCGGCCGCACCGACACGCTGCTGGTCGCCTCCGGCGGCGGCACCGTCCTCGCCACCACCCTGGAGGGGATCGTCGCCCAGGCGGAGCGGTCCGAGGGCCGCACGGTGCGCACCGTCGACGTGGCCCCCGCCTCGGACCGGGACTTCGACGGACTGTCGTCCTTCTACCTGGTCGTGGGCTGGTGCGTCGGCGGCTACCTGTGCGCCTCGATCCTCGCGATCAGCGCCGGCGCCCGCCCGGCCGACCCGCTCCGCGCGGCGATCCGGCTGATCGTGATGGCGCTGGTCGCGATCGTCGGCGGACTCGGCGGCGCGGTGATCGTCGGGCCGGTCCTGGGCGCGCTGCCCGGCAGCGTGGTGGACCTGTGGGGGCTCGGCGCGCTGGTCATCCTCGCCGTGGGCGCCGCCACCCTCGCCCTCCAGGGCGTCTTCGGGATCGTCGGCATCGGGCTGGCGATCCTGCTGGTGGTGATCGCGGGCAACCCGAGCGCGGGCGGCGCCTTCCCGCTGCCGATGCTGCCGCCGTTCTGGAGGGAGATCGGCCCGTGGCTCCCGCCGGGCGCCGGCACCTGGACGGCCCGCTCGGTCGCCTACTTCAAGGGCAACGACACGACCGTCCCCCTGCTGGTGCTGTGGGTGTGGGCGGTCGCGGGGACGGTGCTCACGGTGCTGGCGGCCGTGCTGCGCCGCGCGCGCCGGGAGGCGGAGCTGCCCACGCAGACGGGCTGAGACCGCCGCGCCCGCGGGCGGACGACATGTCCGCGGACACGCCGAAGTCCCGCCCCTCGCGCGCGGGACGGGACTTCAGCCGTGCTTCGGACGCGGTGCCGCTCAGCCGATCTGCGTACCGGTGGCCGACAGGGCCTCCGTCACCGGCTGGAAGAAGGTCTCACCGCCCGAGGTGCAGTCGCCGCTGCCGCCGGAGGTGAGGCCGACGGCCTTGTCGCCCGAGAAGAGCGAACCGCCGCTGTCGCCGGGCTCGGCGCAGACGTCGGTCTGGATCAGGCCGTTGACGATGTCGCCGTTGCCGTAGTTGACGGTGGCGTCCAGGCCGGTGACCTTGCCGGAGTGCACCTGGGTGGTGGAGCCGCTGCGGGTCACCTCCATGCCGACGGTGGCCTCGGCGGCGCCGGAGATGGCCTGCGAGGAGCCGTCGTAGAGGTTGACCTCGCTCGGGTGGTCCACCTCGCCGGAGTACTTGACCAGGCCGTAGTCGTTGTCCGGGAAGCTGGACGTCACGTTGTCGCCGAGCTGGTTGCCGGAGGAGTCCTGCCAGCTGGTGATGCCCTCGGTGCAGTGACCGGCGGTGAGGAAGTGCGGCTCCCCGCCCTTGGTCACGTTGAAGCCGAGCGAGCAGCGACCGCTGCCGTCGGTGATCGCGTCGCCGCCCGCGATGAAGGGCCGGTACTCACCCTTGGTCCGCTGGAGCTCCGCCTTGGCGCCGAGCCCCTCGACCACCTTGGTCAGCTTGGCCCACTCGGCCTCGGAGACCGTGCGGTCGGCGGTGACGACGACCTTGTTGGTGGTCGGGTCGGTCGCCCAGGCGGTACCCGGGACGGCCGCGTCCTCGGCGAGGGTGGTGCGCGCGCTCTTCAGTTCGGCGAGCGAGTTCTCGACGACTCTGGCCTTGGCGCCGGCCTCCTCGACGGTCCGTGCGGCGGTCTCGTCGAGCACGTTGACGACGAGGCTCTTCGCCTCCGCGTCGTAGTACGTGCCCGCCGCGTCGGTACCGAGGTCGCCCAGCAGCGTCGAGGCGAGCTTTCCGGCCGCCGTGACCGACAGGGTCTCGGGGGCGGAGGCCTTCGGGGCCTCGCTGGCGTTCGCACTCTGGAAGGTGACTCCCGCGGCGACCAGTGCGGTGATGCCCGCACCTACGACGGCGGCCCGTCGCCTGGGTATGCGTCGGTGCTTCAACTCATGTCCTCCTGTGGGGGGTCGGCCCGGGAGGTTGTGGGGACCTCGCGAACCGGAAGGCTGGTTGACGAGCGCTCACTCTTCCGAACACACAGGGGGCACACAAGGTCGACTTCAGGACGTGCGCACGACAACACCGGTGCGGTCACAGGACCTTCACCTTTCATGTCCCTTCCAGCAGGATTCGTGCGGCGAACGCACCAGCAAACGCTACGGGCGAGTAACAGAGGTCCGGCCGACCGGATCCCGCCCTGTCCGGAATTCGCCTCTTGCGCACCCGGCCACGCGTGTGCGTCTACACGCGGTGGCGACCCCCGGTGCCGGACACGGACAACGGAGAGCCCCCGCACACCTGTCGGTGTGCGGGGGCTCGGGTTCCGCCGGTCGCGATCCGGTGGAGCGGCCTAGTAGACGCTGACGCCGTAGGCGCTCAGGGCCTCCGTGACCGGCTGGAAGAACGTCGTACCGCCGGAGGAGCAGTTGCCGCTGCCGCCGGAGGTCAGACCGTACGCCGTGCCGTTGCTGCCGTAGAGCGCGCCGCCGGAGTCACCGGGCTCGGCGCAGACCGTGGTCTGGATCAGCCCGCCGACGACGTCGCCGCCGCCGTAGTTGACGGTGGCGTTCAGAGCGGTGACCCGGCCGCTGTGGGTGCCGGTGGTGGAACCGTCGCGGATGACCGTGGTGCCCACGCTCGGGGTGGCCGCACGGGTGATGTCCACGCCGTTCGCGGTGCCGGGCCGGCTGACGGACCCGGAGTACCGGACGAGACCGTAGTCGTTGCCCGGGAAGCTGGAGCCGGCCGTGGAGCCGATGACCGAGGTGCGGCCGGAGTTGGAGTACCAGGTGCCCGCGCCGTCGGTGCAGTGACCGGCGGTCAGGAAGTACTCGGTCCCGTTGCTGGCCCGGACGTTGAAGCCGAGGGAGCAGCGCCAGCTGCTCGCGTAGATGGCGTCACCGCCCTGGATCAGCTTGTTGAACGTGCCGGGGGTGCGCTTGATCGTGAGCGCGCCGGCCTTGTCGCCGGCCTGCTCCTTGATCTTCGCGATCTCGGCCTGGGAGACCGTGCTGTCGACCGTGAGAAGCACCTGGCCGCTCTTGCTGTCGACGGCCCAGGCGGTGCCGGGGACGTCGGCCTTGAGCACCGCGCTGCTGGCGCTGTTGAGCTCGGCGGCGCTGAAGGTGGCCGGGGTCGGTGCCGCGTTCGCGCTGGGGATCGCGATCGCGGCCGCGGCCACGAGGCCGGAGGAGACGGCGATCAGCCGAGTCCGTCTCGTGATGCCGCTGCGGGGGGTGGTGCGCTTGTTCCTCACTTTTCGTTCCTCCACGGGGGAAGTCGGGGGCCCCTCCTGTGGGGTTGGGGGCCCGTGAGGCGCAGCCAGGGGCCCCAGCGTCCGGGTTCCGGACGCGTCGTGCTCCTGACAAGCGCTGAGGTTGGAGTATTCGGCCGAACGACCGGTCGGCGCAAGAGTGCCTTTCGGCCGTCGCCCTTTGAACCACCCGCCTCCGCCCCCCGGGGGCGGCGTTCAGCGCGTTTCGCGCTCCCCCGCCTCGACGCGGACCTCCAGGGTGTTCCCCGGCGGGGGGAAGGGGCAGACGAAGTGGTCGGCGAAGGCACACGGCGGCAGCAGCGCGCGATTGAAGTCGACCGTGGTACGGCCTTCGTCGTCCGGCGCGGCCGGCCGCAGGAACCGGAAGCGGTAACTGGTGCTCCCGCTGGTGGCGTCGGCGAAGACGGCCCACAGCGAGCCGTCCTCCTCGACACTCACCTGGAGCGTGAGGTCCCGCCCCTCCAGTGCGAAGGCCAGCTCCCCGCCGAGGCCGAGCCCGCGCTCCCGTCCGTCCGCGTTCGGCACCCGCACGCTGCGCCGCCCGGTGTCGTACGGCGTGAAGCGCCCCGGTACCGACCAGCGCGGATCGTGGGGCGTGGCCGCGATGCCGCCGAAGGCCCGCCGCGCCCCGGCGGCCGGGTCGAAGTCACGCACACCCCAGGAGCCCTCGCGCACCAGGACGACCAGGTGCCGCTCACCGTGGGTCACGCGGGAGTTCGCCGGACCCGGGTCGGCCGTGAGCCGCACCTCCCCGTCGAAGGGTCTGCCGTCCACGGTGAGCCCGTCCGCCCCGGCGGCCCGCAGCAGCACCGCGTCGCCGTCCGCCGTCCACCTCCCGGGAACGCCCGGCAGTCGGCCCTCCGGATGGTCCTCCAGCCAGTACGTGCCGGTCAGCGCGAGCGGCCCGTAGGGCGCCGACACCGCCGCGACGCGCTGCGCGTGCCACTGCTTCCACTCGTCGGATGCGTCCGTCGTCATGCGGACAACCCTCCCATGCCGGGTACGTCAGCAGTTGCAGCCGCAGTCGCAGCCGTCGCACCCGCACCCGTCGTCGCCGCAGCAGTTGCCGCAGCAGTCGCAGCATTCACAGCAGTTGCCGCAGTCGCCGCTGGAACAGGACGACTGCTTCTCCTCCCCGCTCCACGGGTCGTGGTACGTGCCGCAGCACATCTGGCACGTACACGCCAGCCCCAGCCACACCGCGCACCCCGCGAGCAGCCCTCGGCGGTCCCGGCGCGGCGGCTCCGGAGGCGTCGGCACACCGGGGCCGCCGGGGGCGCCCGGAGGGGCGTACGGATGGCTGCCGTGGGCGCACGACACGGTGCCGAATGCGCGGTCGACCGAGTTGCCCAGCTCGTGCACGAGCAGCCGGTGCACCAGCCGCCCGTCGTCGAACTCCGCCTCGCGCAGCGCGAGCCGCACCCCGTGCACGGCGTCGTCCGCCAGCCGCCGGGCCTCCGTGAGCGGGGTCCCGGTGGCGGTGAGGGGGTTCCAGGCACCCGACGCGGCGTCGGCTTCCCTGTCCTCCACGGCGTCGAGCAGGTGGGCGAGCCGGCCGAAGAGCCGCCCGGCCTCGGCGAGCGGCCCGGCGTTGCGCGGCCGGCCGGCCAGGTGGGCGGTGTGCGCGAACGCGGCGGCGGTCGCGGTCTCGGTCGGCTCGGTGACGGTGAGCAGCGGTGTGCCGGGCCCGGCGAGCGCCTCGATGCCGCCCTGCCGGTCCACGGCGTCGACCAGGACGGCGGTGTCGAAACCGACGGCACCGCCCCCTCGGGCACCGGCGGCGTCCCAGCCCGCGGCGACCCGGCGGGCGGCCCGGGCCAGCGGACGGCGGGCCAGCATCCCGTCCCCGTCGGCGACATGGTCGCGCACCTTGGCCGAGGCCAGCACCAGGGAGACGGCCGCGGCGAGCCGGGCCCCCTCACCGTGGGCGACGGACGCGGTGCGCATCCCGCGCAACGGACAGGGCCCGGCGGTGCGCCGTCCGGCACCCGTTCCCTTTTCCCCGGACTGAGCCTCCGTCAAAACCGATATGAGCAATCCGTCATAGTTCGTCACGATGCGCGCGAGCTGCCCGTGGTCCTTGCGCAGAGCGAGACACAACCCGCACAAATGCGCCATCCACTGGCTCGTGAGGCTCTCCCCGAGCCGATGCCTGCAAGGCCTGACTATTCCGAACACGACGTTCCCCCGTGGTTCGTACGACGTTGAGCTGCGGCATCGTACCGACCGACGGGTTCACCCGTACGCACCCGCCCTCACCCGTCCGCCGGGAAGAATCATATTTCACTCACAGTCAGCATCCGTTTGGGAAACGGCCCTTGGGACACAAGGACTCTCGACGGATTCGCTGTGCACCAGTACCGTCACAAACCCCCCGCGCGGCGTCTATCCACTTGGCGCGACGTCCGCATCATGGATGACCATAGGGATGCGGAAGCACGAAAGACCGCTGTGAGAGGAGGCGTCCATGGGATCGGTACGCAAGGCGAGTGCGTGGCTCGGCCTCGTCGACGACAACGATGACGAGCGCTACTACGACGACGACTACACCGAGGGCACCGAGCCCGGGGACGCCTGGGTCACGGACCCGCGGGTGAAGGTGGCCTCGGACGTGGCCGAGGAGAAGGGCCGCCGCATCGCGACCGTCACCCCGGACAGCTTCCGGGACGCACGGTCCATCGGCGAACTGTTCCGGGACGGGGTCCCGGTCATCATGAACCTGACGGCCATGGAGGCCACCGACGCCAAGCGGGTGGTCGACTTCGCGGCCGGCCTGATCTTCGGCCTGCGCGGCTCCATCGAGCGGGTGTCCACCCGCGTCTTCCTGCTGAGCCCGGCCGACACGCAGGTCATCAGCGGCGAGCCCGCCGCGCACCGTTCCGACGGATTCTTCAACCAGAGCTGAGGCGGGGCCACGCACCACGGCCCCGCCCCCCCCCCGCCGGACGCCTACCGGAAGGCGTCGAGTCCGGTGAGCGCCTTGCCCAGCACCAGCTGGTGCATCTCGACGGTGCCCTCGTAGGTGAGCACCGATTCCAGGTTCGTCGCGTGCCGCATCACGGGGTATTCGAGGGAGATCCCGTTGGCACCGAGGATCGTGCGGGCCGTACGGCAGATGTCGATGGCCTCGCGGACGTTGTTGAGCTTGCCGAAGCTGACCTGCTCGGGACGCAGCCGGCCGGCGTCCATGCGCCGCCCCAGGTGGTGGGCGAGCACAATCCCCTTGTGCAGTTCGACCGCCATGTCGGCGAGTTTGGCCTGGGTCAGCTGGAAGCCGCCGATCGGCCGCCCGAACTGCTCCCGCGACTTCGCGTACTCCACCGCCGCCTCGAAGGAACTGCGGGCCGCGCCCATCGAACCCCAGACGATGCCGTAACGGGCGTGCGTGAGGCAGCTGAGCGGTCCGCGCAGACCGGTGACCTCGGGCAGCACGGCGTCGGCGGGCAGCCGTACGCCGTCCAGGACCAGCTCACTGGTGACGCTGGCCCGCAACGACCACTTGTGCTTGATCTCGGGCGCGGAGAAACCGGGGCTGTCGGTGGGGACCACGAACCCGCGGATGCCGTCCTCCGTCTGCGCCCAGACCACGGCGACGCCGGCCACCGAACCGTTGGTGATCCACATCTTGCGTCCGTCGAGCACCCAGTCGCCGCCGTCCCGCTTGGCGCGGGTGCGCATGTGGGCGGGGTCGGAGCCGTGGTCGGGCTCGGTCAGCCCGAAGCAGCCGATGACCTCGCCGGCGGCCATCCGCGGCAGCCACGTCTGCTTCTGCTCCTCGCTGCCGAAGCGGTGGATGGCGTACATGGCGAGGGAACCCTGCACGGAGACCAGGGAGCGGATGCCGGAGTCGGCTGCCTCCAGCTCCAGACAGGCCAGCCCGTACTGCACGGCGCTCGCGCCGGCGCAGCCGTACCCCTTCAGTGACATGCCCAGGGCGCCGATGCCGCCCAGCTCGCGGGCCAGCTCCCGGATGCCGGGCAGCTCGCCCTTCTCGTACCAGTCCGCGACGTACGGCAGCACCCGGTCCGCGGCCCACTCCCGCACGGTGTCGCGGATCGCCAGGTCCTCCGGCTCCAGGAGGTCGTCGACGCCGAGCGGATCGGCGGGGTCGAACGCGGGCGGCTTGGGGGACGCGGCCATGGAACACCCTCCGGGACAGGAAAACTAGCGCTGCTAGTCGCGGTTCTCCCGCCCGACGTTACGGTGCGGCGTCCCGCACGTCCACCATGCTCACCCGGGGTTCACACGGAGACCCGGGACTCCACCGCGTCCCGGGGTGCCGGCACGGAGACCGCCTCCTCCTCGCAGCTCATCACCCGCGGCAACCGCAACGCCATCGCGGCCCCCAGCAACAGCAGCCCCGCGCTCACCACCAGCGTCACGTGCAGTCCGTGCACGAACGCGTCGGCGGCGGCCCGCCGCAACGCGGCCCCCGCGGGCCCGCCGAGCTGCGCCGCGACCTCGTAGGCCTCCCCCAGCGAATGCCCCGCCGCCGCCGAGGCCGACGCCGGCACCCCGGACACGCCCCCCGTCAGTCCCGGGGCGTACGCCACGTTCATCACGGTGCCCAGCAGCGCGATCCCGATCCCGGCGCCCAGCTGGTACGACGTCTCCCCGATCGCCGCCGCCCCGCCGGCCTGCGCCTGCGGAGCCTCGCTCAGCATCGACTCGTACGCCCCGAACAGCGTCGTCTCCAGGCCGAAGCCGAGCAGCACGAAGCCCGTCAGCATCAGCGCGCAGTTGTCGGTCCGGCCCAGCGCCGTGAGCAGCACCACCGCGAAGGCCGTCAGGCAGAAGCCCGCGCACACCATCCGCCGCGGCCCGAACCGCCGCAGCATCCGGGCGCCCGCCAGCCCCGCCGCCATCGCCGCGAAGGTCAGGGGCACCAGGCGCAGCCCGGTCTGCAGCGGGGAGAGCCCGAGCACGAGCTGGAGGTACTGCGCGGCGATCAGCTCCAGACCCACCAGCGCCAGCATCGCCAGCACGATGCAGCCCACCGACGTGCTGAACGCCGGCCGGCGGAACAGGGTGAGGTCCACCAGCGGATGGGTGCGCCGCCGCTGCCGCCGGACGAACGCGATCAGCAGGGCCGCGCCCACCACCAGCGGCACGACGGTGAGCACGCTCGCCACCGGCTCGCCACCGCCGAGCCGCTTCACGCCCAGGACGGCCCCGAACAGGCCACCCGCCGCCATCAGCGCGCCGACGACGTCCCAGGGCCCGCGGCCGTCGCCCTTCGACTCGGGCAGCAGCAGCCGTCCCACCGGCAGGCTGACCAGCATCAGCGGGATGTTGACGAGGAAGACCGAGCCCCACCAGAAGTGCTCCAGCAGGAACCCGCCGAGCAGTGGCCCGACCGCCGCGCCGACCGCGGCCACGGCGCTCCAGACGCCGATGGCCAGCGCCCGTTCCCGCCGGTCGGGGAAGACCTGCCGCAGGATCGACAGCGTCGCCGGCATGATCATGGCCCCGCCGACGCCGAGCAGCGCCCGGGCGAGGATCAGGACCTGGGCGCTGTCGGCGAGCGCCGCGAGCGCGGAGGCCACGCCGAAGAGCGCGTACCCCAGAAGGAGGATGCGTCTGCGGCCCACCCGGTCGCCCAGCGTGCCGAAGAGGATCAGCAGCGAGGCGCAGACGAGGGGATAGACGTCGACGATCCAGAGCAGTTCGATCGCGCCGGGCCGCAGGTCCTCGGTGACGGCGGGGACCGCCACGTGCAGCACGGTCGCGTCCACCGCGACCAGCAGCAGGCTGACGCAGAGGACGACCAGGACGACCCAGCGGTTGGCACCGGCCCCGGCCGTCCGACGGCGCAGCGCGGTGGCAGCCGTGGTCGTCCCGGACATGCACGTACCTCCAAGATGTTCCCTCGCGTCCGGCGGGCATCGCGGGGGTGGGGACTCCCCTGCGGCTCGACCGGAGAGGAGCGGGGCCTCCGGGCCGTGCAACGGAACGCGAGTGACTGGCCAGAGTACGCGAGACCGTCCACCGCGCACGTGGCGGGCCTCACACCTGCCGCGTCGCACGTGTGGCATCCGCCACTGCGCCCGCCTCCCCGGCCGCCTCCGCCTCCCCGGCGGACGGACCGCCCCCGCCCCCGGCCGATAATCGGGTCCGTGACCGATCTTGAAACGCCTGCGACGGGCCGCGGGGCCCTGCGCCGGGCCGCCCCGGCGCTCCTCGGCTACGCGGCGGTACGCGCCCTGGGCCTGCTCGCCCTCGCCCTGTGGAGCGCCGCGCGCGACAAGAGCGCGTACACACTGCTGACGGCCCGCTGGGACTCCCTCTGGTACACCAGGGTCGCCGAACTGGGCTACGGCTACGAGGTGCGCCTCCCCAACGGCGACGTGCACTCCAACCTGGCCTTCTTCCCGCTGCTGCCCTGGCTGGAGCGGCTGGGGGCGGCGGTCTCGCCGCTGTCCTACGCGGACGCGGGCTTCGCCGTGAGCCTCCTCGCCTCGATCGCCGCGGCCTGGGGGATCTTCGCCGTGGCGGAGTGGGTGTACGGCCGCCGCGCGGGGGTGTGCGCGGTGCTGCTGTGGGCCGTGCTGCCGGTCGGCGTCGTGCAGTCGATGGCGTACAGCGAGTCCCTCTTCACCGCGCTGGCCGCCTGGTCGCTGTACGCGGTGCTGACCGGACGGTGGGTGACGGCGGGACTGCTGGCCTCGCTGGCCGGGCTGACCCGCCCGGTGGGGCTCGCGGTGGCGGCCGCGGTGTGGGTGGCCGCGATCGCGGCACACGTACGCGGCCGGGACGGCGCCGCCCCGGAGCGCGCCCGCGGTGACAGCGCGCGGCGCGTGCTGGGGATGCTGCTGGCACCCCTGGGCGCCGCCGGCTACGTGCTGTGGGTCGGCCACCGCACCGGTGGCGGCCCGCTCGGTTATCTCGACGTCCAGGCCGGCTGGCGCAACGGCTTCGACGGGGGCGCGGCGTTCGCCCGCTTCGTCGCCGGGAAGTTCACGTCGTTCCCGTCGGCCCTGGCGGGCGTCGGCCTCGTCGTCGGGGTCGCTCTGCTCGTCCGGCTGTACATCGCGTGCGTACGGCAGCGTCAGCCGCTCGCCCTGCTGGTGTACGCGGGGATCGTGATCGCCCTCGCCCTGTGCGCGTCGAGCTACTTCGGCTCGAAACCGCGGCTGCTGCTGCCCGCCTTCCCGCTGCTGCTGCCCCTCGCCCTGGCCCTGGCCCGGTGGCGAACCTCCAGGTCGGCACTGGTGCTGGGGGGCGTCGCCGTGGCGTCGGCGGTCTACGGGGCGTTCTGGCTGAACGGCTCCGGCCCGCCCTGACCGGTCCGGGGCACCCGATGGCCGCCGGGAGAATTCCGTACCAGCATTCGGTTAACGAATTCATAAGCACGATAAAACCGCCGACCGGACCGATCAAAGGAATTGAAGTCCTTCGTACGCCCGGATTGCGGATTCCTCGAGAATAAACCGCCCGCTGAGAGCAATCCCACATCACATCGTCATCACAAAGCCGTTGATTCGGCCGGGATCACTCCTCACTCGCTGTAACGTCGATTGGGTGCGTACCGAACGGAAGCTCACCCGTCTGGACCGGGTGTTCGCGAGACTGGACCGGGAGCCGGAACGACCGGCGCTCCTGGACGTGCCGGAGATGAGCCGGCACAGGTTCGCGCTGTTCGCCGGAACCCTCGCGTTCTACGTCGCGATCGTGTGGGCCGTACTGATCACCTCGTGGCTGGTCCGCCTCGACTGGCAGGTCATGTTCTTCCGGCCCTACCAGCAGTGGCCCGGCATCCACGCGTTCGTCGACTACTACGTGGTGCTGGGCCAGCGCGGCCCCACCGCGGTGATGGTCGCGGCCTGGCTGGGCTGGCGGTCCTGGCGGCAGCACACCCTGCGCCCGCTGATCGCGCTCGGCGTCTCCCTGCTCCTGCTGAACGTCACGGTCGGAGCCGCCAAGTACGGCATGGGACGGCTGGGGCCGCACTACGCGACCACGATCGGTTCGAACGAGATGTGGCTCGGCGGCGATATATTTCCGAGCGGTCACACCGCGAACGCCGTCGTGACCTGGGGCATCCTGGCCTACATGGCCTCGACGCCCAGGGCGCGGCGCTGGCTGTCGGCCCTGTCGGCGGTCACCTCGCTCGGGGTCGGCATGTCCACCGTCTACCTCGGTACGCACTGGCTCAGCGACGTCCTCCTCGGCTGGGCCGCGGGACTGCTGATCCTGCTGGCGCTGCCGTGGTTCGAGCCGCTGATCACCCGTACCGAGACCTGGATCCTCGGTCTGCGCGACCGCTGGTACGCCCGCCGTCCGGGAGGCGCGGGGCGGCCGGTCGGCCCGCCCGTGGTCGTCACCCCGCCCGCCTCCGTCCAGGAGAAGGCCCCGGCCCGCGAGCCGGTCGCCGCGCCCCGCACCCGGGCCCCGGCGTACCTGGCCCCGGGCCCGCACACGGCCCGCTCGGACCGCATGCCGGTGACCCCGGCGGGCAGTCGCCGGCCGCCGCACGCCGACCGGCATCCGCGCAACACGGCCCCCGCCGCACGCCCGGTCTCGGGCGGCTGACCCGCCCGCCCCGTCAGCCCTTCCAGGAGCGGGCCACGCGGCCGTCCTTCACCTCGAAGTTGAGGCGGCCCACGCGGTACTCCATGGTGATGATCGTCCCCGGTTCCAGTGACCGCACCGTCGACCAGCCCCGCTCCCGGGCGAGCCGCTCGGCCGCGTCGGACGCGAGGCCGACATAGGTGTCCGGACTGTCCTGGGGTTCGGCCGGTGGTGTCGGAATCGGTGCCATGCCGCCACGCTAAGCCCTGCCCCCCGGACGGGGAAGCCCAGACCGGTAAGAGGTTCGCGGATGCCTCTCCGGTCACACTTCTGTCACAGGATCACGGACCGCGTTTTGACGGGACCGCGCCACTCGGAAGGATGGTTCCGGGATGCTTCCGTACTCCTTGCGTACGCCTTCCGCGCTCCTTCCGGGCTCCTTCCGCAGCCGTGAAAGGTGAATTGCCGCGCGTCGCGCCACTCCGTCGAATAAACGCTCGGAAAAGAACTGCGGCGCACCCCGGCGCCCCGCCGCGGTCATGGCGCATTCCGGGTCCGAACGGCCCTGAACCCGCTTGCGGACAGCGGTCACCGGCACAGCGAACACATCCGCTTCTCACAGGTTCTCCACACCCGCTCCGGGCCGCTCGGCCCGGGACAGGGCACGGGTGAGCCGGTCGCGTGCCGCCACGATCGCCTCCGTCAGCCCGTCCGGCTCCAGCACCTCGAACTCGAAGCCCAGCAGCATGAGGTGCACCACCATGACGTCCAGGCTGCCGGCGCCGGTGCGCAGCAGACAGGCGGCGGGCCCCTCCGGCTCCAGGACCCCGGCGGTGGGCGAGATCCGCTCGGCGGCCTCCTCGAGCGGGACCAGCAGCCGTACGAGCGCGTGCGTGGCGTACGCGCGCGTGGAGACGCCCTCGGAGACATAGGCGGCCAGATCCTCGGCCGGCGGCTCGCGCGGGACGAAGCGGGGGCCGTGCGGCGGCCTGGGCCTGACGCGGTCCACCCGGAAGGTGCGCCAGTCGGCCCGGTCGAGGTCGAAGGCGACCAGGTACCAGCGGCGCTCGGAGCACACCAGCCGGTACGGCTCCACGGTGCGGCGGCTGTCGGTGCCGTCGTGGCCCCGGTAGGCGAAGCGCAGCCGCTCCCCGTCACGGCACAGGTGGGCCAGCTCGGTCAGGACCGCCGGGTCGACGGGGGACGGCCCGGGCTCGCGCAGCATCGGCACGGTGTAGGCGTTGAGGGCGCCCACCCTGCGCCGCAGCCGGCTCGGCAGTACCTGCTCCAGCTTGGCGAGGGCGCGTACGGAGGTCTCCCCGATGCCCTCGACGCCCTGCCCGGCCGCCGTGCGCAGTCCGACGGCCACGGCGACCGCCTCGTCGTCGTCCAGCAGGAGCGGGGGCAGCTCGGCTCCCGCGCCCAGCTGGTAGCCGCCCCCGGTACCGGGGCTGGCGTTGACCGGGTAGCCCAGCTCGCGCAGCCGGTCGACGTCCCGGCGCACCGTGCGCGCGGAGACGCCGAGCCGGTCGGCCAGGTCGGGGCCGGACCACTCGCGGTGGGCCTGGAGCAGGGAGAGCAGGCGCAGCAGCCGTGCCGAGGTCTCGAGCATGGCAC
This sequence comes from Streptomyces sp. NPDC047853, assembly GCF_043204535.1. Lineage (NCBI taxonomy): Bacteria > Bacillati > Actinomycetota > Actinomycetes > Kitasatosporales > Streptomycetaceae > Streptomyces > Streptomyces sp. NPDC047853. The sequence goes on along the minus strand of NZ_JBIDCI010000007.1, from coordinate 44,167 downwards.
CGAGTCTGCCGTCCGTCGCGGACAGGTGCGGTCCGCGATCCTCAGTGGGTCGGGTCGGTCAGGGCGGTGACGGACACCGACAGGTCGTTGTCCCGGGTGTAGAACGGCCCCGCCTGCACGGACCCGTGCGGCGTCCGCACGCGCGTGGGCGGACAGGCGGGGACCGGATGTTTGTCGGCGACGTCGTCCAGCAGCCTCGCGAGGCGCACGACCGGGCCGGACTCACCGGCGGGCCGCAGCCACAGGTCCCACACGCCGCGCCCCAGCGCCTCGTAGGACAGGGTGAGGCCGAAGTCCGCCCGGTCGGCCGCTACGTCCACCCGCAGTACGTCGCCCCCTCCGGTGCCGGGGCGGGGCCGCAGCTCGGCGTGAGCGCCGGGGGCGAGCCGCGTGCCGTACACCCGCCCCCGCACGTGCAGCCCGTCCTCCGTGGGGTGCAGCTCCCCCGCCTCCGCGTGCGGTGCGCGCAGCCAGGAGCGGACGGTGAGGTTGCCCTGCCGGTCGGCGTACGGGATGCGGACGGCGACGTGGCCGAGCAGTCCGCCGGGGGTGCGGTCGGCGAGCGGGCGCAGGTCGGTGACGCCGGGCACCAGGCGCCGCGGCGCACCGTCGGACACCCGCGCGTAGGCGTCCCAGCGCCCCTCGGGCAGGGAGACGCTGCTGGGCAGCGCGGCACGCAGCCGGCCCTCCGCGGCCGGGGCGAGCGGCAGCCCGACCTCGTCGCCGGCGGCGCCCGCGCCGCGGCGGCGCAGGACGAGGAGGGCCGCCCGGGGGTCCCCGTGCACGGCGACGTCGAAGGTGAGGCCGCCCGCGGAGTCACCGACGCAGTCGGCACGAAGCGGAGCGGCCGGCGGGGCCGGGGGCGTCATGCGATGCGGTTCCTCCCTGGGCTTCTCGTCGTCCGGTGAGACCCGGAACCCGGCCATCTGGTTGTCCGTGTCCGATTGCGATGTGGTCACGGCCACAGCACTTCCGGTCACCCGGTTCATTCACTGATTTCCTGATATGTCGACTGCCGGACGCCCTCGCAGTCCTCACCCTCACCAGCTCAACGCCCTTATAGAGAAAGGCACTTGTTCGTTCCACGGCGTTCGGGTCCGTGCGGTGGCCGCCCGCGTCCGGCGGCTCGATTCCCTTGGCCATGGGCGTGACTCCGGCCACGGATCGCCCGTTGTCTCTGCATGAGCCGGGGACCGCCCGGACCACGGCCCGGGAGCCACCCGGTCCGGCCATGCACCGCATCCCGAGGGAGCCACCCGTGCCGCGCATGCTCGACGTCAGCGACGACGTACGCGCCGAGATCGGCGACGAAGAAGCCGACCGCCTGCTCGCCGGGGAATCCGCCCCCGGCAGCTACGACTGCACGTCCTGTCGCACCCCGGGCGACTGCGAGCAGGAGCGCACCAGCACCGTCCTCTTCATCGGCGAGGAGACGGCCGTGCTCGCCTTCGCGCACGCCGGCTGCCTGCCCTCCCAGGTCGTCAAGGTGACCGAGGAGCAGCTCCAGGGGGCGGTGCGCTCCATCAACGCCGACCACGCCCGCCCCGAGCCCCAGCGGGCCGCACCCGAGCAGGCGGCGCCCGAGCAGGCCGTGCTCGGGGTCACCAGCGGACTGATCCTGATCGCCGGGGAGCTGCACCCGGCCCTGGTGGTGGAGCCGACCGCCCCCATCGCGCGGCCCGGCACCACGGGCCTCGGCGACGACTTCCTGCCGCTCCTCATCGAGCAGGGCTTCATGCCGGTCATCGAGCTGACCACCGCGCCGGGCGTGCTGCACGGCTGGTCGGTCCTGCTCGCGATGGGCCAGCTGCACGCGGTGCTCCAGCCGGGGACGAACGGCGGCCGGCCGGTGGCCTGGTGGCAGGCGCACCAGCCCCTCCAGGTCACCGAGGGCTGGCGCACCGCGGCCAACAAGCACCAGCAGGTGCTGATGTTCGCGGCGCCCGTGGGATCGATCGGACGGCAGCCGCGCGAGGACCTGCTGCGGGACGCGCTGGACAAGGCGGCGGCGAACGGGCAGCTGGTGGCGGCCGCGCTGCCGCTGGCGGGGACCTGACCCCGACCCTCCGGACGCCGGACGGGCAGCGTCCGGGCCGCATCCCTTCCCGCGCGGTGTCGTTTGGACATACGTGTACGCATACGACGCCTTCCACCGCCAGGGTGGCCCTTCGGCCACACCGATCTACGACGCGCTCTACGCCGAGTACGTCCGGTCCTTCCGATCGCTCCCGGGCGATCGCAGCGGCGAGGAGGAGCTGGGGTTCACGTCGTTCAGGAGCATCCCGCGCAGCAGGGGCACGTACAGCGCCTACAGCGCGGGGGCCCACAGCGCCCGTGTCGGCCAGCAGTCGGTGTGGCAGCGCGTCGGCACGCACCACGTACCGGCCGCGCTGCCGCCCGCGCCGCGCAGAGGCGCCTGACCACCCCCGAGTGACGAGAGAGGGCGACCCCCGGCCGGGGGTCGCCCTCTCTCGTACTCACCTCTGACCGCTACTTCTTCTTCGCGCCGCGCTTCTCGCGCACCCGCACCGAGATGTGGATCGGCGTGCCCTCGAAGCCGAACTCCTCACGCAGCCGGCGCTCGATGAAGCGGCGGTAGCCCGCCTCGATGAAGCCGGAGGCGAAGAGCACGAACCGCGGGGGCTTGGTGCCCGCCTGGGTGCCGAACAGGATGCGGGGCTGCTTGCCGCCCCGGACCGGGTGCGGGTGGGCGGCGACCAGCTCGCCGAGGAAGGCGTTCAGCCGGCCCGTCGGGACGCGGGTCTCCCAGCCGGCCAGGGCCGTCTCGATCGCGGGGACCAGCTTCTCCATGTGCCGGCCGGTCTGCGCCGAGACGTTGACCCGAGGCGCCCACGCCACCTGGCCGAGCTCCGTCTCGATCTCCCGCTCCAGGTAGTAGCGGCGCTCCTCGTCGAGGGTGTCCCACTTGTTGTAGGCGACGACGACCGCGCGCCCCGCCTCCACGGCCATGGTGACGATCCGCTGGTCCTGGATCGAGATCGACTCCGAGGCGTCGATGAGGATGACGGCGACCTCCGCCTTCTCCACGGCGGCGGCGGTGCGCAGCGAGGCGTAGTAGTCGGCGCCCTGCTGGAGGTGGACGCGCTTGCGGATGCCCGCCGTGTCGACGAACTTCCAGGTCACGCCGCCCAGCTCGATCAGCTCGTCGACGGGGTCGCGGGTGGTGCCGGCCAGCTCGTTGACGACGACGCGCTCCTCGCCGGCCACCTTGTTCAGCAGGGAGGACTTGCCGACGTTCGGGCGGCCGATCAGCGCGATGCGGCGCGGGCCGCCGACGGCGGTGCCGAAGGTCTGTGCCGGGGCCTCGGGGAGGGCCTCCAGGACCTTGTCCAGCATGTCGCCGGTGCCGCGGCCGTGCAGCGCGGAGACCGGGTGGGGCTCTCCGAGGCCCAGCGACCACAGGTAGGAGGCGTCGGCCTCGCCGCTCTGGCCGTCCACCTTGTTGGCGCACAGCACCACGGGCTTGCCGGCCTTGCGCAGCAGCCGGACGACCGCCTCGTCGGTGTCGGTGGCGCCGACCTTGGCGTCCACGACGAAGACGACCGCGTCGGCGGCCTCGATCGCGTACTCGGCCTGCGCGGCCACGGAGGCGTCGATGCCGAGGACGTCCTGCTCCCAGCCGCCGGTGTCGACGACCTTGAAACGGCGGCCGGCCCATTCGGCCTCGTAGGTGACACGGTCACGGGTGACGCCGGGCTTGTCCTCGACGACGGCCTCGCGGCGGCCGATGATCCGGTTCACCAGGGTCGACTTGCCGACATTGGGGCGGCCCACGACGGCGAGGACGGGGAGCGGGCCGTGCCCGGCCTCCTCGATCGCGCCCTCGACCTCGTCGACGTCGAAGCCCTCTACCGCGGCGAGCTCCATGAACTGCGCGTACTCGGCGTCGCCGAGCGCCCCGTGGTCGTGCTCCCCGCCCGAGCCCTCGGAGTGGATGTGGTCGTTCATGAAGTCCGTACCTCGTTCATCGTGGTGATCGGTGGAAAACCCCCAGTTCCGGGTGATCCACTACTCAAGTGTCGCCCAGCGCCCGGTGAGGCGCCTGGCGTTTTCCAGGTGCGCGGTGAGCTGCTTCTGGATGCGTTCGGTCGCCTCGTCCAGTGCCTTGCGGGTGCGCCGCCCGCTGCCGTCGCCCGCGTCGAAGGGGTCGCCGAAGACGACGTCGATGCGCGAGCGCAGCGGAGGCAGCGCCTTTATCAGCCGTCCGGGGCGGTCGGAGCTGCCCAGCACCGCGACCGGGACGATCGGCGCGCCGCTGCGGACCGCGAAGTACGCGAGCCCGGCACGCAGCGCGGCGAAGTCGCCCTCGCCGCGGGTGCCCTCCGGGAAGATGCCGAGCACACCGCCGTTCTCCAGGACGCCCAGCGCCTGGGTGATGGCGGTGCGGTCGGCGGTCGAGCGGTCCACCTTCAGCTGCCCGATGCCGAGCAGGAAGGGGTCCAGGGGACCGATGAACGCTTCCTTCTTGATCAGGAAGTGCGTCGGCCGGGGTGCCACGCCCATGACCATCGGGCCGTCGACGTTGTGCGAGTGGTTGACGGCGTAGATCACCGGGCCGGTGGCGGGCACCCGCCAGGCGCCGAGCACCCGCGGCCGGAAGAGCCCGTACATCAGTCCGACGCCGATGCGTCGCCCGACCTCGGCGCCCTTCTCGGACGGGACGGAGGCTGCGGTCACTTCCCCGCCCGCTTCTCCTCGACGAGGGTGACGACGCACTCGATGACCTGCGCGAGGGTGAGGTCGGTGGTGTCGACCTCGACCGCGTCGTCGGCCTTCGCCAGCGGCGAGGTCTTGCGGCTGGAGTCGGCCGCGTCCCGCTTGATCAGGGCCTCGCGGGTGACGTTGACGTCGGCGCCCTTGAGTTCGCCGCTGCGGCGGGCGGCGCGGGCCTCCGCGGAGGCGGTGAGGAAGATCTTCAGGTCGGCGTCCGGCAGCACGGTCGTGCCGATGTCGCGGCCCTCGACGACGATGCCGAGCGGGGCGGCGGCGGCGATGGTGCGCTGCAGTTCGGTGATCCGGGTCCGCACCTCGGGGACGGCGCTGACCGCGCTGACCCTGGAGGTGACCTCCTGGGTGCGGATCGGACCGGCCACGTCCGTACCGTCGACCGTGATGGTCGGGGCGGCGGGGTCGGTGCCGGAGAGGATCTCGGGCTTGCCGGCCGCGGCGGCGATCGCGTGCGGGTCGTCGGTGTCGATGCCGTTGGTCACCATCCACCACGTGATCGCCCGGTACTGGGCGCCGGTGTCCAGGTAGCTCAGGCCGAGCTGGGCGGCGACGGCCTTCGACGTGCTCGACTTGCCCGTGCCGGAGGGGCCGTCGATGGCGACAATCACGGCCGGAACGGTCGGGGCGGCGCCGTTTTCCACGAGGGGACACCTTCCTGGTGCGGTGCGGTGAGTGGTGTGCGGGACACGAATGCGCCCCGCACCAGGTTACTGGCTCCCCGGGACCCCTCCGACAGGCGCCCGATCCCCGGGATCACTGCCGGATCGCCCAGCCCCGCTCCCTCAGGGCCGCCGTCAGCACCGGGGCGGTCTTCGGCTCGACCATCAGCTGGACCAGACCGGCCTGCTGCCCGGTGGCGTGCTCGATGCGGACGTCCTCGATGTTGACCCCGGCCCGTCCCGCGTCCGCGAAGATGCGGGCCAGCTGGCCGGGCTGGTCGTCGATGAGGACGGCCACGGTCTCGTAGCGCCGGGGGGCGCTGCCGTGCTTGCCCGGGACCCGCACCTGCCCCGCGTTGCCGCGCCGCAGCACCTCGGCGATGCCGGTGCCGCCCTCGCGGCGCTTGTCGTCGTCGGAGGACTGCAGGGCGCGCAGGGCCCGCACCGTCTCCTCCAGGTCGGCGGCGACGTCGGTGAGCAGGTCCGCGACCGGCCCGGGGTTGGCGGAGAGGATGTCGATCCACATCCGCGGGTCGGAGGCGGCGATACGGGTCACGTCCCGGATGCCCTGCCCGCACAGCCGTACGGCGGCCTCCTCGGCGTGCTCCAGGCGGGCGGCGACCATGCTGGACACCAGGTGCGGCATGTGGGAGACGAGGGCCACGGCGCGGTCGTGGGCGTCCGCGTCCATCACCACGGGCACCGCACGGCAGTGCGAGACCAGCTCCAGGGCGAGGTTCAGCACCTCGGTGTCGGTGTCCCGGGTCGGGGTCAGCACCCAGGGGCGGCCCTCGAAGAGGTCGGCGGTGGCGGCCAGCGGGCCGGACTTCTCCCGGCCGGACATGGGGTGCGTGCCGATGTAGGCGGAGAGGTCCAGGCCGCGTTCCTCCAGCTCGCGCCGGGGGCCGCCCTTGACGCTGGCCACGTCGATGTAGCCGCGGGCGACGCCGCGGGCCATGGCGTCGGCGAGGACGTCGGCCACCAGGGCGGGCGGGGCGGCGACGATCGCCAGGTCCACGGGTCCGCTCGGCGCCGCGTCGGTGCCGGCGCCCAGGGAGGCGGCCGTCCGGGCCTGCTCGGGGTCGTGGTCGCTGAGGTGCACCGTGACGCCCCGCTGGGAGAGGGCGAGGGCGGCGGAGGTGCCGATGAGGCCGGTGCCGATGACGAGTGCGGTTCTCACTGGGCGATGTCCTTGCGCAGGGCCGCGGCGGCGCCGAGGTAGACGTGGGTGATCTCGGCACGGGGCCGGTCCGACTCGACGTGCGCGAGGATCCGGACGACCCGGGGCATGGCGCCCTCGATGTCCAGCTCCTGGGCGCAGATCAGCGGGACGTCGGTGATGCCGAGCTTGCGGGCGGCGGCGGCCGGGAAGTCGCTGTGCAGGTCGGGGGTGGCCGTGAACCAGATGCTGATCAGGTCGTCGCCGGTCAGGTCGTTGCGCTCCATGACCGCGGTCAGCAGGGCCGCGACCTGCTCGTCCATGTGTCCGGCTTCGTCCCGCTCCAGTTGGACGGCGCCCCGGACCGCTCGTACCGCCACGGCGATGCTCCTTGCTGACGTGCGTATCGGTTTGTGGTCCGTCCAGCGTAGTCAGCCCGCCGCGTACCGGCCCGGGGCGCCCGTCTCCTGAGACGCTGACCGCGGCCGGAACGTCCACACCGCATCCCCTTCGGAGTGACCCCGTGAACCACAACCCGACGCGTCGTACGGCACTCCTCTCGGCGGGCGCGGCGGCACTCGCGGTCGGCTGCGGCGAGGACGACGGCGGCTCCTCCGAGGCGGGGACCTCTCCAGGGCGGGAACTGGCGTCGACGCACGACATCCCGGTGGGCGGCGGCAAGGTCTTCGCGGCCGAGAAGGTCGTGGTGACCCAGCCGGAGCCGGGCGACTTCAAGGCCTTCTCGGCGGTCTGCACACACCAGGGCTGCATCGTGTCGGAGGTGCGCGACGGCACCATCGACTGCGCCTGCCACAACAGCCGGTTCAGCGTCACCGACGGGGCGGTGGAACAGGGCCCGGCGACCGAACCACTGCCCGCGAAGGAGATCACGGTGGAGGGAAATTCGGTCCGCCTGGCATGAGACCCCCGCGTACGCTCCCCCGCATGCGCCCCGAGACCCTGGTACGCGACCACACGATCTACGCCTGTGTCATGGGCTCGCGCGCCTTCGGCCTGGCGACGGAGGAGAGCGACACCGACCGCCGGGGCGTGTACCTCACGCCCACTCCCCTGTTCTGGCGCTTCGACAAACCGCCGACGCGCGTGGAGGGACCGGCCGAGGAGCAGTTCAGCTGGGAGCTGGAGCGCTTCTGCGAGCTGGCGCTGCGCGCGAACCCCAACGTCCTGGAGTGCCTGCACTCCCCGCTCGTGGAGCACGTCGACGACACCGGCCGCGAACTGCTCGCCCTGCGCGACGCCTTCCTCTCCCGCCGGGTCCACGAGACGTTCACCCGCTACGCCCACGGCCAGCGCCGCAAGCTGGACGCCGACGTGCGCGCCCACGGCGCCCCGCGCTGGAAGCACGCGATGCACCTGCTGCGGCTGCTGACGTCCGCCCGCGACCTGCTGCGCACCGGCACCCTGACGATCGACGTCGGCGACCACCGGGAGGCGCTGCTCGCGGTGAAGCGCGGCGAGGTGTCCTGGCCGGAGGTCGAGTCCCGGATGGGCCGGTTGGCGCGGGAGGGCGAGGAGGCGGCCCGGCGCAGCCCGCTGCCCGAGGATCCGGACCGGCGCCGCGTCGAGGACTTCCTCGTCCGCGTCCGCCGCGCCTCAGCCCTCCAGCCGGATCCGTACGACGAAGTCGTGCAGGGCGTCGTACGCGGTGGCGGCGTCCGGCAGGTCTGACGCCGCCTCGGCCTCGTCCAGGACCCCGTGCAGCCTCTCCACGTCGGCCCGCACGCGCGCGTGGGCGACACCGGCGTCCCCGTGCTCGCGTTCGGCCTTGGCGGCGATCAGCTCGGGCAGGTAGCCCGGGGCGTCGTCGACCTCCCCGAGGAGCGTGGGAAGGTGCGGCTGCACCTCGCCGGCGCGCATCAGGTGGATGCCCGTGAGCAGCACCCGGAAGGTGTAGAGCAGCGGCTTCAGCTCGCCGTTCTTCTCGAACAGCCGCCACTGGGTGCCCGCGAACCCCCGGTAGTGGTGGGCGTGGTGGCTGGTGAGGACGCCGGGCGCGAGCGCGGCCAGCTCCCGGTGGGCGTCGGTGGTGTGCACGACCAGCGGGGAGAGCAGCTGCTCCAGCACGTAGCCGTTGCGCCGCAGCATCAGCCGCACGAACTTGCGCAGGTCGTGCGTGACCAGGTCCATCTCGACGCCGTCCCGGTCCCATATCCGCATGGGGGTCCCCCCATGCCGTTCAGGCTATGGGGGAGGGTCTCCTCGGGCTCGCGCAGGCCGACCAGGTCGGCGGCGGGCAGCAGGTGGACACCTCGCAGGTCCACGTCCGAGTCGCGGGAGGGGAAGCCGTAGAGGTGGGCGCCGGAGACGGTGGCGAACAGCACCGGGAAGGGCTGTTCGGCCACCACCGGGGCCAGGTCGATGTCGAGAGCGTCGATCATGCGCTCAAGCATCCCAGAGCGCTCCGAGGGCCAGCAGGTCGGTCCGGTACTCGATGCGGTCGGCCCACTCGGCCGGCCAGGCGTCCGCGCCCAGGTACGCGCCCGCGAAGGCGCCCGCGAGACAGGCGACGGAGTCGGAGTCGCCCGAGGTGCAGGCGGCGCGGCGCAGGGCGGTCAGCGGCTCGTCGACGAAGAGCAGGAAGCAGAGCAGCCCGGCCGCCATGGCCTCCTCGGCGATCCAGCCCTCTCCGACGGCGAGGCACGGGTCGGTCTCCGGCGAGACGGTGCGCACCGCCCGCTGGAGCCGGTCGAGTATCGCCAGGCACTCGTCCCAGCCGCGGGCGATGAAGTGCTCCGGCGTGGGGTCCTGGGCGCGGGTCCACAGGTCGCCGAGCCAGCGCTCGTGGTAGCGGGTGCGGTTGTCGTAGGCGTACGACCGCAGCAGCCCGACCAGTCCGGTCGGCTCGGCTCCCTGGGCGAGCAGCCGTACGGCGTGCGCGGTGAGGTCGGAGGCGGCGAGCGCGGTGGGGTGCCCGTGGGTGAGCGCGGACTGCAACTGGGCGGCGCCCGCGCGCTGTTCGTCGCTGAGACCCGGGACGAGCCCGACCGGTGCGACGCGCATGTTGGCGCCGCAGCCCTTGGAGTGGATCTGGGAGGCGTCCTGCCAGGGGCGGTCCGGGGTCTTGAGGAGGCTGCAGGCCTTGAGGCAGGTGGTGCCCGGCGCCCGGTTGTTCTCGGGCGACTGGTACCAGTCGACGAACTCCTCGCGCACCGGCCGTTCCATGCGCTTCGGGCCGAGCAGCCCCCGGTCCATGGCCGTCCGCAACCCCTTCCCCAGCGCCAGCGTCATCTGGGTGTCGTCGGTGACGATCGCGGGCCGGGGCAGTGCCATCTCCCGCCAGGGGCCGCACTTGGCGAGGATCGACGGGACGTCGTTGAACTCGGTGGGGAAGCCCAGCGCGTCCCCGAGGGCGAGCCCGGTGAGCGCCCCGGTGGCGGCGCGCTTGGTGACGGTGGTCGTGGTCATGCGGGGCGTCCTTCCCGAGGGGTGCGGAGCAGCGGTGGGTGCAGGGCGGTGGCCGGACCGGCGCGGTAGACGGCGGCGGGCTTGCCGCGGCCTCCGGTCAGCCGGGCGGCGCCCGGGACGGGCTCGACGAAGCCCGGGGTGGCGAGGACCTTGCGGCGGAAGTTCGGCCGGTCCAGGGCGGTGCCCCACACCGTCTCGTAGACCTGCTGGAGCTCGCCGAGCGTGAACTCGGGCGGGCAGAAGGCGGTGGCCAGGCAGGTGTACTCCAGCTTGGCGCCGACCCGGTCCCGGGCGTCGGCGAGGATCCGGCCGTGGTCGAAGGCGAGCCCCACGGCCGCGTCGTACGGCACCCAGCGGGCCTCGGCCGCGTCACCCCCGCCGTGCGGTTCGGGAGGGTCCGGCAGCAGCGCGGCGAAGGCCACGGACACGACCCGCATGCGCGGGTCGCGGTCGGGCTCGCTGTAGGTGCGCAGCTGTTCCAGATGCAGTCCGGTGACGTCCGCCAGACCGGTCTCCTCGGCCAGCTCCCGCCGGGCCGCCGTCTCCGCCGACTCCTCGGGCAGCAGGAAGCCGCCGGGCAGGGCCCAGCGGCCGGCGTACGGCTCCTGGCCCCGCTCGACCAGCAGCACGTGCAGCGCGCCCGCGCGGAGCGTGAGGACGGCCAGATCGACGGTGACGGCGAAGGGCTCGAAGGCGTACTTGTCGTAGCCGTGCACGAACACCCACCCCCTTAATAGTCAGTACGACTATAAAGATGGTGGGTGCCCGGAACAACCCCTAGAGCTCGACCTCCTGCATCAGCATCCCGACCTCCGTGTTGGAGAGCCTGCGCAGCCAGCCCGACTTCTGGTCGCCCAGCGTGATCGGACCGAAGGAGGTGCGCACCAGCTTGTCGACGGGGAAGCCCGCCTCCGCGAGCATCCGGCGGACGATGTGCTTGCGGCCCTCGTGCAGGGTGACCTCGACCAGGTAGTTCTTGCCGGTCTGCTCCACGACCCGGAAGTGGTCGGCGCGCGCGTACCCGTCCTCCAGCTGGATGCCGTCCTTGAGACGCTTGCCGAGGTCGCGCGGGATCGGGCCCACGATGTGCGCGAGGTAGGTCTTCTTCACGCCGTACCGCGGGTGGGTCAGGCGGTGCGCCAGCTCCCCGTGGTTGGTGAGCAGGATGACGCCCTCGGTCTCGGTGTCGAGCCGACCGACGTGGAAGAGCCGGGTCTCGCGGTTGGTGACGTAGTCACCGAGGCACTGCCGGCCGTCCGGGTCCTCCATGGTGGAGACGACGCCGGCCGGCTTGTTGAGCGAGAAGAACTGGTACGACTGCGTGGCGACGGTCAGGCCGTCGACCTTGACCTCGTCCTTCTCCGGGTCGACCCGCTTGCCCTGCTCCAGGACGATCTCGCCGTTGACCTCGACGCGGGCCTGCTCGATCAGCTCCTCGCAGGAGCGCCGGGAGCCGAAGCCCGCGCGCGCGAGGACCTTCTGGAGCCGCTCGCCCTCCTGCTCGGCGCCGGGGAAGGTCTTGGGGAGCTTGACGTCCTTCTTTCCCGCGTACCGCTCCCGGTTGCGCTCCTCGGCCCGCGCCTCGTACTCGCGGGACGTGGCCGGGACCGAGCGTCCCCGCTGGAGGGGCTTCTTCGGACCGCCCTTGGCGCCACCGCGGGCCGCGGGACCGCGGCCCGACTTCGGACCGTCCTGGGTGGCGCCGGGACCCACGTCGTAGCGCCGCTCCTCGGGGCGCGGCCTCTTCGGACGGCCGCCCTGCTTGTCGTCGCGGTTGCCACCGGCGCCGCGGGGGTTACCGCGGCCACCGCTGCTCCCGCCGCGGCCGCCGCTGTTGCCACCACGGCTCCCGCCGTTGTTTCCGCTGCTGTTCCTGCCGCTGCTGCTTCGCATCAAAGTTCCGTCTTGTCGTCTGCGTCCTCGGAATCCGGAGCGTCCGGATCGAACGACGGGACCCCTTCCAGCGTCTCCGCCTCGATCGCCGCCGCCTCCGGGAGGAACGGCGCGAGCTCCGGGAGCTCGTCCAGGCCGCGCAGGCCCATCCGCTCCAGGAAGTAGTTCGTCGTCACGTACAGGATCGCACCTGTTTCGGGTTCCGTGCCCGCCTCCCCGACCAGACCCCGCTGGAGGAGGGTGCGCATCACACCGTCGCAGTTCACGCCGCGCACGGCGGAGACGCGGCTGCGGCTGACCGGCTGGCGGTAGGCGACCACGGCCAGGGTCTCCAGGGCGGCCTGGGTGAGGCGGGCGTGCTGGCCGTCCAGGACGAAGCCCTCGACGGCCGCGGCGTACTCGGGGCGGCTGTAGAAGCGCCAGCCGCCCGCGACGACCCTGAGCTCGAAGCCGCGGCCCTGGACGGTGTACTCGTCGGCCAGCTCGCGGAGCGCGTCCGCGATCTGCCGCCGCGGCCGCTGCAGTATCCGGGCGAGGTGCTCCTCGGTGGCGGGCTCGTCCACGACCATGAGGACGGCTTCCAGGGCGGGCTTGAGTGCGAGGCCGGCGACGGCCTCCGGCCCGCCCGGGGCCTTGGTGGTCTCGTCGCTCACGCCTTCCGCTCCTCCTCGGCCTCCGGCGGCCGGTCGAACTCGTCGGTCACCACCGGCTCGCCGTCCCCGTCCCCGCCGGTCCAGCGGACCAGCAGGTCGCCCAGCGCGGTCTCCTGGTCCAGGGCGACGGCCTTCTCCCGGTACAGCTCCAGCAGGGCGAGGAAGCGGGCCACGACCGTCAGGGTGTCGTCGGTGTCCTCGACCAGCACCCGGAAGCTGGTCTCGCCCAGCTCCCGCAGCCGGGCGACGACGATCCCGGCCTGTTCCTGGACGCTGACCAGGGGCGCGTGGATGTGCTCGACGTACACCTGCGGCCTGGGCCTGGGCTGCATCGCCTTCACGGCGAGCTTGGCGAAGCCCTCCGGCCCGATGCTGATGACGACCTCGGGCAGCAGCTCGGCGTGGTGGGGCTCCAGGCCGACGGTACGGGGGTAGCGGCGGGCCTCGGCCTCCAGCCGCTCGTTGAAGATCTCCGCGATCTGCTTGTACGCGCGGTACTGGAGCAGCCTCGCGAAGAGCAGGTCACGGGCTTCCAGCAGCGCCAGGTCGGCCTCGTCCTCGACCTCGGCGGCGGGCAGCAGCCGGGCCGCCTTGAGGTCGAGCAGGGTGGCCGCGACCACCAGGAACTCGGTCGTCTCGTCGAGGTCCCAGTCGGGTCCCCGTGCGCGGATGTGCGCCATGAACTCGTCGGTCACCTTGGAGAGCGCGACCTCGGTGACGTCCATCTTGTGCTTGGAGATCAACTGGAGGAGCAGGTCGAAGGGGCCCTCGAAGTTGGCGAGCCGCACGGTGAAGACGCCGTCGCCCTCGCCCGTCTCGTTCTCCGCGAGGGCGGTGGGCGCCTCGCCCGGCGCCGCTCCGGACGCGGTCCCGCTCCCGGGCGCCGCCTCGCTCGCGGGCGGCTCCTCGGCCGGTCCGGCGAGGCTCACGGGGCTCACGGGGCGGTACCCCGACCCGACGGCCTCCGACGCGACGCCCGGCGCCTGCGCAGCGCGGTGGGTGACGACCGGCGCCGAGGGGGCCACCGGTCCGCGGGCCTCCCGGGCGGGGTCCTCGGGAAGCGTGCTCGTCGGCCGGTCCTCCGCTGCCGGAACCGCTTCCTCCGCCCCGGCGGGGGCGGGCGTTCCGGAGCCCGGAGGCACCTCGTCGGGCGTCACGGGGGGCGGCGGGGCCGACCCGGCCGTCCGGGGCTCTCCCGGACCCGTCCCCAGCGCACGCCGACGGCCGGCGCGGGCACCGGGGCGGGGGGCGTCGTTCGAGGTCATGGCCCCCGCAGGCTACCGCTACCGCCCGCGCAGCCGTCGTACGAGGATGCTGGCGTCCCCGCGGGTCTCCAGGTCGGCGAGGACCACGGCGACCGCCTCGCGGACGATGCGGCCGCGGTCGACGGCCAGTCCGTGCTCGCCCCGGAGCACCAGCCGGGCGTGCTCCAGGTCCATCAGCTCCTCGGCGGAGACGTACACGGTGATCTTCTCGTCGTGGCGCTCACGGCCGCTGGGGCGGCGTGCGGCGGCCCGGCCGCGCTTGCGGGAGGCGGCAGAACCTTCCTGCGCGTCGGTACCCGGCCCGGAGCGCTCCGCGCCCCGGCTGCGGGACTCGCCCGCCGAGCCCGGTTCCGCGTCCGCCGCGGCGTGCTCGGCGCCCCCGCCGTCACCGCCCCGCGCGGGCACCGCGTGCGGCGCGTCCTCGGCGGCGGCCTGGTCGCTCTCCCCCGCCGGCGCCGGCACCCGGGCTTCCCCGTTGGCCGGTCGCCGCGGGGAGGACGCCTGGAGCGCCGTTCCCCCTGTCGTGCGGAAGAGTTCGTCGGCCCCCGGCAGACTCACTCGGCGTGACACCGGGCGAGCACCTCCCTGGCGAGCTGGCGGTAGGCGGCGGCACCGACGGAGTTGGAGGCGTACGTGGTGATCGGCTCACCGGCGACCGTGGTCTCCGGGAAGCGGACCGTGCGTCCGATGACCGTGTGGTAGACGTGGTCGTCGAAGGCCTCCACCACACGCGCGAGCACCTCACGGCTGTGCACCGTGCGCGAGTCGTACATCGTGGCGAGGATGCCGTCGAGCTCCAGGTCGGGGTTGAGCCGCTCCTGGACCTTCTCGATCGTCTCGGTCAGCAGTGCCACTCCACGCAGCGCGAAGAACTCGCACTCCAGGGGCACGATCACCTTGTGCGCGGCGGTCAGCGCGTTGACCGTGAGCAGGCCGAGCGAGGGCTGGCAGTCGATCACGATGTAGTCGTAGTCGTCCATCAGCGGCTTCAGCGCGCGCTGGAGCGTGGACTCGCGCGCGACCTCGCTCACCAGCTGCACCTCGGCAGCCGACAGGTCGATGTTGCTGGGCAGCAGGTCCATGTTGGGGACCGCCGTCTTCAGCAGCACCTCGTCGGCCGCCATGCCCCGCTCCATGAGCAGGTTGTAGACGGTGAGGTCGAGCTCCATCGGGTTGACGCCGAGACCGACCGACAGCGCGCCCTGCGGGTCGAAGTCGACGAGCAGCACCCGGCGCCCGTACTCGGCGAGCGCGGCACCCAGGTTGATGGTCGACGTGGTCTTGCCGACGCCGCCCTTCTGGTTGCACATCGCGATGATCTTCGCGGGGCCGTGATCGGTCAGCGGGCCCGGGATCGGGAAGTACGGCAGCGGGCGTCCGGTCGGACCGATGCGCTCACGGCGCTGGCGCGCCGCGTCGGGCGCGAGCGTGGCCGCGTACTCGGGATCGGGCTCGTACTCCGCGTCCGGATCGTAGAAGTGCCCCTCGGGCAGTTCGTCGTAGTCGGCGAAGTGGTTGCGGGGCGCGCCACTTCCGTCGCCGGCCATGGCGTTCACGTGTTGGCCATCCATACTCATGTGTGCTGTCTGAGTTGCCTGCGGACTCTGGTGGGCTGCGAAGGTGCGTACAGCGACGGAGCCGACAGCCTCGAGACGCCCGGGGCTCTCGGCCCGTGCAGGCATTCCTGGTTGACCACCCCCGGGAGTAAATGTCGACTCATTCACAAGTCGTCTTACCTCCTTGGTGACCAGGAAACTTCTAGACAGGTCAGCGTGGCACCATGCCGACGTTCGGCGACTCTATGGCGTGTCGGGCGTCCGCAGCAACACAATCCGCCGGACCCGGCCCGATGTGTCGGCAATGAAACAACCCTCTGTCAAGGGCGTACGGCCGTCGCACAGCAGGTTTCACCGGTGCGCGAATCGGTTGAAGCGTTACGTTCGAGGCGAGTTGGCCAGGAATCGCAAAGTGACCATACACACACCCGGCCGGACCTTGTCGGGCAAGGTCCAGCCGGGTGTGTGGGGTTGACGGCGACTGTTGACGTATCGCCTTTGCCGGTCGCCGACTTGGCCGATTTACCGGCCGGGCCGTCGGTTGCCGACAGTCGCCGGCCGCCGGCGGGCGGCCTCAGGCGAGGAGGGCGGCCAGCTCGACGTGCTCCAGCCCGTGCGCCTCGGCGACCTCCTTGTACACGACCTTGCCGTCATGGGTGTTGAGGCCCTTGGCCAGCGCGGGGTCGCGGCGCAGCGCCTCGGCCCAGCCGCGGTTCGCCAGCTCGACGATGTACGGCAGCGTGGCGTTGGTCAGCGCGTAGGTGGAGGTGTTCGGCACCGCGCCGGGCATGTTGGCGACGCAGTAGAAGACCGAGTTGTGGACCGGGAAGGTCGGCTCGGCGTGCGTGGTCGGGTGGGAGTCCTCGAAGCAGCCGCCCTGGTCGATCGCGATGTCGACAAGGACACTCCCGGGCTTCATCCGGGAGACCAGCTCGTTGGTGACCAGCTTCGGGGCCTTGGCGCCGGGGATCAGCACCGCGCCGATCACGAGGTCGGCCTCCAGGCAGGCCTTCTCCAGTTCGAAGGCGTTGGAGACGACGGTCTGGATCTTCGTACCGAAGATCTTGTCGGCTTCCTTGAGCTTGTTGATGTCCTTGTCGAGCAGGGTCACGTGGAAGCCCATGCCGATGGCGATCTGCGCCGCGTTCCAACCGGAGACACCTCCGCCGATGACGACGGCCTTGCCGGCCAGCACGCCGGGGACACCGCCGGGCAGCACACCGCGCCCGCCGTTGGCGGCCATCAGGTGGTAGGCGCCCACCTGGGGGGCCAGCCGGCCCGCGACCTCGGACATCGGGGCGAGCAGCGGCAGCGCGCGGTTCGGCGTCTCGACGGTCTCGTAGGCGATCGCGGTGGTGCCGGACTCGATGAGCGCGTCCGTGCACTCCTTGGAGGCGGCCAGGTGCAGGTAGGTGAAGAGCGTCTGGTCCTTGCGGAGGCGGTGGTACTCCTCCGCGATGGGCTCCTTGACCTTGAGCAGCAGGTCGGCGGTGGCCCAGACCTCGTCGGCGGTGTCGAGTATCCGCGCACCGGCGGCGACGTACTCCTCGTTGGGGATCGAGGAACCGACACCGGCGTCGCGCTCGACGACGACCTGGTGACCGTGGCGCACCAGCTCGTGGACGCCGGCGGGGGTGATGGCCACCCGGAACTCGTTGTTCTTGACCTCGCGGGGGATACCGACCTTCACGTCGATCACGGTCCTTGGCTCAGAGGATGGGTCTATTACTACACGTACCCGCGCACACGGGGGCACAACGGGAGAGACCGCAAGAACGTGCGGCAGAGCCAGTCTAATGAAGGTGTTCCCGCTGTCTAGCCTTTCAAAGCATCAATCTTCAGTCGAAGCGCTACGGATTTCGCAGGCCTCGGCGGGATCTTCCCTCAACATGCGATCGGCGGCGCTCCGCTGCAGGCCCGCCGCCGTGGGGTCGCCGAGCCGGTCGAGCGTGTCGGCCAGCCGCAGGTGCAGCGCGGCCTGCAGCCGGTCGTCCTCGGCCCGGCGGGCCCAGTCGACGGCCTCCTGGCACGTGCGCAGCGACTCCTCGGGGCGCCCCGCGTACTCCTGGACGCGGGCCAGTTCGCTCAACGCCCGCGCGTGTGCGGCCACATCACCGGTCCTGCGGTACCCGGCGGCCGCCGCGCGCCAGCCCCGCAGCGCCTCGCCGTAGCGGCCGGCGTAGGTGTGGGCGGTGGCGAGGCGGCCGTAGACGCGGGCGGCGTCGGCGCGCTCGTCCCGGGCGAGCCGCTGGGCCAGGGCCCGGCCGAACCAGTCGGCGGCCCGGTCGTAGTCGCCCAGCTCCAGGTGGGCACCGCCCACGGATTCCATCGCGCGGGCGGTCGCGTACGGGTCCTCCGCCTCCCGTCCGGCGTCCAGCGCGGCCCGGTAGCGCACCAGGGCCTCGGCGGTACGGCCGGTGCGGGCGTCCAGGTCGGCCAGGTTCAGCAGGGCCGCCGCCTTCTCGCGGGGCAGCTCGCGCCGCTCGGCCACGTCGAGGACGAGGCGGTGGATGCCGTACAGGTCGGGGGCGGCCGCCTGGGTGCCGAAGTGGGCCACCATGGCGCGCACCAGCTGGGACATCAGCCGCCGGGCGAGGGTGTCCAGCTCACCGTCGGCGACCGCGAGGCGGGCCGCGGCCAGCAGCGCGGGCCGCCGGACGCCCAACCACTCGGCGGCGGCCCTCGGGGTGGGGAAGCGCAGCGCGCGGGGCAGGGTCAGCAGCTTGTCGCGGGCCTGGGGGCTGTCGGTCTCGG
Source organism: Streptomyces sp. NPDC047853 (assembly GCF_043204535.1). Lineage (NCBI taxonomy): Bacteria > Bacillati > Actinomycetota > Actinomycetes > Kitasatosporales > Streptomycetaceae > Streptomyces > Streptomyces sp. NPDC047853. The sequence continues at coordinate 26,053 of NZ_JBIDCI010000007.1, read as the reverse complement.
TGACCGCCCGGCAGGACTGGAGCAGGCGTACCGTCCGCTCCAGCATGCGGGCGCGGGCGAGCTGGAGCTCGGCGGGCCGGTCGTGGGTGGTGGCGAGTCTGCGCAGGAAGGCGTGCAGACAGCCGGGGACCTCGTACTCGGGCAGCGGGGAGTCGACCGCGCGCAGCACGCCGAGGGCGACGAAGTCGTCCAGGGTGGTCCGGGCGCCCTGCACCGAGCAGCCGGCCAGCGCGGACGCGGTGTGCGGGTCGACCAGGCCGGCCGGGGCGAGGGAGAGCAGCCGCAGCATCCGGGCGGCGGTGCTGGGCAGGGACGCGTAGACGAGGCGGAAGACGCGGCTGAGCGGGGTCCCCTCGTCGCCCTCTGCGTGCACGTGCTTGGCGAGGTCGGCGACGGCCGCCTGGGGGCGGGCGGCGAGCCAGCCGCCGGCCAGGGTCAGGGCGGCGGGCTGTGCCTGGCAGACCTCGACCAGCTGCTCGGCGGCCCGGGGGTCGACGGTGATGCGCACCGAGCCGGTGTACCGGGACAGCAGCTCCATGGCCGACTTGGTGTCCAGCCCGCCCAGCGTGCACGGCCGGACGTCCGCGATGCCGGTCAGCGGCCCTTCGGCGACGGTGACGGCCAGGCAGTGCGGGCTGTCCGGCAGCAGGGCGTCGACCTGCTCCGCGTCGGCCGCGTCGTCGAGCAGGAGGAGCGCCTTGCGGTCGGCGAGGGCGGCGCGCAGGGCTTCGGTGAGATCGTCCTCGTCGGCGCCGGGCGGGGCCGGCCGGTCCAGCTCGGTGAGCAGTTCCCCGGCGAGCCGTGCGACGGGCACGCGCGTGCCGTCCGGCTCGCTCAGACGGGCGCGCAGCACACCGTCGGGGTAGGCGTCCGCGACCCGGGCGACCAGTTCCTCGGCGAGCGCGGTGCGGCCCGAGCCGGGACGGCCGGCGATGAGCAGCACGCGCGCGCGGGGGGCCTTGCGGCCGGAGAGGGTGTCCAGGCCCGCGCGCTCGATGTCGGCGCGCAGCGCCTTCAGCTCGCGGTCGCGGCCCAGGAACCGATTCTCCTCGGCCACGTCCTCCGACAGCCGTACGCCGTCCGTGTCCACCGCCTGATCCGTCACGGGCCACACTCCCGATCCCACCGCACGTCGGCGCCCGCCGGAACCCCGGTTCGGGCGTTTCCCGAGCCTAGTTCACGCTCTGCTACGTTCCCGGCGGAGCGCGGCGGGCACATCCCCCGATCGGATCAACCGATGGTCACACCACGGAGGGCACCTCGGGTGCGGTTCCAGGCCGCCGGCGGGTGGGTCCGGGACCCGGGGCCGGGGAGAACCAAACCCCGGGAGCGGCTGGGCGTCAGGCCTCGAACGGCCGCGCCGGCCACGGCGCCTCCGCCGGGCGCAGGGCGTCCAGCCCGTCCCCCCGCTCGGCCGCGACCAGCGACAGCACGCCCACGACCAGGCAGTTGTTGTGCAGCTCGCCCGCGAGCACACCGCGGACCAGGTCCGCGACGGGCACCCGCGCCAGCTCCATGTCGGCCTCTTCGTCCTCGACCTCGAAGCGCGCGCCCTCGGCCTCGGACAGGTTCCGGGCGAGGAAGATCCGCACGGCCTCGTCGCAGCCGCCGGGGGTGGTGTAGACGTCGGTCAGCACCCGCCAGTCCTCGGCCTTGACGTGCGCCTCCTCGTACAGCTCGCGCTGGGCGGCGTGCAGCGGGTTCTCGCCGGGGACGTCGAGCAGGCCCGCCGGGATCTCCCACAGCTTCTCGCGCACCGGGTGGCGGTACTGCCGCAGGACCAGCACCCGTCCCTCGTCGTCCAGGGCGAGGACGGCCACGGAGCCGGGGTGGACCTGGTAGTCGCGGGTCGCCACGGAGCCGTCGGGCATGACCACGTCGTCCTGGCGGACGGTGGTCTTGTTGCCCTGGAACGGGGTCCGTGTGCCCCGGACCTCCCACTCCTCGGGGATGTCCTTGATGCTGCTGCCCGTCATGCCTGACCTGCCCTTCCAGACGTACGCGAAAAGCCGGGGCACGCACCGCTGAATGCGCGTGCCCCGGCCACCGTACAACTGGTGTGTTACTTCGACGTCTTCCGCTCGACCGCGGCCTTGACCAGCCCGGCGAAGAGCGGGTGCGGGCGGGTCGGGCGCGAGCGCAGCTCCGGGTGCGCCTGCGTGGCGACCAGGTACGGGTGGACGTCGCGCGGGTACTCGACGTACTCGACGAGCTTGCCGTCCGGGGAGGTGCCGGAGAAGACGATGCCCGCCTTCTTCTCCAGCTCCGCGCGGTAGGCGTTGTTCACCTCGTAGCGGTGACGGTGCCGCTCCTCGACGTACTCCTTGCCGTCGTAGACCTCGCGGACGATGGAGCCCTCGGCCAGCTTGGCCGGGTACATGCCGAGCCGCATCGTGCCGCCCATGTCGCCCTCGCCGGCCACGATGTCCAGCTGCTCGGCCATGGTCGAGACGACCGGGTGGGCGGTGGCCGGGTCGAACTCGGTGGAGTTGGCGTCCGCGACACCGGCCAGGTTGCGCGCGGCCTCGACCACGATGCACTGCAGCCCGAGGCACAGGCCCAGCAGCGGGATCCCGTTCTCGCGGGCGTACCTGATCGCGCCGACCTTGCCCGTGACACCGCGCTCGCCGAAGCCGCCCGGGATGCAGATCGCGTCGACGTCCCCGAGCTGCGCCTGGGCGCCGGCCGGGGTCTTGCAGTCGTCGGAGGTGACCCACTTGATCTTCACGCGGGCCTTGTTGGCGAAGCCGCCCGCGCGCAGCGCCTCGGTGACCGACAGGTAGGCGTCGGGCAGGTCGATGTACTTGCCGACCAGCGCCATGACGATCTCGTGGTCGGGGTTGTGGACGCGGTCGAGCAGGTCGTCCCAGGTCGTCCAGTCCACGTCGCGGAACGGCAGGTCCAGCTTGCGGACGACGTAGGCGTCCAGGCCCTCGCCGTGCACGGTCTTGGGGATGTCGTAGATCGAACGGGCGTCGGGGCAGGCCACCACCGCGGCCTCGTCGACGTCGCACATCAGGGAGATCTTGCGCTTGATCGCGGTCGGCACCTCGCGGTCGCAGCGCAGCACGATGGCGTCCGGCTGGATACCGATGTTGCGCAGCGCCGCCACCGAGTGCTGGGTGGGCTTGGTCTTCAGCTCGCCCGAGGGGCCGATGTAGGGCAGGAGCGAGATGTGGACCACGAAGACGTTGTCGCGGCCGACCTCGTGGCGGACCTGGCGGACGGTCTCCAGGAACGGCAGCGACTCGATGTCGCCGACCGTGCCGCCGACCTCGGTGATCACGACGTCCACCTCGTCCGTCGCCATGCGGCGGATGCGGTGCTTGATCTCGTTGGTGATGTGCGGGATGACCTGGACCGTGTCGCCCAGGTACTCGCCGCGCCGCTCCTTGGCGATCACCGTGTTGTAGACCTGACCGGTGGTGACGTTGGCGGAGCCGTCGAGGTCGCGGTCGAGGAAACGCTCGTAGTGGCCGATGTCCAGATCGGTCTCGGCGCCGTCGTTGGTGACGAACACCTCACCGTGCTGGAAGGGGTTCATCGTGCCAGGGTCGACATTGAGGTACGGGTCGAGCTTCTGCATCACGACGCGCAGACCCCGTGCCTTGAGCAGCATGCCGAGGCTGGAGGCGGTCAGCCCCTTGCCGAGCGAGGAGGCGACACCCCCGGTGACGAAGATGTGCTTGGTCGTCGAGGATTTGGGCGGCATGGCCAAGAGGGGGCTCCCGTGGTCGCGGTCTGGGGTGCGGTGCGCGCGTCCTGCGAACCGGTCGTACCCGGTCGTCGTCGGCGGCGCCGTCGCTGCGGTTCCGGGGTTTTTCTCCCACCGGTCCACGGGCTACCAGCGTATCAGCGCCTCGGGGCGATGGCTTCCGGCCACGCTCCGCGCACGTGCGGACACGCAGGTGCGCCCGTCACCGTTTCCTCACCCGGTGGTCACCCGTTCGGCGGACCCGGGTTGCCCGGAGCGGCACACAGATCATCTACGTGCGACGTATCCTGCTCGGACGTTCGCTGCCGAGCGCGCCCCGGTGACCCGGCACCACCCCCCGCCCGTCAGCACCGGGAACAACGAGAGCTCGTCGGTCCGTTGAGAAACGGTTGACCTTTGCGGCACAGCGTTTGGCTTAGCGGCCGAACGGCTGCTTTGCTTCATGGCTCAACGACGCATGACACAGACACCTGACCCCACCCTTGACCGCACTAGCGACCGCCCCCCACGCGGGGTGACGTGGCCGTTCGACTGGAGTTGCACGTGGCCGGGCGCATCGAAGACTACGCACTCATCGGAGACATGCAGACCGCTGCCCTGGTCTGCCGGGACGGCACAGTCGACTGGCTGTGCCTGCCCCGCTTCGACTCGCATGCCATCTTCGCCGGTCTGCTGGGTACCGGAGAACACGGGTTCTGGCGGATGGGCCCCGCCTACGCCCCCGGCGCCGAGCCGCCCACCGCGGCCCGGCGGACCTACCGCGGCGACTCGCTGGTCCTGGAGTCCGAGTGGGACACGCCGCGCGGCACCGTCAGGGTGATCGATTTCATGCCGCCGCGCGACGGCGCGCCCCAGCTGATCCGGATCGTGGAGGGCGTCTCCGGCCGGGTGCCGATGCGCTCGGAGCTGCGGATGCGGTTCAGCTACGGCCGCGTGGTCCCGTGGGTGCACAAGCACGAGGGCCGCACGGTGGCCGTCGCGGGTCCCGACTCCGTGTGGTTCGACACGGAGGTCGAGACCTACGGCAAGGCGCTGACGACCTACGCGGACTTCACGGTCGCCCCGGGTGACCGGATCGCGTTCACGATCTCGTGGGAGCCCTCGCACAAGGAACCGCCGGCGCTGCCGGAGCCGGAGCAGTCGCTGGAGGCGACGGAGGAGTTCTGGCGCGACTGGGTCGAGCACTGTACGTACCACGGTCCCTACCGGGAGGCCGTGGTCCGCTCCCTGATCACGCTGAAGGCCCTGACGTACGCCCCCACGGGCGGCATCGTGGCCGCGCCCACCACCTCCCTGCCGGAGGACATCGGCGGCGTCCGCAACTGGGACTACCGCTACACCTGGCTGCGCGACGCGGCCATCACGCTGTCCTCGCTGCTGCGCACCGGCTACCGCGAGGAGGCCCGCGCCTGGCGCGAGTGGCTGCTGCGCGCGGTCGCCGGCGACCCGGAGAACCTGCAGATCATGTACGGCATCGCCGGCGAGCGCGAGCTCGGCGAGGCGGAGCTGGACTGGCTGCCCGGTTACGAGGGCTCCACCCCGGTGCGGGTCGGCAACGGAGCGGCCCACCAGCTCCAGCTGGACGTCTACGGCGAGGTCACCGAGGCGCTGCACCTGGCCCACATGACGGGCCTGTCCCGCAACGACTACGCCTCGGTGCTCCAGCTCAAGCTGATCCGCTACCTGGAGGACCACTGGCAGGAGCCGGACGAGGGCATCTGGGAGGTGCGCGGCCCGCGCCGCCACTTCGTGCACTCCAAGGTGATGGCCTGGGTCGCCGTCGACCGCACCATCAAGCTGATCGAGTCCGGGGACGCCGACGGCCCGCTGGAGCGCTGGAAGCAGCTGCGCGACGACATCCACCGGGACGTGTGCGAGAAGGGCTACGACAAGGAACGCAACACGTTCACGCAGTCCTACGGCTCCCAGGAGCTGGACGCCTCGCTGCTGCTGATCCCGCAGATGGGCTTCCTGCCGCCGGACGACAAGCGGGTCATCGGCACCATCGAGGCCATCCAGCGGGAGCTGTCCACCTCGGACGGCTTCATCCTGCGCTACCCGACGGAGGGGGGCGACGAGGGCGTGGACGGCCTGCCCGGCGACGAGGGCGCCTTCCTGGCCTGCTCGTTCTGGATGGCCGACGACCTGGCGATGATCGGCCGGGTGGACGAGGCGCGCAAGCTCTTCGAGAAGCTCCTGGCCCTGCGCAACGACCTCGGTCTGCTGGCCGAGGAGTGGGACCCCCGCCTCCAGCGCCAGGTGGGCAACTTCCCGCAGGCCTTCAGCCACGTCCCCCTGATCGACACCGCCCTGCGGCTCACGGCGAGCGGGGCGTACGGGGGCTGACGGACGCCGCCGCCGCGGACGGTCGTGCCCTCCCGCGGGCCTGAACGGCCCGTGGGTGCCCCCAGGGGCGGCACGGGCGGGCGCGGCGGCACCCCGCGCCCACGGGCTCCGGCGCCCGGCCCCGGTGCACCACCGCACCGGACGCCCGAGATGTATCCGCAGGCCACCCCCGGGTACCGTCCGCTGCATGAACAGCCCCAGCGCACCCCCGCCGTCGGGGATCACCGTGCAGCGCGCTTTGGAACTCCCCGGCCTGCGCAGCGGCCTGCCGGAGATCCTCGCCGGCGCCGACCGCCTGCACCGCACCGTGCGCTGGGTCCATGCCGGGGAGGTGCCCAACATCGCCTCCCTGCTCAAGGGCGGCGAACTCCTGCTGACCACGGGCTACGGCCTCGGCACCCGCCCGGCCGAGCAGCGCGCCTTCGTCCGTACGCTCGCCGAGCGCGGTATCGCGGCCCTCGTCGTGGAGCTGGGCCCGCGTTTCGCCCGGCTGCCCGCGACCCTCGTGGACACCGCCCGCGCTGCCGGGCTGCCCCTGGTCCAGCTCCACCGCGAGGTGCCCTTCGTGACGGTCACGGAGGAGGTCCACACCGAGATCGTCAACGGTCACTACGCGCTGCTCCAGCGTGCCGAGGAGGTGCACCGCCGCTGCACGGAGGCCCTGCTGGGCGGCGGCGGGGTGCCCCAGGTACTCGGCATCCTGGCCGACTTCGGGGACAACCCGGTCTTCCTGGAGACCACCGACGGCCGCCTGCTGTACGCCGCCGGCTCCGGCCCCGAGGGCGCCGACCCGCTCCAGGTGTGGGAGGGGCTGCGCGGCCCGCACAAGGACGCCCCTCCCCCGGCGGGCTCGGTCCTGGTGGACGTGCCCGGCGGCGGCCCGGGCGCCGGTTCGGTGCGCGCCCGGCTCGTCCTGCTGCCCGTACGGTCCCCGCTGGCGCCGGTGCACCGGATGGCGGCGGAGCGGGCGGCCGGCATCCTCGCCGTGGTGCTGATGCAGGCGCGGCAGGAGGAGGAGCTGGGGGCGCGCGGGCGCGGCGACTTCCTCACCGACCTCGCCGAGGGGCGGATCACCGCGACGGACGCCCCGGCGCAGGCACGCGTCCTGGGTTTCAAACCCGGCGTCGGTCCCCTGCTCCCGGTGGTGATGCGGCTCGGCGACGCGTTGTCCCCCTCCGGTGGCGGCTGGGCGGTGCTGGCGCGCGCGGTGGCCGAGGAGCTGGCGTCCGTCGGTGTACCGGTCCTGCTGGGCGTACGTCCGGTCGAGGGCCGGGTCCCGCTCCTGGTGGGCCTGCGCTCGGAGTCGGAGCGGACGTCGGTCGCGGACCGGGTCGCGGCGGCGCTGCGGGCGGGCGTGGAGCGGGCCGGGATGCGGCGGCCGGGGGCGCAGCCCCCCGTCGTGGTCGTCGGGGTGGCGGGCGGCTGGGCGGCGGCGTCGGCGGGCCTGCGGCACGCGGCGGAGACGGCGACCGCGGCCCAGGGGCTCACCGACCGGCCCTGGTACGACGCCCGGCGCCTCGACATCGACCTGCTGTTGTGGCGGCTGCGTGACCATCCGGACCTCGCGGCCTTCGTGGACCGGGCGATCGGCCCCCTCCGGGACCACGACGACCGGTCCAAGCCACCCCTGCTGCCCACGCTCCAGGCGTATCTGGCGCACGCCGGCCGCAAGGCGGAGACGGCACGCGAACTCCACCTCAACCGGCAGACGCTCTACAACCGGCTGGCGCGCATCGGGGAGTTGCTGGGCACGGACCTCGACGACCCGCAGACCGTACTGGCGTTGAGCCTGGCCCTGCGCGCCCGCCGGCACGTGCCGTGAACGGGTCCGGGTCCGGGTCCGGGTCCGGGTCCGTTCAGAGCATCGGCGTGGGTTGCGTCAACTCGTCGTAGACGCTAAGGACCTGCGCGACGGTCTCGTCCTCGGTCGGCCAGGTGGCAGCCTGCCGCACCCCCCTGTCCCTCAGCTCCTCGCACCGCCGGGGGTCGTCCAGCAGCCGGACCACGGCGCGGGCGAACGCGTCCGCGTCCCCGGCCGGGACGATCTCGGCGGCGTCGCCCACGAGTTCGGGGGTCCCGCCCGCGTCGCTCGCCACGAGCGGCAGCCGCGCGGGGAGCGCCTCCTGGGCGAGGACGGAGCGGGCCTCCCGGCGACTCGGCAGCAGCGCGAGGTCGGCCGCGGCCAGCAGGTCGCCGACGTCGTCACGGCTGCCGATGAGGACCACCGGCAGCCCCTCGTCCTCGATCCGCCGCTGCAACTGCGGGCGCATGGGACCCTCACCGGCGACGACGACCAGCGGCACCGGATCGAGACGGCGCCACGCACGCGCCGCGTCGAGCAGGACGTCGTACCCCCGGTGCTCCTCCAGGGAACCGACGGCGATGAGCAACGGGCGCCCGATCGCGCCGAGTTCGGCCCGGGTCTTGGCGCGCCGCCGGTCGGGGTCGTCGGGCTCGGCCGGCCCGCAGGGACGGGTGGGCAGCGCGACGGGCCCGAGCCGGGCGTCCCGCGCACCGGCCCCCCGTGCCCCGTCGACCAGCTCCGAGGTGGCGCCGAGCACCACGGCGGCGGCCTTCATCACCCGGCGTTCCAGGACGCGCAGCAGATGGGCGCGCGCGCCCTCGGCCTGGGCCCGGTCGTGCCAGGTGACGACCAGCGGGGTGCGGACACGACGCCCGCCGAGGGCCAGCGCGGCGCGGAAGGAGGCGTGCAGTCCGTGCGCGTGCACCAGGTCGGCGTCCGCGCAGACCGCCCGCAGCGCGGCCACGGAGACGGGATCACTGCTGCGCGGCACGTGCACGTGGTCCGCTCCGGCGCCCGTGAAGTCGTAGATGCGTTCCGCATCGGTGGGGGCGCACACCGTCACTTTCACGCCCCGTGCGACGAGCCCCGCGGCCAGGGAGCGCACATGCGCGCTGCTGCCGGCGTTGCCGCCGCCCAGCACCTGCACGGTGCGCAGCGGCGACTGGCCGTGCGGGGCGTGGCTGCTCACGGGGGTCACGTGGCCGGGACTCCTGGTTCGGCGGGGGACGGTCACGAAGAACGTACAGAACGATGGCGCGGGGAGGGCGTGCAGCGCGGTCTCTGTGCGGCACACCGTCAAGGATGCCAGGCCGTACGGGTGTTCCGGGAACGACGACCGTCGCGCGCGGGCGACCGGCGGGGCAACGAGACAGGACCAGTTCACTCACACGAGTGAACGAGCCGCCTCGCTCACCTGCTCCCCGTACACCGGGGCACTCACGAGCGGCCCGTCGGGTCACGATCCCTGGTCGGACCGCGCCTGGCCGTCGGGCTGCTGGGCGCGGCGGACGCCCTCCGCCTCCGTGGAGGCAGGGGACTCGGCGGACGGTGCGGGCACGAAGTACTCCATGGTGCCGGTGACTTCCAGCAGGCGGGCGAGGAAGTGGGGGCGGCCGTCCAACCGGAGCGCGGCTCCGATGTCCCCGGCGAGCCGCTCGATCATCAGGAGCGTGGCCAGGCCCATGGAGTCGCAGGTGGTGAGCCGTGCGCAGTCCAGCCGCACCACGCGGGGCACCGGTTCGAGCGCGAGCCGGTCTCGGGCGGCGGCCAGCAGCTCGTCGGCGCTGTCGTAGTCGAGGTCGCCACTGAGCCGCAGCAGTACCTCCCCGGATTCCAGGGGAGTGACGGTGACGTGGAAGTCGTTCTGGGGGCGCGTCGTCATGCGGTCATTCCGGGTCCGGGGACGGTGTGACGGGAGTGGCGTGCGTCGAGCACCGCTCGGCCTCGCTCCAGGAGGCGCAGCGCCCGTGGGAAGTCCTTCACCTCGTCCGCCAGGACGACGAGCGTGGGGCGCAGCACGGTGGCCGGGACACCGCGGGCCTCCAGGATGTCGGCGGTCCAGTCCAGGAACCCGGTGAACAGCCGGACGTCGTCGGTGTAGAGGGCGGCGGACAGGAAGTCGACGACGTGGGCGACGTCCTCGGCGGTGCGTTCGCGCTGGGCGTCGGTGTAGGCGCGCATCGCGGGCAGGCGTGCGTCGAGGCCGGCCAGGGTGTTCCTGACCAGCCGCGCCTTGCTCCGGACGACGAGGGTGTATTCCTGGTCGGTCAGGTGCGGCAGGTCGTCGACCGCCGGGTGGGCCGTGCCGGCCCGTGGCCGGGGGACGCCGCGGCCGAGGAGGTCGGCGGCGGCGCGCGCGTCGGGGGCCCAGGCGTCCGCTCCCAGCAGGCGGGCGTGGCGGCCGTCCTCGCCGAAGGCGGCGCCCCCGGCCAGTACGGGGATGCCGAGGGCCTGGACGGCGGTGATGGCCGTGTGCGCCGCGGGGAGCCGGGTGGGCAGCGACGAGGACAGGGCCAGGACGTCCGGGGCGGTGCGGTGCATGTGGGCCACCAGGTGCGGGGTGGGGACCTGGGCGCCGAGGAAGTCGACCTCGTGGCCACGGCCCCGCAGTACCTCCGCGAGGATCCGCGCCGGCAGCGAGTGCCACTCCCCGTCCACACAGGCGACGGTCACCGTGCCCGCCGTGCCCGGTGCGGCGTCGGCGCCGGCGCCGGCGGCGCTCCGGTGCGCCATGGCGGCGATGATCCGGTCGTGGATCGCGGTCGCCGCGTGTTCCTGCGCGACACCGATACGCCCCGCGGCCCACTCCGAGCCGACCCGCACCTGCACGGCGACGATGACGTCCAGGAGCACCTCCTCCGCGGAGAAGCCGCTGTCCAGCGCGCCGAAGACGACCTGCCCGGCCGCCCGCTCGTCGCGGTCCGTGACCGCCCGCCACAGCGCGGTGCGCAACTCCGGCACGGACCGGGGTCTGCCGCCTCTCGGCTCCGCCCCCGTCGTGTCGGGGCCGGAGTCGGTCCCGGTGCCGGTGCCGGAGTGGGTCTCGGGGCCGGAGTCGGTCCCGCTGCCGGAATCGGTCCCGGCCTCGGGGTCGGTCCTGGTCTCGGAGTCGGCCTCGGTGTGGATCATGCCGTGTACCTGCCCGGTGTGTGACCGTCCACCGCTGTCAGGTGCGCCAGCTGCGGCGCGGTGATCGCCACCAGGGCCATGTCGTCGTGCCGCTGGTCGACGATCCAGTCGGAGGCGAGCAGTTGGACGCGTTCGACCACGGCTTCCGCCGGCATCCCGGCGCAGTCGGCGACGGCCGCCCGCAGCCGCGCCTCCCCGAACATGGTGTCCCCCAGCGGGCCGCCCCTGGCTTCGGTGATGCCGTCGGTGTACATCAGGCACGTCTCCCCCGGAGCCAGGTCGACGTGCGCGGTGCGCGCACGGATGCGGGGCAGCGCACCGATGAGCGTGCCGGACGTCTCCGCTTCCTCCACGGCCCCGCTGTGGCGCACGATCAGGGGCGGTGGGTGACCCGCGCTGGTCAACCGCAGGCGGACCTGCCCGCCACGCCGGACGACCGAGGCCAGGACGAGCGTCGCGAACCGGGTGTGACTGCCGTTGAGGAGCGCGCCGTTGAGGAGGCGCAGCATGTTCTCGTGGTCGTCCGCCATGGGCAGCAGCGCCTGCAGCGTGTTGCGGATCTTGCCGGTGAGGACGGCGGCGTCCAGTCCCTTCCCGCACACGTCGCCGAGGACGGCGAGCGTCTCCTCTCCCGGCCCCGCTCCGGGATGCACGTCGTAGAAGTCGCCGCCGACCCGCTCGGTGTCCCGGGACGCGCGGTAGCCGCCCGCGAACTCGACACCGTGCACCTGCCGCAGCGCGGGCGGCAGCAGGTCCGCCATCAGGGTCGCGGTGATGCTCGTCTGCTCCGAGTACAGCCGGGCGGCCGAGAGGGCGGACCCGGCGCGCGCGGCGAACAGCCGGGCGACGGCCTCCTCGCTCTCGTCGAACGCCGCGTGCTCGCTGTGCCGCAGCAGGATCAGGGCCCCCGCCGGCACACCGTGCCCGGGCAGCGGGCAGACGACGACGGAACCCACCTCGCCCGCGAAGCCCTCCGGCAGTGCCCATTCCGGAAGGGCCGCGGGGTCGATCCACCGCGACGGCACCGGCGGGAACCCCTGGAGCGCCTCGCCGAGGCCGGGCACGGACGCCGGGTCGATCCGGGCGGTGGTGTGTCTGGCCGGGGCACCTCGCACGCTGCCGGCGAGCGGGTGCTGCCGCCCGTTGGCGGGGGCCACGAGGAGCGCGGCGTCGGCCAGGTTCTCGGCCGCCAGCTGGACCGTGACGTCCATGCAGCGCCGTACGTTCAGCGACGCGAGCAACTGGGTGGAGGTCTCGGCGAGGAAGGCGGTGCGCTGCTGCTCGCTGCGGAGCGCGCTCTCGGCCTGCAACCGGCCGGTGTCGTCGACCAGCCACCACACCACGTCACCGTCGGCCCCCGGAGTGGGGTGCGCCTCCAGTGTCAGGCTCCGGTGCCGTCCCCGGACCGACCGCGCCGGGAAGGGGAGGTCGCGTCCGGCGGTGCGCCGGTGGGCGTCGGCGAGCCAGGAGGGCGCCACGTCGTCCAGGGCCGCCCCGGGGGCGGCGCCGGGGAACAGGGCGGTGGCGGCGGAGTTCGTCCGCGCGATCCGGCCGTCCGCGTCCGCGACGACGACCGGGTAGGGCGCGCTCATCCACGCGGCCCCGATATTTGGAGGGGAACCGTGCGGCTGCGCCGGAGCGTCCTCAAAAATCGTCATCTTCGCGAGACCGCACGCTACGGGCCCCATCACCTTCCCTGAAAGACACGTTCCGTCCCACCATGTCCCAACGCCTCCGCGTCTTCAACCCGTCTTCCCCGTCCCGGGCTTCGTGTGCCTGCCCGGGCCGGTCCGTCACGGGCCGGTCCGGGGCTGCCACAATGCCGTGATGAGTGAAGGTCAGGAAGTGCGGACGACCCTGGAGGGCGGCATACGCGTCGTGAGTGTCAGCGGGGAGTTCGACCTAGAGACGATCGACACCCTCGCTCATGCTCTCGCCCGCGTCCCCGAGGGCAGCACCGGCACCGTCCTGGACCTCGCCGGGGTCGTCTTCGCCGACTCGGCGTTCCTGCACCTGCTCCTGCAGGCCAGGCGGGACCACGGTACGGTCGGCACCCCCCTCGTCCTCGCCCGGCCGAGCACGACCGTCTCCCGGCTGCTGCACGTCACGGACACCGCGGACGCCTTCACCGTCGCCCCCTCCGTACCGGCCGCCACCGCGGGCATCCGGGCCGCGGAGACCGGCGGGAACGTGATCCGGTGACCGGCCTCGAAGGCCTCATCGGCGAGGTTCCGGCGCCAGGACGGGGTGCGGACGGATGACCGGGGGAAGGACGACGGTCTCCGGCACGGCCGACGACCGGTCCTCGCTGCCGACGACGGCCGCTGAGGCACGCGCGCGGGTGCAGGACGTACTGGACACCCACCCGGAAGCACTGTCCCGGACGGTGGTCAACGACATCCTGCTGGTCACCTCCGAGCTGGTGACCAACGCACTGAGGCACGGCGGGGGCCTCACGGCCTTCCACGTCGCCCTCGAACCCCAGGGGCTGCGCATCGCGGTCACCGACCGGTCCGCCGACCCTCCCCGTACCGCGGCGTCGACTTCGTCACAGGACCCCGCCGGCCGGCTGGGCGGCTTCGGATGGCCGCTGATCCAGCGGCTGAGCCGGTCCGTCACCATCACCCCGGCTCCGCCCGGGAAGACGATCGCGGCCGTTCTGGCCTACGACGCCCCGGCCCTGTGAGCCCGGCGCGGGCCGAGCCCGCCCCCCCCCCGGCCGGGGAGCGGCCCCCGCCCGACGATCGCGAGGCCGGGGTCCGGGCCGCCCGCAGGACAGGGCGCGCGGGTCAGGGCGTCACCACGGGCACGGCGGCCCCGCCTACGCGTCTCCCCTGGCCGTCGCGAGCAGTTCCTCGGCGTGGGCCCGGGCCGTCTCCGAGTCCTCCTGGCCGGCCAGCATCCGGGACAGTTCCCGTACGCGCTCCTCGCCCTCCAGCACCTTGACGCCGGAGCGGGTCACCGAGCCGTCGTTCGTCTTCTCCACCAGCAGCTGCCGGTCGGCGAACGCGGCCACCTGCGGGAGATGCGTCACGACGACGACCTGCGCGCTCTTCGCCAGCCGCGCCAGGCGCCGCCCGATCTCGACGGCCGCCTTGCCGCCGACACCGGCGTCGACCTCGTCGAAGAGGTACGTCGGCACCGGGTCCGTACCCGCGAAGACGACCTCCACGGCCAGCATCACGCGCGACAGCTCACCACCGGAGGCGCCCTTGGCGATCGGCCGCGGCGGCGCTCCCGGGTGTGGGGCGAGCAGCAGCTCGACCTCGTCGGCGCCCGACGGCCCGTAGGCGACCGTGCGGCCGCCCACCTCCACGCCCTCGGGGTCCTCGGTCTGCCGGATCTCGAACGACACCCGCGCGTGGGGCATGGCCAGCGAGGCCAGCTCGGCGGTCACCGCGGCGGCGAACCGCTCGGCGGCCTCCGTCCGCGCGTCCGTGAGCGCCTGCGCCAGCCCGCCCAGTTCGGCGCGGAGCGCGTCCCGTTCGGCCGTCAGCTCGCCGATCCGCTCGTCGTCGCCGTCCAGCTCGGTCAGCCGCGCGGCGCCCTGCTCGGCCCAGGTCAGCACGGCGGCGACGTCCTCGCCGTACTTGCGGGTCAGCGTGGTGAGCGCGGCCCGCCGCTCCTCGACCGCCGCCAGCCGCAGCGGGTCGGCGTCCAGGTCGTCGGCGTACCCGGCGAGTTCGCCGGCCACGTCCCGCAGCAGGATGCCGACCTCACCGATCCGCTCGGCGAGCGCGGCCAGCGCCGGGTCGTGCGACCGTACGGCGTCCAGGGCCCGCTGCGCGCCCGCCACCAGCGTCGACGCGTCGACACCCTCGGGGTCCTCCGGGTTGCCCGCCAGCGCGGCGTGCGCGGCCGTGGCGGCCGACGCGAGGGCCTCGGCGTGACCCAGGCGCTCCGCCTCCTCGGCGAGCTCGGCGTCCTCACCGGCGCGCGGCTCCACGGCCGCGACCTCGTCGAGGCCGTAGCGGAGCAGATCGGCCTCCTGGGCGCGTTCGCGCGCGCGGGTGGTGATCTCCTCCAGCTCGCGGGCGACGGCCCGCAGCCGCCGGTAGGCCTCGGCGTACTTGGCGAGCGGCCCGGTGACCGCGTCCCCGGCGTACCGGTCCAGTGCCTGCCGCTGGCGGGTCAGTTTGAGCAGCCCCTGCTGGTCGGTCTGCCCGTGCACGGCCACCAGTTCGTCGGCCAGCTCGGCGAGCACGCCCACGGGCACGGACCGCCCGCCCAGGTGCGCCCGCGAGCGCCCCTCGGCCGACACGGTGCGGCTGATCAGCAGCGCCCCGTCGTCCAGCTCGGCCCCGGCCTCCTCGGCCCGGACGGCGACCGCCGCGCCGCCGGGTACGGCGATCCGCCCCTCGACCACGGCGTGCTTCGCGCCGATCCGTACGAGGGCCGCGTCCGCGCGCCCGCCCAGCAGCAGCCCCAGGCTGGTGACCACCATGGTCTTGCCGGCACCCGTCTCACCGGTGACAGCGGTGAACCCGGGCGACAACTCGACCACGGCGTCGTCGATGACCCCGAGCGACCGTATCCGCATCTCCTCAAGCACGGACACGACCTTACGAGGTCGGCGACGCAAAGTGCGACCGCCCCACCTCTGTCCCGCCGCGAGGGCATGCTGCTCAGGGGCGCGGGGAACCGCGCGACCAGCCACGACGCACCCGCACCCGCCGGTGTCGGGAACCACCCCTTCGAGACCGCTAGTGCGGCGCCCCGCGCCACCCGGACACCGGCAGCGCGAACTTCGCCACCAGCCGATCCGTGAACGACGCGTGGTGCAGCCGGGCCAGCCGCACCGGCACCGCCCCCCGCCGCACCTCCACCCGCGCGCCCGGCGGCAGCTCCACCGTCCGCCGCCCGTCGCACCACAGCACTCCCGGCGGGACGTGCGGCAGCACCTCCACCGCGAGCACCGAGTCCGGCGAGGTCACCAGCGGCTTCGCGAACAGCGCGTGCGCGCTGATCGGCACCATCAGCAGCGCCTCGACCTCGGGCCACACCACCGGCCCCCCGGCCGAGAAGGCGTACGCCGTCGATCCGGTCGGCGTGGACAGCACGATGCCGTCGCAGCCGAAGCCCGTCACCGGTCGCCCGTCGATCTCCAGCACGACTTCCAGCAGCTTCTCGGCGCCGGCCTTCTGCACGGCGGCCTCGTTCAGCGCCCAGTCGGTGTGCACGATGTCCCCGTTGCGGTGCACGACGACGTCGACGGTCATCCGCTCCTCGACCTCGTACGCCCGGCTCACCACCCGGTCGACGACCTTGTCCAGGTCGTCGCGCTCGGCCTCCGCGAGGAAGCCGACCCGGCCCAGGTTGACGCCGAGCATGGGCACCCCGGAGGCGCGGGCGAACTCGGCGCCGCGCAGCAGCGTCCCGTCACCGCCCAGCACGATCAGCAGCTCGCACCCGTCGAGGCACTGCGGTGTGGCCTCCCCGACCAGCTCCACCTCGCTGGGCAGCGGCAGGTCACAGGCCTCCGCCTCCAGGACGCGCACCCCGATGCCGGCGTGCAGCAGGCCCTTGACCACGAGCTCCGCGCTGCGGATGGCCGCCGGCCGCCCGGTGTGGGCGAGCAGGAAAACAGTACGAGCTCGGTTCTGTGTCAACGCGGCCCCTCCGCCACTGCACGGTCAACGTCGGCCGGGTCCAGTTCACCGGCCCCGGCCCGCAGCCACAGAAAGTACTCGACGTTGCCGGAGGGTCCGGGCAGCGGACTGGCCGTGACCCCCTTCACACCGAGCCCCAGCTCCCAGGCCCTGCGGGCGACACCCCGCACGGCCTCGGCCCGCAGCTGCGCACTGCGTACCACTCCCCCGCTGCCCAGCCGCTCCTTGCCCACCTCGAACTGCGGCTTCACCATCATCACCAGGTCGGCGTCCGGCCGCGTGCACCGCACCAGCGCGGGCAGGACCAGTCCGAGCGGGATGAAGGACAGGTCCCCCACCACCAGGTCCACCAGCTCCCCGTCGATCACTTCCGGCGTCAACTCCCGTACGTTCGTACGGTCCTTGACGGTGACGCGTTCATCCTGCCGCAGACTCCAGGCGAGTTGGCCGTATCCGACGTCCACGGCGACGACGTGCGCCGCGCCCGCCCGCAGCAGTACGTCGGTGAAGCCACCGGTGGATGCGCCGGCGTCCAGCGCCCGCCGCCCCTCGACGACGAGCCCCTGCGGCAGGAACGCCGACAGGGCGCCGGCCAGCTTGTGGCCGCCGCGCGAGACGTAGTCGGGGTCGCCGTCGTCGGCGGTCACCACGATCGCGGCGGCGGTCTCCACCTGCGTGGCGGGCTTGGTCGCGACGGTCTTGCCGACGGTGACCCGCCCGGCGGCGATCAGCTGGCTGGCATGCTCGCGCGAGCGCGCCAGCTTGCGGCGGACCAGCTCCGCGTCGAGACGGCGGCGTGCGACTCCTGCCACGTTCGGTTCAGCTCCTGTGTTCGTGCGGCCGGTCGGACCCGTGGTCCGAAGGGCCTCGTTGAGGGGTGGTGGTCGGGTGACGGGTGGGAGCCGGAGGTCCCGGGCGGGCGTCGAGCGCGGTGAGCGCGTCGCGCAGCCCCCGGTGTACATCCTCGTACACCTGGACGTGTCCGTCGGTGGCCAGGTGGTCGACGTCGGCCAGCCGGGCCAGCCCGGCGTCCACCTCGGCGTTTCCCGTGGGCGGGCGGGGCACGTCGAGGGGGGCGGGGGCCGCGGGATCGTGACCCGGCAGGTCCCGGGCCCCGGTCCCGTCCGCCTCGCTGTCGTCGGCCACGGGCACCGGCACTGCGTCGCTCATGCCCCGACGCTACCGCGTGCCGCTGCGGTAGCGTCGGTGCCGATGGCGACGATCGAGGAGTGCCGCGCCGCACTCGAGAAGCTTGCGGACAGCATGGGGAACGCCGAGGGGGACGTGCGCTCGGCCGCCGAGCTGGACCGCTCGGTGAGCTGCCACATCACCGACCTGGACGTCACGTTCGCGGGCCGCATGGCGGACGGGCGGATCGACGTGCGCGAGACCCTCGAGGGGCCGCCGCGCGAGAAGGCCGAGATCAGGCTGGCGATGACCGGGGACGACCTGGTGGCCCTGGTCGAGGGCGAGCTGCACTTCGCCAAGGCCTGGGGCTCGGGCCGGGTGAGGCTGGAGGCGGGGCTGCGGGACCTGTTCCGTCTCAGGAAGCTCCTGTAGCCGAGCCGCTGTCCACCGCCTCCACGAGCCCGTCGGCTGCCTGGAGAAACCCTGCGGCCGCCTCAGGAGGCCTTGGAGGCCACCGTCTTCTCGGGCCGCCCCGGCGCCGTCACCCGTGCCTTGCGCGCGGCCGGCACCACCAGGGGCGTGCCCGTCTCCGGGTCGTCGATGACCTGGCAGCGCAGTCCGAAGACCCGCTCGACGAGTTCCGCGGTGACGATGTCCTTCGGCGCGCCCTCCGCGATGATCTCCCCGCCGCGCAGGGCGATGAGGTGCGTGGCGTAGCGGGCGGCGTGGTTGAGGTCGTGCAGGACGGCCACGAGGGTGCGGCCCTGCTCCTCGTGGAGCTCGGCGCACAGGTCGAGCACGTCGATCTGGTGCTGGATGTCCAGGTACGTGGTCGGCTCGTCGAGGAGCAGCAGCGGGGTCTGCTGGGCGAGCGCCATGGCGATCCACACCCGCTGGCGCTGGCCGCCGGAGAGCTCGTCGACGTAGCGCTCGGCCAGCTCCGAGATCCCGGTCTGGGCCATCGACTCCTGGACGACCCGCTCGTCCTCCGTGGACCACTGGCGCAGGATGCCCTGGTGCGGGTAGCGGCCCCGGCCGACGAGGTCGCCGACGGTGATGCCGTCGGGCGCGATGGACGACTGCGGGAGCAGGCCGAGGGTCCGGGCGACCTGCTTGGCCGGCATCGACTGGATGACGTTCCCGTCCAGCAGCACCCGGCCCTCGCTGGGCTTGAGCATCCGCGACAGGGCCCGCAGCAGGGTGGACTTGCCGCACGCGTTCGGGCCGACGATCACGGTGAAGGAGTTGTCGGGTATCTCCACCGACAGCTTCTCCGCGATGACGCGCTGGTCGTAGGCGAGGGTGACGTTCTCGGCTGACAGGCGGTTCACGTTGCTCCTTTGGTTGTTCAGCCCGCTGCGGATACCGGCGCCGGTGCTCAAATCCGGCCCGCCTTGCGCTCGGTGACCAGCAGCCACAGCAGGTAGACGCCGCCGAGGACGCCGGTGATCACGCCGACGGGCAGCTGTTCGGCGCCGAAGGCCCGCTGCGACACCCAGTCGGCGCCGACCAGCAGCGCGGCGCCCATGCACAGCGACGCCACCAGGTTGGGGCCCGGCGCACGGGTCAGGCGCCGGGCCAGCTGCGGCGCGGTGAGCGCGACGAAGCTGACCGGTCCCGCGGCGGCGGTGGCGGCGGCGGTGAGCAGCACGGCGGCCACCATCAGCAGCGCCCGTACGCGCTCGACGCGCACCCCGAGGGCGTACGAGACGTCGTCGCCCATCTCCATCATCCGCAGCGCCCGCCCGTTGGTGAGGACGAGCGGCACGAGGACGGCGCACAGGGCGAGCAGGGGCCAGACCTGGTCCCAGTCACGTCCGTCGAGGGAGCCGGTCATCCAGACGACCGCGCGGGACGCGTCGACGATGTCGGCCCGGGTGAGCAGATAGCCGTTGACCGCGGTGACGATCGCGGACATGCCGATCCCGACCAGCACCAGCCGGTAACCGTGCACGCCCTGCTTCCAGGCGAGCAGGTAGATGGCGAGACCGGTCACCAGACCGCCCACCAGCGCCCCGCCGGTGACCTGGGCCGAGCCCCCGGAGAACAGGACGATCATCGTCAGGGCACCGGCCGTCGCGCCCTGCCCGAGGCCGAGCACGTCCGGGCTGCCGAGCGGGTTGCGGGAGATGGCCTGGAACAGCGCGCCGCCCAGGCCGAGCGAGGCGCCGACCAGCAGGCCGACCAGGACCCGGGGCAGTCGCAGTTCGTTGACGATGAACTCCTGGCCCGGGTCGCCCTGGCCCACCAGGGTCCGCAGCACGTCGACGGCCGGGATCTCGAAGTCACCGGTGCCGATCAGCAGGACGCTCGCGGCGAGGGCGACGACCAGCAGCAGGACGACGACGACGGCCGCCCGGACGTCCAGGCGGAACGACAGCCCGCCCGGGCTGCGCACCGCGCGGTTGGTCTTCACGGTCTTCACAGCTGGGCCGTCCTCCGCCGTCGTACGAGATAGATGAAGACCGGCCCGCCGAGCACGGCGGTGACGATCCCCACCTGGAGTTCCGAGGGCCGGGCCACGATCCGGCCGAGCACGTCCGCGCCCAGCAGCAGCACGGGCGACAGGATCGCGGCGTACGGCAGGATCCAGCGCATGTCGGGGCCGGTGAAGGAGCGCACGATGTGCGGGACCATCAGGCCGACGAAGACGATGGGTCCGCAGGCGGCGGTCGCGGCCCCGCAGAGCACGGTCGCGGCGAGCATGGACAGCGCCCGGGTGCGATTCAGGTTGGCCCCGAGGGCCTTGGCGGTGTCGTCGCCCATCTCCATGGCGTTGAGCGGCCGGGAGAGTGCCAGCGCCAGGACCGTGCCGACCAGGAAGAACGGCAGCACCTCCTTGATGGTGCCGTCGGTCGCCGAGGACAGCGAACCGACCGTCCAGAAGCGCATCCTGCCCAGCGCCGCGTCGTCCATGATCATGACGGCCTGGAGGTAGCCGAAGAGCGCCGCGCTGATGGCGGTGCCGGCCAGGACGAGCCGCACGGGCGTGGCCCCCCGGCTGCCGCCGAGGAACCAGACCAGCGCGCCGACCCCGGCCGCACCGGCGAAGGCGAACCACACGTACCCGGTCAGGGAGGTGACGCCGAAGAAGGAGATGGCCGTGACCACCGCGGCGGAGGCCCCCGCGTTGATGCCGAGCAGGCCGGGATCGGCCAGCGGATTGCGGGTGAGCGCCTGGAGCACGGCTCCGGCGAGGCCGAGCGCGGCTCCGGCGAGCAGGCCGATCACGGTCCGCGACAGCCGCTCGCCCACCACGACGTCACCGTAGGTTCCGGAGTCGTGGAACAGGCCGTGCCAGACCTGTGCCAGGGACAGGTCCTTGGCACCGATCGCGATACTCGTCAACGCGACGAGGACCAGCACGGCCGCCGAGACGGGCAGACCGACCGCGCGCAGGACACGGCGCTTCGGGGGCGGCGCGGGGGCGGCCTCCGCGCGCTGTTCGGGGGGACTGTCGACCAACACCCGGTTAGGTTAGCCTACCCTGCCAATCGATCACGATCCCGGCAACCGGCAACCGGCAACCGGCAACCGGCAACCACAGCCTGTCTGCTTCCCTACGCCGCATCACAACCCCAGTCGTGCCAACGCCTTCCCCGAGTCCAGTCCGCACCCCGCGTCGCCGCCCGCCGTCCAGGCCGCCGCGCACAGCGCGCGCAGTCCGTCCAGCGCCGCTCCGTCACCCTCCAGCTCCAGCCGTTCCGCGCCGGCCGTGGCCGTCCATCCGCCGCAGCGGAAGCGGGCGTTCCCGTCGCCCTCCTCCACCACCTCCGGTTGTCCGGTCAGCAGTCCGCGCAGATCGGCGTCGACGTACGTCGGCCGGTGCTGCGGCGGCGCCGCCAGCAGTTGCGCGCCGTCGGTGACGCCCGTCAGGACGAGCAGCGAGTCCACCTCCCCGTTGAACGCGCCCTCGATGTCCGTGTCCAGCCGGTCACCGATCACCAACGGCCGCTGCGCGCCGGTCCGCAGGATCGTCTCCCGGTGCATGGGGGGCAACGGCTTGCCCGCGACCTGCGGCTCGGCGCCGGTGGCGATCCGGACGACCTCCACCGCGGCGCCGTTGCCGGGTGCGATGCCCCGGGCGCCCGGAATCGTCAGGTCGGTGTTGGAGGCGTACCAGGGCACACCGCGCGCGACGGCGTAGCAGGCCTCCGCGAACCGCCCCCAGGGGAGGTCGGGGCCGCCGAAGCCCTGCACGACGGCCGCCGGATCGTCCTCCGCCGACTCCACGGGCTCCAGGCCACGCTCGCGCAGCGCCACCCGCAGCCCTTCACCCCCGATCACCAGCACCCGCGCGCCCGACGGCACCTGCTCGGCGATCAGCCGGGCCACCGCCTGCGCCGAGGTGATGACGTCGTCGGCTCCCGTCGGTATGCCCAGCTCGGTCAGGTGCTCGGCGACCGCGTCCGGGGTCCGGAGCGCGTTGTTCGTGACGTACGCGAGGTGCATGCCGCCCGACCGTGCGGAGGCGAGCGACTCGACGGCGTGCGCGATGGCGTTCCCCCCGGCGTAGACCACGCCGTCCAGGTCGAGCAGGGCCGTGTCGTACGCCTCGCTCAGGCCCCGCCCACTGCCGTCGGGCCTCGTCCTGACGCTCCGGCTCATGTACATCGCTCCTCGTTCGACGCCTTTCCCCCGATCATCCCCCATGCCACCGACACACGTACGATGCCGGGATGAACACAGCAGGTCACCCGGAAGCAACGGCGCCCCGGGGCCTGGAACTCGTCCCGTTCCGAGGCCTCCGCTACGACCCCGACCGGGTCGGCAGCCTGGCCGCCGTGACGTCCCCGCCCTACGACGTCGTGGTCCGCCCGGACGGCCTGCTCCACCTCGAGTCCGCCGACCCGCACAACATCGTGCGCCTGATCCTGCCCCAGGCCGCCACGCCCGAGGCGCGCAACGAACAGGCGGCCCGCACCCTGCGACGCTGGATCTCGGAGGGTGTCCTCACCGCCGACCCCGAACCGGGCCTGTACGTCTACGAGCAGCGCGACGGCGAGGGCCTGCTGCAACGCGGCATCATCGGCGCGGTGCGCGTGTCGGACCCCTCCGAGCGGATCGTCCTGCCCCACGAGGACGTGATGCCGCACGTCGTCGCCGACCGCGCGGCCCTCATGCGCGCGACCTGCGCGAACCTCGAACCCCTGCTCCTCACGTACCGCGGTGACGACGCCACCGCGGCCACCACCACCGTCGTGGAACGCACCGCCGAGCGGCCTCCGCTGCTCTCGACGACCACGGAGGACGGTTTCTGCCACCGCCTGTGGTCGGTCACCGCCCCGGACGACGTGGCCCGCGTACGCGCCGAGCTGGCCGGCCACCAGGCCC
Organism: Streptomyces sp. NPDC047853; assembly: GCF_043204535.1. Classification (NCBI taxonomy): domain Bacteria; kingdom Bacillati; phylum Actinomycetota; class Actinomycetes; order Kitasatosporales; family Streptomycetaceae; genus Streptomyces; species Streptomyces sp. NPDC047853. Next base: position 2,988 of record NZ_JBIDCI010000007.1, on the reverse strand, counting down.
TGATCGCCGACGGCCACCACCGCTGGGCGACCTATCGCACGCTCCGCGCGGAGCACCCCTCCCCCAGCCCCTGGGACCACGGCCTCGTCCTGCTGGTCGACACCGTCCGCTACCCGCTCCGCGTCCGAGCGATCCACCGCCTGTTGCACGGCCTTCCGGTCGCGGACGCCGTGGCCGCCCTGGCCGGCCGTTTCCGCGTCCGCCGGGTGAACGCTCCCCTGCCGCAGGCCATGGACGCCCTGGCGAAGGCGGCCGAAGCGGGCAACGCCTTCCTGCTCGCCGGTGACGGCGCCTTCCACCTGGTCGACCGGCCGGACCCCGGTCTGCTCGCCGACACGGTCCCCGCCGATCGCCCCGAGGCCTGGCGCACCCTGGACGCCACCGTCCTGCACGCCACGCTCCTGGCCCATGTCTGGCACGTCCCCGACGACTCGGCGGCGCACGTCTCGTACATCCACGACACGGCGGCCACGGTCGAGAAGGCGGAACGCGACGGCGGTACGGCGGTGCTGATGCACCCGGTCCGCGAGGAGGTCGTCCGCGACCTGGCCCGCCAGGGTGTCACCATGCCCCGCAAGTCGACGTCCTTCGGCCCGAAGCCGGCCTCGGGCCTGGTCCTGCGTGCGCTTGATCTGTGACCCGGCATGACGAAGGGGCGGGACCGTGCACCGGTCCCGCCCCTTCGTCGTCACGTCGCGGACGTCAGTCCTCCTCGCCGTCCTCGGCGGAAGGCTTCACCACGTCGTTCTCACGCTCGTCCGCGCCTTCGCGCTCGTGCCCACCCTCGTGCTCGTGCTCGTCCTCGTCGAGGGCGTCCGTGAACTCCACGCCCTCCAGTTCGGCGAGCCGGTCGGAGGCGTCGGTGCTGCCGTCCCGGTCGGACTCCACGGCCTTCGCGAACCACTCCCGCGCCTCCTGCTCCCGGCCGGCGGCCAGCAGCGCGTCGGCGTAGGCGTACCGCAGGCGCGCGGTCCAGGGCTGTACGGAGTTGGAGGCCAGCTCGGGGCTCTGCAGCGTCACGATGGCCGCGTCCAACTGCCCCATGTCCCGGCGGGCCCCGGCCGCGACGAGCCGCATCTCGACCTGGCCGGCCTTGTCGAGCTTGTGCACCTCGGGCGCACCGGCCATGTCCAGCGCCTTCTCCGGGCGGCCGAGGCCGCGCTCGCAGTCAGCCATGACCGGCCACAGCTCGACGGACCCGGTCATCCGACGGGCCGCACGGAACTCGGCCAGGGCCTCGCTGTACTTCTGGTTGGCGTAGGCCGCGAAGCCACCGGCCTCGCGTACGGCGGCGACACGGGACGCCAGACGCAGGGCGACCTTGGAGTAGGCGTAGGCCGCCTCCGGGTCCTCGTCGAGGAGCCGGGCGACCATCACCAGGTTCCGCGCGACGTCCTCGGCGAGCGTCTTGGGAAGACTCTGCAGCTCCTGCCGCACGTCCTGGTCGATCTCGTAACCCGTGACCTCCTCGGGGATCGGCAGGCGCTTGATCGGCTCCCGGTCCCGGTCGCGTTCGTCGCGGAAGCGGCCACCGCCGCCTTCCCGGTCGTCGCGTCCGCGGAATCCACCGGGCCGCCCACCGCGGTCGTCCCGCCGGGGCCCGGGCCCACGTCCACCGCGGTCGTCCCGGCGGTCGTCCCGGCCGCGGAACCCACCACGGTCGCCACCCCGACCGAAGCCACCGCGGTCACCACGGTTGTCGTCACGCCGGAAGCCACCACGATCACCGCGGTCACCGCGGTCGTCCCGCCGGAAACCGCCCCGGTCCCCACGGTCGTCACCACGACGCTCACCCCGGTCGTCGCGCCGGAAGGGAGGACGGTCGCCACCCCGATCATCACGCCGGTCGTCACGACGGAACGAAGGACGCCCGCCCTGGTCGCCACGGTCGTCACGACGGTACGAGGGACGGTCGCCGCCGCGGTCGTCACGGCGGTCGTCCCGCCGGTCGTCACGACGGAAGGCGGGGCGGTCACCCCGGTCGTCACGGCGGAACGGGGGACGCTCGCCGCCGCGGTCGTCACGACGGAACGGGGGACGCTCGCCGCCACGGTCGTCACGACGGAACGGGGGACGCTCGCCGCCGCGGTCGTCACGCCGGTCGTCCCGCCGGTCATCGCGACGGAAGGGGGGACGGTCGCCGCCGCGGTCATCGCGACGCGGCCCACGGTCCCGATCGTCACGACGACCGTAGCCTCCACCACGGTTGTCGTCACGACGGTCGTCCCGGCGATCGTCGCGACGGAAACCGCCCCGCTGCCCGCCACGGTCGTCACCACGCCGCTCATCGCGCCGGCCGAAACCGCCCCGGTCGTCGCGGCGGTCGTCACGACGGAAGGGGGGGCGGTCGCCGCCACGGTCGCCGCCGCGGTCGTCACGACGGTCATCGCGACGGAAGGCGGGGCGGTCACCCCGGTCGTCACGGCGGTCATCACGACGGAACGGGGGACGCTCGCCACCGCGATCGTCACGGCGGTCATCACGACGGAAGGGGGGACGCTCGCCGCCACGGTCATCGCGACGCGGCCCACGGTCCCGATCGTCACGACGACCGTAGCCTCCACCACGGTTGTCGTCACGACGGTCGTCCCGGCGGAAGCCGTCACGCTGGCCGCCGCGGTCATCACGGCGGAACCCGCCACGGTCACGGTCGGTGTCGCGACGGAAACCGCCACGGTCTCCGCGCTGACCACTCCGGTCACCGCGGTCGCCACTGTCCCGTCGCCGCTGGTCGCGCTCCGGTCGGTCGTCGGGAGAGTTGGGGGACATCGGTGACTCCTGTCTTCGGTACTGCAAGTCATTCTCGCGCAGCCGGGTACCCGGTGCGCCCTGGAAAAACGAAAGGACCCTTGGTCCCCAGCTGAACGCTGGGGACCAAGGGTCCTTTCCAAAGATTGTTCGGCGGCGTCCTACTCTCCCACAGGGTCCCCCCTGCAGTACCATCGGCGCTGAAAGGCTTAGCTTCCGGGTTCGGAATGTAACCGGGCG
>NZ_JBIDCI010000006.1:140480-362434 GCF_043204535.1 Streptomyces sp. NPDC047853 | reverse complement strand
GTACTGCAGGGGGGACCCTGTGGGAGAGTAGGACGCCGCCGAACAATTATTGCGAGAAGACCCCGCACCGGGAACGGTGCGGGGTTTTCTGCGTTTAGGGGGAACTCCGGAGGTGGTGAGGGATTTCCGGGAGAGCGGCGGGGCGGGCTGCCCCGCCGGTCATAGACGTCCTGCTGCCTTCAGTTCGAGATAGGCGTCTGCCAGTGCCGGGGCGAGGTTTTCCGGGGTCGCGTCGACTACCGTGACGCCGTGCCGGCGGAGCTGGTCGGCGGTGCGATCGCGTTCCGACTGGGCCTGTGCGGCCGCCGCGGCCTCGTAGACCGCGTCCGTGGTACCGCGCGCCCTGGCCATATGCGCGATCTGGGGATCCGCCACCGACGCCAGGAGCACCGTATGGCGCTGAGTCAGTCGGGGCAGGACCGGGAGAAGCCCCTCTTCGATCGGGGCGGCGTCGAGCGTCGTGAGCAGGACGACCAGAGAACGGCGAGGAGCCGAGCGCAGGGCCGTGGCGGTGAGACCGCGGGCGTCGGTCTCCACGAGCTCCGGCTCCAGAGCGGCCATCGCGTTGACCAGTGACGGAAGCACATCGCTCGCCGTGCGGCCCTGTACACGAGCGCGCACCCGACGGTCGTACGCGAGAAGGTCCACGCGGTCGCCCGCGCGGGAGGCCAGCGCCGCCAGGAGCAGGGCCGCGTCCATGGAGGCGTCCAGCCGGGGGGCGTCACCGACACGGCCGGCGGAGGTGCGACCGGTGTCGAGGACGAGCAGGATGTGCCGGTCCCGCTCCGGGCGCCAGGTGCGTACGGCGACAGTGGTCTGACGAGCGGTCGCCCGCCAGTCGATGGCACGGGTGTCGTCGCCCGGGACGTACTCACGCAGGCTGTCGAACTCCGTGCCCTCGCCGCGGGTGAGCAGACTCGTACGGCCGTCGAGTTCGCGGAGGCGGGACAGCTTCGAGGGGAGATGCTTGCGGCTGGCGAAAGGCGGCAGGACGCGTACCGTCCACGGGACCCGGTGGGTGCCCTGGCGGGTGAAGAGCCCCAGCGGCCCGTACGAGCGGATCGTGACGCGGTCCGACCGGTGGTCGCCGCGGCGCGTGGGCCGCAGACGCGTGGTGACGCGCCGGCGTTCACCGGCGGGCACCGTCACCCGGTGACTGGAGTCCGCCGCCTCCCCGCCGGCCCGCCAGCTGCTGGGCGGCCAGGCGTCGCGGAGGTGGGCCCGAAGCGGGCGGTTGGACGGGTTGGCGACCGTCAGTGTGATGTCGGCGGTGTCGCCCAGACGGGTGGACGTGTCGCCGCTGCGGGACAGGCGCAGACGCCGTACGGGGGCGGCCAGGGCGAAGTCGCAGGCGCAGGCCGCGGCCAGTGGGACGTTGACCGCGAGGATCCCCGTCAGACCCGGTTCCCAGATGCCGACGGGGACGGAGCCCAGGGCCGCCAGGAGCGCGGCGCGTCCGGTGAAGGCCATCAGCGGGGCACGGGGACGTGGGCGAGGATCGCGTTGACCACGGAGTCCGTGGTCACGCCCTCCATCTCGGCCTCCGGACGGAGCTGCACCCGGTGCCGGAGGGTGGGCAGGGCCAGGGCCTTCACGTCGTCGGGGGTGACGTAGTCGCGGCCCGTCAGCCAGGCCCACGCGCGGGCCGTCGAGAGCAGGGCCGTGGCTCCGCGCGGGGAGACGCCGAGGGTGAGGGACGGCGACTCGCGGGTGGCCCGGCAGATGTCGACGACGTACCCCGTGATCTCGGGGGAGACGGTCGTCTTGGCGACCTCAGCGCGGGCGGCCTCCAGATCGGCGGCGCTCGCCACGGGGCGTACGCCGGCGGCGCGCAGGTCACGCGGGTTGAAGCCCGAGGCGTGGCGGGTGAGGACGTCGATCTCGTCCTGCCGGGAGGGGAGGGGGACGGTCAGCTTGAGGAGGAAGCGGTCCAGCTGGGCTTCGGGCAGGGGATAGGTGCCCTCGTACTCGACCGGGTTCTGGGTCGCCGCGACCAGGAAGGGCTCAGGGAGGGGACGGGGCGTGCCGTCGACCGTGATCTGGCGTTCCTCCATGGCTTCGAGGAGGGACGACTGGGTCTTCGGGGGCGTGCGGTTGATCTCGTCGGCGAGCAGGAGGTTGGTGAACGCGGGACCGGGCTGGAAGGAGAACTCGGCGGTGCGGGCGTCGTAGACGAGGGAGCCGGTGACGTCGCTCGGCATCAGGTCGGGGGTGAACTGGACGCGTTTGGTGTCGAGTTCGGTGGCGGCGGCGAGGGCGCGCACGAGGAGGGTCTTGGCGACTCCGGGGACGCCTTCCAGGAGCACGTGGCCGCGGCACAGGAGCGCTACGACGAGACCGGTGACGGCGGCGTCCTGGCCGACCACGGCCTTCGCGATCTCGGCGCGCAGGGCCTCCAGGGAGGCGCGGGCGTCGCCCGGGTTCCCGGTCCGCCCGGCGTTGTCAGTGGTCGGGTCCATCATGGACGGCGTACCTCTCTTTCGAGGGCGTCGAGTTGGTCGGCGAGGGCTGTGAGGGCCGCGTCGTCGCCGGGCGGCGGGCCGAAGAGGAGGGTGTGCAGGGCCTGTCCGCCGTCGTGTTCGCCGGTGAGGTGGGCGGACAGGGCGGGGAGCAGGGCCTCGGGCGCGTGCGCCTGGGCGACGGGGACGCCGACGAGGGAGGCGAGGCGGGTGCGGGTGGCGGAGCGAAGAGCGGTGGCGGCGCGGTCGCGGGCGTTCGCCTTGCGGTAGAGGCGGGCGCGGCCTTCGACGGTCTCGGAGGCGCGGATCGCCACGGGAAGGTTCTCCGGCACCAGGGGGCCTAGTCGGCGTGCCCGCCACAGGGCCGCGAGGGCCGCGGCGACGAAGAGTTGCAGGGTGCCCCAGAGCCAGCCCGAGGGGAGCAGGTCGAAGAGGCTGCGTTCGTCGTCCGGGGTGGTGGCGCCGGTGAGCGAGGGGAGGTACCAGACCAGGTGTGCGCGGGAGCCGAGGAGTTGCAGGGCGAGCGAGGCGTTGCCGTGCTCGTCGAGGCGGTCGTTGTAGAGGATGTCGGGGGCGCCCAGGACGACGGTGTCGCCCGGGGTGCGCTCCTGGGGAGACTTCGCGGACGTGTCCGGGATGCGCAGCAGGGTGGCCAGGCGCCGGCTGGGGTAGCAGGCCTCGGCCTCGATGTGGTCGCTGCTGTAGCGGACGCCACCGGTGTCGGCGGTGCCTGCGCTTCGGGCGGCCGGCAGGGCGCATTCGGGGGCCAGTGTGGAGTCGAAGCTGAGCGCGGGATCCGCGGTGACGCCCGGGGCGAGGCGTTCGACGGCGGGGCCGCCGGGGGCCACCAGGAGGGTACGGCCGCCCGAGCCCTCGGTCGCCGCGTGCAGCTGCGTCTGCTGACGTCCGGTCAGCAGGTCGGGGACGGCGACGAGGAGGGTGGTGTCCGGGCCGGCCGCGGCGCGTGCCTCGTCCAGGGTGGTCACCACGCGCGTGGACACTCCCCGGTCGGCGAGGAGTTCGGCGACCGCCCGGCTGCCGTAGGGGTCGGCGGAGCGCGGGTCGAGTTCCCCGTGGCGGGCGTCGGAGCGGACGACGGCGATCGCCACGGCACCGGCGAGCAGGACGACGAGGGCGAGGGCGATGCCCCGTGCGCGGGTCCACACCTGGCGGGCGGTGGGCGAGGCCGAGGTGGTGGGGAGCGTGGCCTCGGTGGTCATCCGGCGGCTCCCCACGAGGTGTTCGAGTCCCCGCTGCCGGCCGTGCGGCCGGCCACCGGCTGCGGCTTGGTGCGCTCCAGGTCGCGGTCGAGTTCGGTCAGGCGTCGGTACGCCTGCTCGGTGCCGGGACGGCCGCCGTACGTGACGTCGTCGAAGTCCCGGGCCGCGGCGCGCAGCCGGTCGCCGTGGGCGGGCAGGGCGCGGCCGGCCTCGGTGGCCGCCTCGTCGGCGGTGCGGCCGGGGCGGATGTCCAGAAGGGCTCGTTCCTCCAGTGCGCGGACGACGGCCCGCATGCGTTCCTGGACCGCCTGGTTCCAGTGCCGCTGGGCGGCGTGTGCCTCGGCCGCGGCGCGGTGGTCGGCGGCGCTGCGCGGACGGTCGTCGAAGAGGGCGGGGGCGGAGGCCGGCCCGCGGCGCGGGGTGCCCAGGCGCCACCAGAGGGCGCCCAGCACCGCCAGGACGGCCACGATGATGACCACCAGGCCGAGCGTCCCCCCGGGCGTCGCGGTGGACGCCCTGTTGAACAGCTCGTCGATCCAGTCCCAGAAGGCGTTCAGGGCCCGCTGGAACCAGCTGGGGTCGTTCTCGTGGTACATCCGCTTGGACAGCTCGTCCCGGGCCGCCTCCCGCGCGGGGTCGCGCGGGATCGTCACCGGCGGTTCGTCACCGGCCCGCGGCAGCGACAGCACGGAGGTGTCGCCGGCGTGGGACGACGTCCGTACGGCGGCGCGTGACAGCACCTCTGTGAGCACTCCCCCCGCCGGGCTCACCGCATCAGCTCCCCGGAGTGGTGCCGGAGGCGCCGGAACCCGGGAGGCCGGCGGCACGGGCCAGTTCGAGGTCGAGGGCCTCGCGACGAATGCGCTGGTCGATGTACAGCAGCACGGTGACGCCGGCCGTGATCGGGAAGGTGATCATGGAGCCGATCACCGAGCCGATGCCGCTGACGATGAGGAAGGTCCAGCCGAGGTTCCCGGTGCCGTCGAGGAAGCCGCCGATGCCGTCGCTGCCGAGGGCCGCGGCCAGGAAGGCGAACGGAATGGCGATGATCGACGCGACGACGGTCGCGATGATCGTCGCGAGCAGCTGGATGCCGAAGACCCGCCACCAGGAGCCGCGGACCAGCTTCAGGGAGCGGCTCATCGCCTGCTTGATGCCCTGCTTCTCCAGCATCAGCGCGGGGGAGGCCAGCGAGAGCCGGACCATGAGCCACGCCGTGAGGACACCGGCCGCCAGAGCGCCCAGTACGGCCAGGGCCACGCCCGCGTCGCCGCCCCCCGCGGCGGACACGAGGAGACCCGGGGCCATGCCGACCGTGACGATGCCGGCGACGATGAGCAGCAGCAGGACGATCAGGCCGAAGAGCTTCGCCACCTGGGGGCGGGCGTCCCGCCAGGCCTCCCCGATCGCCACCGGCCTGCCGAGCACGGCCCGACTGGTGACGGTCGTGAGCAGGGCGGTGGCCAGGACGGTGCCGATCAGCGAGATCAGGAAGACGACGCCCGAGTTGAGCGTGGTCTCGGCCAGGGCGTCGCCGAGTTCACCGAGGGTGGCGTCGGGGTCGTTGAGGACCTCGGAGCTGGTGTCGTCCAGGACGAGGCCCTGGAGCAGCACGACGACGATCTCCGTGAACACCGCGATGGTCAGCGAGATACCGAGGACCGTGCGCCAGTAGGTGCGCATGGTGGAGACGGCGCCGTCGAGGATCTCGCCGACACCGAGCGGGCGGAGCGGGATCACGCCGGGCTTGGCCGCGGGCGGGGGGCCGCCCCAGCCGCCTCCCCAGCCGCCGGGCCCACCAGGGGGGCCGTAACCGCCGTAGGCCCCGCCCTGGCCGCCGTAGCCGCCCGGGCCGCCGTAGCCGCCGGGTCCACCTGGAGGCGGGGCGCCCCAGCCCTGGTTCGGCGGCGGGGGCGGCGGGCTCTGCTCGGGGCCGGTCGGCGCCGACCACTGGCCGGGGGGCGGCTGCTCCTTGGACCACTTCGTGCCGGGGCCCGTCGGCTCCGCGCCCGGCTGGTCCGCGGGCCGCGCGGGCTGATCGGGGACGCCGGGGCGGTCGGCGGGCTCGGCGGGACGGTCGGCGGGCTCGGCGGGGCCGGACGCGCCGGGCTCCCGCCCGTCGGACGGGGCGGATCCGGGCGAGGCCCAGCCCGGAGTGTCGTTCATCGTCGCTCCTTCACGGTGCCCGTCCGCGGGCGCGGCGGCAGGTTGGCAGCCATCGTGCCATGGGGTGGTCGGCTGCGGACCGGGCGCGGTATGGGCTGCGCACCTTCAATTGTCCGCCGGATAGGGGGCAGACTGACCGCATGGCTGATCAGGACGCGCGAAGCGGCGAGGACAAGCGGCCGACCGAGATCCCGGCACTGCGCTGGGAGGAACCACCAGAGGGCCCGGTGCTGGTCCTGCTGGACCAGACCAGGCTGCCGGTCGAGGAGGTCGAGCTGGTCTGCACGGACCCGTCCGCGCTCGTGGAGGCGATCCGCTCGCTCGCGGTGCGCGGGGCACCCCTGCTCGGTGTCGCGGGCGCCTACGGCGTCGCGCTCGCCGCCGTCCGGGGCTTCGAGGTGGAGGAGGCGGCGGCCGCGCTGGCGGGGGCCCGTCCCACCGCGGTGAACCTCGCCGTCGGTGTCGGTCGGGCGCACGCGGCCCACCAGGAGGCGCTCGCCAGGACCGGCGACACCGGGCAGGCCGCCGCGGCCGCCCTGGCCGCGGCCCGGGCGGTGCACCGGGAGGACGCAGAGGCCAGCGTCCGGATGGCCGCGCACGGGTCGGCGCTGCTGGACGAGCTGCTGCCCGCCGGCGGGCACCGAGTCCTCACGCACTGCAACACCGGTGCGCTGGTGTCGGGCGGCGAGGGGACCGCCTTCGCGGTGGCGCTCGCGGCGCACCGGTCGGGGCGTCTGCGGCGCCTGTGGGTGGACGAAACGCGTCCGTTGCTGCAAGGTGCTCGCCTGACGGCATACGAGGCGGCCCGCAACGGCATGGCGTACACCCTGCTCACCGACAACGCGGCCGGTTCGCTGTTCGCGGCGGGTGAGGTGGACGCGGTGCTCATCGGCGCGGACCGCATCGCGGCCGACGGTTCGGTGGCGAACAAGGTGGGGAGCTATCCGCTCGCCGTGCTCGCCAGGTACCACCACGTGCCGTTCATCGTGGTGGCGCCGCTCACGACGGTGGATCGGGGCACCAGGGACGGGGCGTCCATCGAGGTCGAACAGCGTCCCGGATACGAAGTGACCGAGATCACAGCGCCTCAGGTGCCGGTGACCGGAGCGGGAGGCGGGATTCCGGTGGCACCCCTGGGGACCCAGGCGTACAACCCGGCGTTCGACGTGACCCCGCCCGAGTTGGTGACGGCGATCGTCACCGAGGAGGGCGTGGTTTCGCCCGTGACGGCCGACGCTCTGGCCGAGCTGTGTGCCAGGTCACGCCAGGTAACGATTAGCTAATGGGATGATGTCGGCTTGACCGACGAAAACGGCCCCTCCACCTGCGCCTATTCGCAGAGGAAGGGGCCGTGACATCTAACGGCGACATCAACGACTGTCGAGGCCCGATCCGTCGACATCCAACGCTCGGATCCGGGCCGGCTGTCGCAGCAGGCGGTCAAGCTGTCCCACCGCTTCGATGATGTCGGGCGTCAGTGCCTCAGCGTAGATGTCCATCGTCGTCGCGATGCGGCTGTGCCGAAGGATGGCCTTGACGATCCTCGGGTGCACCTTGAGGTGAACCAGCAGCGTGCCGCAGGACTTCCGCAGCCCCTTGGGGTTCATCTTGTCCAACCCCTCCGCCCTGATGATCCGCTGCATGGTCAGGTACAGGTTTGATGCCAGGAGCGGGTGACCCGTCCGCGAGATGAAGACGTGCCCGTCCGGGTCTTCGAACCAGGAGCGTCCCTGACTGATCGCGCGATCCCGCAGCATGGCCGTACGCATCCGAGTCCAGCGCAGAGGCGCGATGCACTGCGCCGGCAGGGGAAGGGGCGCCCTGGATGTCTCGGTCTTGGGGTCCAAGTCGATCGTCCCGGCGCTGGAACGCTGCCGTTGCTGTTCCACCCAGAGAATCCGGTTGTCGAGGTCGACGTTCTCCCAGCGCAGGCCGCACACCTCGGCACGGCGGAGACCGAGCAGGCAGAGCAGCAGGAACGCCGGGTAGTACACGGTCAGCCCCCGAGCCGCAGCCAGGAAGCGGAGAACCGTCACGGCATCCCAGCTCTTGCCGCTGTCGGTCGTCGCACGGATGTGGACGAGCTTGGCCACGTTTCGAGTCAGGCCGATGTCTTCCACCATCGCGGCCGTGAGCGCCGCTGAGAGGACCCGAAGAGCCTGCTTGGCAGTCTTGGGTCCCCTCTCCTCTGCGAGCCGCTGAATGACCCCGCGCAGCTCCGCGACGCCCAGCCGGACCATGACCTTGGACCCGAGACGCTGCCGAAGGTGGTTGCGCACGGCCTGCTCGTACGTCTCGTAGCTCTTGGGCTTCAGGTTCGGCTTGACGATGACCTCAAGCCAGTAGTCGAACCACTGTCCCAAGGTCATGTCCCGCGTCGGTGTCGGGATGCCACCCTTGGCACGGTCGAGGAGATCCCGGCGCTTCTGGTCGCATTCGTCGTACGTCTTGCCGTACGCGAACTTCCGCTTCACTGTCCCGTCAGGCTGAGGGACGTACACCGCAGCCTGGTACCGGCCATCAGCGCGCTTGGTGACCGTGCCGGACCCATTGGGGTTGCGCCTTCGCTGACGTGCCATCAGCAAGCCTCTTCAAGACGTGCGCGGATGTAGTCCTGAACAGCGCTCTCGGGAATCCGACGGCAGCGACCTTCGGTGATTGAGACGAGCCGCTTTTCCCTGATCAGGTCGTACACCTTCGAACGGCTGTACTTAAGCCGCGCCATGACCTCTGGCACGGTCAGCAATTCAACAGTTGCGGTGGTCACGCGGCGGCTCCTTCCAGGGCCAATTGGTCTCGCATGGCTTCGCGGGCGGTCTCCCGATTGAGTTGGAGATCCCGGGCGATGGTGGCGGCGAGCACGGATTCGCCGGGGGTGTGGCCGTGGCCGGCGTACTGCCAGTCGGTCAGGACGAGCACGGTCTCCGGCTCGCGGTCATCCAGGCTGAGGCCGGCGTGCTCCTGTGCGGCGCGGTAGTCGGCGCGCGTCTGGCGGAGGGCGCCGAGGGTGGTCGAGTAGCGGCGGCTCTTGCTGGAGAAGTGGCCGCGGAAGCCGAGCATGTGTGCCCAGGCCCATAGGCGCCGGTCGGGGTAGAGCGGATCGAGTGCTTTGCATGCGGCGATGAGGCGGCGGGCGTGGTCGGGGACGCCGTGGCGGTCGAGTTCGGACAGCTCCCCCACCCGGCGGTCGAGGGTGCCGGTGTTCTCAGCCGCTTTGGTGGCGTACTTGGCGACGTAGGAGGCAACGGCTTGTTCAGTGATGTCGGAGCCGTCTCCGAACGCCTTCACGGGCCGTACGTCGAGCTGTGTGCCCCACCGGAAGGTGCGGGCCGGTTGGTCGGCGGCGGCCGGGACCGAGACCGAGGTGTACGAGTGCGCGGCGGCGGCGCGGATCGCGTCGGCGAGGAGATCGACCGTGGCCCAGGAAGGCGGCGGGGTGTCGGGCCCGTCGGGTCCGTCGATGCGGATCACGGCGTGGAAGTGCACGGCGCCGCGCTTCTGGAACTCGGCGACCTTGCCGTACGACAGCCGGGCGCACTCCTTGAGTTCACGTTGGGTGATGCCGGCGCGGGCGGCGATCTCGCGGCGAAGCCGGTTGGTGAAGCGCTGCCAGAGCTGCCCGGCGTAGTTGTTGAACAGCACCGCGCCCGCGTAGTCGTACGTCGCCGGGTCGAGGGCGGTACCCAGCTCCGAGGCGTCCGGGGCGTGGTGAGCACCGCAGCGGCAGGCGCCTCGGTCGGGCCGGTTGTGGACCGAGCCGAAGGAGGGGGCGGTGAGGGTGGCGAAGACCCGCGGGTGATCCCGGACGGTGGCGGGGATGTCGCGGCGGTCGTCACCGGCGAGCCCGGCACGGATCAGGTGGTACGTGTCGCCCGCGTAGGTCCAGGCGCAGGCGGGGCAGCGGGAGGCGCGGCGGTTGCCGCAGGCGACGCGCAGCCGTCCGCCCGGCTCGTCGGTGGTCGAGTAGTGGTGCAGGGTCTCGCCGGTGGCCTTGTCCTTGTGGATCGTCCAGCCAGTCAGGTGGATCGGGTCGGAGCAGCCGCCGGTGCGCTTGACCTGGTCTTGCCAGCGGTCGAAGCCGGGGGACCCGGCCACCCGCAGCAAATCGCTGAGGGTGATCGGGTCCAGGCTCGCCGGGGTGACGGCTTTGGTCACGCGTCGTCCCCCTTGTCCGTGTGGCGGTCGATCCAGTCCTCCGCGCAGACCTTGTGCACGGCATTGCCGCGGTCGGAGCGCAGTGGGGTGGGCTTGGCGCAGATCACGCACGGCTGGTCGCCGGTGTGGTCGTAGTGCTCCGAGGAGCGCCAATTCAGCAGGGCCATGACAGTCACCGCCCGGCGCGGACGAGGGCGGTGGAGGTGGCGTGGCCGGTGCCCTTGCAGGTCGGGCAGGTGATCCGGAGGGTGGCGCGGGTCCCGTCGGGGTGGCGGGTGCCGGTGGTGATGGCGACGGTCGGGAAGCCGTCGCAGTCGCGGCAGACGCGAGTGGTCGAGGCGTGCTGGGGCATCATGGGCGTGCCTTTCGGGTCCGTTGGGTCTGGAAGGTGGGAAGGCGCCCGGGGCGGCGGTTCTTTGGCGAGAGAGCCGCCCTGGGGGCCGTTAGCGGCGCCGGTTGTCGGAGGCGAGCAGGGAACGCAGGACGACGGCGCAGACGGCGACCGAGACGCCGGTGATGGCGACCGCCAAGAGCATGGAGACCAGAACGGCGCCGACGATCAGGACCACGGCGGTACCGCCCCCGACGAGGGCGAGCGCTGTGCCGGGCGTGAGCTGGATCGTGGGCAGGGTCGAGGCCGGGACCGGGGCGGCCGGGGCCGTGGGCGTGGTCGGGGTGCCGGGCGTGATCGTGGTCGGTTCGATGACGGCGGGCGGGGTGACGATGCCGGTGGGCTGGGGCATGGTCGGGAGCTTGGGGCGGAACATGGACGTTCCTCCTTCCGTGGCTACTTGAGGGCGGTGTCGATGACCGGGGCGAGGACGCTGTCGGCGAGGAGGAAGCCGCCGAGCAGGAGCACGCCGATGAGCCACCAGGGCGGGCGGATGAGCTTGACGCCGAGGGCTCCGACGCAGAGCAGGGCGAACCAGAGTGGGACGTCCATGGCGGCCTCCTAGCGGACCTTGCAGCGGTGGGTGCGGGCGGCGAGCTGTGCGGCGGACTGGCTGGTGTAGTCGGCGGACCAGCCGCAGCCGTCGGAGCTGCACACGGCGGCGTGCTTGGTCTGGCCGTGGCGGTCGCGGTGGGTGCCGATCTGTACCGGTCCGATCCGCATCACGGAGTGGAAGAAGTCGCGGGCAGGCATGACGGTGATCTCCTCTCAGTCAGGCGAGTTGGGCGGCGATGGCGTCGGCCATGTGCGGCGGGACGCCGAGACGTGCGCGAAGGGTGTCGGTGTCGATCCGGGCGCCGGTTCGGTGTTCGTGGTCGGCGGCGACCTTTCGGGCGTGGTCGACCAGCGCGGCCGGGACCGGGACGGCCGGCGGCGGTACCGGGGCCGGGTCGGCGGGCGGGAGAGCCGGGGCGTGGTCGGCGGAGTCGACCGGTTCTGGGGTGGACTCAGCAGCGGGGGCCGGGGCGGATTCCGCCTCGGGCACGGGCTCCGGATCCGCGGTGGCGGGTGCCGTCGGGGGCGAGGAGCGGTCGGCGGGTGAGTGGACGAGGAGGGTTCCGCCCATGAAGGCCAGGGCAGGCCAGGCGGCGACGAGGATGCGCAGCCAGGCCGGGACGTTGGTCAGGTCGAGGAGTCCGGCGGTGGCGACGTTGGCGCCGAGTGAGGCGATCAGGGCGATCAGGAACCAGCACCAGGCCAGCCGGGAGGGTCCGTCGGCGCGCAGTCGGCGCCAGGCGGCGACCAGGAGCAGGTCGACGGAGACCGGGTAGGCCCAGGCCTTCCAGCCGTCCTGTCCGGCCGCGGCGGCGAGGTCGTGCAGGTGAGCGAAGGACAGGGCGCCGGCGATGACGGCTTGGACCAGGACGGCATCCACGCGGAACACGGTGCGGGGCATGGTGTCCTCCCTTCCTGGTCAGTCGGTGGTGTGGCCGGTGCCCCAGCAGGTGAGGCACAGGGCGGTTTGGTGGTCGTCGGTCACACGGCCCTTGCGGGCGCCGACGCGGACGGTTTCGCGGGTCTCGCCCTTGCCGTCGCAGTCGGGGCACTTCGCGGGTTCCGGCGCCGGCGGCGTGGTCTTGCGGCGGGTGGTGGGCTTCTTCGCGGTGGGCATGGGGTGCCTCCCGGGCGGGGGTCAGGCGGCGGCCGGGGCCGACTCGACAGCCGGGGCCGGGACCGAGGCGAGGGTGCCGAGGGCGGGCCGGAACGGTGCGAGGGCGGGCAGGTCCGGGGTTAGGTCGGCGTGCCGGTTGCAGACGTTCACGGCCTGGCGCAGCGAGGTGTGCGGGGCGCGGATGCGGGCCCAGCCGCCGGACGAGTCACCGGTGACGGCGACGCCGGGCGTGTCGGTGGGGATCTGGATCGCGGCCAGCACGGCATCCGGGGCGATGTCGCCGAAGGCCATGTTCGCCGAGGATTCGTCGTTGACGCGGTGGGCAGTGCGGCCGGTGAGCTGGGCGCGGAGCATGGTGATGCCCTTGCCGAGTTCGGAGCCGAAGCGCTGCCCGCAGATCTCCAGGTAGACGCCGGCGGCACGGCCGAGCTGAGCGAGCCGGGCGAGCGCGGTGATGATCCTGTCGCGGCGCTTCTCGTCGTCCCTGGTGGCGAAGAGGGCGAGTTCGGCGACCTCGTCGACCAGGACCACGATCGGCACCGGGCGCAGGTCTTCGGGCAGGTCCCAGATGTCGGCGGCGATCTCCGCGTCCGGCACGTCGGCGGTGATCCGCTGGTGAGACCGGATGAGCTGATACACGTCCTGCATGTGGGACACGAGGGCGTCGAGGAGTTCGGCGGCGGTGTCGGGGTTGTCGGCGAGCGCGGAGAACCGTCGTGCCAGCGGGAACAGCTCCACCCCTTGCTTGCAGTCGATGCCGACCAGGGCGACCCGTTGCGGCGCGAGCGCGGCAACGAGGGTGCGCTGATAGACCGACTTGCCGGACTCCGTGGCGCCGAGGGTGAGCCCGTGCGGAACCGTGCGGTAGTCCCGGTAGTGGACCGCTCCGTCCTCGCGCAGGGCAACCGGGACCCGCATCGGCCGGGTGTCGACGTGCGCCGGCATTTGCACCCGCTTGAGCACGTCGTAACCGGTCATCCGCAGCTCGACCACGCCCGAGCGCAGCTCACGGGAGGTGACGCCGTACAGGGCGAAGGAGTGCCGCAGCCGGTCACACGAGGCCGCCACGTCGAAGGCGTCCTGACCCGGGCGGAGCTTGAGCCGCAGCACCAGGCCGGTACGGGTTACCCGCAGCCGCAGGACGCGCGGGGCACGGGGGCCGGGGATCGGCCGGTTGGTCATCCGGGCCAGGGTCAGGCGCCAGCGCGGGGCCGGGACCGTGAGCCCGCAGGCCTCCATGACCGAGCCGTAGCGGACCAGGACCCGCAGGGCGGCGAGGGTGACCCCGAAGGTCAGCCAGTACCAGGCGGGGCGCCGCCACCGCAGGAGACCCGCAGCGGCGACGACCAGCACCAGAGCGACGATCAGCCACGTCATGGCTCAGGCCGCCTTCGAGGACGAGGTGCCGGCGGCGAGGGAGGTCACGGCGACCGCGCGGAAGGCGATGCCGTGGCGCTTCTGGCCGTTGAACTCGTTCTCCCACGGCCGGGCGATGAGCCCCGTCAGCGCGACCGGGGTGCCCATCATCAGGTCACCGGAGATGCCGGACTCGGGGACGGTCACGGACAGGATCTCGACCTCACCGTTGGCCGCGAACATCACGTCCACGGTCGACAGCGCGGCGCCGGTCTCGGCGTCCATCGCGCGCTCGCCGGTACGGCGGTCCTTCACCTTCGGCTGGGGGGACTGGGCCACCATCACGGTGGCGGTGGAGGTGTCGATGGGAATCTGACGCATCGTCTGTTCTCCTGATCTAGCGGGAGTTGAACCGCCATCCGGCGGTGAGATCAGGAGACCGTGAGAGGTAGTGGACGCATCACGGTCCGTATGGACGTTTGGGGACGTCTGAGCTATCGTCAAAACGTCCCTACGGCGTCCATGGAAGGACACGTCATGGCGAACGAGCGTCTGCGCGCGGCGATTTCAGCGAAGGGCGAGACGATCCAGTCCGTGGCACAGCACGTCGGGGTGGACCCCAAGAGCGTGGAACGGTGGATCACTACGGACCGCACACCGCACCGGGGACATCGTTGGAAGGCCGCGAGCTTCCTGGGCGTCGACGAGGTCTACATCTGGCCCGGAGTTCAGAAGCAAGCCGAGTCGGCGAGCACCTCCGAGTTGATCACGTACTACCCGCATCGTGGGGCAGTGCCAGCCACACTGTGGTCATCGCTGATCGAGAAGGCGCGGGACCACGTAGACATCCTCGTTTACGCGGGACTGTTCCTCTTCGACAGCCACCCGGACCTCCCAGACCTGTTGGCAGAGAAAGCGAAGGCCGGCGGGCAGGTTCGCATCCTGCTCGGTGACCCGAACTCGGAGATGGTCCGCCAACGCGGCGAGGAGGAGGGCATCGGTGACGATCTCGCCGCCCGCGCCAGGATCACCCGGCGATACCTCGAACCGGCACTGACGACGCCGGGCGTCGACGTCCGGCTTCACGACACGATCCTCTACAACTCGATCTACCGGTTCGACGACGACGTGTTGGTGAACCCGCACGTACTCGGAGCGCCCGCGGGGCAGAACCCGGTGCTGCACTTCCGCTACATCCCGGGAGCCCGGTCCTTTCGGCACTACATGCGGAGTTTCGACTACGCATGGGAGCGCGGCCGGCCCGAGTAGGCAGCCGCGGCACGCGACCCCCTCACGGAGCGTGCAAGGCTTGGAACATGGCCCGAGTCGACTACTTCAACGATCCGAACGCCCCGAAGGCGAACAGCATCGTTCCGTCCGTCACCGCAGTGGCGCTTAACGATGCAGGCGAAGTCTTGCTGATCCACAAGACGGACAACAACCTGTGGGCGCTCCCCGGCGGTGGCGTGGACGTCGGCGAGTCAGCGCCCGATGCTGCCGTGCGCGAGACCAAGGAAGAGACCGGCTTCGACGTCGAGGTGACGGGACTGGTCGGCATCTACACCAACCCGGCGCACGTCATGGCGTACGACGATGGCGAGGTGCGCCAACAGTTCTCGATCTGCTTCCGCGCCCGCATCGTGGGCGGCGAACTGCGTACGAGCAGCGAGAGCAAGGAAGTGGCGTTCGTCCACCCCAGCCAACTGGACGGCCTCAACATCCACCCGTCGATGCGGATGCGGATCGACCGCGGGCTGACCGATAACCCCGATCCCTACGTCGGCTGACCAGCGAGGCGAGAGCGCGTCCGCTCAACGGCAGCCCCGAGGTACGGACGCGCCTTGCTGATCGCGTCGTGCACTTCACTGCCCGGCTCGTATCGCACCAGGATCTCGTCAATGCGGTGATCGAAGTCGAAGGACTGTCCGGCCGGCCCAGTCGTCATGTCCGCGTAGATCAGCGCGTCGAGGACGGGAGAGTCCTCCCGCTCATACGCGTCAAGTTCAGCAGACAGGCCGCGTTGTTCAGCTTCGTACACGGCCCCGGAGTGATGGGCCACGAGGCGGACGAGCCGCGAGGGTGCCCCAAGGGCTTCCAGATGACGAGCACCATCGAGCGGGTGGAAGCCTGTGTCTCGCAGCTCCGGGGCGTAGCCGATGTCGTGCAGCCAGGCAGCAGCGACGAGCAGATCACGGTCGCCCTCGGACACGGCCGCGGATGCTTCGCTTGCCCTAGCCGCCACCGCCTGAGTGTGCAGCCAGCGGTTCCCAAGCGGAGGCAAGAGCGACTCAGCCAGTTCAGCCGCGCCGTGAGGCGTGTCCAGTCCAGAGGGCATAGACCGCACGGTAGCCCAGATCAACGCGTTGCCGACACCCCGGGATCAGCCGCTCAGGGCATGGCGCGGTAAGAGTTTCCCTACATCATCAAGGCTCGCTGCGCTCGCTCTCGCGCCCGGCCTCCTGGAACTGCAAGCAGTCCGATCGGAGATCGAAGGTGCCGCGCACAGCGCGGCGGCGCCGGTCGGTCGCCGCCGCGCCGCCCCTCCTTGCCTTCGTCACCGGGGCCGCGCGTCGACGCCCGCCCGCGCCCGCAAGGGGGTGAAGAACAGGCCGGGGCTGGGGTGAGATGCGATGCGATGCCAAGGTCACGACCATGTCGTGGCTGGGGCGGCCGGCTCCACGGCTTTAGGCAGCCACTTTGGGGCGAGCCTCTAAGATCTTGGCCCCAACGTCGTGCTTTACCGGGCAGGTCCACAGACTGCCCGACTCGCCATCAGCTTACGGGGCCAAGATCACTCGCCCCAAAGCAGCTCCAGCCCAAAGCCGCTCCGCCGGCCTATGTGGGCATTGGGCGGTTCGACTCGGGCTGGAGTCAAGAAGACTGCAAGATCGCTACACAGAGAGTTTGTGGGCGATCAAAGACAGGACTGGAACATCTATGTCTAGCTTCTGTGCAAGATGTTGCACCGCGTCACGCAGGTAGGGGTACACCACGGCGACACCAACCCGTTCCGTGAACGCTTCCTTGAGCTGATCATCTTGCGGTAGTGGGCCATCCACACTGAACTCTGCGGCTGCATCCGCCACCAGTCGAGCCTCTGACGTGCGTAGGTCCAACCGGCACCGCACCCCGATGTGGCCCTCTCCCGAGCGATACCAGACGTGCATGTGCGGACTGGAGTCGTCGGCATCGGCGGCATCGCTGTCTTCAGCTTCTGCGCGCGTGCCGTGCAGTTCTAGGAAGCTGACATCCTGCACCTCTGCTCTGCTGACCAGCTCAGCGAGCGATGACGGAGCCGCCTTCGGCTTCTTCTCTTCCTTGCTCACCGAAGGGTCACAGTTCCTTCGCTGGAGTGGTGCCAGCTGGTCCGAGTTCGTGGATGGTCCGCCTCCTTGGCCACCAGCTGTACCGGCATCTGCGTCGCGACCCGCCAGGTGGGAGTCACGGGTGCATCACCGGCAGCCACCAGGGTGCAAAGTCGGGCACCTACGGCTCGTGCATACCGCTGCAGGGTGGAGTACCTAGCGTCTCCACCCACTCTCTCGAAATCCGACACCGTGGACTGTGTCGTCTCCATGCTCACGGCAACGTCCCGCTGAGTCAGGCCACGCTTCCTGCGAAGCACAACGAGGCTCTCTACCAGGTCGGCGTAGGCCTCAGCATCCTCAGTCGCGGCAGCAATCGCAGGGTCGTCAGGTTCGATGCCGAGCAGGTCATCCAATGCAGCCATGGCACCCCCATCCCTCAGTCTGTAGCTACAGTATCGCCTAGAACCGATATCAGTGAACCTGTAGTCAGCCACTTGAGCGACGCTGTCGCCACTCCTTGAGCCGCTTGTTCGCTGTGCGCTTGGCTGGCAGAGGCGTGGCCTGGGACTTCTTCTGGAAGAAGGTCAGCCCGAGGAGCAGCAGTCCCTCGCGCTCCTCGACGTAGATGAGCCTGAAGATGCGATGATCGCCGTCTAGGCGAGCCTCCCGCAGATCGCCACCGAGCGGCTTGACGTCACCTGACAGTGTGGTGCCGCGCTTGATCCGCTCCATGAGGACTTTCAGGCGAGCTTTCTCGGTCTTGGTCAGCTTGCACTTGTCCAGTTCCTTCTGGACAGGGCTAGCACCTCTGTCTGTCCGGTAGAAGTCCCACTCACGCCCCAACACCCCACCCCGCTGACTCCGCTCGCCCGTGCATTTAGCCTAGCGTTCATCGTCTTATCGAAGCGACGTCCATGTCACTATGCGTCGCCGATTACCTGGGCCGGGCGTCCATCTCGGCCGCCCATGGTCGACTAGGGCAGTGCGACGGCGTCTCACGAAGCCTTGTCAGTGCCATCCCCTAAGGTGCCCTCACCAACGGAGTCACCATGGGGGATTCGTGTCTACCTGGCTGCTGAGCTGCAACCCGAAGAAGTTCGATCTTGAAGGTCATCGCCGTGACGGCCATGTTCTGAACTCGTGGACAGTCGTCCGCTACGTGAACGAGGTGGCGGCCGGCGACAAGTTCGTGCTGTGGGTGAGCGGTCCGAACGCCGGTGTCGTCGCGTACGGCCACTTCACCGGAGACGCTGAGTATGGGCAACCTGACCTGCGCTACTGGGCCGAAGACCCGGGGCCGAGGCACTTCGTCCCGCTGGTAGTTGAGAAGTGGTTGGACCTTCGGGTTCCCAAGCAACGACTCGCTGACGACCCGCGGATGAGCGATGCCACGATCCTTCGACAGCCGTTTGCCGGCAGCCCTCACCGGTTGACCGATGAAGAGTGGCAGGCCGTGCGGGAGGCGATCGAGGTGTCAGAGGGCGCAGACCCTGACTGGGATCTGGAACCGGGCGACGAAATCCGCAGGGTCGACCTTCACGCGAAGTTCGGGGGGAGCACCCAAAACGGCATCTCGCCATGCAGCACCACGGACAACGTACTGATCTTCACCGCGCCGAGTTCAGGGCACCAGCACGGCTATTACGACACGTGGAACGAGGACGGCACCTTCCACTACACCGGAGAAGGTCAGACTGGTGATCAGCAGATGATCCGGGGCAACAGGGCGATCCTGGATCACCGCCAGAACGGGAAGCGACTGCGTCTGTTCGACGGTGCTCGGGGAACGGTGCGATACCTCGGGGAGTGGACGCTCGACGCGGAGGAGCCGTACACGGAGGATGAGGCGCCGGCCACTGGTGGTGGTGATCTACGGAAGGTCATTCGCTTCCACATGGTGCCGGTCAAGGCCACCATCACCGCGCCCGAGGTCGAGATCGGACAGGACTACGTAGCTCCGGATGAAACTGTTGCGCCGGCTCCGGGTACACCGAGCGCGCCAGACCCGGATCTGGTGGGGCGTAACCTGTCGACGCACCGCAGGTTGCAGAACCTGCTGGCCGCGGAAGCGCAGCGCCGTGGCTACGTCGCTCTGTCCCCGGATGTCTCCGACCCCGACTTTGATCTTGCGTGGCGGGAGGCCGAAGGCCGACTGACCGTGTGCGAGGTGAAGTCGCTAACGCCCGCGAACGAGGCTCGACAGCTTCGTGCGGGCCTCGGCCAGGTCCTCGACTACCAAGACCAGCTCCGTGAACGTGCGCCAGAGGCGGCGGCCGTGCTGTGGGTGGAGCGGGAGCCGTCCGAGCGGCGGTGGGTCGACTTGTGTCAGCGAGTCGGTGTGACACTTGCGTGGCCAGGCGAGGAAGAGGCAGCGTTCCGGGGTGATCAGAACTGACATCCGTCGCTGACATCAACGCCGGCGGACGGGGGCAGACAGTGACGGCCCCGTACGACTATCGTCACGGGCCAGTGACCTGCCTCACCTGCGCCTTCGCATCTGTTACGAGAATGGGATGATGTCGTTTATGAAGGGACGAGTCCTTGTCGTCGACGACGACACCGCACTGGCCGAGATGCTCGGCATTGTGCTGCGTGGTGAGGGTTTTGAGCCATCTTTCGTAGCCGACGGCGACAGGGCGCTGGCCGCCTTCCGGGAGACCAAGCCGGATCTGGTACTGCTCGACCTGATGCTGCCCGGTCGGGACGGCATCGAGGTGTGCCGCCTGATCAGGGCGGAGTCGGGTGTGCCGATCGTGATGCTGACGGCGAAGAGTGACACCGTCGACGTCGTGGTGGGTCTCGAGTCGGGCGCCGACGACTACATCGTGAAGCCGTTCAAGCCGAAGGAGCTGGTGGCCCGTATCCGGGCGCGCCTGAGGAGGTCCGAGGAACCGGCGCCGGAGCAGCTCGCCATAGGCGACCTGGTCATCGACGTGGCCGGTCACTCCGTGAAGCGGGAGGGGCAGTCGATCGCCCTGACGCCGCTGGAGTTCGACCTGCTGGTGGCGCTGGCCCGCAAGCCGTGGCAGGTGTTCACGCGCGAAGTGCTCCTCGAGCAGGTCTGGGGCTACCGGCACGCGGCCGACACCCGGCTGGTCAACGTGCACGTACAGCGGCTGCGCTCCAAGGTCGAGAAGGACCCGGAGAAGCCGGAGATCGTCGTGACCGTCCGTGGCGTCGGCTACAAGGCGGGACCGAGCTGACATGAGCAGGGACAGTGCCGCTTCGGCGCCCGGCCGCTCCGGGGCCCGCGCCGGACGGCCTGTCGGCCACCCGCCCGCCGGTTCGCGTTGGCGCCGGCTGCTGGACGGCGGGCTGCTGCACGGCGGGGTGCAGGGCAGTCCGGTGATCCGGCTGTTCATGCGCTGGATCCGGCGTCCCCTGCTGCCCGTGATGCGGCTGTGGCGGCGCAACATCCAGCTCAAGGTCGTCGTGACCACGCTGCTGATGTCGCTGGGCGTGGTGCTGCTGCTCGGCTTCGTGGTGATCGGGCAGGTCCGCAACGGCCTGCTGGACGCCAAGGTGAAGGCGTCCCAGAGCCAGGCCACCGGCGGGTTCGCGGTGGCCAGGCAGAAGGCCGAGGAGGCGGCGAGCGTCGGCGGCGACGACGGAGCTCCCGTGGACGGCCGTTCCCCGCAGAACGTCATCCAGTGGATGAGTGAACTGGTGAAGTCGCTCTCCAGCGGTGGCCAGGGCGCCTTCGACGTGGTCACGCTCCCCATGGGCGGGGACAGCGGCAGCGGTCGAGGCCCGCGCGCCTCCGGCCTGGTCAACTGGTCGCAGAGCGTGCCGGAGGAGCTGCGGGAGCGGATCGACGGCGACACGGCGGCGGCCCAGAGCTACACGCGGATCACCTACGACTCCGACGGGGCCTCCCAGCCGGGCCTGGTCATCGGCAAGCAGGTCAACGACCCGAACGGTGAGCCGTACCAGCTGTACTACCTCTTCCCCCTGACCCAGGAGGAGGAGTCGCTGAGCCTGGTCAGAGGGACGCTGGCGACGGCCGGGCTGTTCGTCGTGGTCCTGCTGGGGGCCATCGCGTGGCTGGTGGTGCGGCAGGTCGTCACGCCGGTGCGGATGGCGGCGAGCATCGCCGAGCGGCTGTCCGCCGGGCGGCTCCAGGAACGGATGAAGGTCACCGGCGAGGACGACATCGCGCGGCTCGGCGAGGCCTTCAACAAGATGGCGCAGAACCTCCAGCTGAAGATCAGCCAGCTCGAGGACCTGTCGCGGATGCAGCGGCGCTTCGTCTCCGACGTGTCGCACGAGCTGCGCACCCCGCTGACGACCGTGCGGATGGCCGCCGACGTCATCCACGACGCGCGCGTGGACTTCGATCCGGTGACCGCGCGGTCGGCGGAGCTGCTCGCCGACCAGCTGGACCGGTTCGAGACGCTGCTCGCGGACCTGCTGGAGATCAGCCGCTTCGACGCGGGCGCCGCGGCGCTGGAGGCGGAGCCGATAGACCTCCGGGAGGTCGTCCGGCGGGTCGTCAGCGGCGCCGAGCCGCTCGCCGAGCGCAAGGGCACGCGGATACGCGTCGTCGGTGACCAGCAGCCCGTGGTCGCCGAGGCGGACGCCCGGCGCGTGGAGCGGGTGCTGCGCAACCTCGTCGTGAACGCCGTCGAGCACGGCGAGGGTCACGACGTCGTCGTCAAGCTCGCGGCGGCGGGCGGTGCGGTGGCCGTCGCGGTGCGCGACTACGGTGTGGGGCTCAAGCCCGGCGAGGCCACCCGGGTCTTCAGCCGTTTCTGGCGGGCCGACCCGGCACGCGCGCGTACCACCGGCGGTACGGGACTGGGCCTGTCCATCGCCCTGGAGGACGCGCGGCTGCACGGCGGCTGGCTGCAGGCCTGGGGCGAGCCGGGCGGCGGCTCGCAGTTCCGGCTGACGTTGCCCAGGACCGCGGACGAGCCGTTGCGGGGCTCACCGATACCGCTGGAGCCGACGGACTCCCGTCGCAACCGCGGGCTGCACGACGCCGGTCTCGACGACTCCGGCCCCCGTGACGCCGGCTCGCCGCGTGGCGGGGACAGGACGGCCGGCGTCCCGGCGCAGGCGACCGGGGGACAGGACCCGGTGTCCGCGCGGGGCCCGATACCCCCGCGGTCGGCCCCGGCGACCCCGACGGCCGACCCGACGGCGATGCCGGGCAACGGAGCGCGCGTGGTGCCGCGGCCCGTGTCGGGCGCCCGGAGGCAGGACGGCGGGCCCGCGCCCGAGGCGGCGGACCGCCCGGACGCCGGGCCGGAGGAAACGAGCAGGCAAGGGGAGGCAACTCGTGGGCGCTGACCGCGGGGGGAGCGGTCGGCGGGTGCCGGCACGCTCGGTGGCGTACGCCGTCTGCGGCGTCGTACTGCTGGCGGGGTGTGCGTCCATGCCCGACAGCGGGGACCTGCGCGGGGTGGACTCCACGCCGCGCCAGGACCCGCAGGTGCGGGTCTTCGCGATGCCGCCGCGGGACGGCGACTCGCCCACGGAGATCGTGCAGGGCTTCCTGGAGGCGCTGACCAGCAACGAACCGCACTACGAGACGGCCCGCCAGTACCTGACGGGCGAGGCGGCGAGGACCTGGGAGCCGGAACGCTCCACCACGGTGCTCGCGGGCGGGCCGGGAACCGAGTCCGACCACTCCGGCAGCCGTGAGGAGGCCAACGACTACTCGGTCACGCTGACCGGCGCCCGGGTCGCCACGGTGGACGCCCAGCAGTCGTACGCGCCGACGGACGGCCAGTACCGCGAACCGGTCCATCTCACCCGCGACGGCAAGAGCGGGCAGTGGCGCATCGACGCCGTGCCGCAGGGCGTCATCATGGGCAAGTCGGACTTCCAGCGCACCTACATGTCCGTCAACAAGTACTACTTCGCCTCGAACACGGGCCCCACGACCCAGGCCGGTACGAGTGCGCAGCCGGCCGCCGTCGCCGATCCGGTGTACGTGCGGCGGCTCGTGGACCCCATGACCCAGGTGGTGCGTTCCCTGATCAGCGGTCCGACGAGCCTGCTCGGTCCGGTGGTGCGGTCCAGCTTCCCGACCGGTACGGCGCTCGCCGAGAACGTCGACTCGCTGACCCCCGACGACCACAACAAGCTGACGGTGCGCCTGAACGACGAAGCGGCGGGGGTCGGCGCGGGCAAGTGCGACGAGATGGCGGCGCAGCTCCTGTTCACCCTGCAGAACCTCACCCCGGTGGTGGAGGAGGTAGAGCTGCGCTCGGGCCGTGAGCAGCTCTGTTCGCTCACCGAGGACCGCGCGGAGGCGGTGGCGACGCGCGGCTCGGCCCAGCGTCCCGACTACCTGTACTTCGTCGACGACGAGGACCGCCTGGTCCGCATCGCCGCCGGCACCAACGGGACCCGGCCGGAACGCGTCCCCGGCGCGCTGGGCGAGGGCGCGGCGGCCCTGCGGTCGGTGGCGGTGTCGCGGGACGAGCACAGCGCGGCCGGGATCGGGCTGGACAACAAGTCGCTGTACGTCGGGTCGCTGGTGTCGGGGGGCTCGCTCGGGGACCCGGTGCTGGTCAGCAGGGGCAAGACGGAGGCGGACCGGCTGACGCCGCCGAGCTGGGACGCGCAGGGGGACCTGTGGATCGCCGACCGCAACCCGGCCGACCCCCGCCTGCTGCTGCTGGAGAAGGGCGCGGGCGCGCCGGTGGAGGTGCGGACGCCGGGGCTGGACGGGCGGGTCCAGGCGGTCCGCGTGGCCGCCGACGGCGTGCGGATCGCGCTGATCGTGGAGAAGGACGACGAGCGCTCGCTGCTCATCGGCCGGATCGAGCGGGACGGCAAGGCGGGCGGCCCGCCCGCGGTCACCGTCGTCGAACCCCGCTCCGCGACCCCCGAGCTGGAAGAGGTCACGGCGATGTCCTGGGCCGGTGACAGTCGGCTCGTGGTGGTCGGACGTGAGCGCGGGGGTGTTCAGCAGATCGGGTACGTGCAGGTCGACGGGTCCACGCCGGAGGCGTCGGTGCCCGCCGCCCTGACCGGCGTGAAGGAGATCGCCGCGACGGAGGACGAGCGGCTGCCGCTGGTGGCGTACTCGGAGGACCTGATCGTCCGGCTGCCGTCCGGACTGCAGTGGCAGAAGGTGACGGAGGGGACGGCGCCGGTCTATCCGGGGTGATCTCCGGGGCGTGCGGTGCGGTTGCGCACTCGTGTGGGTGAGGCGCGGCGGCGGGGGCGCGGAGTTGTCCACAGGGACGTCTCCGGCGTTTTCCACAGGCCTGGTCGAGTCGTGCCGCCGTCGGCACAGTGGTGGCCGTGCGGACATGGTGGCGGGACCTCGAGGACCTGGTGCTGCCGGCGGAATGCGGCGGCTGCGGCAGGGTGCGTGCCGTGCTGTGCGGCAGGTGCCGTACGGCCCTGAGCGGGGCCGCGCCGAGCCGGGTGCGGCCGGTGCCGGAGCCGCCCGGGCTGCCGGTCGTGCACGCGGCCGCGCGGTACGCGGACGAGGTGCGGGCCGCTCTCCTGGCCCACAAGGAGCGGGGCGCGCTGGCTCTCACGGCACCGCTCGGCGCGGCGCTGGCGGGGGCGGTGCGCGCGGGGCTCCGGGAGGCGCGCGGGGACGCCGCTGGGACGGCGACGGCGGCGGGCTCGGCGGGGCGGGGGCCGGTGCTGTTGGTGCCCGTGCCGTCCGCGCGGCGGGCGGTGCGGAGGCGCGGGCACGACCCGGCGCGGCGGATCGCCCTCGCGGCCGCCGCCCAGCTGCGGCGGGACGGGACGGCCGCCCGGGTGGTGACCGTGCTGCGCCAGCGACGAGCCGTGGCCGACCAGTCGGGGCTCGACGCCCGGCAGCGGCTCGACAACCTGGCCGGCGCACTGGCGGTCGTCCCCGGCGGGGGCCGCCTGCTGTGGGCCGGGGGGTCCGTCGTCCTGGTCGACGACCTGATGACGACGGGGGCGTCGTTGACGGAGGCGGCGCGCGCGGTGCGAGCGGAGGCGGCCCGGGCGGACGGGGTGGAGACGCTCGCCGGGAGGGTCGTCGCGCCCGAGCGCCGGACGGGGCCGGGCAGGCACCCGAGCGGAAGATCGGCTGTGTATCCGTCGGCGCCAGGGGAAGGCAGAGAGGAACGGAAGACCGGGCCCCGAATGGCGGGTCCGAACGGAGGCGATGGCGTGATACGTCGAGTGATCCGCGCGGCAGTGGTCGCGGCTTCACCGGAAGCCTTCGAAATAAACCGGAACTGACTGGGAACTTGTGTTGTTGCAGGTAATGGGAGGGCCAATTCACCGGAACGGAGGTACGCCGCAGTAGAGGGTGACGACTTCCGCCCCGGCGAGATATGTTCGGTTGTGAGGCAAAGCCGCAGGCCACACCTCTCGAATCCGAATGCCGCGCTGCGGGTTCCCACGTCATCACCCGCACCGGGGGAGTGGAGATACCGCCCGCGGGGGAGGAGGTGGAAGTCACCGAGTCCGAGGTTCCGGTACGGACCGGAATCTGGTGCGAAAGGGAGATGCTCCGCCGTCGAAGCGGAGCGATCCGGGAACGGAGTTCTGCGTGGACATCGTCGTCAAGGGCCGCAAGACCGAGGTGCCCGAGCGGTTCCGGAAGCACGTGGCCGAGAAGCTGAAGCTGGAGAAGATCCAGAAGCTCGATGGCAAGGTGATCAGCCTCGACGTCGAGGTGTCCAAGGAGCCGAACCCCCGACAGGCCGACCGCTGTGACCGAGTGGAGATCACGCTCCGCTCCCGCGGTCCGGTGATCCGGGCGGAGGCAGCGGCGAGCGACCCCTACGCGGCGCTCGACCTGGCGGCGGAGAAGCTTGACGCACGGCTGCGCAAGCAGCACGACAAGCGCTTCTCGCGTCGCGGATCGCGCCGGATCTCGGCGGCCGAGGTCGCCGACCACGTCCCCGGCGCCGCGACCCTGAACGGGAACGGCGAGATCGTCCCGGAGGAGAAGCAGGACGGCGTCCCCACCAAGAAGATCGGCTCGCTCGAGGTGCAGGGCGACGGCCCGCTCGTCGTCCGCGAGAAGACCCACGTGGCCGCGCCGATGACCCTCGACCAGGCGCTCTACGAGATGGAGCTGGTCGGGCACGACTTCTACTTGTTCGTCGACTCCGAGACCAAGGAACCCAGCGTCGTCTACCGGCGGCACGCCTACGACTACGGCGTGATCCACCTCACCACGGACACGATGGTCACCCAGTCGCACGCTCCCGAGGCGGGAGACGCGCTGGGCGGCTGACGACGCCGGAACAGTCGGTGCCCCTGGGAGCGCGTGTGCGCCCCCAGGGGCACCGGTGTGCGACGGTGCGCGAGGGTTGCGACCCCCTCGTGGCGCCGCTCGTCCCCCCGGTGTCGGCCGGACATGGAATCATGGCGGCAACGGCCCAACCGGTGGGTCGTTGCTCTGGGTTGGCGATGGCTCAGGACCTCGGGCCACAGCCTTCAGGGGGAGGAACGATGGCGGACACTTTCGGACCGATGCGGGGCGAGGGCGTCGACGGGATCGACGACGGCGCCGACGGCATGGGCCCGGACGCGGGCTCCGCGCGCGAGGAGCCGATCAGGGTCCTGGTGGTGGACGACCACGCCCTGTTCCGCCGCGGTCTGGAGATCGTGCTCGCGGCCGAGGAGGACATCCAGGTCGTCGGGGAGGCCGGGGACGGCGCCGAAGCCGTGGAGAAGGCCGCCGACCTGCTGCCGGACATCGTCCTGATGGATGTGCGGATGCCGAAGCGGGGCGGGATCGAGGCGTGCACCTCCATCAAGGAGGTGGCCCCCAGCGCGAAGATCATCATGCTGACGATCAGCGACGAGGAGGCCGACCTCTACGACGCGATCAAGGCGGGCGCGACCGGCTATCTCCTCAAGGAGATCTCGACGGACGAGGTGGCCACCGCCATTCGCGCGGTGGCCGACGGGCAGTCGCAGATCAGCCCCTCCATGGCGTCGAAACTGCTCACCGAGTTCAAGTCGATGATCCAGCGGACCGACGAACGCCGGCTGGTGCCCGCGCCGCGGCTCACGGACCGCGAGCTGGAGGTCCTCAAGCTCGTCGCCACGGGAATGAACAACCGGGACATCGCCAAGGAACTGTTCATCTCCGAGAACACCGTGAAGAACCACGTGCGCAACATCCTGGAGAAGCTGCAGTTGCACTCCAGGATGGAGGCCGTGGTGTACGCGATGCGGGAGAAGATCCTCGAGATCCGGTGACCGGTCAGGCGAGCAGGCGGGCCAGCTCCCCGGCGAGGGGCTCGCGCAGGTCCGGCGCGTCGACCCGCTCCACGCGCACGTCCGTGCAGTCCACCCAGCCCGCCGCCTCGACCAGCGCCTGGGCCACCGCCGGGACCGCCTTGGGGCCGTCCAGCGTGACCTGCCTGGCGACCAGGGTGCGTCCCTCGCGGGCCGGGTCCACGCGGCCGACGAGCCGCCCGCCCGCCAGGACCGGCATCGCGAAGTAGCCGTGCACCCGCTTCTGCTTGGGCACGTAGGCCTCCAGGCGGTGGGTGAAGCCGAAGATCCGTTCCGTGCGCGCCCGCTCCCAGACCAGGGAGTCGAAGGGCGAGAGCAGTGTCGTGCGGTGCCGGCCGCGCGGGGGCGTTCCGAGGGCCGCGGGGTCCGCCCACGCGGGCTTGCCCCACCCTTCCACCGTCACCGGGACGAGCCCGGATTCGGCGATGACGGCGTCGACCTGCTCGGCCCTGAGGCGGTGGTAGTCCGCGATGTCCGCGCGCGTGCCTACCCCCAGCGACCGGCCGGCCAGCCGGACCAGGCGGCGCAGGCACTCCGCGTCGTCGAGGTCGTCGTGCAGCAGTCCGGCCGGGACGGCGCGCTCCGCCAGGTCGTACACCCGCTTCCAGCCGCGGCGCTCGACGCACACGACCTCGCCGTACATGAGCGCGCGCTCCACGGCGACCTTCGTCCCCGACCAGTCCCACCACTCGCTGGTCCTCTTCGCGCCGCCCAGGTCCGTCGCGGTGAGGGGGCCCTCGGCGCGGAGCTGCTTGACGACCTGGGCGTAGACACCGTCGGGGAGGTCGTGGTTCCACTGCGGGCGGTTGCGGTAGGCGCGGCGGCGGAAGGCGAAGTGGGGCCACTCCTCGATGGGCAGGATGCAGGCGGCGTGCGACCAGTACTCGAAGGCGTGGGTGTCCGTCCAGTAGGCCGCCTCGACCGCCTTGCGGCCCACCGCGCCGAGGCGGGCGTAGGGGATCAGCTCGTGGGAGCGGGCGAGGACCGAGATGGTGTCGAGCTGCACCGCGCCGAGATGACGCAGGACACCGCGGACGCCTCCGCGCCGGTCGGGGGCACCGAGGAACCCCTGCGCGCGGAGGGCGAGGCGGCGGGCCTCGTCTGCGGACAGGTCCGTGGCGGGGGGCGGGAGGGTCGTCATACGTCCGCACGATAGGCGGTGGGTCTGACAGGGGGAGCCCCGCGGGCGGGCGGCGCGGAGGGTCAGGGCGCCGGCACGTACGGGGCCGCCGACGGGAGGGCCAGGTCCGAGGGCAGGAGGGAGCCGATCCAGCAGTCGCGCCGTACGCCGTTGTTGCTGATCGCGGAGCGCAGCGTGCCCTCCATGGTGAAGCCCGCGCGCAGGGCCACCGCGCGGGAGGCCGTGTTGCCGACCTCGGCGCGCCACTCCAGGCGGTCGATCGCGCGCTCGGTGAAGGCCCAGCGGGCGACGGCGAGGGCGGCCTCGGTGGTGTAGCCGCGCCCGCGGTACTCCTTGGTGCCCCAGTAGCCGATCTCCCCGACACCCGGGGAGACCACCGTGACACCGAGCACGCCCACCAGGTCACCGGCGGGGAGGAAGAGGCCGAAGGTGAACATGGAGCCGTTCGCGAGGCCGTCGGGGACCATCTGCTCCGTGAAGCCCTTCGCGTGCTCCGGCAGGTAGGGCGAGGGGATCGTGGTCCAGCGCTGGATGTCGGGATCCTGGCAGGCGGCGTACACGGCATCGGTGTCCTGGCGGCCCACCGTGCGCAGCACGAGGCGGTCGGTGGTGAGGGTGACGGGTTCCATCGGCCGATTCTGCGCGGCGCCCTCGGCGGGCGCCATCCTTTTGCACTGCGTGAACAGAGGGTCACTTTCCGTGTGTTTCCCCGCGGGCGTGGCACCATCCGCGGAGCCCGGACGTTGAACCGGGTGACAGCAGACCTGAAGCTGGACGAAGGAGCACACGGTCCCCGTCACAGCAGGCTCCCGGGGCGGCGGGGTCCTCGCATACGATGGCCGTTGCTCAGTACGTCACAGGAAAACGACCGTCCCAGGCCCGACCGGCAAGGAGACCAACCCCCGTGTCCGTCCTCTCGAAGATCATGCGTGCAGGCGAAGGCAAGATCCTGCGCAAGCTGCACCGCATCGCGGACCAGGTCAACTCCATCGAAGAGGACTTCGTCGACCTCTCCGACGCCGAGCTGCGGGCGCTCACCGACGAGTACAAGCAGCGCTACGCCGACGGTGAGAGCCTGGACGACCTGCTTCCCGAAGCCTTCGCCACCGTCCGGGAGGCCGCCAAGCGCGTCCTGGGCCAGCGCCACTACGACGTGCAGATGATGGGCGGCGCCGCCCTGCACATGGGCTACGTCGCCGAGATGAAGACCGGTGAGGGCAAGACCCTCGTCGGCACGCTGCCCGCCTATCTCAACGCCCTGGCCGGCGAGGGCGTCCACATCGTCACGGTCAACGACTACCTGGCCGAGCGCGACTCCGAGATGATGGGCCGCGTCCACAAGTTCCTCGGCCTGAGCGTCGGCTGCATCCTCGCCAACCAGACGCCGGCCCAGCGCCGCGAGATGTACGGCTGTGACATCACCTACGGCACGAACAACGAGTTCGGCTTCGACTACCTGCGCGACAACATGGCGTGGTCCAAGGACGAACTCGTCCAGCGCGGCCACAACTTCGCCATCGTCGACGAGGTCGACTCCATCCTGGTGGACGAGGCCCGTACGCCGCTGATCATCTCCGGTCCGGCCGACCAGGCCACCAAGTGGTACGGCGACTTCGCCAAGCTGGTCACGCGCCTGAAGCGGGGCGAGGCCGGCAACACCCTCAAGGGCATCGAGGAGACCGGCGACTACGAGGTCGACGAGAAGAAGCGCACCGTCGCCATCCACGAGTCGGGTGTCGCCAAGGTCGAGGACTGGCTGGGCATCGACAACCTCTACGAGTCGGTGAACACCCCGCTGGTCGGCTACCTGAACAACGCCATCAAGGCCAAGGAACTCTTCAAGAAGGACAAGGACTACGTCGTCATCGACGGCGAAGTCATGATCGTCGACGAGCACACCGGCCGCATCCTCGCCGGCCGCCGCTACAACGAGGGCATGCACCAGGCGATCGAGGCGAAGGAAGGGGTGGACATCAAGGACGAGAACCAGACGCTCGCCACGATCACCCTCCAGAACTTCTTCCGCCTCTACAAGCGCCACGACCACAACGGCAAGGAACTGCCCGGTCTGTCCGGCATGACCGGTACGGCGATGACCGAGGCCGCCGAGTTCCACCAGATCTACAAGCTCGGCGTGGTGCCCATCCCCACCAACCGGCCGATGGTCCGCAAGGACCAGTCGGACCTGATCTACCGCACCGAGGTCGCGAAGTTCGAGGCGGTCGTCGACGACATCGAGGAGAAGCACCGCAAGGGCCAGCCGATCCTCGTCGGCACCACCTCGGTCGAGAAGTCCGAGTACCTCTCGCAGCAGCTCAGCAAGCGCGGCGTCCAGCACGAGGTGCTCAACGCCAAGCAGCACGACCGGGAGGCGACGATCGTCGCCCAGGCGGGCCGCAAGGGCTCCGTGACGGTGGCGACGAACATGGCCGGCCGTGGCACGGACATCAAGCTCGGCGGCAACCCCGAGGACCTCGCGGAGGCGGAGCTGCGCCAGCGCGGCCTCGACCCCGAGGAGCACATCGAGGAGTGGGCCGCGGCCCTGCCCGCGGCGCTGGAGCGGGCCGAGCAGGCGGTCAAGGCGGAGTTCGAAGAGGTCAAGGACCTCGGCGGGCTCTACGTGCTGGGCACCGAGCGGCACGAGTCGCGCCGTATCGACAACCAGCTGCGCGGCCGCAGCGGCCGTCAGGGCGACCCCGGCGAGTCCCGCTTCTACCTCTCCCTCGGCGACGACCTCATGCGGCTGTTCAAGGCCCAGATGGTCGAGCGCGTGATGTCGATGGCGAACGTCCCGGACGACGTGCCCATCGAGAACAAGATGGTCACGCGCGCGATCGCCTCCGCCCAGTCGCAGGTGGAGACGCAGAACTTCGAGACCCGCAAGAACGTCCTGAAGTACGACGAGGTCCTCAACCGGCAGCGCGAGGTCATCTACGGCGAGCGGCGCCGCGTCCTGGAGGGCGAGGACCTGCAGGAGCAGATCCAGCACTTCATGGGCGACACGATCGACGCGTACGTGCAGGCCGAGACCGCCGAGGGCTTCCCGGAGGACTGGGACCTCGACCGGCTCTGGGGCGCCTTCAAGCAGCTCTACCCGGTGAAGATCACCGTCGAGGAGCTGGAGGAGGCGGCCGGCGACCGGGCCGGTCTGACCGCCGACTACATCTCGGAGTCCATCAAGGACGACATCCAGGAGCAGTACGAGGCGCGTGAGGCGCAGCTCGGCTCCGAGATCATGCGGGAGCTGGAGCGCCGGGTCGTGCTCTCGGTCCTGGACCGCAAGTGGCGCGAGCACCTCTACGAGATGGACTACCTCCAGGAGGGCATCGGCCTGCGCGCGATGGCGCAGAAGGACCCGCTGGTCGAGTACCAGCGCGAGGGCTTCGACATGTTCCAGGCCATGATGGAGGGCATCAAGGAGGAGTCCGTCGGCTACCTGTTCAACCTGGAGGTCCAGGTCGAGCAGCAGGTCGAGGAGGTTCCGGTCGAGGACACGGCGCCGTCGCTGGAGAAGGGCGCGCAGGACGCGGTCCCGGCCCAGACGGGCGCCCGCCCGGAGATCCGCGCCAAGGGACTCGACGCCCCGCAGCGCCGGGGGCTGCACTTCTCCGCGCCGACCGTGGACGGCGAGGGCGGTGTCGTCGAGGGCGACTTCACCACCGACGGCGAGCCGCAGCCGCAGTCCGACGGTCTCACCCGCGCGGAGCGCCGCAAGCAGGCCAAGGGCGGGCGTCGCCGCAAGAAGTGACCGCGGAGGCGACAGCGCTCGCAGCGATGGAGCGCTCGCGGTGACGGTGCCTGAAGCGACGGTGCGCGAAGCGACGGCGCGCGAAGCGACGGCGCGCGAAGCGACGGCGCGCTCGAAGTGACAGCGCCGCCAGTGGCAGGGTGCGGCGCCCGCGGGTGCCGCACCGGCCGGTGGAAGGGCCGGGCACCCCTGGGCGCCCGGCCCTTCGGCCTGTCCCGGGGCGGGGGCCGCTCAGTCGTCGTCCGTGTGCCGCCCGCGGGGGCCGCCCAGCTCCACCGCCGTGCAGCGCCAGCGCAGGTCCCGGCCCCGCTCCAGGCGGAAGGCCATGGCGCGGAGCTGGTCACCCGCGCCGATGCGGGCGAAGACCTCCAGCGCGCCCGGCCGGGGCTCGAAGTAGCCGATGTCCCGGACGACGGGGAGGGCGCCGCGGGTGCGCAGGGGGCCGCGTTCGGCGAGGCGGGCCAGCTCGTCGTAGGCGCGCCCGACGGTGTGGCGGAGCATCGAGTGGACGGGGCGTCGGCCGCTGAGCACGTGGAGGAGCAACTCGGCGAAGTGGTCGGTGGGGCGGAGCTGCGGGACGGGGCGTCGAGGGGTCTGGGCGGGCACGAGAGGCGGCTGCGGGGGCACGGCGGCCCCGCGTACGGCGGGCGCGGCGGGGCCCGTCCCGGGGGCTCCCCCCGCCGCCCGCCGGGTCGCCCCGCCGGTACGGCCCGGACCGGTCGCGGCGGGGCGGGTGTCCGTCGGCCTCGTACGGGCCCGCGCGGTCCTGCCCGGGGAGCCCGGCGGGCGGCCACCGGTCGCCGTGGCCCGCACGCCGCTGCCGCCGGGCCTGCGGGGCGGGACGCCACCGGACGCGTGAGCGGGAGCGCTCGTGGACGCGGGGTTCGGTGCGAGAGGCGCGTGGTCCGGTGCGAGGAGGGACGTGCCGGCCGGGCTGAGCTGGGTCCTGGTCATGACCTTGCGCATGGGGACTCCCCGTTCGGTGGCCCGGCCGAGGTGATACCGGGCAGTAACTTCGTGGTCGTGGATCTTGTACGGGGTGGCGGGGCGGTACGGCAAGGCGGGGGGCGGCCGGGGCGAGGGGGCCGGGAGGTTCACTTATCCGAGTGATCGGAGCCGGGGGAGAGCCCGGAACGGAGGGGGTGCACCGGGTGAGTTCCGGGGACCGGAGTGGACGTGTGGGGCGTCACGTGCGGGAACCCGAAAGGGGACACCCGCACGTATCCTGAAGCCCCTTCCACGCCCGCCCCAGGCCGTTCGGTGCCTCTGGCGGACCCGACCACGAAAGCGGCCGTCACATGCGCGTCTACGTCCCCCTGACCCTCTCCGGTCTCGCCGAGGCGCACAGGTCGGGACGGCTGGAGACCGGACAGCTCCCCGCGTACGCCGTCACGCCGGCGCTGCGCGAGTGGTACCTCACGGACGACATCGAGGAGCTGGAGTACGCCGCCCTGAACCGCGCCGCGCTGGCCTCGCTGCGGCTGCTGGCGGCCGACGCCGGCGCGCCGCGCCGCCGGGTCGTGGTCGCCGCCGACGTGCCCGACGGCGGCGTCTCGGCCGATGCGGGGCGGGGGCCCGATCCCGCGGAGCTGGGCGAGGTGCGGGTCGCGGGGCCGCTGCCGCTGGCCAAGGCGGCCTCCGTGCACGTCGACTCCGGCGACGCGGAGGCGGACGTGACCGCCGCGGCCGACGCCCTCGCGGCGGCGGACGGCGGGGATGACGACGCCCGGTCCGTCGTGGACGGCGCGGAGGACCACGAACTGCTGTGGTTCGCCACGCAGGAGATCCCGGCGCTGGTGGCGGAGCGCGGCTGACGCCTCCGCCCGGGCCCGGTTGCGCGGATGGGGCCCGGCCCCGGGGTGTCCGTTGCCGGTCCTCGCCCCGGGTTCGGGCGTACAGCCGGGGTGGCCGGCTGATTGTCAGTGGCGGCGGGTACGTTTTCGGGCATGGGGATGCAGACAGGGGCGCACATCGTCTGGGACTGGAACGGGACGCTGTTCCACGACAACGACGCGATCATCGCGGCGACCAACGCGGCCTTCGCCGAGCTGGGGCTGACACCGATCACGCTGGAGGAGTACCGGACGCTGTACTGCGTGCCGGTGCCGAAGTTCTACGAGCGGCTGATGGGCCGGCTGCCCACCGAGGCCGAGTGGCAGGTCATGGACTCGGCCTTCCACCGCCACTACATCGAGCACCGCGTGCGGTGCGGGCTCACCGAGGGCGCGGCGGAGCTGCTCGCGGGCTGGCGCTCGGCGGGGCGCAGCCAGTCGATCCTCAGCATGTACGGCCACGACGAGCTGGTCCCGCTGGTGAAGGACTTCGGCATCGAGTCCCACTTCATACGCGTCGACGGCCGGACCGGGCCGTCCGGGGGCAGCAAGGCCGAGCACATGGTGCGGCACCTCGCGGAGCTGGCGCTCGCCGGGGTGGAGCCCGCGCGCACGGTCGTGATCGGGGACGCCGGCGACGACGCGGTGGCCGCGGGGCACGTGGGGGCGCGGGCGGTGCTCTACACCGGGGGGTCGCACAGCCGGGCCAGTCTGGAGGGGTTCGGGGTGCCGGTCGTGGACACGCTGCGGGAAGCCGTGGCGGAGGCGGAGCGGCTGGCGGCGTAGGCACCGGCCGGTCGGCCGGTCGCGGCACGTGCCGCGCGCCGGGTGGTCCCCGGCCGCCGCCGGCGGTGGGACCCGCGGCGGTGGTGCCGCGTCGGGGCGGCCGGACCCGGCACCGTGCGACCAGGGGCAGGGCGGGCGCAAGAGGCGGGTGTGGCCCGGTTGACCCCGTCGGGCGGCCGTATCTGTGCAGAACGTCAAAGTTCCACCCCCGCTTTTGTACACATACGGCTCGTGACGGGGGCCCCGCGAGGGGCGATAGCCTTGTGGCGTGATCAGCGCGATAGCTCGCGGGGGCACCGGCGCCCCTGCCCTGCGCCCGGTACGCACGGACGACATCCGTGTCCGGGCGGCGGTCGCTGGTCTTCGCGGGCGGGACGGGGCATCGAAGGCCCCCGGTACGCCGCCGCGCACCCCCGGGACGGTGACCGCGAGAGCGACGTCACACCCGACGGGCGCGGCGACATTGGCTGATATGCCCCCGCTCCTCTCATCTTGCGGCATAGCGTCGGACCAGACCGGACACCCCGTGTCCCGACGTCATGCCGGAAGGCAGGAGACCGTACTTCCTTCTACGTCACGCAACGGCGCGCGACAGGAGCCAGAGGACAATGCAGACCAAGCTGGACGAAGCCAAGGCCGAGTTGCTCGAAAGGGCTGCCCGGGTAGCTGAGAACAGCCCGGTCGGGGGGCACCTACCGACTGGGACGACGGACGAGGGCACCCCGGACACCCCGGGCACCCCGGCCCCGGACCACGCATCCGTGTTCGCGTTCCTCCGGCGTTACTACCGGCACACCGCCCCGGAGGACCTGACCGACCGGGACCCGGTCGACGTCTTCGGCGCCGCGGTCTCGCACTACCGGCTGGCGGAGAACCGCCCGCAGGGCACGGCGAACGTCAGGGTGCACACCCCGACGGTCGAGGAGAACGGCTGGACGTGCAGCCACTCCGTGGTCGAGGTCGTCACGGACGACATGCCCTTCCTCGTCGACTCCGTGACCAACGAGCTGACCCGCCAGGGCCGCGGCATCCACGTCGTCGTGCACCCGCTGATCGTGGTCCGCCGCGATGTCGCCGGGAAGCTCGTCGAGGTGCTCGACGGCGGCCCGTCCGACGACCTGCCGCACGACGCCCACGTCGAGTCCTGGATCCACGTCGAGATCGACCGCGAGACCGACCGCGGCGACCTGAAGCAGATCACCGCCGACCTGCTGCGCGTCCTGAACGACGTCCGCGAGACCGTCGAGGACTGGGGCAAGATGCGGGACGCGGCCGTCCGCCTCGCGGAGGGCCTTCCCGCGGAGCCCACGCCCGACGACCTCCCCCCGCGGGAGCTGGAGGAGGCCCGCGAGCTGCTGCGCTGGCTGGCCGACGACCACTTCACCTTCCTCGGCTACCGCGAGTACCAGCTGCGCGGCGACGACTCCCTGGGCGCCGTCGCCGGCACCGGCCTCGGCATCCTGCGCTCCGACCCGCACCACGCGACCGACGAGAGCCACCCGGTCAGCCCGTCCTTCGAGCGGCTCCCGGCCGACGCCCGGGCCAAGGCCCGCGAGCACCGGCTGCTCGTGCTGACCAAGGCCAACAGCCGGGCCACCGTGCACCGGCCGTCGTACCTGGACTACGTCGGCGTCAAGAAGTTCGACGAGCAGGGCAACGTCGTCGGCGAGCGGCGTTTCCTCGGTCTGTTCTCGTCCGCCGCCTACACCGAGTCCGTCCGCCGGGTGCCGGTCGTCCGGCGCAAGGTGGAGGAGGTGCTGGAGCGGGCCGGCTTCTCGCCCAACAGCCACGACGGGCGGGACCTGCTGCAGATCCTGGAGACCTACCCGCGCGACGAGATGTTCCAGATGCCCGTCGAGGAGCTGGAGCCGATCGTCACCTCGGTGCTCTACCTCCAGGAGCGGCGCCGGCTGAGGCTCTACCTGCGGCAGGACGAGTACGGGCGCTACTACTCCGCCCTCGTCTACCTCCCCCGGGACCGCTACACCACCGGGGTGCGGCTGCGGATCATCGACATCCTCAAGGAGGAGCTCGGCGGTACCAGCGTCGACTTCACCGCCTGGAACACCGAGTCGATCCTCTCCCGGCTGCACTTCGTGGTCCGCGTCCCGCAGGGCACCGAGCTGCCGGAGCTGTCCGACGCCGACAAGGAGCGCATCGAGGCCCGCCTCGTCGAGGCCGCCCGCTCCTGGGCCGACGGGTTCGCCGAGGCGCTCAATGCCGAAATGGGCGAGGAGCGCTCCGCCGAGCTGCTGCGCCACTACGGGAGCGCCTTCCCCGAGGGCTACAAGGCGGACCACGGCCCGCGCTCCGCGGTCGCCGACCTCGGGCACCTGGAGCGGCTCGACGAGGGCCGGACGTTCGCGCTGAGCCTGTACGAGCCGGTGGGCGCCGCGCCCCAGGAGCGCAGGTTCAAGATCTTCCAGAAGGGCGGCTCGGTCTCCCTGTCCGCCGTGCTGCCGGTGCTCAGCCGGCTCGGCGTCGAGGTCACCGACGAGCGGCCCTACGAGCTGCGCTGCTCGGACCGCACGACGGCCTGGATCTACGACTTCGGCCTGCGGATGCCGAAGGCGGTGGCCGGCGGCGCCGACTACCTCGGCGACGACGCGCGCGAGCGCTTCCAGGACGCCTTCGCCGCGACCTGGACCGGCCAGGCGGAGAACGACGGCTTCAACGCCCTCGTGCTCAGCGCCGGACTGACCTGGCGGCAGGCGATGGTGCTGCGCGCGTACGCCAAGTACCTGCGGCAGGCCGGTTCGACGTTCAGCCAGGACTACATGGAGGACACCCTCCGCAACAACGTCCACACCACGCGGCTGCTCGTCTCCCTGTTCGAGGCGCGGATGGCGCCGGAGCGGCAGCGTGCCGGGCGCGAGATCGTCGACGCCCTGCTCGAAGAGGTCGACGCGGCCCTCGACCAGGTGGCGAGCCTCGACGAGGACCGGATCCTGCGCTCCTTCCTCACCGTCATCAAGGCGACGCTGCGGACGAACTTCTTCCAGGAGGCGGCGGGCGGCAAGCCGCACGAGTACGTCTCCATGAAGTTCGACCCGCAGGCCATCCCGGACCTGCCCGCGCCGCGTCCGGCGTTCGAGATCTGGGTGTACTCGCCGCGGGTCGAGGGCGTGCACCTGCGTTTCGGCAAGGTCGCGCGCGGTGGTCTGCGCTGGTCGGACCGGCGGGAGGACTTCCGCACCGAGATCCTCGGCCTGGTCAAGGCGCAGATGGTGAAGAACACCGTCATCGTGCCGGTCGGCGCCAAGGGCGGCTTCGTCGCCAAGCAGCTGCCCGACCCGAGCGTCGACCGCGACGCCTGGATGGCCGAGGGCATCGCCAGCTACCGGACCTTCATCTCGGCGCTGCTGGACATCACGGACAACATGGTCGCGGGCGAGGTGGTCCCGCCCGCCGACGTCGTCCGGCACGACGAGGACGACACCTACCTCGTCGTCGCCGCCGACAAGGGCACCGCGAAGTTCTCGGACATCGCCAACGAGGTCGCCGAGTCCTACAACTTCTGGCTCGGTGACGCCTTCGCCTCCGGCGGCTCGGCGGGCTACGACCACAAGGGCATGGGCATCACCGCCCGCGGCGCCTGGGAGTCCGTCAAGCGGCACTTCCGGGAGCTGGGCGTGGACACCCAGACCCAGGACTTCACCGTCGTCGGCATCGGCGACATGTCCGGTGACGTCTTCGGCAACGGCATGCTGCTCAGCGAGCACATCCGCCTGGTCGCCGCCTTCGACCACCGCCACATCTTCCTCGACCCGACGCCGGACGCGGCGACCTCGTACGCCGAGCGCCGCCGCCTGTTCGACCTGCCGCGCTCCTCGTGGGAGGACTACGACACCGCGCTGCTCTCGGCGGGCGGCGGGATCTTCCCGCGCACGGCCAAGTCGATCCCGGTCAACGCGCACGTCCGCGAGGCCCTCGGCATCGAGTCCGGGATCACGAAGATGACCCCGGCCGACCTGATGAAGGCGATCCTCTCGGCGCCGGTCGACCTGCTGTGGAACGGCGGCATCGGCACGTACGTCAAGGCGTCCACCGAGTCCAACGGCGACGTCGGCGACAAGGGCAACGACGCCATCCGCGTCGACGGCAGGGACCTGCGGGTCCAGGTCGTCGGCGAGGGCGGCAACCTGGGCCTGACCCAGCTGGGCCGGATCGAGTTCGCGGTGCACGGCGGCCGGATCAACACCGACGCCATCGACAACAGCGCGGGCGTGGACACCTCCGACCACGAGGTGAACATCAAGATCCTGCTCAACGGTCTCGTCAAGGACGGCGACATGACCGTCAAGCAGCGCAACAAGCTGCTCGCCGAGATGACCGACGAGGTCGGCGCCCTGGTCCTGCGCAACAATTACGCGCAGAACACGGCGATCGCCAACGCCCTGGCGCAGTCCAAGGACATGCTCCACGCCCAGCAGCGCTTCATGCGCCACCTGGTCCGCGAGGGCCATCTCAACCGGGCCCTGGAGTTCCTGCCCACCGACCGCCAGATCCGCGAACGGCTGAGCGCCGGGCAGGGTCTGTCCGGCCCGGAGACGGCCGTGCTGCTGGCGTACACGAAGATCACGGTCGCCGAGGAGCTGCTGCACACCTCGCTGCCCGACGACCCGTACCTCAAGGGCCTGCTGCACGCCTACTTCCCCAAGGCGCTGCGCGAGCAGTTCCTCGACCGGATCGACGGCCACCCACTGCGCCGGGAGATCACGACGACCGTGCTGGTCAACGACACGGTCAACACGGGCGGTACGACGTACCTGCACCGGATGCGCGAGGAGACCGGCGCGTCGCTCGAGGAGATCGTGCGGGCGCAGACCGCGGCCCGGGCGATCTTCCGCTCCTCCCCGGTGTGGGACGCGGTGGAGGCTCTGGACAACACGGTCGAGGCCGGGGTCCAGACCCGCATCCGGCTGCACTCGCGCCGGCTGGTCGAGCGCGGCACCCGCTGGCTGCTCAACAACCGGCCGCAGCCGCTGGAGCTGGCCGAGACGGTGGACTTCTTCGCCGAGCGCGTCGAGCAGGTCTGGTCGCAGCTGCCGAAGCTGCTGCGCGGCGCGGACGCCGAGTGGTACCAGCACATCTACGACGAGCTGACCGCCGCCGGTGTGCCGGACGAGCCGGCGACGCGGGTGGCCGGGTTCTCCTCGGCCTTCCCGACGCTGGACATCGTGTCGGTGGCCGACCGCATGGGCAAGGAGCCGCTGGACGTCGCCGAGGTGTACTACGACCTCGCCGACCGGCTGAGCGTCACCCAGCTCATGGACCGGATCAGCGACCTGCCGCGCAACGACCGCTGGCAGTCCATGGCCCGCGCGGCGATCCGCGAGGACCTGTACGCGG
The DNA here is from genome assembly GCF_043204535.1 of Streptomyces sp. NPDC047853. Taxonomy (NCBI): domain Bacteria; kingdom Bacillati; phylum Actinomycetota; class Actinomycetes; order Kitasatosporales; family Streptomycetaceae; genus Streptomyces; species Streptomyces sp. NPDC047853. The sequence goes on along the minus strand of NZ_JBIDCI010000006.1, from coordinate 322,642 downwards.
CGCACGCGGCACTGACCGCGGACGTGCTGGCGGTGGGCAACGGCACGTCGACGCCCGAGCAGCGGTTCAAGGCGTGGGAGCAGAAGAACGCGGCGATCCTCGGCCGGGCCCGCACCACGCTGGAGGAGATCCACGGCTCGGACGCCTTCGACCTGTCCAACCTGTCGGTCGCGATGCGGACGATGCGGACGCTGCTGCGCACGCACTCCTGACGGCGTGACCGTCTGAACGGAACGCTGTCCGACGGTATGACCGTCCGAACGGTATGACCGTCCGAGGTGCCCCGGGCCGTCACGGCCCGGGGCACCTTCGCGTCGCAAGGGGGCTCGCCGGGAGCCCGCACCGGCCTCGCCCGGCTAGGCGCGACCGGTGCCCGCCGGGTCGGCGGCGTCCCGGGGCGGCTCGGAGTAGAGGACCTCCCGGGCCTGCTCCGCGGCGCGCGCGATGCTCTCGCCGACGAACTCCATGAAGCGGGCGACGTTCTCCAGCCGGGCGGCGGCGGGGCTGCCGGGGCCGAGCAGGTCGACACCCCGGCGTGCCATCTCGGCGAACTGGGTGTTGTTCCGGGCGCTGGCGATCATCGCGTCGTACCAGACGCCGTTGTCCACGGTGTAGTGCTCGCGGCGGCGCTCGTCGCGTTCCCGGCCTATGAGGCCCTGGGCCTCCAGGAAGGCGACCGCCTTGGAGACGGAGGCCGGGCTGATCTCCAGACGCTGGACCAGTTCGGCGGCGGTGAGGCTGCCGGCGTCGGTGGTGAGCAGGCAGGTCAGCACGCGGGCCGTCATCCTGGGCAGGCCCGACTGCATGAAGTGGACGGTGAACGTCTCCTCGTACTCCCGCACCGCCTCGGCGTCCCGCCCGGGGGCCTGCGGGGCGTCCTTCGGTCCGCGCGGAGCCGCCTGCCTGCGCCGGTGGGCGCGCCGCTCGGTGGCGTGGTGGGCGAGGTCGGCGCGGTAGGCGGTCGGGCCGCCGTTGCGCATCACCTCGCGCGTGACCGTCGACGTGGGGCGGTCGAGGCCTCTGGCGATCTCCGCGTAGGCGAGCCCGTCGGCCAGTCCCAGCGCGATCTGCCGCCGTTCCTGCTGGGTGAGTCTGCCTCCCGGCACCGGGGGCCTCCCTTCCTCTTCCTCAACTCCCCCAGCATAGCGTTCAGTTTCGTTCTATTGCAACGAGGGTGGAGGTGATGTTGCGTTAGATATTGGCCGGTTGCAACGATTAAAGGCGACTGACCTGCAAGGAAGCAAGTCGAATGCAACAAGGGTGTTGAGTGATCCGTGAACGCAACGTAGCGTTCGTGATGTCAGAAAGCAGCGAGCGACCAGGAGAACACCATGCCGAAGTTCGACACCACCGCCCCCGTCTCCGCCGTTCTCGACATCCCCGCGGGACACATCCGGTTCATCGCCGCGGACCGTGCCGACACCACCGTCGAGATCCTCCCGGCGAACGCCGCCAAGGGCAGCGACGTGAAGGCGGCCGAGCGGATCACCGTCGAGTACCGCGACGGCGTCCTGCGGATCGAGGCCGCACCGGAGAGGAACCGGCTCCTCGGCGACTGCGGCGCCGTCGAGGTGACCGTCCAGCTGCCCACCGGCTCACGGGTCGAGGCGAAGGCGGCCGGCGGGGAGTTCCGGGGCGTCGGCCGGTTCGGCGACGTGACCTTCGAACTGGCGCAGGGCTCGGTCAAGCTCGACGAGGCCGAGAGCGCCCGCGTCACCCTCCTCGACGGCGACGTCTCGGTCCGCCGGCTGCGCGGTGCCGCGCGGATCAGCACCCAGAAGGGCGACATCACCGTCGCCGAGGCCATGGGGGGCGAGGTCGTGCTGCGCACCGAGTCCGGTGACGTGTCCGTGGTCGCCGCCCGCGGCGTCTGCGCCGCCCTGGACGCCGGCACCGGCTACGGCCGGATCGACAACGCGCTGCGCAACACCGACGGCACCGCCGACCTGACCATCCACGCGACCACCGCGTACGGCGACATCGCCGCCCGCAGCCTCTGAGGAGTCCCCACCATGACCCACCTGGCGATCGCGGCGAACGGGCTGCGCAAGTCGTACGGCGACAAGACCGTGCTCGACGGCATCGACCTGGCCGTCCCCGAAGGGACGATCTTCTCCCTGCTCGGCCCGAACGGCGCCGGCAAGACCACCGCCGTGAAGATCCTCTCCACCCTCGTCTCCGCCGACCCGGGCACCGGCGGCATCCACATCGGGGGCCACGACCTGGCCGTCGATCCCCAGGCGGTGCGGGCCGCGATCGGGGTCACCGGGCAGTTCTCCGCGGTGGACGGCCTGATCACCGGTGAGGAGAACATGCTCCTCATGGCCGACCTGCACCACCTGTCCAGGGCGGAGGGGCGCCGGGTCGCCGCCGAGCTGCTGGAGCGGTTCGACCTGACGGAGGCGGCGAAGAAGCCGGCCTCCACCTACTCCGGCGGCATGAAGCGCCGCCTGGACATCGCGATGACCCTGGTCGGGGGCCCGCGGATCATCTTCCTCGACGAGCCGACCACCGGCCTGGACCCGCGCAGCCGCCACACCATGTGGGGCATCATCCGCGAGCTGGTCACGGGCGGGGTGACGGTCTTCCTCACCACCCAGTACCTGGAGGAGGCCGACCAGCTCGCCGACCGCATCGCCGTGCTCCACGACGGCGGGATCGTCGCCGAGGGCACCGCCGAGGAGCTCAAGCGGCTCGTCCCCGGCGGTCACGTGCGGCTGCGCTTCACCGACCCCGCCGCCTACCGGAGCGCCGCCCTCGCCCTCGGCGAGGTCACCCGCGACGACGAGGCGCTCGCCCTGCAACTCCGCAACGACGGCAGCCAGCGCGCCCTGCGCGCCGTCCTCGACCGGCTCGACGCGGCCGGTGTCGAGGCCGACGAGCTGACCGTGCACACCCCCGACCTGGACGACGTGTTCTTCGCCCTGACGGACACCGCCGCACGACCCGGCCCGCCCGGCGTCCCCGACCAGCCCAAGGAGACCGCACGATGAGCACCCCCACCGCTCCCGCCCGACCGAGCCGGATGTCCCTCGCCGTGCGCGACTCGTCCACGATGCTGCGCCGCAACCTCCTGCACGCCCGGCGCTATCCGTCCCTCACCCTGAATCTGCTGCTCACGCCGATCATGCTGTTGCTGCTCTTCGTGTACATCTTCGGAGACACGATGAGCGCGGGCATCGGCGGCGGCGGCCCGGACCGCTCCGCGTACATCGCGTACGTCGTCCCGGGCCTGCTGCTGATGACCATCGGCAGCACCGTGATCGGCACCGCGGTCTCCGTGGCCGGCGACATGAACGAGGGCATCATCGCCCGCTTCCGCACCATGGCGATCCACCGCCCCTCGGTGCTCGTCGGACATGTGGTCGGCAGCGTGCTGCAGTCGGTCCTGAGTGTGGTCCTCGTGGGGATCGTGGGCGTGGCCATCGGCTTCCGCTCCACGGACGCCACCGCCCTGGAGTGGCTCGCGGCCTTCGGACTGCTCGTGCTCTTCGCCACGGCGCTCACCTGGATCGCGGTCGGCATGGGCCTGGTCAGCCCGAACGTCGAGGCGGCCAGCAACAACGCGATGCCGCTGATCCTGCTGCCGCTGCTGTCCAGCGCCTTCACCCCGGTCGACTCCATGCCCGGCTGGTTCCAGCCGGTCGCCGAGTACCAGCCCTTCACGCCGGCCATCGAGACCCTGCGGGGCCTGCTGCTCGGCGGGGAGATCGGCCACAACGGCTGGCTCGCCGTCGCCTGGTGCGTGGGCCTCACGGTCCTCGGCTACTTCTGGTCGACCACGACGTTCAACCGCGACCCGAAGTAGCCGGCATGCCGGCGCGGGCCCACCCGCAACGCGTTCCGCCCCCGGGGCGGCGTCCTCCGACACCGAGTCGGCAGACGCCGCCCCGTTCCGCGTGGACGTCCCGCGCGCACGGTGTCCCCGCACTCGGCCGAGAACGGGACATTACGGATAAAGTGACGGCGTGATGGAGCGCCCCGGGACGACGCGTGCCGTACCGCCACGCACGGTCGCCGCCCCAGGAGCCGCCACCGCCGGCGCGGTCGCCGCCCTCCTCCTGCTGCTGCTCCTGGTGGTCGTCCGGCTGCCCTGGGCCGGTGACCTGGGCATGCACGCGGCCACCCTGCAACGCCTGCGGCACAGCCTGCTCGACCCCGGCAATCCCCTGGTCGACGCGGACACCCCGAGCCCGTACTACTCGCCCTGGACGGTGCTGCTGGGCTGCGTGGCGCGGGTGACCGGGTTCTCCGTCTTCGTCGTGCTGCGGCTCGGGGCGCTGGTGGCGCTGGGGCTGCTGGCGACCGGGGTGTGGCGGTACGTCCGCACGCTGAGCGCCCGCCCGGCCGCACCGCCGCTCGCGCTGCTGTGCCTGGTGCTGCTGTGGGGGACGTCCCAGTTCGGCTGGAGCGGCTTCCTCGGGCTCACCTCCCTCGCCCTGACGGTGTCGTACCCGAGCGTCCTCGCGCTCGGCCTCGCCTTCCACCTCTGGGCCTGGCTGGCCCGGGCCGTGCGGGGGAGCGGGGAGCGGCCGGCGGGGTGGGGGGTCCTGGCCGGGCTCGGGGTGCTGTGGGCGGTGGTCCTGCTGGTGCACCAGTTCTCCGGGATCGTCGCCTCCCTGGGCGCCCTCGCCGTCGTGGGGGCGGCGCGGGCCGGGTGGAGGGTGTGGGGGCGGCTGGGCGTGGGGCTGCTGGTGGGGGCGGTGGTGCTGTGGCTCTGGCCGTACTACGACTTCTACGCGCTGCTCGGTGCCGGTGACGGGATGGACGCGGTGCACCGGTCGCTGTACCGGGACCTGTTCGGGCGGTACTGGCTGGTTCTGCTGGGGGTGGCGGCGCTGGGGATGCGGTGGCGGCGCGACCGGCGGGACCCCCTGGTGCTGTTCTTCCTGCTGGGCGCGGTCGTGTTCGCGGCGGGCGGGGTGAGCGGGCACTGGTCCTGGGGACGGGTGCTGCCCGCCGCGCTGATCCCGGCGCAGGTCGCGGTGGCGCTCGAGGCGGTGGAGCCGGGGCGGCGGGCGGTGCGGGCCGGGTGGGCGTGGGTGCTGGCCGCGGCGCTGGCGGTGGGGGCCTGGGGGCAGGCGGGGACGCTCGCGTACGTGGTCGACCGGGAGACCCTGCCGGGCGCGGTGGCGGGGAAGGCCCCGGAACCGTGGCCGGGATACCACTGGATCACGCCGTGGGTGGGCTACGGGGACGTGGTCATGGCGCGGCGGCTCCCGGCGCGGCAGATCCCGGCGTACGGGGCGTACACGGTGGCTCCCGGCTATCCCGACTTCTTCCTGCGGGACGAGGACACCCGGGCGGCGGCGGTGCGGACGTACTTCGCGCGGGACACGGCGGCGGGGACGCGGCGCGACATCGTGCGGGAGTACGGCGTGCGCTGGGTGGTGGACCGGGGCGCGGGGCTCCGCGGGGCCGAGGGACTGCGGGTGGTGGCCCGGGGGCCGGGCGGGCAGGTGCTGTACGCGGTGGCGGACTGAACGGCGGTTCGGCCGGGCACGCGGGGAGCGCGACGAGTACCCCGCCCGCCCCGGCGCTCTCGGCCGTGCCGGCGGTGCGGGAGGTCAGCGCAGGACCGCGGCCGCCATGCGGGCCGCCCGTTTCACGCGGGGCGTGGCCAGGCGGCGCACGGCCGGTCGGACGACGGCAGCCGTGCTGCCCACGGGCTGCCAGCGGATCTGCAGGCGGCCAGGGTCGTGACCCTCCGGTTCCGCGGTGACCCGGTGGGGGGTGGTGCCCCCGTGGTACGGGACGCGGGCGGTCAGGGGCGGGAAGGACAGCGGAGCCAGGAGCACGCCCGTGTGGGTCCGGCCCTGGCCGCGGAGGCGGAGCACGGGGTGGCGGACGCCCTCGAAGCCCTGCACGGGCAGGCGCGCCGACGCCAGGTCCAGGCGCACCCGGCCCTCGAAGACACCGGGGCGGACGGGGGAGAGGCGGAAGGCGACCGTGAGCCGGCGGCGCCCGGGGGCGAGGTGGAGGGTGGCGCGCTGGGGGCCGACCGGGAGGCGCAGGGCGGGATCGTAGGTGCGGACCGTCAGGTCGACCGAGGCTCCGGGCCCCCGCGCGATCTCGGTGATCTCGTGGCGGAACAGGGCGGTGAAGAACGGACGGGTGTCCAGGTCCAGGTCCGTCAGGTCCAGTTCGCCGCGGGCCGGTTCGGAGCGGGGGACCTCCCCGCCCCAGTAGGTGCGGCCGTCCGCCGGGTCCGTAATGGTCCGGCGCGGGGCGACGTCGTGGCCGAGGCCGCGGGCCGCCTCCCGGACGTCGTCGAGGCGGCGGTCGCGGACCAGCTGGAGCACGACGCGTTCGGCGCGGGGCAGGCGGGCGAAGGCGCCCGGGGCCAGGGTGTCGAGGTACGGGGCCATGAGGTCCGCGAAGGACGCCAGCCACGCGTCGTCCCGGTACGGCAGGTCACCGGCGTACATCCGGAAGTCGTGCTTGAGGAACTTGAAGTCCTTGTCCTCGCGCAGCGACCCGTGCCCGCTCCCGGCCAGGAACGCGTCGATCAGGCGCTGCACGTGCACACGGTCCCGGACGTTGCTCAGCTTGTGCCGCTGGTTGGAGATGGAGGCGGCCTCGGAGGCGGCGTACGGGGCGACGTACCAGCGGTAGACCGGGTCCGGGACGACGGTGAACGCCCTGGCCAGGCAGTACGCCTGCGCGGAGAAGAGCTGGTCCTCGTAGTGGATGCCCTCCGGGAAGCGCAGGCCGTGCCGGTCGAGGAAGGCCCGGGCGTACATCTTGCTGGTGGCCAGGTGCTCGAAGAGCAGCCGCGGGTCGGCCTCGATGCCGTCGAGCGTGCGGCGCTCGGCGACCAGGTGCGGCATCCACGTCGTACGGCGCCCGTTGTCCACGCGCACCCGGTGCACCGCGCCCATCGCGAAGTCGAGGTCGCGTTCCCGGTGGGCGGCGAGCAGCACCTCGACGGCGCGCTCGGGCAGCTCGTCGTCGCTGTCCAGGAACATCAGGTACGGCGCCCGCGCGATCTCCAGGGCGCGGTTGCGCGGCGCGCTGCAGCCGCCGCTGTTCTCGGGCAGGCGGAGGTACACGACGCGGGGGTCGCGTGCCGCCAGCCGTCGCGCCACGTCGGGGGTCGCGTCCGTCGAGTGGTCGTCGCTGATGACGACCTCGATGTCGGTGTGGGTCTGGCGCAGGACGGACGCGACCGCGCGGGGCAGGCGTTCGGCGTCGTTGTGGACGATGACCGTGACGGTGACGTCCGGCGTGGTCACGGCCGTGCTCCTGGCCGGGCTCTGGACCGTGGTCATGACGCGGTCGCCTCCTCGGGGCTCGGGGCCGGGGTGCGCTCCTCGATCGGCAGTACGGGCGGCAGCGTCCGCTCGTCCTCCCCGAGGAAGACCCGGCGGACGACGCGCTCGGCGGCGCGGCCGTCGTCGTACTCGCAGAACCGGCGCCGGAAGGCGGTCCGCGTCTTCGTCGCGCGCTCGTCGTGCCAGGCGTCCGTGGTGAGGATGTCCGCCAGCTCCCGCTGGGTGCGGGCGACCGGGCCCGGGGCCTCGGCCGTCAGGTCGAAGTAGACGCCGCGGGTGGTGCGGTACGTCTCCCAGTCGTCGGCGTGGATCACGATCGGGCGGTCGAGGTTGGCGTAGTCGAACATGATCGACGAGTAGTCCGTCACCAGCGCGTCGGCCGCCAGGCACAGCTCCTCGACGGGGTCGTAGGAGGAGACGTCGATGATCCGGCCGGCGCGGCGCAGACCGGCCAGCGGGGAGGAGGGGGAGGCGGCGGTCTCGTAGAAGTAGTGGGCCCGCACCAGCAGGATCGTTTCTTCGCCGAGTTGGTCGGCGAGCGCGGCGAGGTCCAGGCGCGGCGTCCAGCCGGCCTCGTAGTCGCGGTGGGTCGGCGCGTACAGCACCGCCCGGCGGCCGGGCGCGATGCCGAGGCGCTCGCGGACCGCCCGGACCTCGGCGGCACCGGCGCGGTAGTAGACGTCGTTGCGCGGATAGCCGTGGTCGAGGGAGACGTGCCGGGAGGGGTACGCCCGCTGCCACATGCGGGTCGAGTGGCTGTTGGCGGAGACGCTGAAGTCCCACTTGTCGACGCGCTCCAGCAGCGCCTGGAAGTCCAGGCCCCGGGCGGCGGCCGGGTACGGCAGCTGGTCCAGGCCCATGCGCTTGAGCGGGGTGCCGTGGTGGGTCTGGAGGTGGACGGTGCCGGGGCGTTTGACGACCGCGTCCGGGAAGTTGACGTTGTTGACCAGGTACTTGGCCCGCGCCAGCACCTCCCAGTAGCGGCGGGTGCCGGGCACGACGTGGTCGGTGCCGGGCGGCAGCAGGGCGGCGCCCGCCGCGGTGACCACCCACACCGGGTGGACACCGGGGGCGAGCCGGGCCAGCTCGGCGGCTATCGCGGCCGGGTTGCAGGCCACGCCGCGGGCCCAGTACGCGGAGAAGACGGCGAGGTGGGGATCGACCGGCTCGGCCAGCGCCCGGCGGTACTGGGCCGTGCGCAGCAGCGTGCCGGCCCGGCGCCTGCCGGTGCGGACGGCGGAACGCACCCTGCGGCGCGTGCGGTTGGCGGCCTGGAGCGCGCGGTACTCCGTGCAGGCGTCCTCCTCCAGCAGCGACCGGCGCAGGCCTTCGAGGCCGGGCGGTCGCCGGTGGCCGTCGGGGCGGCGGTGCCGGGCGGCCAGGGAGGCCCGCCGGAAGAACTCCCGCGCGACGTCGTCCGGCATGCCGGCGCGGGCGAAGGTGCGCAGGCAGTCGCCGACCATCAGGTCGTACAGGACGGCGTAGGCGGCCGGGCGGTCGGCGGCCAGGTCCAGGAGGCTCTCGTAGCGCTCGACCAGCGCGTGCCGCCGCTCGGGCGGGACGGGGGGCAGGCTCTCGCGGCGCAGCGCGCGGACCTCGTAGGCGGCGTGGGAAAGGCACGCGACGCGGTCGGCGAGCAGCAGGGCCGCCTGCGCGGCGAACGGCTCGTCGTCGGTGGTGAGGAGCCGTTCGTGGTCCCGCCAGAAGGCGGCGCGCACGGCGCGGTTGCCGAGCAGCGGGGCCAGCCCGAGCAGCGCCGCGCGGTCGTCGAGGGCCAGGGCGGCGCCGCCCGCCCGGGCGAGGCGGGGGCCGTCGGGGGAGGGCAGGCCGGTGGTCCGCCAGGTGCTGCGGACATGGTCGAAGAGCAGGACGTCCACGGTGTCCGGGAGGCTCGCCGCGTGGTCGGCGATGGTGCGCGGGGCGCCGGCGGGCAGTCCGTCCTTGGCGTGGACGAAGTGCAGCCACCGGCCGGAGGCCCGCGCCGCCCCCGCCGCGCGGGCCGCGGCGTCACCGGCCCCGTCCGGCAGCGGAAGCACGGTGAACGCGGGCGCGTGCTCCTCGGCCGCCTCCCGGGCCCAGTCCCCGACGGCGGCGACGATCACCTCGACGCCGCCGTCGGGCGGCTGGGCGGCCAGGGGGCCGAGGAGCGCGGGCAGGTGGTCCTGGACGTTGGGACCGTACACGACGACGCTGAGTTCGGGGGTCTCGGGCATCGCGGGGACTCCTTCGCCTTCGTCGCTCCCAGCCTGCTCCTGGCTGCTCGGCCTATTGGGTCATAGTGGCACCAAACGGGCGACAGGGTGAGTCGGGAGTGCGCCTGACGGGCGAAGGGTGACCGGCGCCGGGACGTTCAGGCGGCCGTCTTCGCCCCCGGTGCCGGCTTCGGTGCCGCCTCGGGTGCGGGCTTGGGCTTCGCCGCCCTGTCCGGGCCGCCGGTGAACTTCTCGTACTCCTTCAGCACCTCGTCCGTCGGGCCGTCCATCCGCAGCTCGCCGCGCTCCAGCCACAGCACCCGGTCGCAGGTGTCGCGGATGGACTTGTTGCTGTGGCTGACCAGGAACACCGTGCCGGCGTGCTTGCGCAGCTCCCGGATGCGTTCCTCGGAGCGCTTCTGGAAGGCGCGGTCGCCGGTGGCCAGGGCCTCGTCGACGAGGAGGACGTCGTGGTCCTTGGCGGCGGCGATGGAGAACCGCAGCCGGGCCGCCATGCCGGAGGAGTACGTGCGCATCGGCAGGGTGATGAAGTCGCCCTTGTCGTTGATCCCGGAGAAGTCGACGATCTCCTGGTACCGCTCCCTGATCTGGGCCCGGGACATGCCCATCGCCAGACCGCCGAGGTAGACGTTGCGCTCGCCGGTGAGGTCGTTCATCAGGGCCGCGTTGACGCCGAGGAGCGAGGGCTGGCCGTCGGTGTGGATGCGGCCGTTCTCCACCGGGAGCAGCCCGGCGACCGCCTTGAGCAGCGTCGACTTGCCGGAGCCGTTGGTGCCGATCAGGCCGATGGCCTCGCCCCGGTACGCCACGAAGGACACGTTCCGCACGGCGTGCACCCGGCGCACGCCCGCGGCCTTCTCGGCCTTCCCGCGGCGCAGGATGCGGTTGAGGGCGGCGGTCGCGGAGCCGCGGCCCGCGCCGGTGCCGTTGACCCGGTAGACGATGTCGACGCCGTCGGCGATGACGGTGGGGACGCGCTCGCCCGCCTGCTCGGTGATGCCGGTGTTGTCAGCCACGACCGTACGTCTCCTCGGCCTTCCAGAAGTAGATGAAGCCGCCGATCCCGGCGACCAGGGCCCAGCCCAGGGCCAGCGCCCACACGTGGTCCGGCAGCATGCCGCCGCCGAAGCTGTCGATCAGCGCGAAGCGCATCAGGTCGATGTAGACGACGGCCGGGTTGACCTGGAGGAGCGGCCCGACCCACGAGGGCAGGCCGCTGTCCGGGCCGGTCATGTGATGGATGCTGAACATCACGCCCGAGCCGTACATCCAGGTCCGCAGCAGGAACGGCATCAGCTGCGCCATGTCCGGGATCTTGGAACCGACCCGGGCCATGACCAGCGCCACGCCCGCGTTGAACACGAACTGCAGCACCAGCGCGGGGACCGCGAGCACCCAGGACGCGGCGGGCGGCACGCCGAAGGCGAGCAGGATCACGACCAGGGCCGCCATCGAGAACAGCAGTTGCTGGAGCTGCTGGAGGCAGAAGGAGACCGGCAGCGCCGCCCGCGGGAAGTGCAGGGCGCGCACCAGGCCGAGGTTGCCGGAGACGGCCTTGGTGCCCGCCATGATCGAGCTCTGCGTGAACGTCCACACGAACACGCCGGTCACCAGGAACGGGACGAAGTCCTCCACGCCCTGCCTGGTGTCCATCAGGACGCCGAAGATGAAGTAGTACACCGCCGCGTTGAGCAGGGGCGTCATCACCTGCCAGAGCTGGCCCAGCTTGGCCTGGCTGTACTGGGCGGTGAGTTTGGCGGTGGCGAAGGCGGTGATGAAGTGCCGGCGCGCCCACAACTGGCGGACGTACTGGGGCAGTGAGGGGCGGGCGCCGCTGACCGACAGACCGTGGCGGGCGGCGAGGGCCGCGAGGTCGTGGTCGCCGGTGGGCGCGGCCGGCGCCGGTGCGGGGGCCGGTGTCGGGGGCGGTGTGTCGAGGGCCTGGCTCACATCCGCTGCTTTCGCTCGGAGGGGGAGAGGGGGCGGCGCCCGGCGTTCACCCGAGTGACCTCGTGCGTTCACTTACGTCGGGACGGGACCGTATCGTCGTGACGTGAGCGTAGGGCGTGGCGGCGTCGGAACGCAACCGTTCCGTCGTGACGCCCGCATCGCCCCTATGCTTGGCTCGCATGACGACCAACGCCGACGAGCCGCAGCCGCGCCCGGGCCGCCGCCGGGCCCCCGCCGGGGCGGCGGTGCTGCGCGAGGACGTGACGGAGGCGATCCGGGCGGCGGTCTTCGAGGAGCTGGCGGCGGTCGGCTACGCGCGGATGTCCATCGAGGGGATCGCGCGCCGCGCGGGGGTCGGCAAGACGGCGGTGTACCGGCGCTGGCGCTCCAAGCTGCACCTGGTGCTCGACATCGTCTCCGCGCTCGCCGTCCAGGGCCTGCCCGCGCCCGACACCGGGTCGCTGGAGGGCGACCTGCGGCTGCTGTACGAGGTGACCTCGCGGGCGCTGCGCCACCCGGTGGCCTCGCAGATCATCCCCGACCTCCAGGCGGAGGCGGCCCGCAATCCCGACATCGCCGAGGCGCTGCGGAAGGCCCTGCGGGAGGGGCAGGACGGCGTCGCCAGCAGGATCCTCGCCGCCGCCGGGGAGCGCGGCGAGGTCGGCCCCGGCCTCGACACCGACCTGGCCCTCGACCTGATCTCGGGCCCGCTGTACTGGCGCTCGGTGGTCATCCGCAGCCCCAAGCTGCCCAAGGGCTACCTGGGCGCGCTGGCGCGGGCCACGGCGGAGGGCCTCAAGGCGCTGTGAGCGCGGTCGCCTCCGGATGAAGCCCCGCTCCGGGCCGGGGTGCGGGGGGACCGGCCGGGGAGGTCCGTCCGGGCCGTGAAGGGCGCCCGGGGTGGGCCCGGGTGCCGCACGGTCGGGGTGGCCGGACCGAGATCAGTCCCGCGCGGCCCCCGGATGCAGCCGCACCCAGCCCGCCCACGCCGACGTGATCATGTCCTCGACGTCGTGCTTGGCCTTCCAGTCCAGCTCGACCGCGGCGCGGTCGGCCGAGGCGACGACCCGGGCCGGGTCGCCGGGGCGGCGCGGGGTGACCGTCGGGGGCTGGTCGTGGCCGGTGAGGGCGTTGATGCGGTCGATCATCTCGCGGACGGAGACGCCCTCGCCCCGCCCGATGTTGAGGGTGAGGGGGCGGCCCGGGGAGGCGGCCAGGGCGCGGGCCGCCGCGACGTGGGCCTCGGCCAGGTCGACCACGTGGATGTAGTCGCGGACGCAGGTGCCGTCCGGCGTCGCGTAGTCGTCGCCGAAGACGCGCGGGGCGGCGCCCTCGGTGAGCTTCTCGAAGACCATCGGGACGAGGTTGTAGACACCGGTGTCGGCGAGTTCCGGGCTCGCCGCGCCCGCCACGTTGAAGTAGCGCAGCGAGGCCGTGGACAGGCCCGCCGCCCGCCCGGTCGCCCGGACCAGCCACTCACCCGCCAGCTTGGTCTCGCCGTACGGGGAGAGGGGCAGGCACGGCGTCTCCTCCGTCACCAGGTCGACGTCGGGCATGCCGTACACGGCCGCGGAGGAGGAGAAGACGAACGACGCGACACCGGCCGCCGTGACCGCCTCCAGCAGGACGCGCAGCCCCTCCACGTTCTCCCGGTAGTAGTGCAGCGGCAGGTCCACCGACTCGCCGACCTGCTTCTTCGCCGCGAGGTGCACGACCCCGGTGACGGAGTGGTCGGTGAGGGCGCGCGCGACCCGCTCGCCGTCCAGGACCGAGCCCACCACCAGGGGGACGCCGTCGGGCACGCGCTCGGCGATGCCGGTGGACAGGTCGTCGTACACGACCGCCCGCTCGCCCGCCTCGGTCATCGCCCGTACGACGTGCGCCCCGATGTAGCCGGCGCCGCCGGTGATCAGCCAGGTCATTGCGGCCGTCCCCTCGTCAGTGGTCCTGGGTAGCCATGATCCGTCATCCCGGGAGCCGGTGGTCACCGCACCCGTCAGGACGAGGCCGGGGGCGACCCGGCGCCGTACGCGTCCAGAGCGGCCGTGAGCCGGTTCAGCCGGGCGCCCAGGTCCTGGATCTCGGCGAGGTCCAGGCCGGTCGCCCCGGCGATCCGGCGCGGCACCTCGCCGGCCCGCTCGCGCAGCGCCACGCCCTGCGCGGTCAGCCCGACCTCCACCGACCGCTCGTCGCGCGCGCTGCGCTCCCGCCGGACCAGTCCGGCCGCCTCCAGCCGCTTGAGCAGGGGTGACAGCGTGCCGGAGTCGAGCCGCAGCCGCTCGCCGAGCTTCTTCACCGGCAGCTCCCCGTCCTCCCACAGCACCAGCATCACCAGGTACTGCGGGTAGGTGAGCCCGAGGTCCTTGAGGACCACGCGGTAGACGCCGTTGAAGGCGCGCGAGGCGGCGTTGAGCGAGAAGCAGATCTGCTGGTCGAGGCGGAGCCAGTCCGTTGCGGGCGTGGTCATGCCTCCAGGGTAGCGGGACCGAGATTGCGCGTCACTCAGTTGTGCACAACTTAATTGTGTGCCACAGTTGGTGTCGTCAGGGCGCCGGGAGGCCGGCCGCCCGGCACGCTTCTCGCCAGATCTCTTCAGAGGGAAGGTTCCCCATGGACGCGCTCTACACCGCCGCCGCCACCGCCACCCACGGCCGCGACGGCCGCGCCGTCAGCTCCGACGGCAAGCTCGACCTCGCGCTCAGCGCCCCCGCCGAGCTGGGCGGCGACGGCAAGGGCACCAACCCCGAGCAGCTGTTCGCCGCCGGGTACGCCGCCTGCTTCGGCAGCGCCCTCGGCGTCGTCGGCCGGCAGGCGAAGGTCGACGTCAGCGAGGCGGCGGTGACCGCCGAGGTCGGCATCGGCAAGCAGGGCGAGGGCTTCGCGCTCGCCGTCACCCTCCGGGTCGAGCTGCCCGAGGGCGTGGACGAGGAGACCGGCCGCAAGCTGGTCGAGCAGGCCCACCAGGTCTGCCCCTACTCCAACGCCACCCGCGGCAACATCCCGGTCGAGCTCGTCATCGAGTAGAGCCCCCCGGCCCCCCGGCCCGCCCCCCGGGCAGGCCCTCACCCGACCCGCGCCAGCACCTCGCCCGTCCGTTCGCTCCACGCCACCACCACCGCCTCCTCGGGCACCGGCTGCCAGCGCGTCAGCAGCAGCCAGCGGACGTGGTGGCGGCGGACCACGGCGGCGCGCTCCGCGCGGGTCGAGCCGGGCGCCAGGTACGCCTCGACGTCGGCCACCCGCCGCCGGCGCTCCCGTTCGTCGAGCGAGGGGTCCGGCCAGGCGGGCGCCGCGAGGTTGGGTCCGTACCCGGCGATGGCGTGCCCGGCGTAGTAGCCGTCGGTGATCACGACCTCGCCGGGACCGATGTGCCGGGCCGCCCACGCGTACGTCGGCCACCGCGGGGGCTGCTCGAAACCGACCGGGTCCAGCGCGCGCGGCACCACCGCCCCGGCGTGGACCGCGAGGAAGCCCAGCAGGGCCCCGGCGGCCGCGGCCCCGCCCAGCGCCCGCCGCCACCGCCCCCACGGCCGGGGCGCCGCCAGCTCCACCGCGAGGGCGAACTGCGCCGGCACCAGCGTCAGCCCGAGGATGCGGCCGTAGGTGTAGTGGCCGCTGAACCAGCCGTACGCCACCACCGCGCAGTCCAGCGCGAACATCAGCACCAGCGGGTCCCGCGCCGAGCGCCGCCCGCGCAGCCACAGCGCCGGCAGCCCGAGCAGGGCCAGCCAGAACTCGCCGGGCAGATCCAGGTACAGCACCCGGTGCATGCCGTCCACGCTGTCGTCCCCGGCCAGCGCGAACACGTCGAAGTACGGCCACGCCGCCGCCGAGGCCACCGCCGCCGCGCCCGTCAGGGCCCACCGTCCGACGACCGCCGCGCGCCACCCGCGCTGCCAACCGCCCACCAGGGCCACCGCGCCCAGCGCCGCCGCCACCGAGGTGATCGGGTGGACGAGGAGGATCAGACCGTAGAGGACGCCCAGGCCCGCGTACCCGGGCAGGCCGCGCAGCCCGCTCGGTCCCAGGTAGCGCACCCGGCGCGCGTCCCGTGCCCGGGCACCGGTGAGCGCCCAGGCCCAGAAGGTGAGCCCGATCGCGAAGGCCGACGGGTAGCCCAGGTTGCCGGTCATCGACATCAGCCCGAGGTAGCCGCTCCACCAGGCCCGCTCGGTCCCCCACAGCAGTGTCATCGCGCCCAGCGCCAGCACCGGCGCCCACGGCCGGGGGGAGAGCACCCTGACGAAGCGGCCCAGGCCGGTCAGCAGGACCAGCAGGTTCACCGGTCCGGCCAGCCGCACCACCTCCCAGCCGTCCAGACCGGTCAGCCGGGCGAACAGGCCCTGCGCCACCGCATAGGGCGAGTAGTAGGCGCTGCCCGCGCCGGGCAGGTCGGCCATCGGATGGCGGGGGTGGAGGAGATCGGCCTTCAGGCGCTCGACGACGGCCGCGTGCTGTCCGGCGTCGCAGCACAGCGGCACCGCCCAGTACGCCAGCGACATCAGCAGGAAGAACAGGAAGCCGGCGACCTGGTACGGGGTGGGACGCCAGGCGCGGCCGCCGCGCAGCGCCGTCGCGCCGCGCACGGGCCGCCGGACGAGGACGCCGGCGCTCACGGAAGAGATGACTGGTGGGACATTCGGGGCATTTGCCGTATGTTCCCTTCGGGGTCAACGACATGAACCCAAGTCACCTCATCGAGTGATCCTCAGTTGATCGCACGGGCCCGGTCGGTGTGCCCCTGCGCCGGCAGCGCCACCCGGCCCCGCACCACCGGCTCCAGCAGCATCGGCACCCCCACCACCGGCAGCAGCCACGCCAGCACGATCAGCCGCCCGCCCCAGATGTCGATGTCCGGATGCGCGGCCTGGGTGAGGATCCCGGTGAACGCGGCCGCGACCAGGAAGACGCCGACCGCGCCCCCGCGCCGCAGCGCACCCCACGCCCCCGCCCCCAGGGCCGCCGCGAACAGCGGCTCCCACGCCTGGCGGCGCAGCCACTCCACCCAGAAGTTGCCCTGCAACTGCCAGAACTCCGGCCACGGGTCCTCCCGGTCGGGCCGGGCGAAGTGCCCGGTGAGCAGGTCCTGGAGGCTGTCGGACACGGTCGGGTAGTGCAGCAGCCGCGCCAGGACCATGGTCAGGACCGCGCCGCACAGGCCGGTCACCGCGATCGCGAGCACGTCCCGGCCGGGCGGCCGGCCCCGCCGGTACCGCCGCAGGGCCAGCAGCGCGCCCGCCGCCGCCAGGCACAGCCCGAGGAACAGCGCCTGGGAGTGCTTGACGGCGAACAGCGCGAGCAGCGACCCGGCGACCAGCAGGAACCCGGCCCGCCCGCGCCCGGCCCGCAGCACCAGCGCACAGCCCCACACCGCCGCAAGGGTCAGCGCCATCAGCAGCCCCTCGGCCATCGGGCGCATGGCCGTCGTACCGCTCGGCAGCACGTAGTAGAGCGCCTGTCCGGTCAGCGCGAGCGGTACCGGGACCGACAGGGTGCGCAGGATCAGGAAGACCAGCACCCCGCCCGCGCAGGCGAGCACGACCCCCGCGGCCCACAGCCCCCAGGTCACCCCGAAGGCCAGGACGAACGGCACCAGGAACGCCGGATAGCCGGGCCGCGCCTCGAAGATCCGCATGAAGCGTTCCTCCATGTACGGCACGGTGTGCCCGCCGGTCTGCCCGGCCGCCAGCCGCGGTTCCACCTGCCGCCACTGGCGCTGCCGGCACTCGGCCGCGACCCGCTCGGTGGGGTCGGGGCGGTGGAAGCGGACCACGTGCACGCTCTGGTCGCGGCGGGCCGCGGAGGCCTGGCTCGCGCACACGTAGTCGATGGTCGCCGCCGCCACCCCGCGCTTGCTCTCCCCGGTGAGGCTCAGGGCGTACGCCAGGTAGTTCTTCGTGTCGGGGGTGTCCCGGCCGGTGATGTTCGCGAGCTGGAGCACGGCGAACAGGGCCGCCACCACCAGCACCCGGCCGCGCGGCCTCACGAGGAGGTCAGCAGGTCGCGGCGGGCCCGGGCGGCCCGGGCCCCGGGGACGGCCGGCGGCTGCGGCTCGGGCATCCGCTCGCCCAGCAGCAGCGTCCGCACGACCCGCTCGGCGGCCCTGCCGTCCTCGTACTCGCAGTACCGGGCCCGGAAGGCGGACCTGAGGCGCGCCGCCTCCTCGTCCCCCCACGCCCCGGAGTCCAGCAGCCACGCCAGCTCCCGGTACGAACGCGAGACGTGGCCCGGCGCCTCGGCGGTGATGTCGAAGTAGGCGCCGCGGCTCGCCGTGTAGGCCGCCCAGTCGTCGGCGTGGATGACGACCGGCCGGTCCAGGAGGACGTAGTCGAACATCAGGGCGGAGTAGTCGGTGATCAGCAGGTCGGAGGCGAGCATCAGGTCCTCCACGTGCGGCTCGTCCGTGGCGTCGACCAGGACGCCCCGCCGGTGCAGCTCCGACAGGCCCAGACCGCGCGCCGGTCCGGTGGCCAGCGACGGGTGCAGCCGCACCACCAGGGTGTGCCCCTCCCCGAGATCGGCGGCGAGACGGGCCAGGTCGATCCGGTCGACGTGCCCGCCCCGCCGGTACTCGCGGCGGGTCGGCGCGTACAGCACGACGGTGTGCCCGTCCGGGACGCCGAGCCGCTCACGGACCCGTCGGCCGTCCTCGGGGCCCGCGTTCACCAGCACGTCGTTGCGCGGGCTGCCGGTGCGCGCGGACGTGAAGTGGCACGGGTACGCCCGCTCCCACACCCGCTCCGCGTACCGGCCCGCGACCAGGCTGTGGTCCCAGCGGTCGGCCCGGCGCAGCATCTGCGGCACGTCCAGGCCGTGCCGGGCGCCCGGCCGGCCCAGCAGATCGACGCCCATGTACTTCAGCGGCGTGCCCTGGTGGGTGTGGATGTGGACGCTGCCGGGGCGCTTGGGCACCGCACCGGGCCAGTTGACGTTGTTGACGAAGAACGCCGCCCGCTCGGTCACCCGGCGGTAGGCCGCGCTGCCGAGGACCACGTGCTCCGTGTCCGGCGGCAGCAGCGGCACGTCCTCCTCGTCGCGCACCACCCACACCCCGCGCAGGTGCGGGGCGATCTCGCGGGCCTTGCGGTGGACCGCCGCCGGGTCCCCCAGCACGCCCCGGTGGGAGAACGCCGAGTACACGACGAGGTCCCCGACCAGCGGGCGACGCGTGTGCACCGCGGTCCTGACCCGCCCCGCACGCCCGGCGACCGCCCCGCGCACCTGCCGCGCCCGCCGCTCCAGCTCCCGTCCCGCCCGCCCGGACCGCCGCCGCAGGCGGTACGCGGTGTACCCGCCCTCCAGGACGCGCAGCTCGGCCGGGACCTCCGCGCCCTCCGGCCGGTACGCGCGGAACATCTCGGCGGTGCGGCCGAAGAACTCGCCCCGGTCGGACGGCGGCAGCCGGTCCGGTTTGCTCAGGATGTCCAGGCAGTGCTCGCCCATCTTGGTGTGCAGGAACGGCCGCCAGCGGGCCAGCTCCGGACGGGCGTCGAGGAAGGCGAACACCCGCTCGTACTGCGCGTGGACGTCGAAGTGCTTGCGGCTGGTGGTGGACAGGATGTTGCCCTGGCGCCGCTGGCGGTAGTTCAGGCAGATCCGGTCCAGCGCGGCGATCCGCCCGGCGCTGAACATGACCGGGAAGGTCCAGGGCGTGTCCTCGTAGTAGCCCGGCGGGAAGGTGAAGCCCTCCCGCTCCACGAAGTCGCGCCGGTAGACCTTGTTCCACACCACCATCAGCAGGTCGAGGATCTCCGGGTGCCCGGCGGCGGTGAACGTGCCGTCGCCGGCCTCCGCCAGGACCCGGGCCAGGGCGTTGCGCCGGGTGCCGCCCCACCAGTAGGTGCGCGCGTAGTCGAAGACGAGGACGTCGGGGTCGTCGGTCTCCGCGAGCCGGTCGGCCATCGCGCGCAGGGCGCCCGGGGTGAGGGAGTCGTCGCTGTCGAGGAAGAAGAGGTAGTCGCCGGTGGCGTGCGGCAGCCCGGCGTTGCGGGCCCGGCCGAGGCCCACGTTCTCCGCCAGGTGCAGCACCCGCACCCGGTCGTCGCGGGCCGCGTACTCGTCGAGGATGGCGCCGCTGCCGTCCGGCGAGCAGTCGTCGACGGCGACGACCTCGATGTCCCGGTAGGACTGGTCCAGGACCGAGTCCAGGCACTCGCGCAGGAAGCCCTGCACCTTGAAACAGGGGAGGATGACGCTGAAGCGGGGCACTGCGGGATCAGCTCCTTACGAGGGTGGCGGCGGCGGGGGCCGGGACGCGCTCGGCGAGCGGGGTCACGGGCGGGAGCGCCTCGGGCGGCTCGCCGAGCAGCACCCGACGCACCACGCGCTCGGCGGCCCGGCCGTCGTCGAAGTCGCAGAACCGCTCGCGGAAGGCGGCCCGCAGCGCCGCCGACTCCCGGCCTGCGAAGGTGCCGTCGCGGAAGACGCGGGCCAGCTCCTGCGGGGTCCGCGCCACCGGGCCGGGCGGCGCCGCCATCAGGTCGAAGTAGACCCCGCGGGTCTCCCGGTAGACCTCCCAGTCGTCGGCGTACACGACGATCGGCCGGTCCAGGTTGGCGTAGTCGAACATGATCGACGAGTAGTCGGTGATCAGCGCGTCGGCGGCCAGGCAGACGTCCTCGGAGGAGCGGTGCGCGGTCACGTCGATGATCCGGCCGCTGCTCGCGGCGCCGCCCCGGTCGTAGAAGTAGTGGGCCCGCAGCAGCACGACCACGTCCTCGCCGGCCGCCTCGCAGAACGCCTCCAGGTCCAGGCCGCCGGCGCCGAACCCCGCCTCGTGGTCGCGGTGCGTGGGCGCGTACAGGACGGCCGTCTTCCCCTCCGGCACGCCCAGCTCGCGCCGGACGCGGGCGACGTCGTCGGCGGTGGCCGTGCAGTAGACGTCGTTGCGCGGATAGCCGTACTCCAGCTGCTCGTACGAGCCGGGGAAGGCGCGCTCCCACATCTGGGTGGAGTGGCGGTTGGCGCAGAGGTTGTAGTCCCAGCGGTCCACCCGGCCGAGCAGCCTGGTGAAACTGCCGCTGGCCGCCGCCACCACGGGGTACGTCGACTGGTCGACGCCCATCGTCTTCAGCGGCGTGCCGTGCTGGGTCTGCACGTGCACACTGCCGGGGCGCTTGACGACGCCCTCGGCGAAGTTGGCGTTGTTGACCAGGTACGTGGCGCGGGCCAGCACCTCCCAGTAGCGCCGGCTGCCGATGACCGCGTGGTCGACGTCCTTCGGGACGGTGTGCGCCTGGTCCGCCTCGACCAGGAACACCGACCGCAGGTGCGGGGCGAGTTCGCGGGCCTTGGCGTGGATCGCGGCCGGGTTGCAGGCGTAACCGCGGCCCCAGTAGGCGCAGTACACGACGAGGTTCGGGTCGAGCGGGCGGCGCAGCGCGCGGCGGTAGCGCAGCCGGGTGCGCAGCCCGTGCGGACGCGGCAGCCGCAGCAGGACGCCGGAGGCGGCGCGGTTGACGGCGCGCAGGACGCGGAAGCCGGTGTAGGAACCGGAGGCCAGCAGCCGGTGCTGGACGCCGAGCCGACCGCCCGGCGGCCGGAAACCGGCGGGACGGTGGCGCCGGTAGAGGCGGCTCGCGCGGCGGAAGAAGGCACGGCGGCCCCGGCGGGTCAGGCGCCGCGGATGGGTGGCCGTCTTCAGGACCGCCGCGAAGAGCTGCTCGAACAGCGGCCCGCGCCGCTCGGCCGGCAGCCCCCGCTCCTCGGCGTGCGCGAGGGCCCGTTCGGCCTGGTCGAGGAGGTCCGCGTGGTGCTCGCCCGGCAGGCTCAGCCGACTGCCCTGCCGGCGCACCAGATGCCGTACGACCACCGACCGCAGCACCGTGACACGCTCGGCGCGCGCCGAGACCAGCGCGCCGAAGCCGACGTCGGTGAAGTGCCCGTCGGGAAAGTCCAGTCGCCGCTCGGTGAGGAAGGTGCGGCGGTAGACCGCGCTCCAGGCGGGCAGCCGCACGCCGGTGAGGTGCGGGGCGCGGTCGGGGCCGAAGGCGCCGTCGGGGGCCTTCGCCAGCAGCGGGGCCGCCGGGTTGGCCGGCTCGCCCTCCCACCAGGGCACCCGCTCGTGCTCGAAGTACAGGACGTCGACGCCGCCGGTGTCCGCCAGCCGCGCGTCCAGCGCCGCCAGCGCGCCCGGGACGAGGACGTCGTCGCCGTCGAGGAACAGCAGGTACGCGCCGGTCGCCGCCCGCATCCCGGTGTTGCGCGCCCCGGCCAGCCCGGCCTCCGGCGGCGCGTGCACGGGCGCCACCCGGGAATCCCGCTCGGCGCGCTCCTCCACGACGTCCGCCGCGGCGCGGTCCGGGGCGTCGTGGACCGGGATCAGCTCGAAGTCGCCGAAGGACTGGGCGAGGACGGAGTCCAGCGCCTGGGACAGCCGCCCCGCGACCCCATGGGACGGGACGATGATGCTGAAGCGGGGCATACTGCTCTTTCTCTCGTTGTCCTGGTCCGAAGGGAGCCCCCGCCGCTCACGCCGTGCGGCGGCCCGGCCGTCCCGTCGGCCGCACGGTGGACGGCCGGGGCGGAGTGGGCCGCTTCGAGCTGCGGGGCATGCGAACTCCCAGTGGACAAACGGTGATCAGAGGCTGTCGGTGACGGTGCGGGGCCCGGCGGGTTGCGGCACGGTGGCCAGCGGGGGCCGGGCGAGGGCCGCGGCGGCGGAGGGGACGGGGCGGCGCGCGGCCGGCGGCACGACGGGCGGCAGGTCCGTCTCCCCGAGCACCACCCGGCGCACGACGCGCTCGGCGGCGCGCCCGTCGTCCCAGGGGCAGAACCGCTCCCGGAAAGCCGTCCTGAGCTGCGCGGACCGCGAGCCGCACCAGTGGCCGTCGGCGAAGATGTCGATCAGCTCGTCCTCGTCCCGGGCGATCGCTCCCGGCGGCAGCTCACGCAGGTCGAAGTAGGTCCCGCGGGCCGCCTCGTACGCCTCCGGCTCGTCGGCGTGGATCACGATCGGGCGGTCCAGACCCGCGTAGTCGAACATCAGTGCCGAGTAGTCGGTGACGAGCGCGTCCGAGGCCAGGCAGAGCGACTCCACGCTCGGGTGGTCGCTGACGTCGAGGACGCGGCCCCCGGACTCGACGAGCGGGCCGCCGCTTCGGGGGTGGGCGCGGGCCAGCACCATGAAGCGCGGCCCGAGACGGGTCAGGACGCGCTCCAGGTCCAGGGCGGCGCGCTGGGTACGCCGGTAGTCGCGGTGGGTCGGCGCGTACAGGATCGCCACCGTGCCGTCGGGGATGCCGAGGCTCTCCCGCAGCCGGGCCACGTCCGCGGCGGTCGCCCGCTGGAGGGCGTCGGTACGGGGCTGGCCGTACTCCAGCGTGGTGTAGTCGCCAGGGTGGACGCGTTCCCAGGTCAGCGTGGAGTGGCGGTTGGCGGAGACGACGTAGTCCCACGAGTCGACGTCGCGCAGCAGCCGGGCGAAGTCGGTGCCCCGCGCCGCGGCCGGGCGTTCCTGGAGGTCCAGGCCCATGTGCTTGAGGGGCGTCCCGGCCTGCGTCTGGATCAGCACCTGCCCCTTGCGCTTGACCAGGCCGGCGTCGAAGCCCGTGTTGTGCACCACGTACCGGGAGCGGGCCAGCGCCGTCCAGTAGGCGGCCGTGCCGGGGGTCAGCCGGCGCGGGCCGGGCGGGACGGTGTGGTGGTGCGCGGGGTCGGCGGCCCATGCCGTGCGCACGTGCGGCGCGAAGTCGCGGAACGCCTCCTCCAGCGCGCCCGGGTTGCAGCCGTGCCCGCGGTCGCCGTGGGCCGCGAAGACGGCGCGGTCGGCGCGCAGCGGGAGACGGCGCTGGACGCGGTAGTGCAGGCGCAGGGCGCCGGCCCGTGCGGCGCGCAGCAGCTGCGCCGTGACCTTCACCGTCCGGCGGCGCAGGGCCGACCCCAGCCGCAGGGTCTCGTAGGTGCGGCGCAGGCCGAGGCGGAGCAGGGCGTGGCGCAGCCGCACGGGCAGCGGGGCGGGGGCGCCGGGGACCCGGTAGCGGCGGCAGTGGACGCGGGCCCGGCGCAGGAACTCCGCGCGCAGGGAGCGCGGGAGGCGGTCCGGGCGGGTGAACACCGTCGTCAGGTGGTCGGCCATGCGGCGGTAGAGCACCGGCCGCCAGCGGGTCCGCTCCGGGTGCGACTCCAGGAACGCGAAGACGCGGTCGTACTGCGCGAAGACGTCCAGGTGCCGTTCGCTCGGCGTGCCCAGGATGCTGCCGCGCCGGCGCTGCCGGTAGTGGACGCAGACCCGGTCCAGGGTGGCGAGGGACTCCGCCGTCAGCAGGACCGGGTACGTCCACGGGGTGTCCTCGTAGTACCCCGGCGGGAAGGTGAGGCCCTCGCGCTCGGCGAACTCGCGGCGCACCGCCTTGTTCCAGGCCACCATCAGCAGCTTCAGCAGCCCCGGCCGGTCGGCGAGCCGGAACGGTGCCGGGCCCCGCTCGGTGAGGTGCGCGGCGGCCTGGTTGCGGACCGCCTCGCCCGACCAGTGCGTCCGCGCGTAGTCGTAGACCAGGACGTCCGGCTCGCCGGTCTCCTTGATCCGGTCCGCGATCGCCCTGAGCGCGTCCGGGGTCAGGGTGTCGTCACCGTCGAGGAAGACCAGGTAGTCGCCGGTGGCCCGCTCCATCCCGGCGTTGCGGGCGGGGCCGAGGCCCTGGTTCTCGGGCAGGTGCACGACGCGGACGCGCGGGTCGCGGGCCGCGAACTCGTCGGCGATCGCGCCGCAGGCGTCCGGCGAGCAGTCGTCGACCGCGATCACCTCGAGGTCCGGGTAGGACTGCGACAGCACCGATTCCAGGCACTCGTGCAGATACGCCTGAACCTGGTACGCGGGGACGATGACACTGAACCGGGGCACGGGACATCCATGGGTCGGCGGGGTCGGCGCGGGCGTTCTGCCCGGGAACGGCCGATGGAGTGACTTGGTTACGGTCCCTGCGGCATTCGGGGGACCGTCGCGCCGGCGCGTGCCCCGTACGAAGGAAGGGGCGGACCGGTGTCCGGTCCGCCCCTCAAGCGTGGTGCCCCGGCGCCTACTTGACGGCGCCCGCCATCACGCCGGAGACGAACTGCCGCTGGAACGCGAAGAACACGGCCAGCGGGATCACCATGGAGATGAACGCTCCCGGCGCCAGCACGTCGATGTTGTTGCCGAACTGCCGTACCTGCGTCTGCAGGGCGACCGTGATCGGCTGGTTCCCGGAGTCCGAGAAGATCAGCGCGACCAGCATGTCGTTCCACACCCACAGGAACTGGAAGATGCCGAGGCTCGCGATCGCGGGCCCGCCCAGCGGCATCACGACCCGGGCGAACAGCCGCAGCTCACCCGCGCCGTCGAGCCGGGCGGCCTCCAGCAGCTCCCTCGGGATCTCCGCGAAGAAGTTCCGCAGCAGGAACACCGCGAAGGGCAGACCGAAGCCGACGTGGAAGAGGATCACACCGACGATCGACCCGAACAGGCCGATCTTCCCGAAGAGTTCGGCGATCGGGATCAGCGCGACCTGCACGGGGACGACCAACAGCCCCACCACGGCGAGGAACCACCAGTCGCGGCCCGGGAACTCCATCCACGCGAAGGCGTAGCCCGCCAGCGACCCGATGACCACGACCAGGACCGTCGCCGGGACCGTGATCAGGACGGTGTTGAACAGGGAGGAGGTGATGTCGCCGTTCTTCAGCAGCTCCTCGTAGCTCTGGAAGGTGAGCTGGGAGGGCTTGGTGAAGACCTCCCACCAGCCGCTCGACGCCATGTCCCGGGGCGTGCGCAGCGAGGACAGCAGCAGACCGATCGTCGGGACCAGCCAGAACAGGCCCACCACGATCAGGAAGACCCGGACCAGCCCGCCGCTGACGCCCTCGGCGAGCCGTGACCCGAGCGACCGCTTCGCCTCGCGGGCGGTCCCGGGCGACGCCGGTGCCGTCTTCGTGAGGGAGCCCGCGTCCGTGGTCATCGCCGCACCTCCCGCCTCAGCCGCCGTACGTTGAACCACATCACCGGGATCACCAGGAGCAGCAGGAACACCGCGATGGCGCTGGCGATGCCCGGCTGGTCGGAGGCGAAGCCCTTGCGGTACAGCTCCAGGGCGAGCACGTTCGCGTCGTCCTGGGAGGAACCGGGGGCGATGATGAAGACCAGGTCGAAGACCTTCAGCACGTTGATCATCAGGGTGACGGCCACGACCGCGAGCACCGGCGCCAGGAGCGGCACCGTGACCCGTCTGAAGACCTGCCACTCGGTGGCCCCGTCGACCCGGGCGGCCTCCAGCAGCTCCCGCGGGACCCCGGCCAGCCCCGCCGCGATCAGCACCATCGCGAAGCCCGCCCACATCCACACGTACGACCCGATGATGGCCGGTGTGACGAGCGAGGGGCCGAGCCAGTCCAGGCCGTTGTAGGGCTCCTTGAAGTTGTCGGCGGGCAGCCTGAGCTGCGCCCCGTCGGCAGCCGCCGGCAGCGAGAAGGTGCCGTCGCCGGCCGCCGTGGCCGAGGCGACGACCTCGCCGTCCTTCACCGCCTCGATCCTCATCCCGGCGTAGCCCAGTTCGGCCGCGTCGACGCCGTTGAGCTTCCCGACGCCCTTGCCGCGGGTGAAGTCCTGCCAGGTGGTGCCGGTGATCCTGCCGTCCTCCGGATCGGCGGGCACGGCCTTCTTCGCACCGTCCGGCATCAGGTCGGGGGCGACGCCGACCAGGGGCAGGACGACGGTCGCGCCCGCCCGCACCGGCTCCTTGGTGACGAAGGCGCCCCCGCCGGCCGGCTCCAGCGGCGAGTCGCGGCCCGGGTGCGCCTTCGGGAACGCGGACGACTCGGCGAACGTGTCGTGCACCCCGACCCACACCGCGTTGGCGACGCCCTTGTCCGGGTCCTGGTCGTACACCAGGCGGAAGATGATGCCCGCCGCGAGCATCGAGATCGCCATCGGCATGAAGACGACCAGCTTGAACGCCGTGCCCCAGCGCACCCGTTCGGTCAGCACCGCGAAGATCAGGCCGAGCGCGGTGGCGACCGTCGGCGCGAACACCACCCAGATGATGTTGTTCTTGAGGGCCGTGCGGATGCCGTCGTCGGTGAACAGGGCCTGGTAGTTGTCGAATCCGGCGAAGGAGTCGCCGGACTGGTCGTAGAAGCTGCGGATCAGCGAGTACCCGATCGGGTAGACCACGAGCGCGCCGAGCAGCACCAGGGCGGGCAGCAGGAACAGCACCGCCACGGCCTTGCGGGTGCCGGTCACGCTCTTGCGCGACTTGGGGGCGGCGGGGCCCGGTGTGGTCCCCGCCGCCGTGACCGACGTCATCGCGTCAGTCCCCGTAGGCGGCGGCCGCGTCCGCCTCCAGCCGCTCCTGCGTGCCCGCGACGTCCTTCGGGTTCTTCAGGAAGTCCTGGAGCGCCTTCCACTCGCCCTTGCCGGGCGTGCCGCCGAAGGCCTGGGGGGCCTGGTCCGACATGTCGAAGCGGAAGTCGTCACCGGCCGCGACGAGCGCCTCGGCGATCTTCTTCTGCACGTCGTTCGGGTACGCCGACGCCGCCACGTTCTTGTTCGGCGAGAGGTAGCCGCCGAGCTTCGCCTGGATCGTCGCCGCGTCCGGCGAGGCCAGCCAGGTGGCCAGGGCCTGCGCCGCCTTCGAGTCCTGAAGGACCACGGCCGCGTCGCCCCCGGACACCACCGGCGCGGTGCCGCCGACCGACGGGAAGGGGAAGACCTTCGCGTCCGTGCCGACCTCCGCGTCCGTCTCGCCGATGTTGACCTGGACGAAGTCACCCTCGTAGACCATGCCCGCCTTGGGCTGGTCGCCGCCGGTGAAGGTCTGCGTCACCGAGGCCGGGAACTCGGTCTGCAGCGCGCCGGACGCGCCGCCCGCCACGTAGTCCTTCTTGCCCCAGATCTCGGCGAGGGTGGTCAGCGCCTCCTTCACCGACGGGTCCGTCCACTTGATCTCGTGCTTGGCCAGCTGGTCGTACTTCTCCGGGCCGGCCTGCGAGAGGTAGACGTTCTCGAACCAGTCGGTGAGCGTCCAGCCGTCCGCGCCGCCGACCGAGAACGGCGTGACGCCGGAGTCGTAGATCGTCTGGGCGGCGGTGAGCAGCTCGTCCCAGGTCTTGGGCTCCGCCGCGCCCGCGTTCTCGAAGACCTGCGCGTTGTACCAGATCAGGGACTTGTTGGCGGCCTTGTAGTAGACGCCGTACTGCTTGCCGCCGACCTTGCCGATCTCCTGCCAGCCCGGCGAGTAGTTCTCCGCCAGCTCCTTGGCGGCCTCCGCGCCCAGCGGCTTGGCCCAGCCCTTGTCGACGGCCTGCTTGATGGCCCCCGGCTGCGGCAGCATCGCCACGTCCGGCGGCGCACCGCCCGCGATCTTCGAGCCGAGGAAGTTGATGATCGGGTCCTGGGCGGGCACGAACGTCACCTTGGCGCCGGTGCGCTTCTCGAACTCGGCGAGGACCTTCTTGAAGTTCTCCTGCTCGGCGCCGGTCCAGACGGCGGCGACCTCCAGGCTCTCGCCGTCCAGCTTCGGCAGGGTGACGGTGGCGGCCGTCTCCTTGCCGCCTCCCTCACCGGCGTTCTCGTCGCCGCCCTTGTCGTCGTCGCCGCCGCACGCGGTGAGCGAGAGCGCGAGGGCCCCCGCGGCGAGGGCGGCGGCGGCCCGGGTGGTCCTCTTCGCGGCTCTGCCCGTGCCCTTGACGGTCCTGCGTGTCCCCATGGTGCTGCTCGTGCGCATCACTGCCCCGTTCTTCGTCCTCGTCGAACGTTCGGCGCTGTCCCGTGCGCTCTGGTGTACGCCAGGGGGGTGAGGGCGGCAAGAGCGCCTCCGCTGTCAAGCGGGGGATCGTGACCGCGTCGTGACCAGGCACCGGGCACCGGCACCGTCGAGGGCCGCCGCCGGTGCACCGCCGCCCGCGCCTGATCGGTCAGGCACCTGGCCGACCCCGCGCGTCGTCGCCCGGAGGGCGGTTTCGCGGCGGCCGGGGCGTTGAGGGTGCGAGCGAGGTGTCGAGGGTGCGTGTGGCGTCGCGAGGGTGTGGGTGGCGTTGCGAGGGTGCGTGTGGCGTCGGGGGTGTGCGTGGCGTCGCGAGGGTGCGTGTGGCGTCGGGGGTGCGTGTGGCGTTGCGAGGGTGCGGGTGGCGTCGGGGGTGTGCGTGGCGTCGCGAGGGTGCGTGTGGCGTCGGGGGTGCGCGTGGCGTTGCGAGGGTGCGTGTGGCGTCGGGGGTGCGCGTGGCGTTGCGAGGGTGCGGGTGGCGTCGCCAGGGTGTGCGTGGCGTCGGAGATGCGCGTGACGTTGCGAGGGCGCATGGCGTCGGGGATGCGCGTGGCGTTGCGAGGGCGCGTGGCGTCGAGGGTGTGCGCGTGGCGTCGCGGGGCGGGCGGGAATCGTCGGACCGGCCCCTTGGCCCTCCGGCGCGCGGAGCCCGCCTCGGGTGGCGCCTTCGGCGGGCCGGTCGACGGCCGGGGTCACAGCAGCGACGGCACCTCCGCCGCCGCCACCTCCCGTGCCGCCCGCTCCAGCGCGCTGGCCAGCAGGGCCAGGTCCGTCGGCCCGTTGCCCAGCTCCCGGACGGGGCGCCGGGCGGGCGGGTCGCCCATGCGGTGCCACTCCAGCGGGACCACCGTGGGCCGCAGGGTCGCCGTCCGCGGGATGCGTCCCGTGACCCGGCCGCCCTGGAACACCACGACCTGGCCGTCCGGGCGGGTCAACCGCCCCCGCCCCGGCGCCGGTTCGTCCGGGCCCGGCACCGGCGCGTCGAGGGTGACCCGCAGCGTGGCGCGCGACGAAGGCTCCGTCTGGGAGGTGCGGCCCCCCGGCGTGGTGGCGGCCACCAGATGCACGCCGAGCCGCTCGCCCTCCCGCGCGACGGCCTCCAGCGCCCGCATCACCGACCCCGCCGCGGGCCGGCCGGGCGAGCCGAGCGGGGGAGTGACGAGTGCGTCGAGGTCGTCCACGACCACGACGAGGCGGGGGAGCGGCGGTACCGCCTCCGCTCGGCGCCTGGCCGCGCCCGGCCGCAGCCGCAGCGTGGAACTGGGCGGGGACTCCACGTCCCCGGCGCCCGCCCCCGGCCCGGCCCCGGGCCCGTCCGCGGGGGCGCGCTGGGCGACCAGCCGGCCGGACACCTCCCGCCCGGTGTGCCACTCGGCGAAGTGCGACCGTCCGAGCAGCTCGGCGCGCCGCTTCAGCTCCGCGCTCAGGGACTGCGCGAACTCCCGCATCCGCACGGGGTCGTTGGCGGTGAGGTGCGTGGTGACGTGCGGTACGTCCGTGCAGACCCGCAGTCCCTCGCCGTGTCCGCCGCCCGCGCCCACGCTGTCCCGGCCGTCCACCAGGACGACGCCGAGGCGGTCGGGGCGTTCGGCGGAGGCGAGGGAGGCGACGAGCGCCCGCAGCAGCTCGGTGCGGCCGCTTCCCGGCGGGCCCTCGATCAGCAGGTGCGGCCCTTCGGCGCCGAGGTCCGCCGCGACCGGGCCGCGCGGTCCGGCGCCCAGCACGGCGTGCGCGCGGCCGCCGAGGGCCTGGGCGTCGTCGGCCGCGTCCGCCCAACGGGCCATCAGGGAGGCCGGGGTGGCGCGGGCGAGGCCCAACTCGTCGAGGAGCCGGGCCGCCTGGGGCAGCGGTGCCGACACGCGCGTGTGCCGCTCGCCGACCGGGCCGTCGGTGCGCAGCGGGGCCAGGGCGCGGGCGAACCGCTCGGCCCAGGCGAGGGAGACGGCGTCCACCGTGCCGAGCGTGCCGTGCCCGACCGGGCCGGCGGGGGCTGACGCGGCGTCCGGGGCGCCGGGGGAGGTGCCGCCCCGCGCGACGCGCAGCAGCCGCAGGGCCGTCGCCACGTCCCCGCTGAGCAGCGCCACGGCACCGCAGCTCCGGAACACCGGCGACACCGCGCAGGCCGCCTCGTAGGTCTCCGTCACCGGCGAGGTCGGGGAGGCGGCGGCCGTCTCGGCGAGGCACACGACGTGGATGCCGGCCCGCGGCCCCTCCAGGGTCAGGCGCGTCACGGTCTCGCGCACGTCCGCCCCGCCGGGGTCCCCGTCCACCACGACCACCGTGTACGGGCCCGGGAAGCCGCCGGCCGGGTTGGAGCCGTCGTCGGGCCGCGCCCACGAGGGCTGCCGGACGGTGTCGGGCGCCGGTCCCGCGCCGTGCCCCCGTGCGTCCCGCGCGAGGGCCGTCGGCTGGGCCGGGATGGCGCCGGCGGGGGCCGGTGGCCGTGCGCCGGAGCGGACGTCCGCCATGTGGTCGTCCAGGCGGCGCAGAAGTTCACCTGCGCGCGCCGCGGCCTGTTCGCGGTCGTAGGCGAGCAGCAGGCGGCAGTCCTGGCCGTGGCCCGGGCGCAGCTGCGGCAGCCAGCCCAGCCAGGCCCATTCGGCGGCCCGGTCCGATAGCGGGCGGGAGCGGTCCGCGCTGATCAGGACGATCTCCAGGACGTCGGCGGAGTGCAGCGCGGCGAGCTGGGCCAGCACCGAGCGGGCCAACCCGGCGAGCCGTCCGCGCGGGCCGGCCAGTCCGAGCGCCCCCACCTCGCGCAGCCCGGCGGTCACCGGGACGGCGGGCAGCGGCGCGTCGCCGCCGGGCGCCACCCGGTCGGCCGTGCCGAGCCGCACGGTGAGCGCCTCCGGGTGGCCCGGGCCGCGCTCCCACAGGCGGGGCCCCGGCCCGAGTGCCGTCAACAGCAGCGAGGCGGGGTCCGGCCAGGTCTCCGGCGCGCGGGAGGTGCCGGTCGGGGCCGTCGGCGCCGGCCGGGCCGCCTCCTCGTCGAGGGCGTCCGCGTACGCATCGGGTCCGGGTGCGTGCTGCGGGCCGCCGCGTCCGCCGGCCAGGCGCCGCGCCCACGCGCCGAGCCCGCCGCGCCGGCGCGCGCCCTGCGGGGCATCGGCGTCCCGCGGCGGCGTGCCCGCGCGTCCGGCGCCGTCGTCCGGGTGCGGGGCGTCGCCGGGGCCCGCGCTCCCGCCGAAGGCGGCCGTCGCCCCTGCCGTGAAGGCGCCCGACCCGGCTCCGGCGCCGTGCGTGTCGCCCGCGGCCGGGTACGACCGGGGTGATCCCGCCCCGGGGTCGTACCCATGGCTCTCGATGCGGGGTGCGCCTCCCTGGCCGGGCACCTGAGGTGACCCGGCCGGCCCCGCGCCGCCGTCCGGAGCGGTGCCGTGCCCCGCCGCGGGGTACCCCGTGGTGCCGTAGGCGTGGTGGGTGGGTCCGCCGGAAACGGGCGGGTCCTGGCGACCGGTCCCGGGTCGCCCGTCCGGCGCACCGGCCGCGCGGGGGTCCCCGTCCGCCGCGCCGGCCCGGGGGGCGGGGCCGCCCGCCCGTCCGGCCGTGGGAGGCCCTCCCGCCCCGTACACGCCGCTGTCCGTGGCGTCGGCCGGGTGCCGGTGACCACGCGCCCCCGCACCGGGCCGGGCGGAACCCGCCGCCGGGCCGCCCGGGTGCGGGGAGCCTGTCGCGGAGCCGCCCGGGTGCGGGGAGCCCACCGCCCCGCTCGCCGGGGCGCGTCCCTCCACCGCGTCCGCCACGCGCGCGTGCACCACGTCGTCCCCGCCGAAGGCGGCGGCCGTGCGGGCGGCCGGCAGCCGTACGTGCCCCTCGCCGTCGGAGGTCGTGGGCACCCGCGCCTCGTCCGCCGGGGGCACCGGCACGAGCCGCAGGGCCGACTCGCCGACCCGCAGCAGCGCCCCCGGCGCGAAGCGGACCGGGCGGTCGCCCACGCGGGTGCCGTCCAGGGTGGTGCCGTTGGTGGAGCCGAGGTCGGCGACCGAGACGCGGCCGTCGGCGGCGACGGTCACGGCGCAGTGCATCCGGGAGACGTCCGGATCGTCCAGCGCGACGTCCGCCTCCGCCGAGCGGCCGAGCCGGACCTGACCGCCGTGCAGCAGGTGCACGCCGCCCGCGTCGGGACCGGCGACCACGTGCAGCTGGGCCGGGACGTCGGCCGGCTCGGTGTGCGGGTCGGGCTCGCCCGGGGCGCCCACGCAGAGCACGGCGCCGTCCAGGAGCGGTGGCTCGCCGAGGGTGCTGCGCTGGGCGTCGAGCCGCTGCGCACCGGCGTAGAGCACCACCTGGCCGGAGCCCTGGCCCTCCCCGCCGGGGAGCACGGCGGCCAGCGCGGAGGAGATCGCGGCCAGCGCGGTGCCGGCCGGTGCGGTGACCAGCACGTCGCAGCTCGCGGCGCGGCCCCCCACCGCGGCATGCGGGCCCAGCGGGTCTACGACGGTCAGCCGGATCTGCATCGCCGTCAGCGGTCCCTTCGCGCGGGCGCCCGCGCGCCGGGACAGAAGCCGTCACCACGGTCCCCCACCGCGGACTTCCCCCACCGCCACACGAGCACGTCGGCCAGTACTGCACGCATCCTCGCACCTGCCACTGACAATGCGCCCGTCACCGGCCATCAAATGATCTTGATTGGTCGGCTCTGCCCGTAAAAATGCCTGACAGCTGTCGTGCCGGTGATCGAACGGTGCCCGCTTGAGATCGGTCACGTCCGGGCCCGGCAACCAAGGGACCGGGTCGAGCGTCTTCCCTCCGAACACGCACCTGAACACCCGCACCGGAACACCGGCACCTGAACAGGTGCCGGACACGGAACGCGAGCGGAGCGCGGGACCCGCCCGCGGCCCCACGAGAACCCCGAAGGGCGACGACAGCCCGGCGCCCGCACCGCGGCACTACAGTGGGTCGGAACAGCCAGCAAGCAACAGGGAGCGCATGACGTGCGGCCGGTAGGCAGCAAGTACCTCCTCGAGGAGCCCCTCGGTCGCGGAGCCACGGGCACCGTCTGGCGAGCCCGCCAGCGGGAGACCGCGGGCGCCGAGGCGGCCGTGGCCGGGCAGCCCGGCGAGACCGTCGCGATCAAGGTCCTCAAGGAGGAGCTCGCGAGCGACCCCGACATCGTGATGCGCTTCCTTCGGGAGCGCTCCGTCCTGCTCCGGCTCACCCACCCCAACATCGTCCGGGTCCGCGACCTGGTCGTCGAGGGCGAGCTGCTGGCGCTGGTCATGGACCTCGTCGAGGGCCCCGACCTGCACCGCTACCTGCGCGAGAACGGGCCGTTCACCCCGGTCGCCGCGGCCCTCCTCACGGCCCAGATCGCCGACGCCCTCGCCGCCAGCCACGACGACGGCGTCGTCCACCGCGACCTGAAGCCGGCCAACGTGCTGCTGAGGCAGACCGGCGGCGAGATGCACCCGATGCTCACCGACTTCGGCATCGCCCGCCTCGCCGACTCGCCCGGCCTGACCCGCACCCACGAGTTCGTCGGCACCCCCGCCTACGTGGCGCCGGAGTCCGCCGAGGGCCGCCCGCAGACCTCCGCCGTCGACATCTACGGCGCGGGCATCCTGCTGTACGAGCTGGTCACCGGCCGGCCCCCGTTCGCCGGAGGCTCCGCGCTGGAGGTGCTGCACCAGCACCTGAGCGCCGAACCGCGCCGCCCCTCCACCGTCCCCGACCCGCTGTGGACGGTCATCGAGCGCTGCCTGCGCAAGAACCCCGACGAACGCCCCAGCGCCGAGAACCTCGCCCGGGGTCTGCGTGTGGTCGCCGAGGGCATCGGTGTGCACGCGGGCAGCGCGCAGATCGGCGCCGCCGAGAACGTCGGCGTGCTCCTCGCCCCCGACCCGGCCCCCGCGCCGGTCCCGGGAGCCCCCGGCGCAGCCGACCCGACGCAGGTCCTGCCGCAGAACCCGCCCGGTGCGCACGACCCGAACGGCGCCACCAGCGTCCTGCCGCAGACCGGCAACCCGTCGGGCGCCGCCGACCCCACCGCCGTGCTCCCCCACCGGGGCGCCGCCGACCCGACCGCCGTCATGCCGCCCGTGCCCCCGGGGCAGCCGGGCGGACCGGGGCAGCAGGGCGGACCGGAGGACCCGCACCCCTGGCAGAACCAGCTCCGCGCCGCCCGCGACCGCAACGAGCAGACGCAGGTCCAGTACCTCGACCCGAACCAGGACCCGCTGCGCCGCCGCCCCCAGCGGCAGGTCGCCCGCCCGCAGCAGCAGCCCCGCCAGGCACCGCAGGGCCCGCCGCCCCAGCAGCCCGGTTACGGGTACCCGCAGCAGCCCCAGCCCCAGCCGCAGCGCTACGCCACCCCGCAGCCGCAGCAGCCCGCGCAGCCTCAGCGGCCCCAGCCGCAGCGTTACGCCCCGCCGCCCGCGCCCGAGCCCCAGCCGCCCCGGCGCGAGCCCCGGCCGCCGCGGCAGCGCAGCGCCAACCCGATGCGCATCCCCGGGCTGGGCTGTCTCAAGGGGTGCCTGTTCACGCTCGTCATCCTGGTCGTGGCCGGCTGGCTGATCTGGGAGCTGAGCCCCCTGCAGGACTGGATCGGCACGGGCAAGGGCTACTGGGAGCAGCTCAGCGACTGGTTCACCACCGTGACCGACTGGATCGGGGACCTGGGCGGCGGCAGCGGCTCGGGCGGCGGCACGTCGACCGGCAACTGAGCCTCCGACGGGTCCCGTTCCCCCGGATCCGACGGCGAGTCTGGAGATTTGTCGACATCCGGCGGGTGATTTCCGGCTCCCCCGTGAAGGTCGGCTCCGCGGGCGCGTACGTTTAGGCGCAACACGCGTCGGTAGGAGCAGTCTTGGCACGGAAGATCGGCAGCCGGTACACCGCCCACCAGATCCTGGGGCGGGGCAGCGCCGGCACGGTGTGGCTGGGCGAGGGTCCCGAGGGGCCCGTCGCGATCAAGCTGCTGCGCGAGGACCTGGCGTCCGACCAGGAGCTGGTCTCACGCTTCGTGCAGGAGCGCACCGCGCTGCTCGGCCTGGACCACCCGCACGTGGTCTCCGTGCGCGACCTGGTGGTCGACGGCAACGACCTCGCGCTGGTCATGGACCTGGTCCGGGGGACGGACCTGCGCACCCGCCTGGACCGGGAGCGGCGCCTGGCGCCCGAGGCGGCGGTCGCCATCGCCGCCGACGTCGCCGACGGCCTGGCCGCCGCGCACGCCGCCGGGGTCGTGCACCGCGACGTCAAGCCCGAGAACGTGCTGCTCGACATGCAGGGCCCGCTCGGCCCCGGCGGCGCCCACCCGGCGCTGCTGACCGACTTCGGGGTCGCCAAGCTCATCGACACCCCCCGGCGCACCCGCGCCACGAAGATCATCGGCACGCCCGACTACCTGGCCCCGGAGATCGTCGAGGGCCTGCCCCCGCGCGCGGCCGTGGACATCTACGCGCTGGCCACGGTCCTGTACGAGCTGCTCGCGGGCTTCACGCCGTTCGGCGGGGGCCACCCGGGCGCGGTGCTGCGCCGCCACGTGACGGAGACGGTCGTCCCCCTCCCTGGCATCCCCGACGAGCTGTGGCAGCTCCTCGTCCAGTGCCTGGCCAAGGCCCCGGCCTCCCGGCTGCGCGCCTCCGAGCTGGGGGACCGGCTGCGGGAGCTGCTGCCGATGCTGGTCGGCATGGGGCCGCTGGACGTCGACGAGCCCGACACCGAGCAGGACGAGGACGCCTCCGAGGAGCCCCCGGCGTCCGCCGCGCCCTCCGGGGAGCCGGTACGGCGCCGGGGAGCGGTCCCCCTGGTGCCGGGCTCCGCACCGGCGGACTCCAACCGCGACACGCACACCTCCATGCGCGTGCCCGCCCCCGACGAGCTGGCCGGCGGCGCCCGCGGCACCGCCCGCGCCCCGCGCGCCGCCGGGGCCCCGCGCCCCGGCTCCGCCCGCAACCGCGCCGCCGCCCGGCGCCGCCGGCTGGCGGTGGGCGCCGGTGTGATCGCCCTGGTGGCCGCGATCGGCGCCGGTACCTGGCTCGCCACGGGCGGTGACGAGAGCGGCGCGGACCCGCAGGACACGCGGAACTCGGCACCGGCCTCGCCCTGAGTCCCG
Organism: Streptomyces sp. NPDC047853; assembly: GCF_043204535.1. Classification (NCBI taxonomy): domain Bacteria; kingdom Bacillati; phylum Actinomycetota; class Actinomycetes; order Kitasatosporales; family Streptomycetaceae; genus Streptomyces; species Streptomyces sp. NPDC047853. The sequence continues at coordinate 286,410 of NZ_JBIDCI010000006.1, read as the reverse complement.
GGGCGGGGCCGCCACGCACACCGCGACGACCCGGCGAAAGCCGGTGGACGGAGCCGTTACGCTGGATGCGTGGCAGTCGTCGATGTATCCGAAGAGCTGAAGTCCCTCTCCTCGACCATGGAGTCGATCGAGGCCGTCCTGGACCTGGACAGGCTGAGGGCAGACATCGCCGTGCTCGAGGAGCAGGCGGCAGCGCCCTCCCTGTGGGACGACCCGGAGGCGGCGCAGAAGATCACGAGCAAGCTCTCCCACCTCCAGGCGGAGGTGCGGAAGGCCGAGGCCCTGCGCGGCCGGATCGACGATCTCGCGGTGCTCTTCGAGATGGCCGAGGAGGAGGACGACCCGGACACCCGCGCCGAGGCCGAGTCCGAGCTCACGGCCGTGAAGAAGGCGCTGGACGAGATGGAGGTCCGCACCCTGCTCTCCGGCGAGTACGACTCCCGTGAGGCGCTGGTCAACATCCGCGCCGAGGCCGGTGGCGTGGACGCCGCGGACTTCGCCGAGAAGCTCCAGCGGATGTACCTGCGCTGGGCCGAGCAGCGCGGCTACAAGACCGAGGTCTACGAGACGTCGTACGCGGAGGAGGCCGGCATCAAGTCGACGACCTTCGCCGTGCAGTCGCCGTACGCCTACGGCACCCTCTCCGTGGAGCAGGGCACCCACCGCCTGGTGCGCATCTCGCCCTTCGACAACCAGGGGCGCCGCCAGACCTCCTTCGCGGGCGTCGAGATCCTCCCGGTGGTCGAGCAGACCGACCACATCGAGATCGACGAGTCCGAGCTGCGAGTGGACGTGTACCGGTCCTCCGGCCCCGGTGGACAGGGTGTGAACACCACCGACTCCGCGGTGCGACTCACCCACCTCCCCACCGGCATCGTGGTCTCCTGCCAGAACGAGCGCTCCCAGATCCAGAACAAGGCCACGGCGATGAACGTCCTCCAGGCCAAGCTGCTGGAGCGGCGCCGCCAGGAGGAGCAGGCCAAGATGGACGCCCTCAAGGGCGACGGTGGCAACTCGTGGGGCAACCAGATGCGTTCGTACGTGCTGCACCCGTACCAGATGGTCAAGGACCTGCGCACCGAGCACGAAGTGGGCAACCCGGAGGCCGTGTTCAACGGTGAGATCGACGGGTTCCTGGAGGCCGGAATTCGCTGGCGCAAGCAGCAGGAGAAGTAGGGCGAAGCGCTGAGACCGCTTTGTCGACAAGGCAACTGCCGCCGTTTCGGGGGCGGTTGCCTTTTCTCTGCCGCCCGGACGCCGGTGATGTCTGGGTTTTACATCACACTCACACCCTTTGTGTCCGGCATACGTCCCGTACCTGGACATCGCGTACGCAATGGCCTTGACGTTGCTTTGAACATTCGCCAGGGTGAGGCGCGGCATGCGTATTTACGGGGCGCATGTGAACCGGGGGACGTCAGTTAACAGCCACCTCCGTCGATCACGGCCCCGAGTGCGGCCTCACCGACTAATCGGCTACTGGGGGTAGCAACTACATGACGAAGAAGACGCGCATCCGTGTCGCGCGCATAGCGGCCGGCGCAGTGATCGCGGCCGGCGCCTCCCTGACCGCCGCGGGTGCCGCTTCGGCGCTCGACATCGGCGTGGGCGTGGGTGTCGGCGACGCCAACGTCGGCGTCGGCGTGAGCGTCCAGGGCGAGGGCGACACCGAGGGGACGACCGAGGGCACCACGGAGGGCACCACCGAGGGCGCGATCGTCGGCGTGACCGAGGGCACCACGGAGGGCACCTCCGAGGGCACCACGGACGGTACGTCGGAGGGCACCTCCGAGGGGACGTCCGAGGGCACCACCGAAGGCACGTCCGAGGGCACCACGGAGGGCACCACGGAAGGTACCTCCGAGGGCACCACCGAGGGCTCTTCGGTGGGTACGTCCGAGGGCACCACCGAGGGCACCTCCGAGGGCACTTCCGAGGGAACCTCGACGGGCACCTCCGAGGGCGGTGACAACGGCGGCTCCGGCGACAACGGCGGCTCCGGGGACAACGGCGGTACCGGGGACAACGGCGGCGGCAACGGCGGCTCGGAGACCACGGGCGGCGGCACCGGCGGCAACGGCGGGACCGGTGGCGGCGACAACACCACCCCCGACGGCGGCAGCAACGACAACGTCACCCAGGACGAGGGTTCCTCCGCCCTGACCGACACCGGCGACGAGGCCCCGGCCTCCGACACCGCCGCCCAGGGCAGCGGTGACGAGCTCGCCGAGACCGGCGCCGCGGAGACCACGTTCCTGCTGGTCGGCGCCGCCACGATGATCGCCGGCGGTATCGGCTTCCGCATGCTGCCGCGCATGATGAACGGCCGCGGCGGAGCGGCTGCCTGAGGGTAGTCACCCGCATACGCGCAGCGAACGCGGACGAAAGGGCCCGGAGCGCACCCGCTCCGGGCCCTTTCCTCGTCTCTGCCCTCGCGTCCCGCGCCCTCTGGGCCCGGGAGGGGCCCTCCGGGGTCTCAGACGGTCTGGTGGGCCAGCAGGGCCATCGCCGCGATCAGCACCGCCAGCAGCACGACCAGCGTCATCGGATTCAGGCCCGCGAGGAAGTTCCCCTGCTGCAGCCGCTCGCGGTTGGCCCGGCACACCGGGCACCGGCCCTCGCTCACGGGCGCCGCGCAGTTCGCGCACACCAACCGGTCGTACGTCATGCGCTCGCCCTCCTTGCCGCCGGCTCCGTCAGGTCAACGCCCACACCGCCGTGAACGTTCCCCTTCCACTGTGCCAGGTTCCGTGGGGCCCCGCGCGCCTTCCCCCCGAGGCCGGACCCGGGTGCATGCCCCGTAAGGGCAGGGACAAAACGTGCCACTGTCGCGCAACCCCGGCCGGTGACTGCGGCACGCTCCCCGGTTCGCGTATGGTCACGCTCATCTACCCCCGGCGACCCGTGGTGCACCCGTGATCCGATTCGACAACGTCTCCAAGGTCTACCCGAAGCAGAACCACCCAGCCCTCAGGGATGTCTCCCTGGAGGTCGAGAAGGGCGAGTTCGTCTTCCTCGTGGGCTCCTCCGGCTCCGGAAAGTCCACCTTCCTGCGGCTCGTCCTCCGCGAGGAGCGGTGCAGCCACGGCCAGGTGCACGTCCTGGGCAAGGACCTCGCCCGCCTGTCCAACTGGAAGGTGCCGCAGATGCGGCGCCAGTTGGGGACCGTGTTCCAGGACTTCCGCCTGCTGCCGAACAAGACGGTCGGCGAGAACGTGGCCTTCGCCCAGGAGGTCATCGGCAAGTCCCGCGGCGAGATCCGCAAGTCCGTGCCGCAGGTCCTCGACCTGGTCGGGCTCGGCGGCAAGGAGGACCGCAGGCCCGGTGAGCTGTCGGGCGGTGAGCAGCAGCGCGTCGCCATCGCACGCGCCTTCGTGAACCGGCCCAAGCTCCTGATCGCCGACGAGCCCACCGGCAACCTGGACCCGCAGACCTCGGTCGGCATCATGAAGCTGCTCGACCGCATCAACCGGACGGGCACCACCGTGATCATGGCCACCCACGACCAGAACATCGTGGACCAGATGCGCAAGCGCGTCATCGAGCTGGAGAAGGGTCGCCTCGTCCGCGACCAGGCGCGCGGCGTCTACGGCTACCAGCACTGACGAGCAACGGAAAGGCTTGACGAGACGCCATGCGCGCCCAGTTCGTCCTCTCGGAGATCGGTGTCGGTCTCCGTCGCAATCTCACGATGACCTTCGCGGTCATCGTCTCGGTCGCCCTGTCCCTGGCCCTGTTCGGCGGTTCACTGCTGATGAGCGACCAGGTCAACACCATGAAGGGCTACTGGTACGACAAGGTCAACGTCACCGTCTACCTCTGCAACAAGAGCGACGCGAAGTCCGACCCCGCCTGTGCCAAGGGCGCGGTGACCGAGGACCAGAAGAAGCAGATCCTCGCCGACCTCGACAAGCTGTCGGTCGTGGACAAGGTGACGTACGAGTCGCAGGACGAGGCGTACAAGCACTACAAGGACCAGTTCGGCGACTCGCCGCTGGCCAGTTCGCTCACGCCGGACCAGATGCAGGAGTCGTACCGGATCAAGCTGAAGGACCCGGAGAAGTACCAGGTCATCGCGACCGCCTTCGAGGGCCGGGACGGCGTGCAGTCCGTGGCGGACCAGCGCGCGACCCTGGACAGCCTCTTCGAACTCCTCAACGGCATGAACTGGGCCGCGCGCGCGGTGATGGCGCTCATGCTGGTCGTCGCGCTCATGCTGATCGTGAACACCGTGCGGGTCTCGGCGTTCAGCCGGCGGCGCGAGACCGGCATCATGCGGCTGGTCGGCGCCTCGGGCTTCTACATCCAGGCGCCGTTCATCATGGAGGCCGCGGTCGCCGGGCTCATCGGCGGCGGGGTCGCCTGCGCGTTCCTGGTCGCCGCGCGGTACTTCCTCATCGACCACGGGCTCGCCCTGTCCGAGAAGCTGGCCCTGATCGACTTCATCGGCTGGGACGCGCTGCTGACGAAGCTGCCGCTCATCCTCGCCACGAGCCTGCTGATGCCCGCGTTGGCCGCGTTCTTCGCGCTGCGCAAGTACCTGAAGGTGTGACACATGCCAAGAGGGCCGAACGGGCAAGCGACCGTTCGGCCCTCTCGCCTTGTCCTAGACTCACCGGCATGTCAGGCCGTGACCTGTTCTGTCAGCCCCGCCGCGCACGCCACGGGGCCACCCTGACCTTGCTGTTCGCCGGAGTACTCGTCGCGGGCGCCGCCACCGGCTCGCTCCCCGGCGGCGACCGGAAACCCGCGCCCGACACGGCCCGCCCGGCCGCTCCCGCCGGACGGCAGGAGCAGGTGGCCCGCGCCGCCGCCGAGGCGATGGCCGACGGCAAGTCCCCCGTGGAGGCCGCCGAACAGGCCGTCAGCCGCAGCGGCGACCGCTGGGGAGCCGTCTACTCCCCGGGCGAGTACGAGGAGTTGGAGGAGGCCCTCGACGGCCGGTACACCGGCGTCGGGCTCTCCGCGCGCCGCGAGCGCGACGGCCGCATCGAGGTGACGCGGGTGCGTTCCGGGTCGCCCGCCGCCGGCGCCGGGATCCGCGAGGGCGACCGGCTGCGCAGCGTCGACGGCGAGCGGGTCGACGGACGCCCGGTCACCGAGGTCGTCTCGATACTGCGCGGCGACACCGAGGCCGAACCCGCCGGCACCGCCGTCCGGCTCGGCCTGGAACGCGGCTCGCGCTCCTGGACCAGGACCGTCCGCCGGGCCACGCTGTCCACCGACCCCGTGGCCGTGCGCACGCTCGCCGGTGGCGTCACCGTCGTCAAGGTCACCTCCTTCACCAAGGGGGTCGGCGCACAGGTGCGGGCCGCCGTCGCGCGGGTGCCGTCCGGCGCGGGCGTCGTCCTCGACCTGCGCGGCAACAGCGGCGGCCTGGTGGCCGAGGCCGTGACCGCCGCCTCCGCCTTCCTCGACGGCGGTCTGGTCGCCACCTACGACGTCGACGGCGAGCAGCGGGCCCTGCACGCCGACCCCGGCGGCGACACCGGCAGACCCCTGGTCGCGCTCGTCGACGACGGCACGATGAGCGCGGCCGAGCTGCTCACCGGAGCCCTCCAGGACCGCGGACGCGCCGTCGTCCTGGGCTCCCGCACCTTCGGCAAGGGCTCGGTGCAGATGCCGAGCCGGCTGCCCGGGGGCTCGGTGGCCGAGCTGACCGTCGGGCACTACCGCACCCCCTCCGGCCGCGGCGTGGACGGCACGGGCATCACACCCGACCTGGCGGTCGACCCGGCCGGCCCGGCCGCGCTGGACCGGGCGCGGACGGTGCTCAGCGGACTGGGGCGGTAGGCGGGCGCTCCCGTCGGCGCCCCTCCCGTAATCGGCTTTCCGCGGGCCCCCTCCCTAGTGCCAAAATGGGCGGCACTATGGCTAAGGAAAAAGGGCGCAAGCTGATCGCGCAGAACAAGAAGGCGCGGCACGACTACCAGATCCTCGACACCTACGAGGCAGGCCTGGTCCTGTCCGGGACCGAGGTGAAGTCGCTGCGCCAGGGGCGTGCGTCGCTGGCCGACGGCTTCGTGCAGCTGGACGGCAACGAGGCGTGGCTGCACAACGTGCACGTGCCCGAGTACAGCCAGGGCACCTGGACCAACCACAGTGCCCGCCGCAAGCGGAAGCTGCTGCTGCACCGCGTGGAGATCGACAAGCTGGAGGCGAAGTCCCAGGAGACCGGTCACACGATCGTGCCCTTGGCGCTCTACTTCAAGGACGGCCGGGCCAAGGTCGAGATCGCGCTGGCGCGCGGCAAGAAGGAGTACGACAAGCGGCAGACCCTGCGGGAGAAGCAGGACCGCCGCGAGGCGGAGCGCACGATCTCGGCGATCAGGCGCAAGCAGCGGGCCTGACCTCCGGGGAGGGGAGGAATAGGCTGGCACCCGCGTGCGTTGGTCACGTACGATGGTGAACGCACCCCCCGAGGGTGCGCGGATTGAAAAATCAACATGGGGATGATCGGTTTCGACAGCGGCTGTCGAAGCAGGGGAAGCGTGTCGAGGAAGCGGCCATGATCTCGTAAACCACAGGCCGAAAAAAATAATCGCCAACACCAAGCGCGATTCCTCCCAGCAGGCCTTCGCCCTCGCTGCCTGATCTCAGGTAGCGAAGCGAGCCTCCTACTACGGGAGTGTCAGCCCGGGGCTGTTCCCGACCCGGATCCTGGCATCAGCTAGGGGACTAAACCTTGATCCCGGTCACGGGGTGAAGAGGGAAACCAAACAGTGACTGAGCCCGTCGGAGACTTGTCCGCGTGATCTCCGGGGCTGAGAAAATCGAAGCGGACTGCACACGGAGAAGCCCTGATTCCGCACCGTTGGACGCGGGTTCGATTCCCGCCATCTCCACAGTTCCCATGTGGGCCAAGGCCCCGCCGCTCCACGCGGCGGGGCCTTCGTCATGCCCGCGGCCCGTGCGCCGCACCCCGGGCGGAGGAGGCCAGGGCGAGCAGCAGGGCCAGCGCCGCCGCCGTGACCGGGACGCCGTAGCCGGCCGTGGGGGAGGCGTGTTCCACCATCCAGCCGCCGGCCGCGCTGCCGCAGGCGATGCCGCCGAGCAGACCCGTCACCGCCAGGGTCATCCCCTCGTTCAGGCGCCCCTCCGGAGTGCGCTGCTGGACCAGGGTCATCGTGGTGACCATCGTCGGGGCGGTGGCCATCCCGGCGACGAGCAGCGTGAGCGCCAGCAGCGGCAGGGAGCCCGTGAGGGACGCCGCGAGCAGCGGCAGCGTCAGCAGGGCCGCCATCGCGGCGACGCACCACGGCAGACGGTGCTCGGCCGAACCGCTGGGCCTCGTCGCCCCGTACACCAGCCCCGCCGCGCAGGAGCCGGCCGCCTGGAGTCCGAGGACCACACCGGCGGCCGCTCGGTGCCCCTGTGCGTCCGCGAACGCGATCGTGACGACCTCCATCGCCCCGAACACCCCGCCCGTCGCCAGGCACACGGCCAGCAGCGGCGGGATCCCGGCGGCGCGCAGGGGCGCCTTCGCGGTCGGGCGCGGTCGGGCCGGCGGCTCGGTCGAGCGCTGGGCGGTGAAGACCAGCATGCCGGTGACCAGCAGGACCACGCCGACGAGCGTGCCCGCCTCCGGGAACCAGGCCGTGCACAGGAACGCGGCGAGGACCGGCCCCAGCATGAAGCACAGCTCGTCCGCGGCCTGCTCGAAGGAGTTCGCGGTGTGCAGGGCCTCGGCGGCGTCCCTCCTGTCCCGCAGCAGGTGGGCCCAGCGGGCGCGGGCCATGCCGCCGGTGTTGGGCGTCGTCGCGGTGGCCGCGTACGCGGCGAACAGCGTCCAGGCGGGCGCGTCGTACCGGACGCACAGCAGCAGGGCGAGCGACCCCAGGGCGGCGACCAGGGTGGCGGGCAGCGCCACCCTGGCCTGGCCGTGCCGGTCGACGAGCCGCGCGGTCCACGGCGCGACGACCGCCGTCGCCGCCAGCCCCGTCGCGGTGACGGCGCCGGCCAGGGCGTAGGAACCGTGCTCCCCGGCGATCATCACGACCGCGCTCACGCTGAACATGCCCATGGGCATCCGCGCCATGAGGTTCCCGATCGTGAAGCCGCGGGCGCCGGGGGTGGAGAGGAGACGCCGGTACGGGCCGGCCGGCCGGTGCCGGGAGCGTGGACGGAAGTCGGCGGCGACCAGGGTGTCCGCCGTCAGGGACAGCAGGGCGGGGGGCGTGGACGGGCGTACGGAAGGCGGTTGCGGCATGCGTCCACCGTCGCCCCGGGGTGATCACCGGGTCCAACACCTTCTCCCGCCCCATTCACGCATGCCTGTTGTAAGTTCGCCGGATGCCCGCACCCGCCCACCTCGATCCCCGCCTCCTGCGCGCCTTCGTCACCGTCGCCGAGGACCTGCACTTCACCCGCGCCGCCGCCCGCCTGTACGTGGCCCAGCAGGCGCTCAGCAGGGACGTACGGCGCCTGGAGCGGGAACTGGGCGCCGAGCTGTTCGTCCGGACCACCCGGCAGGTGACCCTCACGGCCGACGGTGAGCGGCTGCTGCCGTACGCCCGCCGCGTCCTCCAGGCGCAGGACGACCTCCTGGCCGCCTTCGGGCAGGCCCGTCCGCTGCTGGTCGACCTCAACTCCCCGGGGCTGGTCACCCACCGCCTGGTCCTGGAACGGGCCCGGGAGCTGGCGCCCCAGGCGGAGCTGATGGCGCGTTACGAGAGCGGACTGACGTACGCCGCCGCCGAACTGCTCGCGGGCCGCCTCGACGCCTCCTTCGGCCGGTTCGCGGGCCTCTCCCCGGCGCTGCGGGCCGGCCTCGGCCACCAGCCGGTGCGCTACGAGCCCATGGCGGTCGTCCTGCCCGAGAACCACCCGCTGGCCCGGCTGGCGAAGGTGCCGCTCGCCGCGCTCGCGGGCGAGACCGTGTACGCCGGCGCCGGCAACCCGCGGACGCCGGAGTGGACGGACCTCGCGCACCACCTGTTCGAGGGACGCGGTATCGCGGTGGCACCACCCGTTCCGCTGGCTGTCGGGGAGGAGGAATTCCAACGGATCATGGACAAGACGCGCAATCCGATCCTCGCCGTGGCGAGCTTTCCGGCCATGGCGTCGACGGTGGTGCGCCCGCTCGTCGATCCGGTGCCGCTGTCGCCCGTATCACTGGTGTGGCGAAAGGGGCTGGTACACCCGGCCCTTGACGCGCTCCGCCGGGCGGCGGCGCAGGTCGCGGCGGAGGAGGGCTGGTTGCGCCAGCCCGCCGAGGGATGGATTCCGGCCGTCGACGCCGGTGTGATGTCCGCCCATAAGTGACACGTGGGAACCACACATCCTCCGCGTGCGCTACATTCTTGACCTGAGCACGGTGTGGTACAGGGGGCGCTCGAACCAGGTGAGGGCCGGTTCGGCCGACGAGTGCTCGGCGTCGTACGCGCACCCGGAACCGTCCCGTGGGGGGAAGTGCGTGCGCGTGAAGAAATGGCAAAAAGACGCCCAGGCGGAGGAGTCCGAGGCTGTGTCCGGGATGCGCGATTTCCCGGGTTCGGGACAGGACGCCGATGCCACCGACGTGTTTCCGTCCACTCGGGCCTTTCCGATGACCGATGAGACTCCGCACGCCGCGATGCCGCCCGGCTCGTCCGGTTCATCCGGTTCGTCCGTCCCGGGCGGCGCGGGATGGTTCGGGGCCGCCGGTGACGCCGCGCGTCGCCCCGGCGCGGGCCTCGGCGGTGCCGCCGCGGGTGCCGGCGGGCCGTGGAGTTCCGCCCGGCCGTCACCGGAGACCGCCGTGACCCGTCCGCTCGACCCCCACGGGAGCGCGGGCGCGACGGAGTTCCCCGGTTCGCGGACGGGCGGGGACCGCACGGGCACGGACCGAATAGGCGGGGGACCGGCCCACGCGTACCCGAGCCCGGCGGGCTGGGGCACCACGGGCGGGAGCCCGGCCACCGACCCGTCGCACCGGCCCCGGATCACCTGGGGCAGCCCCACCCCGGCGACCGACACGGACCAGGCCGGTGTCCACCCGGCCGTCCCGAGGCAGCCGGGCGTGAACCAGGCCGTCCCGAGGCAGCCGGGCGCGGATCAGGCCGGCCCCAACGCGGCCGGCGCGGACCCGACCCGTGCGCACCAGGCCCGGACCGCTCCCGTCGGTCCCCCCGTCAGCCCTCCCGTCGGCGTCACCCCCGCCGGGAACCGCCCGGGTGGCACCGGCGTGGACGCCGACGTGACCGACATCCTCCCCCCGGCCGTCCCGGGCTTCCCGGCCGAACCGACCCGCGCCTTCCCGACCAGCGCGTCCGGCCCCGCCACCACCGTCCTGCGCGACCCCTGGCAGGAGACCCCGGACCTCGACGCCGTCGCCGACGCCGCCGACACCGGCGATCACACGCACGACCCGCACGAGGTGACGGTCCAGCTCGACGCCGTCCAGCTCGGCGACGGCGTGATCCGCCGGGCCGAGAGCGGGCAGCACCGCAAGAGCCGCTCGGAGAACTCCGACGGGCCCGTCTTCGTCGACGCCTCGGGACGCCGCAGCCGCCTCTACCGACGCCTCGGCATAGCCGTCGGCGTCGCCTGCGCGGTCTACGCCGTGGTCATCGTCTCCACCCTGCTGTCCGGCAACTCCAACGCGCCCTGGCTGCCCGTGGAGGGCCAGCAGGAGGGCAAGCCGGCCGGCCAGGTCGACACCACGCCGCTGCCCTCGCAGTCGGCGCAGCCCTCCGGCACCGGCAGCGCGGCCCCGCAGACCAGCCCCTCCACCGACGGCGGTGCGAGCACGGCGCCCGGCTCCGACGCCTCCGCGCCCGGCACGTCCGGCACCGCGCGGCAGCCCGGCACCGGCACCGGCTCCGGTCCCTCGGAGACCGGGGCCGGCACCCAGCCGGGCGGCGGCGCCACCGACCCCGACCCGACGCGGTCGACGCAGGCGCCGCCCCCCGCCAGCCCGGACCCGTCGGTCCCCACGGGCGGCGGCGAGCCCACCGGCGAACCGACCGGACCCACCGTCGATCCCACCACCGGCACCGACCCGGGCGGCGACGACACGACCGTCAACGGTGCGGGAGACCCGCTCTCCGCCGCCGGGACCGCCGACGGACCCGCGGTCGTCGCCGGACCAGCGGGTCCGGACCACACCTCCACGTCCTCTTCCCTGTCCCCGGAGAACACCCTCTGATGGCATCCCGCACCCGCCGTCACGGGGCCGCGCGCCGCGCCCGTGAGGGCTCTCGCCGCCGCCTGCCCTTGCGCCTGCTGCTTCCGCTGCTCGTCCTGGTCGCCCTCGCGGCCATGCTCATGCTGCGCGGCTACGTGCACAGCGAGATCCTCGCCGACCACCGCGTCCAGCCGCCCGCCGCCACCGACCGGGTGCCGGAGAAGATCCTCGAGGGCGGCCCGGTCATCGACGTGCGGGGCGGCCGCACCGAGAGCCTGAGCGTGCCCGACCACCACCTGGTCCTCACGTTCGACGACGGCCCCGACCCGACCTGGACCCCGCGGGTGCTGGACGTGCTGAAGAAGCACGACGCGCACGGCGTCTTCTTCGTCACCGGCACCATGGCCTCCCGCTACCCCGACCTCGTGCAGCGCATGGTCGACGAGGGCCACGAGGTCGGCCTGCACACCTTCAACCACCCCGACCTCTCCTTCCAGTCGAAGGAGCGCATCGACCGGGAGCTGTCGCAGAACCAGCTGGCGATCACCGGCGCGGCAGGCATCCGCACCTCGCTCTTCCGGCCGCCGTACTCCTCCTTCGCCGACGCCATGGACAACAAGTCCTGGCCGGTCACCGAGTACATCGGCAGCCGCGGCTACATCACCGTCGTCAACAACACCGACAGTGAGGACTGGCAGCGGCCCGGCGTCGACGAGATCATCCGCCGCGCCACCCCGGAGAACGGCGACGGCGCCATCGTCCTGATGCACGACTCGGGCGGCGACCGCAGCCAGACCGTGGCCGCGCTGGACCGGTTCCTGCCCGACCTGCAGAAGAAGGGGTACGAGTTCGACAACCTCACCGAGGCCCTGGACGCGCCCAGCGCCATGAGCCCGGTGACCGGAGCCGAACTGTGGAAGGGCAAGGCCTGGGTCTTCCTCGTCCAGGCGTCGGAGAAGCTCACCGACGGCCTGGTGGTGGGGCTCGCGATCATCGGCACCCTGGTCATCGGCCGCTTCGTGCTGATGCTGCTGCTCTCCGGCATCCACGCCCGCCGGGTCCGCCGCAAGGGCTTCCGCTGGGGCCCACCGGTGACCCAGCCGGTGACGGTACTGGTCCCGGCGTACAACGAGGCCAAGTGCATCGAGAACACCGTCCTGTCGCTGATGGCCAGTGACCATCCCGTCGAGATCATCGTCGTCGACGACGGCTCCACCGACGGCACGGCACGGATCGTCGAGGCGATGGGACTGCCGGGCGTCCGGGTGATCCGACAGCTCAACGCGGGCAAGCCCGCCGCGCTCAACCGCGGTCTGGCCAACGCCAGTCACGACATCGTCGTGATGATGGACGGCGACACGGTCTTCGAGCCGTCCACCGTCCGCGAACTCGTCCAGCCCTTCGGCGACCCGAAGGTGGGCGCCGTGGCCGGCAACGCGAAGGTCGGCAACAAGGACAGCCTCATCGGCGCCTGGCAGCACATCGAGTACGTGATGGGCTTCAACCTGGACCGCCGGATGTACGACGTGCTGCGCTGCATGCCGACCATCCCGGGCGCCGTGGGCGCCTTCCGCCGCTCCGCCCTCGCCCCCATCGGCGGCATGAGCGACGACACCCTCGCCGAGGACACCGACGTCACCATGGCGCTGCACCGCGCCGGCTGGCGCGTGGTCTACGCCGAGAACGCCCGCGCCTGGACCGAGGCCCCCGAGACCGTGCAGCAGCTCTGGTCGCAGCGCTACCGCTGGTCGTACGGCACGATGCAGGCCATCTGGAAGCACCGCCGCGCGGTGATCGAGAAGGGCCCATCGGGCCGCTTCGGCCGCGTGGGCCTGCCCTTCGTCTCCCTGTTCATGGTCCTGGCCCCGCTGCTGGCGCCGCTGATCGACGTCTTCCTGCTCTACGGCATCGTCTTCGGCCCCACGCAGAAGACGATCACGGCGTGGCTGGGCGTCCTCGCCATCCAGGCGGTCTGCGCGGCGTACGCCTTCCGGCTCGACCGCGAGCGCATGACCCACCTGATCTCGCTGCCGCTGCAGCAGATCCTCTACCGCCAGCTCATGTACGTCGTGCTGCTCCAGTCCTGGATCACGGCGCTCACCGGCGGCCGGCTGCGCTGGCAGAAGCTGCGCCGCACCGGTGTCGTCGGGGCGCCCGGCGGCACCGTGCCGCAGCAGCGTGCGGCGCGTCACGACGATCGGAGGCCCGTGGCATGACCCACGGACACACGACCGGTCCGGGTGCGAGCCCGGAACCGGCCGGCAGCCCCTACGGCACCCCGTACGCGGGTGGCCCGGGCACCGCCGCGGGGATGCCGAACGGGGCCACCGGAAGGCCGAACGGAGCGGCGGGGACGCCGTACGCCGTCCCGCGGCAGCGCACGACGGAGCCCGCGCCGGTTCCCGCACCCGTGGCCGTCCCCGCGACGACGACGGCGACGGCGACCGCGGCCGCACCGACCGCCCCCGCCCCGGCCGCCGGGAAGGGCGGCCGCGACCGGTACCTGGACCTGCTGCGCTCCATCGCCCTGGTCCGGGTCGTCGTCTACCACCTCTTCGGCTGGGCCTGGCTCTCGGTGGTGTTCCCGTCGATGGGCGTGATGTTCGCGCTCGCCGGCTCGCTGATGGCACGGTCGCTGAAGCGTCCGGCGCTGGGCGTGATCCGCGGGCGCGTGCGCCGGCTCCTGCCGCCGATGTGGGTGTTCGCCGTCGTCGTGCTGACGATGATGTTCGCCAACGGCTGGAACCCCACGGACGACCCCGACCGCGGTGGCACCTGGGGCCTGATCGAGCTGTTCAACTACCTCGTCCCGATCGGCGCCCCGCCCTACCCCTGGCACGTCGGCTCCGCGTCCGGCCTGCTGGAGGACACCTGGGCGGTGCAGGCCGCGGGACCGCTGTGGTACCTGCGGGCGTACCTCTGGTTCGTCATCGCCTCGCCGCTGCTGCTGTGGCTGTTCCGCAAGGCCCCCTGGCCGACGCTGCTGGCCCCGCTGGCGCTGACCGCGGTCGTCGGCACCGACCTGGTGAAGATCCCCGGGGAGACCGGCAACGCGATCACCGACTTCGCGGTCTACGGCGGCTGCTGGGTCCTGGGATTCGCCCACCACGACGGCCTGCTGAAGCGGATCCCGCGGTACGTCTCCGTCTCCTGCGCCTCCCTGATCATGGCCTTCGGCCTGTGGTGGGCCTCGAACCACCTGGGCCCCGACGGCTGGGACCTCAACGACATCCCGCTGGCCCAGGCCACCTGGTCGTTCGGGTTCGTCGTGATCCTGCTCCAGTACTCCCCGTCGTGGCAGGAACTCCCCGGCCGCCTGGCGAGGTGGGACAAGCTGGTGACCCTCTCCAACAACCGCGCGGTCACCATCTACCTGTGGCACAACCTGCTGATCATGGCGACGGTGCCCATCATCGACCTGGCCTACCAGCTCCCCTTCATGCAGAGCGAGCGCGCGGTCGGCGCCCTCGACGGCGCGTACACGATCTGGATGTTCGCCCTCGTCTGGCCCCTCATCGGCCTGATGGTCCTGGCGGTCGGCTGGGTCGAGGACCTCGCGGCGAAGCGGAAGCCACGGCTGTGGCCGAACGGCACGAAACGTGCCGCGGCCCCCTCGCGCTCCCGGGCGGCCCACCGGGGCTGACGGCGGGCCGCGCGGCGACCTCTCACCGCCCCCCGGCGCCGGGTGAGACCAACGTTCCCTCGCGGTCATCCACAGCCCCACAGGCCCGAAACGCGTGCTGCCTACCGTCGGTGCAACCGAGCTACGGAGCACCGTGGAGGCGTCATGACAGTCCCTGGCGGCCGCTGGATCCAGCACTGGGATCCGGAGGACGAGACCTTCTGGAAGGAGACGGGGGAGCGCGTCGCCCGGCGGAACCTCTTCTTCTCCGTCCTCTCCGAGCACATCGGGTTCTCGGTCTGGACGCTGTGGTCCGTGCTGGTGCTCTTCATGGGCCCCGAGTACGGGCTGACGCCGGCCGACAAGTTCCTGCTGACGTCCGTGGTGACGCTGGTCGGGGCCGTCGTCCGGGTGCCGTACACCTTCGCGGTCGCGGTCTTCGGCGGGCGGAACTGGACGATCATCTCGGCCGGGCTGCTGCTCGTGCCGACGATCGCCGCCTTCCTGGTCATGGAGCCCGGGACGTCGTACTCGACCTTCCTCCTGGTGGGCCTGCTCGCGGGCGTCGGCGGCGGCAACTTCGCCTCCTCCATGACCAACATCAACGCCTTCTTCCCGCTCCGGAAGAAGGGCTGGGCGCTCGGTCTCAACGCCGGGGGCGGGAACATCGGCGTGCCCGTCATCCAGCTGGCCGCCCTCGCGATCATCGGGGCGAGCGGCGGTCCGCGGGTCCTGCTCGGCATCTACATCCCGCTGATCCTGGTCGCCGCCGTCCTCGCCGCCTGCTTCATGGACAACCTCGCCTCCGTGAAGAACGACACCGGGGCCGCCAAGGACGCCGCCCGGGACGCCCACACCTGGATCATGGCGGTGCTGTACATCGGCACGTTCGGCTCGTTCATCGGCTACAGCTTCGCCTTCGGGCAGGTGCTCCAGACCCAGTTCGGGCGCACCCCGCTGCAAGCGGCGTACCTCACCTTCATCGGCCCGCTGCTCGGCTCGCTGATCCGGCCGCTGGGCGGCAGGCTCGCCGACCGGTACGGCGGCGCGCGGATCACGCTGTGGAACTTCGTCGCCATGGCCGCCGCCACCGCCGTACTCGTCGCGGCCAGCATGGCCGGGTCGCTCGGGCTGTTCGTGGCCGTCTTCGTGGTCCTGTTCGTGCTCAGCGGGCTCGGCAACGGGTCCACGTTCAAGATGATCCCCGGCATCTTCCAGAACAAGGCGCTGGCCCGGGGACTGACCGGCGAGGAGGCCGTGGCGCACGGGCGGCGGCTGTCCGGCGCCTCCATGGGCCTGATCGGCGCGGTCGGCGCGCTCGGCGGCGTCGCCATCAACCTCGCCTTCCGGCAGTCCTTCCTCTCCCTCGGCTCGGGCACCGGCGCCTTCGTCGCCTTCCTCGCCTACTACGCCGTCTGTTTCGCCGTCACCTGGGCGGTATACCTTCGCCGTCCGGCCCCGCCGGCGCCGGACGGGCCGTCGCACCCGGCCGAGCCGAAGGCCCGGCTCAGCTACGCCGAGGTATGACGTAACACTGGTGACATGAAGCGGAACCGAGCCTGTCACGCACCGTTGACAGGCTCGGTCGCCGTGCACGCAGCACGACGACCGGGACGATCGGGACGAGACTGATGGACGACGAACGACAGCGATCCGACCACGGCCCCCTCGCCGGATTCACCGTGGGCGTGACCGCCGCCCGCCGGGCCGACGAACTCGGCGCGCTGCTCCAGCGGCGCGGTGCGGCCGTCCTGCACGCCCCGGCGCTCAGGATCGTGCCGCTCGCCGACGACAGCGAGTTGCTGGCCGCGACCAAGCAGCTCATCGACCAGGCGCCGGACGTCGTCGTCGCCACCACGGCCATCGGCTTCCGCGGCTGGGTCGAGGCCGCCGACGGCTGGGGGCTCGGGGACGCCCTGCTGGAGCGGCTGCGGTCCGTGGAGCTGCTCGCCCGGGGGCCCAAGGTCAAGGGCGCGGTCCGGGCCGCCGGCCTGACGGAGGAGTGGTCGCCGGCCTCGGAGTCCATGGCCGAGGTGCTGGACCGGCTGCTGGAGCAGGGCGTCGACGGGCGCCGGATCGCGGTCCAGCTGCACGGTGAGCCCCTGCCGGGGTTCGTGGAGTCGCTGCGGGCGGGCGGCGCCGAGGTCGTCGGGGTGCCCGTGTACCGGTGGCTGCCGCCCGAGGACCTCGGCCCGGTCGACCGGCTGCTGGACGCGGCCGTCTCGCGGGGCGTGGACGCCGTGACGTTCACCAGCGCGCCCGCCGCGGCCTCCCTCCTGTCCCGTGCCGAGGAGCGCGGCCTGCTGCCCGAGCTGCTCGCCGCGCTCGGCCACGACGTGCTGCCCGCCTGCGTGGGACCGGTCACCGCGGTGCCGCTCCAGGGGCACGGCATCGACACGGTCCAGCCCGAGCGCTTCCGGCTCGGGCCCCTCGTGCAGCTGCTCTGCCAGGAACTGCCGGGCCGCGCCCGGGCCCTGCCGGTCGCCGGGCACCGGCTGGAGATCCGCGGCCACGCGGTGCTCGTCGACGGGGAGCTGCGGGCCGTGCCGCCCGCCGGCATGTCCCTGCTGCGGGCGCTGGCCCGGCGGCCCGGCTGGGTCGTGCCCCGCGCGGACCTGCTGCGCGCCCTGCCGGGCACCGGCCGCGACGAACACGCCGTCGAGACGGCGATGGCCCGCCTGCGTACCGCCCTCGGCACCCCGAAGCTGATCCAGACGGTGGTCAAGCGCGGCTACCGCCTGGCCCTGGACCCGGCCACGGACGCCAAGTACACGGACGGGTGAGGCGTGCCCCGCGCGGGCGGCGTCCGCGCGGGGCACGCCGCTCACCGGGAGTCGACCATGCGGTACTCGATGGCGGTCACCCGCGGCTTGTCCCGCGGGTCCAGCACGGCGAGCGCCTGGCCCTGGAACTCGTCGGTGACCACGTCCCGCTTCGTGGCGTCGTAGCGGGCCTCCTCGTCGTTGGGCGTGATGTCGAAGCCGCTCAGGTACCGCGGCTTGAGCATCAGCTCGCTGGTGTGCGCGGTCGGGAAGAGGGCGAGCGTGCCCCCGTCGGCGAGCTTCAGCGCGTACACCTCGGGGTGGGCCGGCTCCGCGGCGAAGTACTTCTCGGTCGCGTACTCCTCCAGGTCGTCGTCGGGGCCCTCGTCGTGGACCTCGATCGAGCCCTTCGAGGTCTCGGTCGGCGCGAACGTCTTCGCGGCCTTCTTCCTGCCGCCGCTCTCGAAGAAGTCCTCGTAGTGGTCGCCGAGCTGGTCGGGGGCGAGCGCGCCGACCTTCTCCGACGGGTCGGCGGGGGTGACGAGCCCCTGCTCGTCGACGGCGACCTCCGGGATCGGGGCCTCGTCGGCGTAGACCGCCATCGTCATCCGGTACGTGCTGCCGCCGGCCTTGTCGAAGACCAGCAGCGCGCCCTTCTGGTCCGGGGCCGCGCTGGAGGTGGCCTTGACGGCGAACCAGGACACCCCGCTGCCGGCGGGCGGGATCAGGTACTCGCGGTCCGTGTAGTGGAAGGCGGACGCGTACTCCTTCTGATCCTTCTTCGACCAGGTCTCCCACAGCGTGTAGTCGGCCCTCGACTGCTCGTGGACCTGCCCGGTCTCCACCGTGCTCAGGAGCTTCTCGTTCCGCGCGGCGTTCGCGCGGTTGTTGACCCGCTCGTAGGTGTCGACCACCTCGGCGGCCGCCTCTGGGGTGAGCAGGCCCTGACGGGCGGCACCGGTGCTCCGGGCGGGCGCGTCGTCACCCTTGTCCGCGTCACCGCCGCAGGCCGTGAGGGCGAGGGCGCCGGTCAGGCCGAGGGCGAGCAGAGCCGGACGGCGCGGCCGTGAACGTCGGGCGATGGGGCGGGACATGCGTGGGGTTCTCCTCGCGGAAGGGCGTACGTGGGGGGAGCGCCGGGGACTTCGAGGACGGCCCGGCCGGATCGGCCCCGAGCGCCCGTCACACGGTACAAGTCGCGGGCCGGTGCCCCGAGTCGGGGGCAGGGGGGCGCCTGCCTGCCCCGCGCCCGGCCGGTGCGCCGGCCCCGCTCACGGCAGGGCGGTACGAGGGGTTCCGGGCGCGGGAGCGGGCAGGCACTGTAGAGGGAGCGAACCACCTGGTCCCCTCTCCGGCCCGCCCCACCGGGCAACCCCTAGGCGGTGACAGGAACATGGCACTGGGTACGGCCACCGACCCGTACGAGCTGCGGTTCGACACCGGGCGGATCTGCCTGGACCTCATCGCCACCACCCACCCCGTGGAGCGGCTGGAGTCCGTCGAGGTGCTGCGCGCCTGGATCACCGGCTCCGGACTCGTCCCGCCCGGCACCCCGCTGACCCACGCCGACCCCTCCTGGCTGACCGCCTTCCGCGAACTGCGCCGCGAGACCACGAGACTGGTGCGCGGCCGGCCGGCGCCCCGGACCCACCCGTACGACCTCGCGCTCGACCGCGTCAACGCCCTCGCCACCGCGGCGCCCCCCGCCCCGCGCGCGGTCCACGGCGAGGACGGCGCGCTGGTACGGGAGCTGACCGGGCCGCCGGAGTGCGCCGCCCTGCTCGGCGCCCTCGCCCGGGACGCGGTGGAGCTGCTCACCGACCCCGTCGCACGGGCGAGCCTCAGGCAGTGCGAGGGCGACAACTGCCCGATCGTCTACATGGACACCTCCCGGGGCCGACGCAGGCGCTGGTGCTCCAGCGAGATCTGCGGCAACCGCGAACGCGTCGCCCGGCACCGCAGGCGCGCCGCCCTCGCCCGGTAACTCCCCCCGCGTCCCCTTCGTCACGCGTCTCTCAGAAAACTGTCGACGCGCTTTGAACGCCCCGCACCTCGCGCACGTACCGGATGGGCGAGCGACCGACTGGGGGAACCCCCGGACATCGGAGGTGGGCGTGCGCAAGGATTCCGTCGTGGCCGGTGAACGTGGTGCGAGGGCCCGACATCGCATGTCCCAGTCGTCCTCGGAACCCGACGAGGAGCTGATGCGCGCCCTCTATCGGGAGCACGCGGGCCCCTTGCTGGCGTACGTGCTGCGGCTGGTCGCGGGGGACCGGCAGCGCGCCGAGGACGTCGTCCAGGAGACGCTCATCCGTGCCTGGAAGAACGCCGGTCAGCTCAACCGTGCGACCGGATCGGTACGCCCCTGGCTGGTGACGGTCGCCCGGCGCATCGTCATCGACGGCCACCGCAGCCGGCAGGCCCGGCCGCAGGAGGTCGATCCGTCGCCGCTGGAGGTCATCCCCGCGGAGGACGAGATCGACAAGGCGCTGTGGCTGATGACGCTGTCGGACGCGCTCGACGACCTGACCCCGGCTCACCGTGAGGTCCTCGTCGAGACGTACTTCAAGGGGCGTACCGTCAACGAGGCGGCGCAGACACTGGGCATACCCAGCGGCACCGTGCGCTCCCGGGTGTTCTACGCCCTGCGTTCGATGAAGCTGGCTCTGGAGGAGCGGGGGGTGACGGCGTGATGAGCGGGTACGGGGGAGTTCAGGGTTTCGGCGGGGGATTCGGCCCGGGTGATACGGGTAATTCTGTCCCCATGCAGGGATCACCGGCGCCGAACGAGCACGAGACCGTCGGCGCCTACGCCCTCGGCATCCTCGACGACGCGGAGGCCACCGCCTTCGAGGCCCACCTCGCCGGCTGCGAGTGGTGCGCCCAGCAACTCGACGAGCTGGCCGGCATGGAGCCGATGATGGCCGCGCTCGCGGACCTCCCCGGCACCGGCACACCCGCGATCGCCGAGTCGCTGACGGTGAAACCGGGCCCGCGGCTGGCGGAGAAGCTCGTCGACGAGGTCGCCGAGCGCCGGGCGAGCAAGCGGCGCCGCAACTTCTACCTGGTGGGCACCGCGGCCGCGCTGATCATCGGCGGCCCGTTCGCCGCGGTGGCGACCACCGGAGGCGGTGACGACGGCGGTGGCGGCCGGAAGACCGAGGCGACGCGGACGGCCGCCGGCCCCGCCGAGTCCGCCTTCGCCGCCATGCCCGACCGGGTCACGGCGACCGACCCGGCCACCGAGGTCAGCGCGACCGTGGCGCTGGAGAAGAAGGCCTGGGGCACCGAGGCCGTCCTGGAACTGAAGAACGTCAAGGGACCCCAGAAGTGCTCCCTGATCGCCGTCGGCAAGAACGGCGAGCGCGAGACGCTCAGCTCCTGGACCGTCCCGGACTGGGGCTACGGCATCCCGGACGCCACCACCGAGAAGGCGAAGAAGCCGCTCTACGTGCACGGCGGCGCCGCCTTCGAACCCAACCAGATCGACCACTTCGAGGTCATGACCTTCGACGGCGAGCGGCTGGTGGAGGTGGACGCGTAGCGCGGGCGCCCGGCGTGGCGTAGCTTCCGGCGCCCCCTTCGCGTACCTTTGACGGCTGCCCAGCACGTCAGAAGGGGGCCCGGTGGCCGCACAGGCGCAACAGGACTCAGCGGTCGACTCGGTGCACGACTCCGTACGGGAGAAGTCCGCACGGGAGGACTCCGTACGGGACCGAGAGATCAGCGTGGAGCAGGCACACCTGGACCGGGTGTACCGCCGGCTCGAGGAGAAGATCCACGAGGCCGAGTTCCTCATGCACGACGCCGCCCAGCGCGGCCACGTCGGCACGCCCGGCGCACTGGCCGAGCGCGACGCGCAGGTCTTCCGGGCCGGCATCCACCTCAGCCGTCTGAACAACGAGTTCGAGGACTTCCTCTTCGGCCGGATCGACCTGCTGCTCGGCAAGGACGGCAAGAAGGGCCCGGACGGCGCGTACACGGCGGTGGAGCCCGCCGAGGGCGCCCTGCGGCCCGACCGGACCGCCGACATCGCCGAGACCCTGCACATCGGCCGCATCGGCGTCCTGGACGAGGACTACGCGCCGCTGGTCATCGACTGGCGGGCGCCCGCCGCCGCCCCGTTCTACCGGTCCACGCCGGTCGACCCGGGCCGGGTCGTGCGCCGCCGGGTGATCCGCTCCAAGGGGCGGCGCGTCCTCGGGGTCGAGGACGACCTGATGCGGCCCGAGGTCCGGGCCAGCCTGGACGGCGAGGAGCTGGCCGTCGTCGGCGACGGCGCCCTGATGGCCGCCCTCGGCCAGGCCCGCACCCACTCCATGCGGGACATCGTGGCCTCCATCCAGGCCGAGCAGGACCTGGTCATCCGCGCCCCCGCCGCCTCCGTGACGTACGTCGAGGGCGGCCCCGGCACCGGCAAGACCGCCGTCGCCCTGCACCGGGCCGCGTACCTGCTCTACCAGGACCGGCGCCGGTACGCGGGCGGCATCCTGATCGTCTCGCCGACCCCGCTGCTGGTGGCGTACACCGAGGGCGTGCTGCCCTCCCTCGGCGAGGAGGGGCAGGTCGCGATCCGCGCGATCGGCTCGCTGGTCGACGGCGCCGAGGCCACGCTGTACGACTCCCCGGCCACCGCCCGCGCCAAGGGCTCCTCGCGCATGCTCCGGGTGCTGCGCAGGGCCGCGCGAGGGGCGCTGGAGCCGGAGGGATCGCCGACCCTGTTGCGGGTCGTCGCCTTCGGCCGCCGCCTCGAACTGGAGGGCGAGGAGCTGGCCGGCATCCGCCGTACCGTCCTCGGCGGCACCGCGCCCGTCAACCTGCTGCGCCCCCGCGCCCGCCGGCTGATCCTGGACGCGCTGTGGGCGAAGTCGGGCGCCGGTACCCGGCACGCCGACCCCGAGCTGGCCGCCGAGCTGCGCTCCTCCTTCGACGAGGACGTCAGCTCCGAGGACCCGTTCATCGCCTTCCTCGACGCCTGGTGGCCGGAGCTGACCCCGGGCGCGGTGCTGGCGGCCATGGCGGACGAGCGGCGCCTGGGCCGCTGGGCCCGGCGGATCCTCACCCCGGGCGAGGTCCGCAAGGTGGCCCGCTCGCTGCGGCGCGAGGGCCACTCGGTGCACGACATCGCCCTGCTCGACGAGCTCCAGGCCGTGCTCGGCACCCCGGCCCGCCCCCGCAAGCGGCGCGAGCTGGACCCGCTGGACCAGCTGACCGGCCTGGACGAGCTGATGCCGCAGCGCGAGGAGACCCAGTGGGAGCGCGCCGAGCGCCTCGCGCAGGAGCGCACCGAGTACGCGCACGTCATCGTGGACGAGGCGCAGGACCTCACGCCCATGCAGTGGCGGATGGTGGGCCGCCGCGGCCGGCACGCCACCTGGACCGTGGTCGGCGACCCGGCGCAGTCCTCGTGGTCGGACCCGGACGAGGCGGCGGCGGCCCGTGACGAGGCGCTCGGCACCCGCCCGCGCCGCCGTTTCGAACTCACCGTGAACTACCGCAACCCGGCGGAGATCGCCGAGCTGGCGGCCAGGGTGCTCGCCCTCGCCATGCCGGGCTCCCCGTCCCCGACGGCGGTGCGCTCCACCGGCGTGCAGCCGCGGTTCGCGGTGGTGGAGGAGAGCCTCGCCCAGGCGGTCCGGGCGGAGGCGGCCCGGCTGCTGGACCTCGTCGACGGCACCGTCGGTGTCGTGGTCGCGATGAACCGCCGCGAGGAGGCCCGGCGCTGGCTGGCCGGCCTCGGCGACCGCGTGGTGGCGCTCGGCAGCCTGGAGGCCAAGGGTCTGGAGTACGACGCCACGGTCGTCGTCTCGCCCGCCGAGATCGCCGACGAGTCGCCCGCCGGGCTGCGCGTGCTCTACGTCGCCCTGACCCGGGCCACCCAGCAGCTGACGATCGTCTCCGGCGAGCGGGACGAACCGGACGCCTCGGGCGTGCCGGACCTGCTCCGCGACTGAGGCGCCGGTGCGGGTGGACCGCCCGCACCGGAGCATGCGAGAGGCCCGCGCCGTCGGCGCGGGCCTCTCGTCTCGTTCAAGTGGCACCGACCCGCCATGCTCGCCTCGCGGCAAGTGGTCGCTCGTAGCGACGAAGGTTGGGCCCGGGGGCTTGGATCGGGCCGGTGCCACGTCCAAGGTAACAAACGATCCCCGCAAGACAATTCCCCTCCCGCGGGTTCTTTCGCGGACCCGGGCACGGCTTCGGGTTCCCTCTTCCGCACGGGCTCAACTTCTCGTATGGTGGAAGTCGTTTTCCGAAAGTGTCGCCCCTCCGGTGCGGGAACGGCGCGCGAACTCAAAGTTCGCAATCCGGGGCGGCTACCACGTACTCGGTGGTAGGTGCGACGATCGGACGGCACAACGCAGCTACACGGTGAAAGCAGAGGAAGTCGGCCATGGCAACGGCGCCCAGCGTCTCCTACTCGATGACGGTCCGACTGGAGGTGCCCGCGGGCGGGACCGCGGTCTCGCAGCTCACCACCGCGGTGGAGTCCGCCGGCGGCTCCGTCACCGGCCTCGACGTCACGGCCTCCGGCCACGACAAGCTCCGCATCGACGTCACCATCGCCGCCGGTTCGACCGCCCACGCCGACGAGATCGTGGAGCAGCTGCGGGGCATCGAGGGCGTCAGCCTGGGCAAGGTCTCCGACCGTACCTTCCTGATGCACCTCGGCGGCAAGATCGAGATGGCGTCCAAGCACCCCATCCGCAACCGCGACGACCTTTCCATGATCTACACGCCCGGCGTGGCCCGCGTCTGCATGGCGATCGCCGAGAACCCCGAGGACGCCCGCCGCCTGACCATCAAGCGCAACTCCGTTGCGGTCGTGACGGACGGCTCGGCGGTGCTGGGCCTCGGCAACATCGGCCCCAAGGCCGCGCTGCCCGTGATGGAGGGCAAGGCGGCCCTCTTCAAGCGCTTCGCCGGCATCGACGCCTGGCCGATCTGCCTGGACACGCAGGACACCGACGCGATCGTCGAGATCGTCAAGGCCATCGCCCCGGGCTTCGCCGGCATCAACCTGGAGGACATCTCCGCCCCCCGCTGCTTCGAGATCGAGGCCCGGCTGCGCGAGGCCCTGGACATCCCGGTCTTCCACGACGACCAGCACGGCACGGCGATCGTCGTCCTCGCGGCCCTGACCAACGCCCTGCGCGTCGTCGACAAGCCGATCGAGAACGTCCGGGTCGTCATGTCCGGCGCCGGCGCCGCCGGTACGGCCATCCTGAAGCTGTTGCTGGCCGCGGGCGTGAAGAACGCCGTCGTCGCCGACATCCACGGCGTGGTGCACTCCGGCCGCGCGGACCTGGTCGACGCCGCGCCCGAGTCGGCGCTGCGCTGGATCGCCGACAACACCAACCCCGAGGGCCTCACCGGCACCCTGAAGGAGGCCGTGCACGGCGCGGACGTCTTCATCGGCGTCTCCGCTCCGAACGTCCTGGACGGCGAGGACGTGGCGGCCATGGCGGACGGCGCGATCGTGTTCGCGCTCGCGAACCCCGACCCCGAGGTCGACCCGGCGATCGCCCGGCAGACCGCGGCCGTCGTCGCCACCGGCCGCTCGGACTTCCCGAACCAGATCAACAACGTGCTGGTCTTCCCGGGCGTCTTCCGCGGTCTGCTGGACGCCCAGTCCCGCACGGTCAACACCGAGATGATGCTGGCCGCCGCGCACGCCCTCGCGGACGTGGTGACCGAGGACGAGATCAACCCGAACTACATCATCCCCAGCGTCTTCAACGACAAGGTCGCCGGTGCCGTCGCGGGCGCCGTGCGCGAGGCGGCGAAGGCCGCCGGGGTGGTGGCGTAGTTCTCCCGGACGCGGGCAGGCGGTCTGTGGCGTGGTGGTGAGGATCATCACGGCGGGCCGCCCCACCGGCGCGTCGCGGAACGGACGGCCTCGGATCGCCCTCTAGGGTGGCGCAAGGCTCAGGCCCTCTCATCGTGTGACTCCCAAGGGTGTTCTCACGACTCCTGGGGGTGCCGGATTGGCTTTACCGCCGCAGGTGGAGGCAGGATGCCTCCCTGGGCGCGAGGGTCTGACGACCGACCCGGGTCCGGGGAGTGTCCGAGGCCCCTGGCAGCATCGGCATCGCTGTGCCCAACATGCGGCTCCGCCGCGTGGCACGCCTCAACGGCAAGAAGAACACGGGAGTAACAACATGAACCGCAGTGAGCTGGTGGCCGCGCTGGCCGACCGCGCCGAGGTGACCCGCAAGGACGCCGACGCCGTGCTGGCCGCGTTCGCCGACGTCGTCGGCGACATCGTCTCCAAGGGCGACGAGAAGGTCACCATCCCCGGCTTCCTGACCTTCGAGCGCACGCACCGTGCCGCTCGCACCGCCCGCAACCCGCAGACCGGCGAGCCGATCCAGATCCCGGCCGGCTACAGCGTCAAGGTCTCCGCGGGCTCCAAGCTCAAGGAAGCCGCCAAGGGTAAGTAAGCGCTCCGCTTGGAGCGCCGGGTTCTGCGCGGGCCGTTCGCACGGTGTACGGGTCGTCCTGCGGCCGCGGGCCGTCTGGGGTCGGCCGCGCAGTTCCCCGCGCCCCTCTCGGGGCGCACAGCACGACGCCGATGGGGCGGTCACCCGGGTTCGGGTGACCGCCCCATCGGCGTCGTGCCGACGTCTAGCCGAGCGCCTTGCCCGGCAGTTCCACCTTGGCTCCCAGCTCCATGAGCTTGTCCATGAAGTTCTCGTAGCCCCGGTTGATCAGGTCGATGCCGTGGACCCGGGAGGTGCCCTGGGCCGCGAGGGCGGCGATGAGGTAGGAGAAGCCGCCGCGCAGGTCGGGGATGACCAGGTCGGCGCCCTCCAGCTTGGTCGGTCCGGAGACGACCGCCGAGTGCAGGAAGTTGCGCTGGCCGAAGCGGCAGTCGGAGCCGCCGAGGCACTCGCGGTAGAGCTGGATGTGGGCGCCCATCTGGTTGAGCGCGGAGGTGAAGCCGAGACGGGACTCGTAGACCGTCTCGTGGACGATGGACAGGCCCGTGGCCTGGGTCAGGGCGACCACCAGGGGCTGCTGCCAGTCCGTCTGGAAGCCGGGGTGCACGTCCGTCTCCAGGGCGATGGACTTCAGCCGGCCGCCCGGGTGCCAGAAGCGGATGCCCTCGTCGTCGATCTCGAAGGCGCCGCCCACCTTCCGGTAGGTGTTGAGGAACGTCATCATCGAGCGCTGCTGGGCGCCGCGCACGTAGACGTTGCCCTCGGTCGCCAGCGCCGCGGAGGCCCAGGAGGCGGCCTCCAGGCGGTCCGAGAGGGCGCGGTGGGTGTAGCCGCCCAGCTCGTCCACACCGGTGATGCGGATGGTGCGGTCGGTGTCCATCGCGATGATCGCGCCCATTTTCTGCAGGACGCAGATCAGGTCCTCGATCTCCGGCTCCACGGCGGCGTTGGACAGCTCCGTGACGCCCTCGGCCAGCACGGCCGTCAGCAGCACCTGCTCGGTGGCGCCGACGGACGGGTACGGCAGCCGGATCTTCGTGCCGCGCAGCCGCTGCGGGGCCTCCAGGTACTGGCCGTCCGCGCGCTTCTCGATCTTCGCGCCGAACTGCCGCAGCACCTCGAAGTGGAAGTCGATGGGCCGGCCGCCGATGTCGCAGCCGCCGAGGCCGGGGATGAAGGCGTGCCCGAGGCGGTGCAGCAGCGGGCCGCAGAACAGGATCGGGATGCGCGACGAGCCCGCGTGGGCATCGATGTCGGCGACGTTCGCGCTCTCCACGTGCGAGGGGTCGAGCACCAGCTCGCCGGGCTCCTCACCGGGACGGACGGTCACCCCGTGCAGTTGCAGCAGTCCGCGTACGACCCGCACGTCGCGGATGTCCGGCACATTGCGCAGCCGGCTCGGCGCACTGCCCAGCAGGGCGGCCACCATCGCCTTCGGCACGAGGTTCTTCGCACCGCGGACCCGGATCTCGCCCTCGAGCGGGGTTCCGCCGTGGACAAGCAGTACGTCATCAGCGCCGTTGACGGTCATGAATCTCGCGTTCCGTGGGGTTCGGGCAGGGGCCAGAAGGGAAAGGGTAATCGCCTTGTACCCCAGCCGAGTAAGTCCGCGCACGGTCGACCCACGTCATGGATTTGTCACAACACGCGGTGTCCCCCGGCGCACACGGGGGGTCACGACCGAGGGGCGCGCGCGGGGTGCGTGTTCACCCCCGTGCCTCCGATTGCCTCCCCACGGGAGGGGAACATGCGGGATCATGTCTGGCATGACCGAGGTGTCCTCGCTCACGGGGCGGCTGCTCGTGGCAACGCCCGCCCTTGCGGACCCGAACTTCGAGCGTGCGGTGGTGCTCCTCCTCGACCACGACGAGGAGGGCTCCCTCGGTGTCGTCCTCAACCGGCCCACGCCCGTCGACGTGGGCGACATCCTGGAGGGCTGGGCCGATCTCGCCGGCGAACCCGGCGTGGTCTTCCAGGGCGGCCCGGTGTCGCTCGACTCGGCGCTGGGCGTCGCCGTCGTCCCCGGCGGGACGTCCGGCGAGCGGGCGCCGCTGGGCTGGCGGCGGGTGCACGGCGCGATCGGCCTGGTGGACCTGGAGGCGCCGCCGGAGCTGCTGGCGCCGGCCGTGGGCGCCCTGCGGATCTTCGCGGGGTACGCGGGCTGGGGCCCCGGGCAGCTGGAGGACGAGCTGGAGGAGGGCGCCTGGTACGTGGTCGAGTCGGAGCCCGGCGACGTGTCGTGTCCGGCGCCCGAGCGGCTGTGGCGGGAGGTCCTGCGCCGTCAGCGGGGCGACCTGGCGATGGTGGCGACCTACCCGGACGACCCCTCGCTCAACTGATCCGGCCCCGCCGGCCCGCGCCCGGCTGTCCCGGCCGGTCCGTGTGGGCTACGGGACCCCGGCTTTCAGTACCCTGGCATTCATGAGCACTCTCGAGCCCGAGCGCGGGACTGGTACGGGGACCCTCGTCGAGCCGACGCCGCAGGTGTCCCACGGCGACGGTGACCACGAGCGCTTCGCCCATTACGTCCAGAAGGACAAGATCATGGCGAGCGCCCTCGACGGCACCCCCGTCGTGGCGCTGTGCGGCAAGGTCTGGGTACCGGGGCGCGACCCGAAGAAGTACCCGGTCTGTCCCATGTGCAAGGAGATCTACGAGTCCATGAGCGGCGGCGGGGACGAGGGCAAGGGCGGCAAGGGCGGCGACAAGAAGTAGCAGACCGCCCCGGCCCGACGTCCCGAAGGCCCCCGGAGTGTGCCCGCGCGCACTCCGGGGGCCTTCGCGTGTCACGAAGTGGTGGAGACCTCTTGTGGACAGGTTCCTGTACTCCATAACCTCCGGGGTGTTGTGCAGAGCGAAACCGTCATTGCATATGTTGCAACGCACGTCCGGAGGAACACTCCATGAAGCTCGCCCCCCGCCTGGCCGTCCTGCTGGCCGCGGTCGCCGTCACCGCGACCGCCTGCGCCCCCCAGACCTCCGACAACTCCTCCTCCGGCAAGGACGAGAAGAGCGGCACGCTCCGGGTCTGGCTCTTCCAGGAGGTCGACACCAAGCCCAAGCAGAAGGTCGTCGACGCGGTCCTGGCCGACTTCGAGAAGGCGCACGAGGGAACGGAGGTCGACGTCGAGTACATCCCCGTCGAGACCCGCGCCCAGCGCATCAAGGCCGCCTTCAACGACCCCGACAGCGCCCCCGACGTCATCGAGTACGGCAACACCGACACCGCCGGCTACGTGAAGGACGGCGGACTCGCGGACGTCACCGAGGAGTTCGGCGCCTGGGACGAGGCCAAGGACACCGACCCGACCGCCCGGCAGTCGGTCACCGTCGACGGCAAGGTCTACGGCGCCCCCTACTTCGTCGGCGTCCGCGCCCTGTACTACCGCACCGACGTCTTCGAGGAACTCGGCCTCGAAGCCCCCAGGTCGCTGGACGAACTGGCGTCCACCGCGAAGCGGGTCCGGGCCGCCGAGCCCGACCTCTACGGCATCGCGGTCGGCGGCGCCTACACCTACGGCGCGATGCCCTTCCTCTGGGCCCACGGCGGCGAACTCGCCACCGGCAAGGGCGGTTCGTACGCCTCGGCCCTCGACAGCGCCGCCGCCCGCAAGGGCGTCGAGGCGTACACCTCCCTCTTCGGCGACGACAACTGCCCCGCCGCCAAGTGCGCCGGCATGGGCGGCAACGACACCGTCACCGCCTTCGCCTCGGGCAAGGCGGCCATGGCGATCGGCGGCGACTTCAGCCACCAGGCCGTGGAGGCCGGGAAGGTGAAGGGCAAGTACGCGGTCGTGCCGCTGCCCGGGGTCGAACCCGGCTCGATCGCACCGGCCTTCGCGGGCGGCAACAACATCGGCGTCCTCAAGAGCACCTCCCACCGCACCCTCGCCGTCGATCTGATGAAGCGGCTCGCGTCCAAGCAGGCGCAGGGCGAGCTGTTCGACGCGATGGGCTTCCTGCCGACCTACACGGACGTGCGGCAGCAGGTGGCGGCCGAGGAGCCGTTCGTGAAGCCGTTCGTCGACACCCTCGCCGCGGGCACGAAGTTCGTGCCGGCCTCGGCGGCCTGGGCGACGATCGACTCCTCGCTGGTGCTGCCGACCATGTTCCAGGAGGTGGTCAGCGGCAAGAAGGACGTGAGCGCTGCCGTTCGCGACGCCGCCGAGAAGATGGACGCGGCGTTCGGCTCCGCCGGATGAGTGGGGCGTCTTCCCGCTCGGAGGGCGCGGTGCGTCCGCGGGTGCGGCGGCGTGGTGGCTCGTCGCGCAGTTCCCCGCGCCCCTCTCGGGGCGCTGCCGGCACCCCCTGGCTCTATCTCGCGCCCGCCGTCGTCGTCCTCGGCGGCCTGCTCGTCTACCCCGTCTACCAGCTCGGGCTGATCTCCTTCCTGGAGTACACGCAGGCCCAGGTCTCCGGCGGTGAACCGACCACCTTCCAGGGGTTCGGCAACTACGCCGAGCTGTTCGGGGACGGCGAGTTCTGGCGGGTGCTGCTCGCCACCGTCGTGTTCGCCGCGGCCTGCGTGGTCTCCACGCTGGCCGTGGGGTGCGCCCTCGCCGTGCTGCTCACCCGGGTGCGCGCCCTGCCGCGGCTCGCGCTGATGCTCGCCGCCCTCGGCGCGTGGGCGACCCCCGCGGTCACCGGGTCGACGGTGTGGCTGCTGCTCTTCGACCCGGACTTCGGTCCGGTCAACCGGATGCTGGGCCTCGGCGACCACTCCTGGACGTACGGGCGCTTCAGCGCCTTCGCCCTGGTCCTGCTCGAAGTGGTCTGGTGCTCCTTCCCGTTCGTCATGGTCACCGTCTACGCCGGGATCCGGGCCGTGCCCGCCGAGGTGCTGGAGGCCGCCGCGCTGGACGGCGCCTCGCAGTGGCGCATCTGGCGCTCGGTCCTCGCCCCGATGCTCCGGCCGATCCTGGTGGTCGTCACCATCCAGTCGGTCATCTGGGACTTCAAGGTCTTCACGCAGATCTACGTCATGACGAACGGCGGCGGCATCGCCGGCCAGAACCTCGTCCTCAACGTCTACGCCTACCAGAAGGCGTTCGCGTCCTCGGAGTACAGCCTCGGCTCCGCGATCGGCGTCGTCATGCTGCTGATCCTGCTCGCCGTGACACTGGTCTACCTGCGGTTGCTGCGCCGCCAGGGGGAGGAGCTGTGAATCTCGTGCGCGCGCGTGTGCGCCGTCCGTGGCGGCTGGCGGCCGAGGCCTCGGCCCTGCTGATCGCCGTCGTGGTGGCCTTCCCGCTGTACTGGATGGTGCTGAGCGCCTTCAAACCGGCCGGGGAGATCGAGTCGACCGCACCGCGGCCGTGGACCCTGGAGCCCTCGCTGGACTCCTTCCGGCGGGTCTTCGGCCAGCAGGAATTCGGCCGCTACTTCCTCAACAGCCTCCTCGTGGCGGGCACCGTCGTGATCGCCTCGGCGCTGATCGCGTTCCTCGCGGCGACGGCGGTGACGCGATTCCGGTTCCGTTTCCGGACCACCCTGCTGATCATGTTCCTGGTGGCGCAGATGGTGCCCGTGGAGGCCCTCACCATCCCGCTGTTCTTCCTCATGCGGGACTTCGGGCAGCTGAACACGCTGGGGTCGCTGATCCTGCCCCACATCGCCTTCTCGCTGCCGTTCGCGATCTGGATGCTGAGGGGCTTCGTCAAAGCCGTTCCCGAGGCCCTTGAGGAGGCCGCCTACCTCGACGGGGCGAGCCGGGCGCGATTCCTGTGGCAGATCCTTTTCCCCCTGGTCTTCCCGGGGCTCGTGGCCACCAGCGTCTTCTCCTTCATCTCGACCTGGAACGACTTCCTGTTCGCCAAGTCGTTCATCATCAGCGACACCTCCCAGTCGACGCTGCCGATGGCGCTGCTGGTCTTCTACAAGCCGGACGACCCCGACTGGGGCGGGGTGATGGCCGCCTCCACCGTGATGACGATTCCGGTGCTGGTCTTCTTCGTACTCGTGCAACGACGACTCGTCTCCGGCCTCGGCGGAGCGGTGAAGGACTGACGTGATGGACACGATCCCCCGGCCGCGGCGGCTGACCCGCCCCGACGACGGATCCTTCGAACTCGGTCCGGGCACCTCGGTGGTGGCGGGCGAGGGCACCGAGGACACCGAGCGCTGGCTGCGCGCCACCCTGGGCGCCGCCACCGGCCTGCCCCTCGCGCCCGGAGCGGGGGGCGACGACGCCGTCCGGCTGTCCCTGGACGGCGGACTGGCCGCCGAGGGGTACCGCCTCGTCGTCACCCCGGCCGGCGTGGACCTCGCGGGCGGGGGGCCGGCCGGCCTCTTCTGGGGCGCCCAGACGCTGCGCCAACTGCTCGGCCCGGACGCCTTCCGGCGCGCCCCGCTGCCCGGCCGCCGGTGGCGGCTGCCCCTGGTCCGGATCGAGGACGCGCCCCGCTTCGGCTGGCGGGGCCTGATGCTGGACGTGGCCCGGCACTTCATGCCCAAGGAAGGCGTCCTGCGGTACCTGGACCTGATGGCGGCGCACAAACTCAACGTCCTGCACTTCCACCTGACGGACGACCAGGGCTGGCGCGTCGAGATCAAGCGCCACCCGAAGCTCACCGAGACCGGCTCCTGGCGGTCCCGCACCAAGTACGGCCACCGCGCCTCGCCGTTGTGGGAGGACAAACCCCACGGGGGCTACTACACCCAGGACGACATCCGGGAGATCGTCGCCTACGCCGCCGAACGGCACATCACCGTCGTCCCCGAGATCGACGTCCCCGGACACTCGCAGGCCGCCATCGCCGCCTATCCGGAACTCGGCAACACCGACGTCGTCGACACCGCGTCCCTCACCGTGTGGGACACCTGGGGCATCAGCGAGAACGTCCTCGCCCCCACCGACACCACCCTGCGGTTCTACGAGGGCGTGTTCGAGGAACTGCTGGACCTCTTCCCCTCCGCGTTCGTCCACGTCGGCGGCGACGAGTGCCCGAAGGACCAGTGGCGGCGCTCGGCCACCGCGCAGGCGCGCATCGGGGAGCTCGGACTCGCCGACGAGGACGAACTCCAGTCCTGGTTCATCCGGCACTTCGACACCTGGCTCACCGCACGCGGACGCCGGCTCATCGGCTGGGACGAGATCCTGGAGGGCGGACTCGCCGAGGGCGCGGCCGTCTCCTCCTGGCGCGGGTACGCGGGCGGGGTCGCCGCCGCGCGCGCGGGGCACGACGTCGTGATGTGCCCCGAGCAGCAGGTCTACCTGGACCACCGGCAGCACCCGGGCGAGGACGAGCCCGTGCCGATCGGCTTCGTGCGCACCCTGGAGGACGTCTACCGGTTCGAACCGGTTCCGGCGGAGCTGACGCCGGACGAGGCCGGCCACGTGCTCGGCACCCAGGCGAACGCCTGGAGCGAGGTGATGGAGAACCAGGGGCGCGTCGACTACCAGCTGTTCCCGAGGCTCGCCGCGTTCGCCGAGGTGGCCTGGAGCGAACTGCCCGCCCCGGCGGACCGGGACTTCGACGATTTCGAGCGGCGGATGGCGGCCCACTACCGGCGACTCGACGCCCTGGGCGTCGCCTACCGGCCGCCCGGCGGTCCGCTGCCCTGGCAGCGGCGGCCCGGCGTGCTCGGCCGGCCGATCGACGGGCCGCCGCCCAACAAGTAGGCGAAACGCCTCGAAACGCTCCCCAACAGTGGCAACTCCGGCCCACCTCGCCGATCCCGAACAGTCGCGATTCTCGTCCGATCAGAGTGGATCTCGTGGGAAAACGGTCCATTTCGCCGACGAGATGGGCGAATGCCTCCTAGCGGACCCCCGCGTTCGGGCCCTGCGAAGATGTGCCAGAGTTGCCACGTCCGCCCTGTCAGGTCGTACCGTACGGCCACATGGGCGAGACCAGGTGGGACAGCGGGAAGGGGCAGTCGGTTTGACCACGCACGCACCGCAGGCGGCGCAGGCCGTCACGCTGCCCACGACACTGGACGAGGCCGTGGCGGCTCTGGCCGCCGTGCCCGCCGCCGTGCCGGTGGCGGGCGGCACCGACCTGATGGCCGCCGTCAACTCCGGGCAGCTCAGGCCCGCCGCGCTGGTGGGACTCGGCCGCATCAGCGAGATCCGCGGCTGGCAGTACCAGGACGGCCACGCACTGCTCGGCGCGGGACTCACACACGCCCGCATGGGCCGCCCCGACTTCGCCGCGCTGATCCCGGCCCTGGCCGCCGCCGCGCGCGCCGCCGGACCGCCGCAGATCCGCAACGCGGGCACCCTGGGCGGCAACATCGCCTCGGCCGCCCCCACCGGGGACGCGCTGCCGGTGCTCGCCGCGCTGGAGGCCACGCTGATCATCGCGGGCGCGGACGGCGCCCGCCGGGAGATGCCGGTCTCGCACCTGCTGGCCGGCATGGAGCTGCTCCGCGCGGGCGAGCTGATCGGCTACGTGCGCGTGCCGCTGCTGCACGCCCCGCAGGTCTTCCTGAAGGCGACCGGCCGGACCGGCCCCGGCCGCGCGATGGCCTCGGTGGCGCTGGTCCTCGACCCGGCCCGGCGCGGCGTGCGGTGCGCCGTCGGCGCCATCGCGCCGATGCCGCTGCGCCCCCTGGAGGCCGAGCAGTGGGTGGCCTCCCTCATCGACTGGGACAACGGCCGCGCGATCGTCCCGGAGGCGCTGAGCGCCTTCGGCGAGTACGTCGCCGCCGCCTGCATCCCCGACGCGGCCCCGGCCGAGGACGGTTCCGTACCGCAGCTCCCGCCGGCCGTACTGCACCTGCGGCGCACCGTCGCCGCGCTGGCCCGACGAGCACTGGGGAGGGCGCTGTCGTGACCGACGACCAGCACGACGACCGGCACGGGCAGGGCACGCCCCCGAGCGGTGGACGCTGGGACCCGCTGCCCCAGGGGGACTACGACGACGGCGCCACCGCCTTCGTGAAGCTCCCCGAGGGCGGTGTGGACGCCCTCCTGGCCTCCGCCGACAGCCCGCTCGCCGCGCCCGGGCACGGCTACGTGCCGCCGCAGATAACGGTGGCGCCCGCCACCACCGCCGGCACCGACCCGGCGGCCACCGGCACCTGGGCGATGCCCTCGGCGCCCGTCGACGGCACCCAGTGGGGCCATTCGGACACGGGTGCTCAGCAGGGCGGCGCCCAGCAGGGCGGTCAGGGGCACGGTGAGCAGGGGCACGGCGGTCAGGGGCACCCTGGGCAGCCGGAGCACGCCGGGCACCCGGAGTACGCCGGGCACCCGGAGTACGCCGCCCCGTACCCGCAGCAGGACCCGTACGGGCAGGCGGCGCGGTACGACGCGCACGCCGGGCAGGGCGACCGGTTCGCCTACCGGCCCGGCGCCACCGGCCAGTGGGACTTCACCGAGGCCGCCGCGGACGGCGGCGCGGCGCCCGCGCCCGGCCAGGACGTGACCGGGCAGTGGTCCATCCCCGTCGCCGACGGCGAGCTGCCGGACGAGTCGGGCGAGTTCACCACGTCCTCCCTGGCCGAGCAGTGGGGCGGCACCGCACCGGCCACCCTGCCCGGCGGCGCCCCCGCGCCCTGGGCACCGCAGCCGGCCGGACAGCCGTGGGACGACCGCGCGGCACAGGGCACCCCGGCCGCCGAGCAGCCGTCCGAGGCACCGTCGGCCCCCCGCCCCGCACCCGGGCCCGCCGTCGGGCCGTACACCGAGGAACCGTCCCCGGAAGGCGCCGCCGCGGCCGCGCACCCGGCGCCGCACCCGGCCCAGGCGCCCGACGAGGCCCCGGCCGACGGGCGTCGAGGGCCCGCGGAGGCCGCTGAGGGCCCCGCAGAGGCCCCGGAGCGGGAATCCGAGGGTGCGGATGCCGAATCCGGCCCGGAGGCCGCCGAGGAGCCCGTGGCGGGCCCGCCCTCGGAAGCCGCGCCGGAGGACGTGGGGGAGCGGGAGCCGGAACAGGAGCCGGACGTCCGTCCCGAGCCGGTGGAGACGTCCCCCGCCGACGCACCGGGCGACCCGGCCGCCTCCGAGGAGCCGCCTCCCACGGGCCCGCAGGAGGAGCACCCCCTCGCCTC
This sequence comes from Streptomyces sp. NPDC047853, assembly GCF_043204535.1. Classification (NCBI taxonomy): domain Bacteria; kingdom Bacillati; phylum Actinomycetota; class Actinomycetes; order Kitasatosporales; family Streptomycetaceae; genus Streptomyces; species Streptomyces sp. NPDC047853. Next base: position 250,482 of record NZ_JBIDCI010000006.1, on the reverse strand, counting down.
GTACGTGCTGCGCGTCAACGGCGCCGACCGGCCCGTCACCGACGCCTGGATCGGCGAGTCCCTGCTGTACGTGCTGCGCGAGCGGCTCGGTCTGGCGGGCGCCAAGGACGGCTGCTCGCACGGCGAGTGCGGCGCCTGCAACGTGCAGGTCGACGGGCGGCTGGTCGCCTCCTGCCTGGTCCCGTCCGTGACCGCCGCGGGCAGCGAGGTGCGTACGGTCGAGGGCCTGGCCGCGGACGGGCAGCCGTCGGACGTGCAGCGCGCGCTCGCCCGACGGGGCGCCGTCCAGTGCGGCTTCTGCGTGCCGGGCATGGCGATGACCCTGCACAACCTCCTGGAGGGCAACCCGGCGCCGACCGAACTCGAGGCCCGGCAGGCCCTGTGCGGCAACCTGTGCCGCTGCTCCGGCTACCGGGGCGTCCTGGAGGCGGTCAAGGAGGTCGTCGCCGAACGCGAGGCGCACTCCGCCGCGGAGACGACCGCCGCGGACGCCGACGAGCCGCGCATCCCGCATCAGGCGGGCCCGGGCGCGGGCGGCGTCAACCCGTCGGCGTTCGAGGCCCAGGGACCGCCCGGGACGCCGGACACGCACCCCCACGAACCGCACGACGGGCCCTACGACCGGGACGACCGGACCCACGGCCAGGACGACCACACCTACGGGCAGGGCGACCACACCTACGGGCAGGGCGACCGGGCCTACGGTCAGGACGATCAGCCCTACGGTCAGGACGACCGGAACCACGGTCAGGACGACCGGCACTACGGTCAGGACGACCGGAACTACGGTCAGGACGGAGGCCACGCGTGAGCAACGACGCCGCGACTGCGGAGGCCGCGGGAACCGCCGAGGCGCCTCCCGTCCCCGAGCCGATCCCGCACGGCCTCGGCGCCTCCCTGCCGCCCGCCGACGCGCGCGCCAAGACGGAGGGCACCTTCCCCTACGCCGCCGACCTGTGGGCCGAGGGCCTGCTGTGGGCGGCCGTCCTGCGTTCACCGCACCCGCACGCGCGCATCGTGTCCATCGACACCACCCACGCGCGCGAGATGCCCGGCGTCCGCGCGGTCGTCACGCACGAGGACGTGCCCGGCACCGCCCTGCACGGACGCGGCCGGGCCGACCGCCCGGTGTTCGCCTCCGAGGTCGTACGCCACCACGGCGAGCCCCTGGCCGCCGTCGCCGCCGACCATCCGGACACCGCGCGGATGGCCGCCGCCGCCGTCATCGTCGAGTACGAGGTGCTCGACCCGGTGACCGACCCCGAGCAGGCCTTCGAGGCCGAGCCGCTGCACCCCGACGGCAACCTGATCCGGCACATCCCGCTGCGGCACGGGGACCCCGAGGCGGCCGGCGAGGTCGTCGTCGAGGGCCTGTACCGCATCGGCCGCCAGGACCCGGCCCCGATCGGTGCCGAGGCCGGCCTCGCGGTGCCGCGTCCCGACGGCGGTGTGGAGCTGTACCTGGCCTCCACCGACCCGCACGGCGACCGCGACACGGCCGCGGCCTGCTACGGCCTGACACCCGAACAGGTGAAGATCGTCGTCACCGGCGTGCCCGGCGCCACCGCCGACCGCGAGGACCAGGGCTTCCAGCTGCCGCTCGGCCTGCTGGCGCTGAAGACCGGCTGCCCGGTGAAACTGACCGCCACGCGCGAGGAGTCCTTCCTCGGCCACGTCCACCGGCACCCCACCCTCCTGCGCTACCGCCACCACGCGGACGCCGAGGGCCGGGTGGTGAAGGTCGAGGCGCAGATCCTGCTCGACGCGGGCGCCTACGCCGACACCTCCGCCGAGGCCCTGGCCGCCGCGGTGGCCTTCGCCTGCGGCCCCTACGTCGTCCCGAACGCCTTCATCGAGGGCTGGGCGGTGCGCACCAACAACCCGCCGTCCGGCCACGTCCGCGGCGAGGGGGCCATGCAGGTGTGCGCCGCCTACGAGGCCCAGATGGACAAGGTCGCCAAGAAGCTCGGCCTGGACCCGGCCGAGGTGCGCCTGCGCAACGTCCTGGCCACCGGCGACGTGCTCCCCACCGGCCAGACGGTCACGTGCCCGGCCCCGGTCGCCGAACTCCTCCAGGCCGTCCGCGACTTCCCCCTCCCCGCGCTGCCCAAGGACACCCCCGAGGACGAGTGGCTGCTGCCCGGCGGGCCCGAGGGCGCGGGCGAACCGGGCGCGGTGCGCCGGGGTGTGGGCTACGGCATCGGCATGGTGCACATGCTGGGCGCGGAGGGCGCGGACGAGGTCTCCACGGCCACCGTCAAGGTGCAGGGCGGCGTGGCGACGGTGCTGTGCGCGGCGGTGGAGACCGGCCAGGGCTTCACCACGCTCGCCCGGCAGATCGTGCAGGAGACCCTCGGCGTGGACGAGGTGCACGTGGCGCCCGTCGACACCGACCAGCCGCCGGCCGGCGCCGGCTGCCGCGGCCGGCACACCTGGGTGTCGGGCGGCGCGGTGGAGCGGGCCGCCAAGATGGTCCGCACCCAGCTCCTCCAGCCCCTGGCGCACCAGTTCGGGATGTCGACCGAGCTGCTCCAGATCGCCGACGGCAAGATCACCTCGTACGACGGCGTGTTGTCCACCACGGTGGCCGAGGCGCTGGAGGGCAAGGAGCTGTGGGCGACCGCCCAGTGCCGCCCGCACCCGACCGAGCCGCTGGACGAGGCGGGACAGGGCGACGCCTTCGTCGGCATGTCGTTCTGCGCGATCCGCGCGGTGGTGGACGTCGACATCGAGATCGGCTCGGTACGGGTCGTGGAGCTGGCCGTCGCCCAGGACGTGGGACGGGTGCTGAACCCGGCCCAGCTGACCGCCCGGATCGAGGCGGGCGTCACCCAGGGCGTCGGCATCGCGCTGACCGAGAACCTGCGCACCCCGCGCGGCCTGGTCCGCCACCCCGACCTGACCGGCTACGCCCTGCCGACCGCGCTGGACGCCCCCGACATCCGGATCGTGAAGCTCGTCGAGGAGCGTGACGTGGTCGCCCCCTTCGGCGCCAAGTCGGTCAGCGCGGTGCCGGTGGTGGCCTCCCCGGCGGCCGTCGCCTCCGCCGTGCGCGCCGCCACGGGACGCCCGGTGAACCGCCTGCCGATCCGGCCGCAGGCCGCGGTGGTGACGGGGACCTGACGTCCCCGCGCGCGTGAGGCAACGCGTCGACCGCGGGACGCGTCCTACCCGAGGGACGGGCGCGTCCGGCGGGCCGGGGCGTTGTCAGTGGTGGCCCGTAGGCTGCGGAGCGGTGGGCACGACTGCCGCTCCCACCGCACACGGCCACTCACGCACACTCGGGGGAGACGATGCACGGGGTCACGACGCAGGACACGACGGCGCGGGCGAGGCGGACGGCGCGGGCGCTGCCGTGCGCGACCTCGGAGCGCTCGGAGCGCGGTACGCCGCTGCTGTGGACGTCGGCGGCGGTGATCGGCTGCCTGGTGCTGTCGGCGGGCCGTCGTCCGGCGTCGGGCCTGGCCCTGGACCTGCCGTACCGGCTGCTGGTCCGTGAGTTCGGCCGGGGCCGCGTGGCCCGCTTCGAGGACATCGACTTCCCGCCGGCCCTCACCCACGAGCCCACCCGCCGCTTCCTGCGCGAGACGGGACTGCCGGAGGACGCGTTCCCGCTCGCGACGGACGACGACGGGATGGCGCTGCCGACCCTGGCGGAGCACTACGGGCCCGCCGTCCCGACCGGGGCGGCCGGCCACCTCGTCCGACTGGGCCGCCTGCCCGACGGCAGCGACGTGGTCGTGGACGGACCCACGGGCACCGTCCTGACCTGGCACCCGTGCACCGCGAGCCTGCGCCCCCTCACCCCGGACGTCTCGACCCTCGTCTTCACCCTGTGGCTGCTGCGCCGCGCAGCCGCACCGGAGGCCGTGGCGGGATTCGAACCCACGTAACTCGCTTTGCAGGCGAGCCCCTGAACCACTCGGGCACACGGCCGTGTTCCGGGTGCGGTGCGGACCCGCGCCGAACCCGGTGATCCGACCGTAGAGCGGCGCGGGGGAGCGGCTCAAGGCGTCCGGGGCCGCCGCAACGCGACTGCCACACGCCGTTCACGTACGGCCCGGCAGGGCGGGCGGGTCGTACGACCGGGGTCCCGGTCCGGTACCGACTTCCGACAGGGGTCAAAGTGGCCTGCGGCCCTTACTCTGGCGTCCATGACCGTCCCTGAGCCCCGCGACGCCGACGTCGCGGTCACCACCGTGCCCGCCGCCCACGCCACGCCGCCCGGCGAGACCGTGCTGAGCCGCGCCTACCGGGCGCTGAGCATCGGCATCGTCTCCGTCGTCGTGCTCATCGCCTTCGAGGCGACGGCGGTCGGTACGGCGATGCCGGTGGCGGCGCGGGAGCTGGACGGGGTGTCGCTCTACGCGTTCGCGTTCTCGGGGTACTTCACGACGAGCCTGTTCGGGATGGTGCTCTCCGGCCAGTGGTCCGACCGGCGGGGCCCGCTGGCGCCGCTGACCTGCGGGATCGCGGCCTTCGCGGTCGGGCTGGTGCTCTCCGGGACGGCCGGGGCGATGTGGCTGTTCATCCTGGGGCGGGCGGTGCAGGGCCTCGGCGGCGGGCTGGTGATCGTCGCGCTCTACGTCGTCGTCGGGCGGGCCTACCCCGAGCGGCTGCGGCCCGCGATCATGGCGGCCTTCGCGGCGGGCTGGGTCGTCCCGTCGATCGTGGGCCCGCTCGCCTCCGGAGCGGTGACCGAGCACCTGGGGTGGCGCTGGGTGTTCGTCGGCATCCCGGTGCTGGTGGTGTTCCCGCTGGCCCTCGCGCTGCCGCAGATACGCAGCCGGGCGTCCGGCGCGGTGGGCGGGGCGGACGCGCCGGGCTCCTTCGACCGCCGCCGCATCCGGCTCGCCCTGGCCATCTCGCTGGGCGCCGGCCTGCTCCAGTACGCCGCCCAGGACCTGCGCTGGTCCGCGCTGCTGCCCGGCGCGGTGGGGGTGGCGCTGCTCGTCCCGGCCGTGCTCGGTCTGCTGCCCCGCGGCACCTACCGGGCGGTGCGCGGCCTGCCCTCCGTCGTCCTGCTGCGCGGTGTCGCCGCGGGCGCCTTCATCGCCGCCGAGTCCTTCGTCCCGCTGATGCTGGTCACCCAGCGGGGGCTCAGCCCCACGATGGCCGGCTTCTCGCTGGCCGCGGGCGGGGCCACCTGGGCCCTGGGCTCGTGGGTCCAGTCCCGGACACGTCTCGAGGCGTACCGCGAGCGCCTGATGGCCCTCGGCATGCTGCTGGTGGCCGCGGCCATCGCCACGGCGCCGAGCGTGCTGATCGACGCCGTACCCGCCTGGACGGTGGCCGTCGCCTGGGGCTTCGGCTGCCTCGGCATGGGCCTGGTGATCTCCTCCACCAGCGTCCTCCTGCTCAAGCTCTCCGCCCCCGAGGAGGCGGGCAGCAACTCCGCCGCCCTCCAGATCTCCGACGGCCTCTCCAACGTCGTCCTGCTGTCGGTCGGGGGAGCCGCCTTCGCGGCCCTCGGCGGCGGCACGGTCAGCCACGCGGCCACCGAGGCGACCGGCTCCCACCCGGCCGCGTTCGCGGTGGTGTTCCTGCCGATGGCGGGCGTGGCGCTGGTGGGGGCGTGGGTGGCCACGCGGGTGCGGACGAAGTGAGCGCGCGGCGATCGGGGTGGCCGGCGGGACGGTTGTGACGTGCGTCCCACCCGGGGGTGACCCGCCCCCGTGCGCGCGTCGATCGCATCGGGGCGCCGGTAGGGTGGCCCGGTTGTCATACGTGGCCGAGCCGTTCTACCCCCTTCGGAGACCGTGACTACCACCGCCAGCTCCAGCACCTCGCACCACCTCTCCCCGGCCTTCCCCGGCCGCGCCCCCTGGGGCACCGCCAGCAAGCTGCGGGCCTGGCAGGAAGGGGCGATGGAGAAGTACCTCCAGGAGCAGCCCCGGGACTTCCTCGCGGTCGCCACCCCCGGCGCCGGCAAGACCACCTTCGCCCTGACGCTCGCGTCCTGGCTGCTGCACCACCACGTCGTGCAGCAGGTCACCGTCGTCGCGCCCACCGAGCACCTCAAGAAGCAGTGGGCGGAGGCCGCGGCCCGGATAGGGATCAAGCTCGACCCCGAGTACAGCGCGGGCCCGCTCAGCCGCGAGTACCACGGCATCGCGATCACCTACGCCGGCGTCGGCGTGCGCCCCATGCTGCACCGCAACCGCGTCGAGCAGCGCAAGACCCTCGTGATCCTCGACGAGATCCACCACGCCGGTGACTCCAAGTCCTGGGGCGAGGCCTGCCTGGAGGCGTTCGAGCCGGCCACCCGGCGGCTCGCCCTGACCGGTACGCCGTTCCGCTCGGACACCAACCCGATCCCCTTCGTCACGTACGAGGAGGGCAACGACGGCATCCGGCGCTCCGCCGCCGACTACACCTACGGGTACGGCTCCGCGCTCGCCGACGGCGTCGTGCGTCCCGTCATCTTCATGAGCTACAGCGGCCAGATGCGCTGGCGGACGAAGGCGGGCGACGAGATCGCCGCCCGGCTCGGCGAACCCATGACCAAGGACGCCGTCAGCCAGGCCTGGCGCACCGCCCTCGACCCGCGCGGCGAGTGGATGCCCGCCGTGCTGCGCGCCGCCGACCAGCGGCTGACCGAGGTCAGGAAGGCCATCCCGGACGCCGGCGCCCTCGTCATCGCCGCCGACCAGGACTCCGCCCGCGCCTACGCCAAGCTGATCCGCGAGATCACCGGCGACAAGGCCACCGTCGTGCTCTCCGACGACACCGGCGCCTCCAAGAACATCGACGCGTTCAGCGGGAGCACCGACCGGTGGATGGTCGCCGTCCGCATGGTGTCCGAGGGCGTCGACGTCCCCCGCCTCGCGGTCGGTGTCTACGCCACCACCATCTCCACCCCCCTCTTCTTCGCCCAGGCCGTCGGCCGTTTCGTACGGTCCAGGCGGCGCGGCGAGACGGCCTCCGTCTTCCTGCCGACCGTGCCCGACCTGCTCTCCTTCGCCAACGAGATGGAGCGCGAGCGCGACCACGTCCTCGACAAGCCCAAGAAGGAGGGCGAGGAGGACCCGTACGCCGAGTCCGAGAAGGAGATGGACGAGGCCAACCGGGAGCAGGACGAGGACACCGGTGAACAGGAGCAGTTCTCCTTCGAGGCGCTGGAGTCCGAGGCCGTCTTCGACCGGGTGATGTACAACGGCGCCGAGTTCGGCATGCAGGCCCACCCGGGCAGCGAGGAGGAGCAGGACTACCTCGGCATCCCGGGGCTGTTGGAGCCCGACCAGGTGCAGTTGCTGCTCCAGAAGCGGCAGGCACGGCAGATCGCGCACAGCCGCAAGAAGCCCGACGACGAGGCCGATCTGCTCGAACTGCCCGCCGAGCGGCGCCCGGTCGTCTCCCACAAGGAGCTGATGGAACTGCGCAAGCAGCTCAACACCATGGTCGGCGCCTACGTCCACCAGAGCGGCAAGCCGCACGGCGTGATCCACACCGAGCTGCGCCGGGTCTGCGGCGGCCCGCCCAGCGCCGAGGCCACCGGGGGACAGCTGCGCCAGCGCATCGCCAAGGTGCAGGAGTGGGCCACGCGCATGAAGTGACGCCCGGGCGACACGACGCGGCTCGGGCGGTGATCACCGTGCGCCGTACGTATCGGGACAAACACAGGTAGTCCCCACGGGCCACCGCCCGGATTCTGGACGGAGCCTTCCGCTGAGCGAACCTGGTCGCTACTGTCCCGCTACGCACACGCCCCGTGGCAGCGCCGCCGCGGAGCGCAGCCGTGAAGCGACTGGGCCCGGGCAACGCCGGGCCGTCTGCCGATCGGCGGCCTCTGAAGCGCGTCACTGACGGGACTCGGTGACGCATACCCGCGAGGAGGGCCGCCGACCTCACCACGAAGGAGTGGGCGTCGTGACCGCGGAGACCTCTCAGACGCTCGACCGGGGACTGCGGGTCCTCAAACTGCTGGCCGACACGGACCACGGGCTGACCGTCACCGAGCTATCCCACAAACTGGGCGTGAACCGGACCGTCGTGTACCGGCTGCTCGCCACGCTGGAACAGCATGCGCTCGTCCGCCGTGACCTGGGTGGACGCGCCCGGGTCGGACTCGGCGTGCTGGGACTCGGCCGCCAGGTGCACCCGCTGGTGCGCGAGGCGGCCATGCCGGCGCTGCGCTCGCTCGCCGAGGACATCGGGGCCACGGCCCATCTCACGCTGGTGGACGGGGCGGAGGCACTGGCCGTGGCCGTCGTCGAACCGACCTGGACCGACTACCACGTCGCCTACCGGGCCGGGTTCCGGCATCCGCTGGAGCGGGGAGCCGCCGGGAAGGCGATCCTGTCCGCCCGGCAGCAGGCGCAGCCCGCCGGCGAGGCGGTGGACGGGCCCGGCTACACCCTGACCCACGGGGAGCTGGAGACCGGCGCCTGCGGAGCCGCCGCGCCGCTGCTCGGGGTCACGGGCGTCGAGGGCAGCGTCGGTGTGGTGATGCTGGCCGAGGTGGTGCCGGAGCGGGTCGGGACGCGGGTGATGGACGCGGCCCGGGAGGTGGCGGAGGCGCTCCGCTAGGCGGGACCGCGCGGGCGGCGGTGCCCGGGGCCGCGCCGGCTCCCGCGCGCGCCGGGACGGCGGCACCTTCGCCCCCGCACGGGGCGCGGCGGCACCTTCGCCCCCGCACGGGGCGCGGCGGCACCTTGCCCGTGCACCCCGGGCGGCGGCACCTGTGCCCGCGTACGGGGCGGCGACACCTCCGTCCCGCACGGCGCGGCGGCACCTTGCCCGCGCACCGGGGCGGCGGCAACTTCGCCTGCACACGGGGGGGCGGCGGCCCCTTGCCCGCGCGCCGGGACGGCCCCCGCTCCCTTGCCCGCGCGCCGGGGCGGCGGCGGCCTCACGTTAGATTGACCCCGTGCTCTCTCGTCTCACGCGCCCCCAGGTCCTCGCCGTCTGCGCGCTGCCCGTCGTGGCGCTGCTGGCCACCGCCGTGTTCGCGCCGCTGCCGTTCTCCGTGGCGCAGCCCGGGCTGACGGCGGACGTGCTCGGGAGGAACCAGGGCGCCCCGGTGATCACCATCGAGGGCGCGCCGACGCACCGGACGACCGGGCAGCTGCGGATGACGACGATCGAGGCGACCGGACCGGACGCCGGCGTCCACCTCGGTGACGTCCTCGGCAGCTGGTTCGACACCGACCGGGCCGTGATGCCGCGCGACGCCGTGTACCCGAACGGGGACGGCGTCGAGGAGATCGAGGAGTACAACGAGGAGCAGATGAAGGAGTCCCAGGACGCGGCGACCGCGGCCGCGCTGGGCTACCTGGACCTCGACGGGACGGACGTGGACGTCCGGCTGCGGCTGGAGGACGTCGGCGGCCCCAGCGCCGGCCTGCTCTTCTCCCTCGGCATCATCGACAAGCTGGGCGCCGGCGACCTCACCGGGGGCCGGGTCGTCGCCGGCACCGGCACCATCACCCCCGCCGGCCGGGTCGGCGCCGTGGGCGGGGTGCCGCTGAAGACGCAGGCCGCGCGGCGGGACGGCGCGACCGTCTTCCTGGTGCCGAAGGCGGAGTGCTCGGACGCGCGGGCCGAGCTGCCCGAGGGGCTGCGGCTGATCCCGGTCACCACCCTGAAGGGCGCGGTCGACTCGTTGCAGGCGCTGGAGACGGGCAAGGGCGAGGTCCCCGCCTGCTGAGGCGGCGGCCCGGCTCAGTCCTCCGTCACGAACCCCTTCTCGACCATCCAGTCCAGGGCGACCTGGTGCGGGTCCTCCCCGTCGACGTCGACCTTCGCGTTCAGCGTCCGCGCCACGTCGTTGTCCAGGGCCTTGGTGACCGGGTCGAGGACGGTGGCGATCGCCGGCCACTTCTTCAGGACGTCGGTGCGGACCATGGGCGCCGCGTTGTAGTTCGGGAAGAAGTGCCTGTCGTCCGCCATCACCACCAGGTTCATCGACTTGATGCGCCCGTCGGTGGTGTACACCTCGCCGTAGGTGCAGGCGCCGTCGGCCGTCTGCGTGTAGATGATCCCGGTGTCCATGTCCGTGATGTTCCTGGCCGGGATGTTCATCCCGTACGCCTTCTCCATGCCCGGCAGCCCGTCCGCCCGGTTGGCGAACTCGACCTCCACGCAGAGCGTCACCGCCGCCGGGTCGGTACGCGCCAGCTCCGCCACGTCGGACAGCGTCTTCGTGCCGTACTTCCTGTAGTTCGCCCGGTTCATCGCCAGCGCGTACGTGTTGTTCAGCCGGGCCGGCGCCAGCCAGGTCAGCCCCTTCCCGGCGTCCTCCTTGCGCACCGCCTCCCACTGCTCGTGCGGGTCGGTGATCGGCTCGCCGTGTCCGAGGTACGTGATCCAGGCGGTGCCCGTGTACTCGTACGTGGCGTCGGCGTCCCCGTTCTCGACCGCCGCCCGGGTGCCGACGGAGCCCTGGATGCCGGTGCGGTCCAGCACCTCCGCGCCGGCCGCCTGGAAGGCGATGCCCATGATCGCGCCGAGGACGAGCTGTTCGGTGAACTGCTTGGACACCACCGTCAGGTCGGCGCCCTCCAGCGGCCGGCCCTTCCCGATCGTGCCGGGCCCGACGTCGTCGACCATCGGGGAGCCGCTGGTCAGCCCGCACCCGGAGGCCGCCACCAGGAGCGCCGCCGTCACCAGCCACGTACGGCGTCTCCCGCTTCCGTGTCGGGTTCCGTTCCGGGGGCGCGTGTTCATGTCCTCACCTCCAGACCGCGGGGCCGCAGCAGCAGTTCGGCGAGCGAGGCCAGCCAGTCCACCAGCAGCGCGAGGGCCACGGTGAGGATCGAGCCGAGCACCAGCACCGGCATCCGCTGGCTGGTGATCCCGGTGGTGATCAGCACGCCCAGTCCGCCGCCCCCGCCGAAGACGGCCAGCGTCGCCGTGCCGACGTTGAGGACGAGGGCCGTGCGCACGCCGGCCAGGATCAGCGGGACGGCCAGCGGCAGCTCCACCCGGGTGAGCACGCCCAGCGGGGACATGCCGATGCCGCGGGCCGCCTCCAGCAGCGTCGGGTCGTTCGCCTTGAGGCCGGCGATGGTGTTGGAGAGCACCGGCAGGACGGCGTAGATGATGATGCCGATCAGGGCGGCCCGGCGGCCGATGCCCAGCCAGATCACCAGCAGCGCCAGCAGGCCGATCGCCGGGGTCGCCTGGCCCATGTTGGCGAACGCCATCGCCACCGGCGTGGCCCTGCGGAACATGCGGCGGGTGAGCAGGATGCCCAGCGGGATCGCGATGATCAGCACGAAGAAGGTGGAGATCACGGTCAGTTGGACGTGCTGCCACAGGGCCTTGGTGACCTGGCCGTCCGCCAGCGCGTTCTCGCTCAGCGCGTCCAGGTCGGCCTGCCGGAACCACAGCCAGGTCGCCAGCAGCACGGCGACCAGCAGCGTCGGCAGGAAGGTCAGCTTCCGCCAGCCGATCCGCCGCCCCGCCGTCGACGGGGACGGCGGACGCGGCTCCTGCCCGGCGTCGTCCTCGTCGCGCAGGTCGTCGGAGGAGCCGGACGGAGGGCGGGACGAGGAACCGGAGGATGAGGTGCTCACGCCGTGGTCCCCTCCCCTCCGAAGCCCTCCTGCTCGGCATGGGTCTGCTCGGAGCGCGTGTCCTGGAGGTCGTGCTGGTGCTCCAGCGCGTCCAGCCGGTCGGCCTCCAGCAGCTCGTGCACGGAGTTCATCAGCGTCTCCATGTCGACGACGCCCTCGTACTCGCCGCGCCGCCCGGTGACCGCGACCCGCCCCGCGTTGTCGGTGAGCACCGCCTCCAGCGCGTCCCGCAGCGTCGCGTCCGCCGTCACGGTGTCGGTGACCAGCGCCCCGGCCCGCGCCAGCGACCCCTTGGCCCGCATCAGGTCGCCGCGCCGCAGCCACTTGTAGGGCCGGCCGCGCCGGTCGAGGAGCAGGATCTCGTTGGTCCCGGCCGCCCGCAGCGCTTCGAAGATGTGCTGGAGCGGGTCCTCCACGGTCACCGTCGGGTAGTCGGTGATCCCCACGTCCCGCACCCGGGACAGGTTCAGCCGCTTCAGCGCCGCGCCGGCGCCCACGAAGCCGGAGACGAAGTCGTCCGCCGGGTTGGTGAGGATGGCCTCCGGGGTGTCGAACTGGGCGATGTGGGAGCGCTCGCGCAGCACCGCGATCCGGTCGCCCAGCTTGATCGCCTCGTCGAAGTCGTGGGTGACGAAGACGATCGTCTTGTGCAGCTCGTGCTGGAGCCGGATCAGCTCGTCCTGGAGGTGGTCCCGGGTGATCGGGTCCACCGCGCCGAACGGCTCGTCCATCAGCAGCACCGGCGGGTCGGCCGCCAGCGCCCGCGCCACGCCCACCCGCTGCTGCTGACCGCCGGACAGCTGGCGCGGATAGCGGCCGTGGAACTCCCCGGCGTCCAGTCCGACCAGGTCGAGCATCTCCTCCACCCGGTCCCGGATGCGCCCCTTCGACCAGCCGATCATCTTCGGGACCAGCGCGATGTTCTGGGCGACGGTCATGTGCGGGAAGAGGCCGGAGGACTGGATCGCGTAGCCGACCTTGCGGCGCAGCTTCACCGGGTCGATGTCGGTGACGTCCTCGCCGTCGATGCGGATGCGTCCGCCGCTCGGCTCGATCAGCCGGTTGATCATCTTCAGGGTGGTGGACTTCCCGCAGCCCGAGGGGCCGACGAAGATGACGGTCTCGCCCGCCCTGATCTCCATCGACACGTTCTCGACGGCCGGCTGCGGGTTGCCGGGGTAGCGCTTGGTCAGGCAGTCCAGCTCGATGGTCGCCCCGGTGGTGGCACGGTGACCGTTGTCAGACACGGATCCCCCTGGGGATGGTCAGCCGCCCGAGCAGGACGTACGCGGCGTCGAACAGAAGCGCCAGGATGATGATCCCGAGCGTGCCCGCGAGCACCTGGTTCAGGGCGTTCTTGCTGCCCAGCGACGCGATCCCGCGGAAGATCTCGTTGCCGAGGCCCGGGCCCGAGGCGTAGGCGGCGATGGCGGCGATGCCCATCAGCATCTGCGTGGAGACCCGGATGCCGGTGAGGATCGGCGGCCAGGCCAGCGGGAGCTCCACCCTCAGCAGCCGCGCCGGGCGGGACATCCCGATGCCCGTGGCCGCGTCCACCAGCGCCGGGTCCACCCCGCGCAGGCCGACGATCGCGTTGCGCACGATCGGCAGCAAGCCGTACAGGGTCAGCGCCGTCACCGTCGGCGGCACGCCCAGGCCCACGATCGGGATGAGCAGACCGATCATGGCCAGCGACGGGATGGTCAGGATGGTCGACGTGGTCAGGGTCGCCAGGTTCCCCGCCCACTCGCTGCGATAGGTGACGACGCCGATCAGGACCCCCAGCAGGGTCGCCACGACCATGCACTGGAAGACCGCGCTGGCGTGCTGGTAGGCGTCGGTGAGCAGCTGCTGGTGGCGGCTGCCCACGAACTCCCAGAAGTTCACGTCCGCTCACCTCCGGGGTCGTCCGGTCCTAGGCCTCGCCGCCCCGGTCGCGGGCGGCCTGCTCCACCAGCGGGATGATCCGCAGCGGGACCGGGTTCTCCATGACGATCGCCGTGGCGGCCCGGACGATGCCATCAAAACCGACAACCCGGTCGATCACCCGCTGGAGATCGGCGTTCGAGCGGGCCACCAGCCGGCACAGCATGTCCCCGGTGCCGGTCGTGGTGTGCAGCTCCAGCACCTCCGGCACGGTCGCCAAGTGCGCCCGCACGTCCGCCCCTTGGCCCTGCCGGATCTCCAGCGTCGCGAAGGCGGTCACCGGGTAGCCGAGCGCCGCCGGGTCCACCTCCGGACCGAAACCGCGGATGACTCCGTTCGACTGAAGCCGGTCCAGGCGCGCCTGGGCGGTCCCGCGGGCCACGCCGAGGCGCCGGGACATCTCCAGCACCCCGATCCGCGGCTCCCGGGCCAGCAGCCCGATGATCCGCCCGTCCAGTGGATCGATCCCCATCCCCGCGCCCTCCCGGCTGGTCATCCTGTACAGATCGCCCGCACTGGACCCCGTATCCCTGGTCAGCTTGTCCAGTGAAAACGCAAACTATTGCGCACCTTGCAGACGCGGGAGACCCTGCGGCTATGACGCAGACCACACACCACACTCCCGACACCGCCCGGCAGGCCGACCCCTTCCCGGTCAAGGGAATGGACGCGGTCGTCTTCGCCGTGGGCAACGCCAAGCAGGCGGCGCACTACTACTCCACCGCCTTCGGCATGAAGCTGGTCGCGTACTCCGGACCGGAGAACGGCAGCCGCGAGACCGCGAGCTACGTCCTGGAGAACGGCTCCGCCCGCTTCGTGCTCACCTCGGTGATCAAGCCGTCCACCGACTGGGGCCGCTTCCTCGCCCAGCACGTGGCCGAGCACGGCGACGGCGTCGTCGACCTCGCCATCGAGGTCCCCGACGCGCGCGCCGCCCACGCCTACGCCGTCGAGCACGGAGCCCGTTCGATCGCCGAGCCGTACGAGGTCAAGGACGAGCACGGCACCGTCGTCCTCGCCGCCATCGCCACCTACGGCGAGACCCGCCACACCCTGGTGGAGCGCACCGGCTACGACGGCCCGTACCTGCCCGGCTTCGCCGCCGCCGAGCCGATGGTCCAGCCGCCCGCCCAGCGCACCTTCCAGGCCGTCGACCACTGCGTCGGCAACGTGGAACTCGGCCGCATGAACGAGTGGGTCGGCTTCTACAACAAGGTCATGGGCTTCACGAACATGAAGGAGTTCGTGGGCGACGACATCGCCACCGAGTACAGCGCGCTGATGTCGAAGGTCGTCGCCGACGGCACCCTCAAGGTCAAGTTCCCGATCAACGAGCCCGCCGTCGCCAAGAAGAAGTCCCAGATCGACGAGTACCTGGAGTTCTACGGCGGCGCCGGCGTCCAGCACATCGCGCTGAACACCAACGACATCGTGCAGACCGTGCGCACGATGAAGGCGGCCGGCGTCCAGTTCCTCGACACCCCCGACTCGTACTACGACACCCTCGGCGAGTGGGCGGGCGAGACCCGGGTGCCCGTGGACACCCTGCGCGAGCTGAAGATCCTCGTCGACCGCGACGAGGACGGCTACCTGCTGCAGATCTTCACCAAGCCGGTCCAGGACCGCCCGACCGTCTTCTTCGAGCTGATCGAACGGCACGGCTCCATGGGCTTCGGCAAGGGCAACTTCAAGGCCCTCTTCGAGGCGATCGAGCGCGAGCAGGCCAAGCGCGGCAACCTCTGACGACCCCGCAGGGCTCAGCCGGGCGGGTCCTCCACGGAGGGCTCGCCCAGCTCCGCCAGCGCCCGCTCGGCCTCCGGCGCCCCGAGCGGCGAGAAGTACGGGTTGATCGTCAGCGCCTCCCGAAGGTGCCGCCGCGCGGGCCCGTACCGTCCCAGCGCCCGCTCGATCACCCCCCGGTGGAACGCGTACGAGGCGCTGCGCACCCCGCCCCCCTGCTCGCCGTCGGTCGCGATCGTCGCGAACTCCAGCGCCTCCTCGTCCTCACCGGCCCGGTGCAGCGCCCAGCCCAGCGCGTCGGCCACCGCGGTCCCGGGCTGCCGCCCCCACTCCTCCCGCAGCCGCCGCACCGCCGCCTCCGGATCACCGTGGTCCGCCTCGAACCGCCCCAGCACCAGCTCCTCGTCGGCCCCGGCCGCCCCCGCCTCCCGCACCCGCGCCCGCAGCAGGTCGTACTGCACCCGCGCGGCCTGGTCGAGCCCCAGCGACTCGTACAGCTCGCCCAGCTCCAGGGCGTACTCCGGGCTCGGCCGCTTGGCCAGCGCCGCCTGGTACGCCGACAGCGCGTCGGTCGTCCGGCCCAGCGCGGCCAGCGCCCGCCCCTGCCCGGCCTGCGCCGCCCGCTGGTCGGGGTCGATGCGCCGCGCCTCCTGGAAGAACCGCAGCGCCTCCTCCCGGTCCCCGCGCTCGAACGCCAGCCGCCCCGCCTGCTCCAGGTACGCCGCCCGCTCGGCCGGTGCCTCGGCGGCCGCCGCCGCGTCCGAGATCCGCGCCGCCGCGTCCTCCCGCCAGCCCCGGTCCCGGTAGACGGCCGCGGCCCGCGCCCCCACGGCCGGCGTCCCCGGACGCAGCTTCATCACCTTGTCCAGAGCCCGGCCCACGCCCTCGTGGTCGCCGAGCCCGGTGTACGCGTCGATCAGCACCGCGTGCGCCGTCCACCGCTTCGGCGCCGCCTTCACCGCGTCCTCGCCCCACTTCTTCGCCGCGGGGAAGTCCCGCCGCGCCACCGCCAGCGCCGCCAGCCCCTCCAGGGCCTGCGGATTGCGCTCCGCCCCCACCTGAAGCGAGGTGCGCAGCGCCTTCTCGGCCTTCGGCCAGTTCGCGGCGTCGGCCGTCCGGCGCCCCTGCTCGACGTACGCCGTCCCCAGGACCGCCCACGACACCCCGTCCAGCGGATGCGCCCGCAGGTGCCTCTCCCGGTCGCCGATCAGCACCGCCAGGTCCGGCAGCGCGGCCGGCACGCCCGTGGTCACCGCCCCGCGCGCCAGGGCGGCCGGCCCCGGCGCGGGCGGAGCGTCCTCACCCCCGCCCCACGGAAGCAGCACCAGGACCCCGCCGAGCACGACGGCCCCGGCGACGGAGGCGGTCAGCGCCCGGCGCCCGCGGCGGGCAGGCCACCCGCGTGTGATCTCCATGCCGCTCACTGTGCGTCAGTACGACGAGCACACCCGGGCTTGCTCCGCCTGCCGTCCACGGGGTTCACACCGATGGCCCCGGGTGCGAACCTGAGATCATGAGCCGTATCGAAGCGCCTCGCGACGAGGCCGACGCGGTCGCCGAGGCCGCCGCAGCCGACGCAGCCGCCGCCGTCCGGACGCCCGCGGCCTCAGGCACCCTCGTCGACCGGCTGCTCGCCGGCCTGCCCGCCGACGCCGTCATCACCGACCCCGACGTCACGGCCTCCTACGCCCACGACATGGCGAGCTTCTGCCCCGCCGGCGCCCCCGCGGTGGTCGTCCTGCCGCGCACCGTGGAGGACGTCCAGCACGTCATGCGCACCGCCACCGAGCTGCGCGTCCCGGTCGTCCCGCAGGGTGCCCGCACCGGCCTGTCCGGCGGCGCCAACGCCACCGACGGCTGCGTGGTCCTCTCCCTGACCAGGATGGACCGCATCCTGGAGATCAACCCGGTCGACCGCGTCGCCGTCGTCGAACCGGGCGTCGTCAACGCCACGCTCTCCCGCGCGGTGAACGAACACGGCCTGTACTACCCTCCCGACCCCTCCAGCTGGGAGTCCTGCACCATCGGCGGCAACATCGGCACCGCCTCCGGCGGCCTGTGCTGCGTCAAGTACGGCGTGACGGCCGAGTACGTCCTCGGCCTCGACGTCGTTCTCGCCGACGGCCGTCTGATGTCCACCGGCCGCCGCACCGCGAAGGGCGTCGCCGGTTACGACCTCACCCGGCTCTTCGTCGGCTCCGAGGGCTCGCTCGGCATCGTCGTACGGGCCGTCCTCGCGCTGCGCCCCAAGCCGCCCGAGCAGCTGGTGCTGGCCGCCGAGTTCGCCTCCGCGTCCGCCGCCTGCGACGCGATCTGCCGGATCATGGAGGGCGGGCACGTGCCGTCCCTCCTCGAACTGATGGACCGCACGACCGTCAAGGCGGTCAACGACCTCGCCCACATGGGGCTCCCGGAGACCACCGAGGCCCTGCTCCTCGCCGCCTTCGACACCGCCGACCCGGCCGCCGACCTCGCCGCCGTCGGCGCCCTGTGCGAGGCCGCCGGCGCCACGCAGGTGGTCCCGGCCGACGACGCCGCCGAGTCCGAACTCCTCCTCCAGGCGCGGCGCCTGTCCCTCACCGCCCTCGAAGCGGTCAAGGGCACCACGATGATCGACGACGTGTGCGTGCCCCGCTCCCGGCTCGGCGCCATGCTGGAGGGCGTCGAACGCGTCGCCGCGAAGTACGACCTCACCATCGGCGTCTGCGCCCACGCGGGCGACGGCAACACGCACCCGACGGTCTGCTTCGACGCCTCCGACCCCGACGAGTCCCGGCGGGCCCGCGAGTCCTTCGACGAGATCATGGCCCTCGGGCTGGAACTCGGCGGCACCATCACCGGCGAGCACGGCGTGGGGGTGCTGAAGAAGGAATGGCTGGCGCGGGAGATCGGTCCGGTGGGCCTGGAGATGCAGCGGGGCGTCAAGGAGGTCTTCGACCCGCTGGGCATCCTCAACCCGGGCAAGCTCTTCTGACCCGCGGTGCCCGCGAATCCGTCACCGGGCGAGCAGTTCGGCCAGCCCGTCGTCGATGCCGAGCCGTCCGCCCTCGGTGCCCGGCGGCACCGTCAGCAGGGTGCGCTCCAGCCAGGCCGACACCTGCGCCGTCGGCGCCTCCAGCAGGGCGTCGCCGTCCGGGCTGCTCAGCGCCATCAGCACGACGCTGCGCCCGTCCGCCTTCGACGGCCACACCCGCACGTCCCCCTGCCCGCAGGGCCGGAACACCCCCTCCACCAGCAGGTCGCGGGCGAACGTCCAGTGCACCGGATGGCCGGAGTCGATGTGGAAGGTGATGTGCACGGCGTACGGGTCGTCGGTGGCGTAGCCGAGCAGCGCGGGTACCGGGATGCCGCGCTCGGGCGACAGGATGAGCCTCAGCTCCAGCTCGCGCTCCACGACGGCGGGGTTGGGGTGCATGGCGGGGTGTCCTCTCTCGTACGGGTCCGCACGGGCCGCCTGGACCGGACCCGCACGAGGGAGAGCGGCGAGGGCCGTGAGCGTTACGCGGGTTCGCGGAACTTTTTCCCCCACCTCTGTCCCGCGTGTGAAGGTCCATGCACGAGGTTGCCCGGAAAGGGGCGGGACCGGCGGGACCGGCGGTGCGGATTGCGCCCGTCTGATAGATGTTGAGCCCCCATATCAACCCCCGAGCAGATACGGGACGACGGACATGAGCGCCCCAACCCCGGCCCCCGGCGACGACAGGCCCCGCGAAGGGTATTACCCCGACCCCTCCATCCCCGGATACGTCCGGTACTGGAACGGAGCCTCCTGGGTGCCGGGCACCAGCCGCCCCGCGCCCGAGGACGGCGAACCGCTCGCGCCGCCGGCCGGCGTGCGGCCCTCGGTGGAGGAGACCGGCCCGCACTTCTTCGACGAGGACCCGGTCGAGGAGGCGCCCGCCGCGTCCCAGCACGGCAGCCGCCCGGAACCCGCCACGGCCTGGGGCGCCGACCGCTCCCGCCAGTCCGGCTTCGCCGACGGCCCCGACCAGCGGGTCGCCTGGCCGGGGACCGTCCAGGGCGCGGACCCGAGGGTGCCGCACGCGCGGGCTGCGGGCCAGGCCGGGGGAGCGGCGGCCGGAGCCGGCGGCCCGGGCACCGGCGGTGAGTCCGGTACCGACGGTGGCGCGGGCCCGACGGGCGCCCGGGCCGGGGGTGCGTCCGGTGAAGTGCCGGGCGGTACGTCCGCGGGTGCGCCGGGTGGTGCGGGTGCCGTCGGTGGCGCTCAGGCCGGACGCGCCCCCGGCGGGCCGGCCGACCCCCGTGGCGGTGGCGCCGGGCCCGCGGACGCGCCGGGTACCGCGGGCTCCGTGGCGGGCGGCCGGCCCGCGCAGGGCGACGACGCCCGCTCCGCGCCGGCGGGGAACGCGTCCGGCGGGACGGACGGCGACTCCGGCAACACCTTCGTCTTCCGGCGCCCGGTGACCGGAGGGCGGAACACCCCGGCCCCGGACGGCGGTGCCGAGGACGAGGGCACCATGACCTTCCGCGCGGTCTCCCCGCGCGCGGGCGCCCAGCGCCCCGGCGCGGCCGCCCCGGGCGGCCCCGGCTTCGCCGCCGGCCAGGCTGCCGCCGCGCGCGCCGCCGCGCAGTCCCCGACGGCGCCGTCCGGTCCGCAGCGGACGGGTGCCCCGGGAGGGCCCACGGGCCCGGGGTCGCCGGGCGGCCCGGCGGTCCCGCACCCGGCAGCCGCCCCCCGGCCCGCGGCCTCCGCCCCGATCGCGCCCGGCCCCGGCGGGGGCCAGTCGTCGTGGGCGCAGCAGGTGCACCGGCTCGCCGGCGCGGCCGGGGACGAGCAGCCCGTCGCGCCCTGGAAGCCACCGGTCGAGGACGTGTTCCAGGCCGCCGCGCGGCGCCAGGCGGCGGCCCGGCCCGCCGGACTCGGCAAGCGGCTGGCCGCCCGGTTGATCGACACCGTCGTCCTGGCCGGCGTCACCGCGGTCGCCGCCGTGCCCCTCGGCACCAAGGCGATCGACCACGTCGACGACAAGATCGACGAGGCCAGGCTCTCCGGCGAGACCGTGACGGTCTGGCTGCTGGACGGCACGACCTCCACGTACCTGGGCATCGTGCTGGCCGTCCTGCTGCTCTTCGGCGTCGTCTACGAGGCGCTGCCCACCGCCAAGTGGGGCCGCACCCTGGGCAAGAAGCTGCTCGGTCTGGAGGTGCGGGACATCGAGGCGCACGAGCCCCCGTCCTTCGGCGCCGCCCTGCGCCGCTGGCTGGTCTACAGCGTCCCCGGTCTCCTGGTGGTCGGTGTCGTCGGCGTCGCGTGGTGCCTCTTCGACCGGCCGTGGCACCAGTGCTGGCACGACAAGGCGTCCCGCACCTTCGTAGCGGGCTGACCCGGCCCGCGCCCCGGCGGGCCCCGGAACCCCGCTGAGCCATGACGCCGTCGTCCCGCCTGTACCGCGGGTGCGCGCCCTCCCGTGCCGACGGACGCGGTTCCGTCTCCGGCCCGTCGGCGGGGTCCCGCACAGGCCCGACGGCGGGGTCCCGCACAGGCCCGGGATCAGACCCCGGCAGCCCCGCCCCGGGCACCGCCGGAGGCGCTCGTACTCCGGACGGCCGCTCGCCGGATGCGCGCGCGGGGTGATCGCGGTCGACTCGGGCCATGAGCAGCGAACCGCCCCCCGGCTTCGGCGGGCAGCCGCCGGAAGACGACCCGTTCAGGAAGCGTCCCCCGTCGCCCGGGCCGGGCCAGGAACCCGGCCCCGGCCCCGACCCGGGCGCGGGCGGCACGGGCTCGCCGTACGACGGTCCGCCCCCGCACGGCAGCACCGGCCAGCCCCCGCCCTCCGGCGGCACGCCCCCGCCTCCGGGCGGCGGTGGCCCGTACGGAGCTCCGCCTCCGGGCGGCGGTGGGCCCTACGGCGCCCCGCCCCCCGGCGGGGGTGGGCCCTACGGCGCCCCGCCCCCCGGCGGGGGTGGGCCCTACGGAGGCGACCCGTACGGCGGCGGGAACCACCCCACCGATCCACTGGCCGGCATGCCCCCGCTCGCCGACAGCGGTCGGCGCACGCTCGCCCGGATCATCGACATGATCCTCGTGGGTATCGTCGTGTGGCTGCTGAGCTGGGCGTTCGACGTCCAGGAGTACCAGGTGGACGGTGACGACATCTCGGTCGGCAAGTCCTTCGGGCAGTCCCTGATCGCCGCCGTGCTCTACATCGCCTACGACACCTACATGACCAGCAAGTCGGGCCAGACCCTCGGCAAGAAGTGGCTCGGCCTGCGGGTGGCCAACCTGGACAACGGCGCCACCCCCTCGGTGCAGACGTCGCTGATCCGCGCCCTGGTGCTGTGGATCCCGTTCGCCTTCTGCTGCGCCTGCGTCTGGACGATCATCGCGGGCGGCTGGAGCTTCTTCGACCGGCCCTACAAGCAGGGCCTGCACGACAAGGCGGCCAAGACGGTGGTGGTCAGTGCCCGTTGACGGCCCGGGGCCGGCGCCCCGGGCGGCACGGAGGCGTCAGGCGGCGCGACCGCGGGCCGTCTCGCCCGCACCCGCGGAGACCCGCGCCGCCGGCACCGGCTCCCGGTCCGCGACGGGCCGGCGGGCCGGCACGGCGGCCACCCTGCGCGCCCTCGGCTGGGGGACGGTCAGGGCGACCAGCAGCCCGAGGGCGAGCGCGGCCACGGCGACGACGGCGACTCCGGGGCCCGAACTCGTCCGGGACAGCAGCAGCATGGCGAGCGTCGAGAAGATCACGGTGCACGTACCGTAGGCGAACTGTGCGGCAGTCGGACGGGGCATGGCCATCGTGTCCTCGGAAGACAATCTGGGGGTGAGACGGGCTGTCAGCCTGGCTTTCCGCCGGCTTCCGGGCGTGGTGCCAAGCGACTCTAACCCGCTGTGTGCCCGAGTGGAACCAGCAGTAAGCGTGACCTAACCGGCATGGCCGATGCACGGGGGGCGCACGGATTCATGGTGCCCGGTCAGTGGACGGTCCCGCGCGCCCGTCCGGTGCCGCTCGGGTCCCGGTGGGGTGTCCGCAAAACGAACCCGCCCTCCGCATAGTGCACTTGTCCTGCTCAAGTCAAGGTCTGTCTTTTCCGGTGAACCTCTAGTCAAATGTCGTCACTTGACTACACGCGTTGACCACGTGTGCGCGGACTTTGCCCTGTCCTTGGCCCCCCATCCGCGCACGTGCACGCGGGGGAGGAACTCAAGTGACCAGAAGATCCTGGACGTTCAGAACGGCGGCGACGACCGTCGCCCTGGCCGCCGCCACCGCCACGCTCTCCGCGGCCGGTGTGGCGCAGGCCGACTCGCCCGCCCGACCGGAGGCCGTGGACCGCCACGACCCGCACCCCGCGAAGGGCATGGACTCCCATGACCTCAAGGGCCCCCTGAGCGACACGCAGGAGGCCCAGCGCGAGGAGGCCCTCAACCAGGTCATATCCGGCAAGGCCTCCGTGCAGAAGAAGGACGGCTCGAACGTCGTCCAGCTCAAGAGCAAGAAGGGCGACAGCAAGTACGTCGAGCTGGGCCGGGAGAAGACGGACAAGATCTTCACCATCCTGGTCGAGTTCGGCGACAAGGTCGACAGCCGCTACGGCGGCGACGCCGGCCCGCTGCACAACCAGATCGCCAAGCCCAACCGCAAGACCGACAACTCCACGGCCTGGAAGGAGGACTACGACCAGCAGCACTTCCAGGACCTGTACTTCGGCTCCGGCGAAGGCGTCGACTCGGTCAAGACGTACTACGAGAAGCAGTCCTCCGGCCGTTACTCGGTCGAGGGCGAGGTCTCCGACTGGGTGAAGGTCCCCTACAACGAGGCCCGCTACGGCAACAACGCCTGCGGCGACACCAACTGCCCCAGCGTGTGGAACGTCGTCAGCGACGGCCTGAACGCCTGGGTCGAGCAGCAGAAGGCGGCCGGCCGCACCGACGCCCAGATCAAGGCCGACGCCGCCCGCTTCGACGAGTGGGACCGCTACGACTTCGACGGCGACGGCGACTTCAACGAGCCCGACGGCTACATCGACCACTTCCAGGTCGTGCACGCCGGCGAGGACGAGTCCGCGGGCGGCGGCGCCCAGGGCACCGACGCCATCTGGGCCCACCGCTGGTACGCCTTCGGCACCGACGCCGGCGCCACCGGTCCCGAGCAGAACAAGCTCGGCGGCTCGCAGATCGGCTCCACCGGTGTCTGGGTCGGCGACTACACCATCCAGCCGGAGAACGGCGGACTCGGCGTCTACGCCCACGAGTACGGCCACGACCTCGGTCTGCCGGACCACTACGACACCGCCGGCGGCGACAACTCCACCGGCTTCTGGACGCTGATGTCGTCCGGTTCGTGGCTCGGCACCGGCCGCAACGAGATCGGCGACCTGCCCGGCGACATGACCGCCTGGGACAAGCTCCAGCTCGGCTGGCTGAACTACGACACCGCCAAGGCCGGGGTCAGCTCCTGGCACAAGCTGGGCGTGGCGGAGTACAACACCAAGCACAAGCAGGGCCTGGTCGTCGAGCTGCCGAAGAAGGCGGTCACCACCGAGATCGTCACGCCCGCCGAGGGCGCCACGCAGTGGTGGAGCGGCAGCGGTGACAACCTCAAGAACACGCTGAGCCGTTCGGTCGACCTCACCGGCAAGGCGAAGGCCGAGCTGACCTTCGACGGCTGGTACGACATCGAGGCCAACTACGACTACCTCTACACCGAGGTGTCCACCGACGGCGGCGCCAACTGGACCGCCGTCGACGGCACGGTGGACGGTCAGCCGGTCCCGCGCGACGCCGCCGACAAGCCGGCCCTGCACGGAACCCTGGACGGTCACAAGAAGTTCGCGTACTCCCTCGACGCCTACGCGGGTCAGAAGGTCGACGTCCGCTTCCGCTACCAGACGGACGGCGGCGTGGCCCAGAAGGGCTTCACGGCCGACGCCATCACGGTCACCGCGGACGGACAGGCGCTCTTCACCGACAACGCCGAGACCGCGGACGCCGCCTGGACGGCCACCGGCTTCTCCCGCGTCGGCGCCTCCTTCACCAAGGACTACGCGCAGTACTACCTCGCCGAGAACCGGCAGTACGTGTCGTACGACAAGACCCTGAAGACCGGCCCGTACAACTTCGGCTTCACGGAGCGCCCGGACTGGGTGGAGCACTACCCGTACCAGAACGGTCTGCTGATCTGGAAGTGGGACACCTCCCAGGCGGACAACAACACCAGCCAGCACCCCGGCACCGGCCTGGTCCTGCCCGTCGACTCGCACCCGACCGCGATGAAGTGGAAGGACGGCACGCTGCTGCGCAACCGCATCCAGTCGTACGACTCGCCGTTCAGCCTCTACCGCACGGACGCCATCACGCTGCACAAGGCCGACGTGGCGAAGTACTTCCCGGGCTCGAAGGGCGTCTCGGTCTTCAACGACCGCAAGAGCGACTACTACGACGAGTCGAACCCCACCGGCGGCGTCAAGATCACTGACACCAACACGAAGATCAAGATCCTGAAGGAGGCCAAGAACGGCTCGACGATCGAGCTGGAGGTTGGCTCCGCGGGCAGGTAGACAGCATCTGCCCAGGTCAGAGCGTGATCGGCGGTGACCCCCTGGCGGGTCGCCGCCGATCCGTGTTTAGGTGCGTCCTGTGGTTCTCTTATTGACACCTGGTCCGACATCCGGACCGGCACCGGCAGACACGGGGGTATGACCGCATGGCCGCAGGAGGCTTCTGCAAGCTGCCGAACGGCACGGTGGTGGTGGCGCTGAACCTGCCCAGCCCCGCCGGCCCGGACGGCAGCCTGCGCTTTCTCGTCCACGCCCAGAACCGGGCGCGCGCCCTGACCAGGCTGCGCAATCTGGGGCTGCGCGCGGTCTACCTGCGGGGCAACGCGGCCCCGCCGACCCCCGACGAGATCACCGCGGTCCTGCACCACCCGGACGGCCTGATCTGGCGCACGGCGCCGGTGGCCGCCGTCCCGGGCGGTCCGGAGCCGGTCCAGGAGCTGTGGCACCCGATCCGCGCCCTGCTCAGACGCCCGGCGCCCCAGGCGTAGCGGAGCACGCGGCCGCCGGAGGCCGACCGCCTTCCTGTACGGCTCGACGCCCGCTGGGCCGTATCCGCACAGTCCCGTCGTCCGCCCGGAGGGCGGGCCCCGCGGCGTCCGGTGCGTGCTCTGGGGGCCCCCGGCCTGAGGCTGGGGGCGGGGCCGGGCGCAGCCACTCGTACGAGGCCTACTCGGGGCTTCGCCCGGTGCGGAGAGTGGGGGTGCCCCCTCCCGGGGAGCGTGCCGGGCGTCGCGGGGCAGGCGGACCTTGCGGACGCGACCTAGTGCACGACCGGCTTCCCGGACAGCTCCACGCCCGCCTCCCGCAGCTCCTCCAGCGCCCGCTCGGTGCTCTGCGCGGCCACTCCGGCGGTCAGGTCGAGCAGCACCTGGGTGCGGAAGCCCTCGCGGGCGGCGTCCAGGGCGGTGGCCCGTACGCAGTGGTCGGTGGCGATGCCCACGACGTCGACCTCGTCGATCTCCCGGGTCCGCAGCCAGTCGGCGAGCCGCGTGCCGTTCTCGTCGGCTCCCTCGAAGCCGCTGTAGGCGGCCGAGTACGCCCCCTTGTCGAAGACGGCGTCTATCGCGCCGGAGGCGACGGCGGGGGCGAAGTTCGGGTGGAAGCCGACCCCCTCCGTGCCCGCGACGCAGTGCGCCGGCCAGGAGTGGACGTAGTCGGGGTTGTCGGCGAAGTGGCCGCCCGGCGCGATGTGGTGGTCGCGGGTGGCCACCACGTGGCGGTAGCCGGCGGGCGCCTGCCCGATCAGCTCGGTGATGGCGGCGGCCACGTCCGCACCGCCGGTCACGGCGAGGCTGCCTCCCTCGCAGAAATCGTTCTGCACGTCTACGACGATCAGGGCGCGGCGCATGGTCGGTGTCCTTCGACTGGGTCGAGTGGGGGCGGGAGGGGACGGACGGACGGCTGACGCGGGCCTGCGGGGCCCGCACCTGCTTTAGCTACCCGAGCCCTCGTGCACGTACTCCGTCGGAATGACGGGTTCCCCTCGGGAGAGCTGGGTGGCGGACAGCGGCAGGTTGGCGCGGGCGGCCGCGTGCCGGTCCCGGGCGGCGTCCAGCGGCTCGCGGGCGACCACCTCGCCGCCCCTGACCAGCTCCACGAGGAGCTGCCGGTCGGCGAGGTCCTCGGGCACCGGCCCGGTGCCGACCACCTCGGCCTCGGCGTACCCGTGGGAGTCCAGGCGCCGGGCGGCCCACTTGCGGCCGCCGATCGACGTCTTGCCCCCGCTGGACTTCTTCGCCACCGCCACCAGCGGCCCCGCGGCGTCGGCGGGGGCGCCGGACTCGGCCCGGGCGACCAGCTTGTAGACCATCGAGGCCGTCGGGTGCCCGGACCCGGTCACCAGCTGGGTGCCGACGCCGTACGCGTCCACGGGCGCCGCCGCCAGCGAGGCGATGGCGTACTCGTCCAGGTCGGAGGTGACGACGATCTTCGTCTCCGTGGCGCCCAGCTCGTCCAGCTGCTGGCGCACCCGGTGGGCGACCAGCAGCAGGTCGCCGGAGTCGATGCGCACGGCGCCCAGCTCGGGCCCGGCGACCTCCACGGCCGTGCGGACGGCCTCGGTGACGTCGTAGGTGTCCACCAGCAGCGTGGTGTCGCGGCCGAGGGACTCCACCTGCGCCTGGAAGGCGTCGCGCTCGGTGTCGTGCAGCAGGGTGAAGGCGTGGGCGGAGGTGCCGACGGTGGGGATGTTGTAGCGGAAGCCGGCGGCCAGGTCGGAGGTGGTCGCGAAGCCGCCGACGTAGGCGGAGCGGGCGGCGGCCACCGCGGCCAGCTCGTGGGTGCGGCGGGCGCCCATCTCGATCAGCGGACGTCCCCCGGCGGCCGAGGACATGCGGGACGCGGCGGCGGCGATCGCCGAGTCGTGGTTGAGGATGGAGAGGATCACCGTCTCCAGCAGCACGCACTCGCCGAAGGTCCCCTCGACCCGCATGATCGGCGAGCCCGGGAAGTACACCTCGCCCTCGGGGTAGCCCCAGATGTCGCCGCTGAAGCGGTACTGGGCCAGCCAGTCCAGCGTCTCCTCGTCGACGATGCCCCGCTCGCGCAGGAAGGTGAGGACGTCCGCGTCGAAGCGGAAGTTCTCCACCGCGTCCAGCACCCGCCCGGTGCCCGCCACGACGCCGTAGCGGCGCCCGTCCGGCAGCCGGCGCGTGAAGACCTCGAACACGCTGCGCCGCTCGGCCGTGCCCGCCTTCAGGGCGGCTCGGAGCATGGTCAGCTCGTACTGGTCCGTGAAGAGCGCCGTCGAGGGAACGTCCACCGGCAGCCCAAGGTCCGCTGTGTTCATGGCAGGAATCGTACCCCCATTTCGTCAGACTGACGATTTCTGGTCGCGTGGCGTGGCCCACAGACCCGTTTGTGCGGCCGCCCCCCTGTGGTGGCAGCATGGGCCCTGTGACGGCAGCCGCACCCATGGAGATCGAGAAGACCGAGTCGGCGGAGGAGGTCTTCGCCGTACCCGAGCCCGACGTGCCCTGGGTGACGATCGTCCACAACGATCCCGTCAACCTCATGAGCTACGTGACGTACGTCTTCCAGTCCTACTTCGGCTACTCGAAGGACAAGGCCACCAAGCTCATGATGGACGTCCATCACAAGGGCCGGGCGGTCGTCTCCAGCGGCAGCCGCGAGGAGATGGAGCGGGACGTGCAGGCCATGCACGGCTACGGCCTGTGGGCCACCCTCCAGCAGGACCGGAAATGACCCACGCCCGCCCGCAGGACGGAAGTAGCTGAATCACCTCGATGCCCGGACAGTTCGAACCGCTCCCCGGCGGCGGCGCGGCCGTCGCCCTCGACGACGTCGAGATCTCCATCATCCGGTCCCTGGCCGTGCAGCTCCTGGAGCTGATCGGCCCCGGCCCCGCCGAGGACGCCTCCGACGACCCGCTCGCCGAGCTCTTCGCCGAGGGCCCGAGCGAGCCGCCCACCGACCCGGTGCTGCGCCGCCTGTTCCCCGACGCCTACGGCGATCCCGAGGGCACCCCCCAGGCCGCGGAGGCCGAGGAGCAGCGGGCGCACTCCGCCGAGTTCCGCCGCTACACGGAGAACGACCTGCGCGCCGGCAAGCGCGACAACGCGCTGGCGGTGATCCGCACCCTGGACGCCCTCGCCTCGGCGAGCGCGGGGGCGGGCGAGGACGGCGCGGTGCTGAAGCTGTCGGCCGCGGAGTCCCGGCAGTGGCTGAGCGCCCTCAACGACCTGCGCCTGGCGATCGGCTCCCGGCTGGAGATCGCCGACGAGGACGACACCGACCTGCTCTACCGGCTGCCCGACGAGGACCCGCGCAAGCCCATGGTGATGGCCTACCTGTGGCTCGGCGGTCTCCAGGAGTCCCTCGTCGCGACCCTTATGCCCTGAACGTGGCGGTACGGGCACGCTGAGTGTCCGCTCAGCGGACCCTCAAATCCGGATAACGATCCTGTCAAAACGATGCCCTTTTTTGCACCCCATGGGTGGTTTTTGTCCGCTTCTGCCTATGGGACACGTCACAGAGTGCCCCTGTGATCAGCCGGGCCGTCGTGGTAAATCTTCACGACCGCCCGGCGAACACCACCCGAATGTTCGGCCGGGTGCGCCACCGAGCCGGCGGATCGCCGGCCAGGCACCGAGCGGGACGTGAGGCCCGCTCAGCTCCATCATCCGGGGGGATCGAGACCCGATCCGAGGCCGCGAGAAGGCCCGGTTCGGCATGGAGAAAGGCGCACCACACATGACCTCTGCGCAGGTCGACACGGAGAAGGCCCCCGAAGAGGGGTACGAACGCGGACTCAACAGCCGCCAGGTCCAGATGATCGCGATCGGCGGCGCCATCGGCGTCGGCCTCTTCCTGGGCGCCGGGGCCAACATCGCCAAGGCCGGCCCCAGCATCATCCTCATGTACGCCCTCGCGGGCGTGATCATCTTCTTCATCATGCGGGCGCTCGGCGAGCTGCTCCTCTACCGACCGGTCTCCGGCTCCTTCGCCGAGTACTCGCGCGAGTTCCTCGGCCCCTTCTTCGGTTACTTCACCGGCTGGACGTACTGGCTGATGTGGGTGGTCACCGGCATGGCGGAACTCACCGCCGCCGCCATCTACATCCACTACTGGTTCCCGGACATCCCGCAGTGGGTCTCCGCCCTGGTCTTCCTGGTCCTGCTGTTCGTCGCCAACCTGATCTCGGTGAAGCTGTTCGGCGAGATCGAGTTCTGGTTCTCGATGGTCAAGGTCACCGCCATCATCGGCATGATCGTCATCGGTATCGGCGTCCTCACCCTCGGCTTCAGCCAGGCCGGCGACACCGCCGCCGTCTCCAACCTGTGGGAGTTCGACGGCTTCTTCCCCAAGGGCATCGGCTCGTCCCTGATGACCCTCCAGGGCGTCATGTTCGCCTACCTCGCCGTCGAGCTGGTCGGCGTCACCGCCGGTGAGTCCGAGAACCCGGAGAAGACCCTCCCCAAGGCGATCAACACCCTGCCCTGGCGCATCGCGCTGTTCTACGTCGGCGCCCTCACCGTCATCCTGGCCGTGGTCAAGTGGACCGAGTTCGCCGAGGGCGTCAGCCCCTTCGTGAAGGCCTTCACGGTCATCGGCATCCCGGCCGGCGCGGGCATCGTGAACTTCGTCGTGCTCACCGCCGCCCTGTCGTCCTGCAACTCCGGCATGTACTCCACGGGCCGCATGCTGCGCTCCCTGGCGGACAACGGCGAGGCCCCGAAGATCTTCAACCGGCTGTCGTCGACCAAGACCCCGGCCATCGGCATCGGCGTCTCGGTGATCTTCATGGGCATCGGCGTGGTCCTCAACTACGTCGTCCCGGAGAAGGCCTTCGGCTACGTCACCTCCATCGCCACCGCCGCCGGCATCTGGACCTGGCTGATGATCCTGATCAGCCACGTCCTCTACCGCCGCAAGGTCGTCGCGGGCCGCCTGCCCGCCTCCTCCTTCCCGGCGCCGGGCGGCTCGGTCTGCTCCTACATCGCCATCGCCTTCCTGCTCTTCGTCACCTGCCTGATCGCCCTCGACGCCGACGCCCGCGTCTGCCTCTACGTGATGGCCGGCTGGGCCGTCGCGCTCGGCATCGGCTGGGCCGTGCTCAAGAGCCGCAACCCGGAGATCACCGAGCGGCGCGACGAGCCGGAGATGGAGAAGATCGTCTGACGGCCACCCCGGCCGGCAGACTCCGACCAGCGCGTTCGCGCGCACCGAGGACGTCCGGCCGCACGGGGTGCTCGTGGCACCCCAGCGCGGCCGCCGCTCAGGATGTCCGGCATACGGGCCGGTCCGTACCACCCATCGGTACGGTCCGGCCCTCTGCTTATCCTGGCCGCATGCTGACCATCACCCAGGCCCTGTACGACCAGATCGTCGCCCACGCGCGCGAGGACCACCCCGACGAGGCGTGCGGCGTGGTGGCCGGTCCGGTGGGCGAGGGCCGCCCGGAGCGGTTCGTCCCGATGCTGAACGCCGCGCGCTCCCCGACCTTCTACGAGTTCGACTCCCAGGACCTGCTGAAGCTCTACCGCGAGATGGACGACCGCGACGAGGAGCCGGTGGTCATCTACCACTCCCACACCGCCACCGAGGCCTACCCCTCCCGCACCGACATCACCTACGCCAACGAGCCCGGCGCACACTACGTCCTGGTCTCCACGGCGGACACCGACGGCGCCGGCGACTTCCAGTTCCGGTCGTTCCGGATCCTGGAAGGCGAGGTGACGGAGGAGGAGGTCAAGGTCGTGGAGGCGTACTGATCCCGGGCGCGTCCCGCATAGCGGATGAATCATGTCCGCAGGGTGAGATCACACTCCGGGGGCCGGACCGGGAATCGATACGATGAGCCCATGGTTCTTCTCGACGTGAGCGAAAAGGCGCCGGGCACGCTGCTCGTGGCGCGCCTGCACGTCGACCTGTGCAGGCTGAACAGCGCCATCTGTTGACTTCCGCCGCCGTACGGCCGTGAGCCGCGGCGGGCTGCCGCGTGCCGCCGCGCGCCTGACCGAACCCACGACACCTTCCGACAGGAGCCCTCAGCCATGGCCATCGAGGTCCGCATCCCGACCATCCTCCGCCAGTACACCGACGGCCAGAAGGCGGTGGAGGGCAACGGGGACACCCTCGCCAAGCTCTTCGCCGACCTGGAGACCCGGCACGCGGGCATCCAGGCCCGGATCGTGGACGGGGAGCAGCTGCGCCGCTTCGTCAACGTCTACCTGAACGACGAGGACGTCCGCTTCCTCGACGGCATCGACACCAAGCTGACCGACGGCGACAGCATCACGATCCTGCCGGCCGTGGCCGGCGGCATGGCCTGATCGGGATGCGTTACGACTCCCCGCTGGCCGCGGTGGGCAACACCCCCCTGGTGCGCCTGCCGCGGCTCTCGCCGTCCGACGACGTCCGCATCTGGGCCAAGCTGGAGGACCGCAACCCGACCGGCTCGATCAAGGACCGCCCCGCGCTCCACATGATCGAGCAGGCCGAGAAGGACGGCCGCCTCACCGCGGGCTGCACGATCCTGGAACCCACCAGCGGCAACACCGGTATCTCCCTCGCCATGGCCGCCCGGCTCAAGGGCTACCGGATCGTCTGCGTGATGCCCGAGAACACCTCGCAGGAACGCCGGGACCTGCTCGCCATGTGGGGCGCGGAGATCATCTCCTCCCCGGCCGCGGGCGGCTCCAACACCGCCGTGCGCGTCGCGAAGGAACTCTCCGCCGAGCACCCGGACTGGGTGATGCTCTACCAGTACGGCAACCCGGACAACGCCGGCGCCCACTACGCCGGCACCGGCCCCGAGATCCTCGCCGACCTGCCGTCCCTCACCCACTTCGTGGCCGGCCTCGGCACCACGGGCACCCTGATGGGCGTCGGCCGCTACCTGCGCGAGCACAAGCCGGACGTGAAGATCGTCGCCGCCGAACCGCGCTACGACGACCTGGTGTACGGGCTGCGCAACCTCGACGAGGGCTTCGTACCCGAGCTGTACGACGCCTCCGTCCTCACCACCCGCTTCTCGGTGGGCTCCGCCGACGCGGTCACCCGCACTCGCGAACTCCTCCAGCAGGAGGGCATCTTCGCGGGCGTCTCCACCGGCGCCGCCCTGCACGCCGCGATCGGCGTCGGGAAGAAGGCGGTGAAGGCCGGCGAGAGCGCGGACATCGTCTTCGTCGTCGCCGACGGCGGCTGGAAGTACCTCTCCACCGGCGTCTACACGGCCGCCACCACCGAGGAAGCCATCGAGACCCTCCAGGGCCAGCTCTGGGCCTGAGGCCTCACCGGGCGAGGTGACGGGCCCGGTCCTCGCCGGGCGGGGTGACGCGGGGGGACCCGCGCGGGCGAGAGGGCGGGTCCGGTCCTCACGGGCCGGGGCGACGCGGTAGGGCCCGCACGGGGCGAGGCGGAGTATCCGGTCCCTCACCGGGCGAGGCGGAGTACCCGGTCCCTCACCGGGTCAGGTGACGGACCTGGTCCCACAGGGCCGGGTCCACCTCGCCCACCCGGCGCCGGAAGTCCCTCACCGGTACCCGGCGCAGCTCGTCGGTCTCCAGGAAGCTCGTCCGCCCCCGCGCGTCACCGACCGAGCCCGGCGGCAGGGTGATCACCCCGGCCCGTCCTTCCCGGTGCCGCGTGGTGATCTTCGCGACGAGCGCGCGCCGCCCGTGCACCGAGATCACCAGACACGGCCGGTCCTTCGCGCCCCCGGTGTCCTCGTACGGCACGTTCGCCCACCAGATCTCCGCGGGCCGGGGCCGGGACACCCGTCCCCGGGGCCCCGTCGGCCGCCCCGGCGGACGCCGGCTGCCGCCCGGCCGAGGGGGCCGCCGCCCGCGACCCCAGCCGTCGACGACCGTGGCGACGAGTGCGAGCAGTACCACCGCCGCGAGGGCGAGCCACCAGGACGTGTCCATACGAGGACCGTACCGGCGCGCACCACCACCGCGCGCCCCCTCGATGACCTCACGCGCCCCACGTCCAGCCGAACCGGTGACACCGCAGGTGAGTTCGCCCACAACGGCCCCTGGCGGAGGAGCGACCACAGGTTTTGCGCCTTACGCTCGACAAACCGCACGACCCCCGTCTCTCCACACGCGCCAGCGGAGGTTTCTGCTTCATGAAGCTCACCGTCGTCGGCTGCTCGGGGTCGTTCCCGTCCGCGGAATCGGCCTGCTCGAGCTACCTCGTCGAGGCCGACGGCTTCCGGCTGCTCCTCGACATGGGCAACGGTGCCCTCGGCGAGCTGCAGCGCCACTGCGGTCTCTACGACCTCGACGCGATCTTCCTCAGCCACCTGCACGCCGACCACTGCATCGACATGTGCGCCTACTTCGTGGCGCGCTACTACCGGCACGAAGGCGGCCGCTGCGACCCCCTCCCGGTCTACGGACCCGAGGGCACCGAGCACCGGCTCACCACCGCCTACGCCGACACCCCCACCGCCTCGTCCATGAGCGAGGTCTTCGACTTCCACACGGTCAAGCCGTCCACCTTCGAGGTCGGCCCCTTCACCGTGCACACCGAGCGCGTCGCGCACCCCGTGGAGGCCTACGCCATCCGCGTCGAGCACGACGGCAGGTCGCTGACCTACTCCGGCGACACGGGTGTCACCCCCGTGCTGGACGAACTCGCCCGCGACACCGACCTGTTCCTGTGCGAGGCCGCGTTCACGCACGGCAAGGAGAACATCCCCGACCTGCACCTCAACGGCCGCGAGGCGGGCGAGACCGCCGCCCGTGCCGGCGCCCGCAGCCTGGTCCTCACCCACATCCCGCCGTGGACCGACCCCCGGGTCAACCTCGCCGACGCGCGCGAGGTCTACGACGGACGGGTCGAGGTCGCCGCCGCGGGCGCGGTGTACGAGGTCTGACGCACGACGACGGAGGCGGGGCCCGGCCCCCGGGCCCGGCCCCCGCCTCCGTGCGAGACGCGTGCGGGGCTACTTGCCCTCCGCCTTCTGCAGCTCGGCTATCTCCTCGTCGGACTCGCGGCCGGGCGTCGGCAGGTTGAACTTCGTGATCGCGAACCGGAAGACCACGTAGTAGACCGCCGCGAAGCACAGGCCGACCAGGGCCAGGCCCCACGGGTTGCTCGCGATGCCCAGGTTCAGGAAGAAGTCGACCGCGCCGGCCGAGAAGCCGAAGCCGTCCTTCATGCCCAGCGCCCAGGTCAGCGCCATCGAGACACCCGTGAGCACCGCGTGGATGGCGTACAGCACCGGCGCGATGAACATGAAGGTGAACTCGATCGGCTCGGTCACACCGGTGACGAAGGACGTCAGCGCGAGCGAGAACATCATGCCGCCCACGACCTTGCGGCGCTCGGGACGGGCGCAGTGCACGATCGCCAGACAGGCGGCCGGCAGCGCGAACATCATGATCGGGAAGAAACCCGTCATGAACTGGCCCGCGGTCGGGTCACCGGCCAGGAAGCGGGCGATGTCGCCGCTCTTGCCCTCGTACGAACCCGCCTGGAACCAGGGGAAGGAGTTCAGCAGGTGGTGCATGCCGATCGGGATCAGCGCGCGGTTGGCGACACCGAAGATGCCCGCGCCGACCGCGCCGGAGCCGACCAGCCACTCACCGAAGTTGTGCAGGGCGGTGCCGAGCACCGGCCAGATGTAACCGAAGACGATGCCGAGGACCAGGCCCGCGAAGGCCGACAGGATCGGAACCAGCCGGCGCCCGCCGAAGAAGCCCGCCCAGTCGGGCAGCTTGGTGCGGTAGAAGCGCTGGTAGAGCAGCGCCACCACGATGCCCATGACCACACCGCCGAGGACCTTGGCGTCCACCGGCGCGTCGGTCATGACGACCTTGCCGTCGACGGCCTGCGCCACCTGCGGGAGGTTCTTGTCGGTGAACGTCGCCAGCACGTTCTTGAAGACCAGGTAGCCGACGACGGCCGCGAGCGCCGTGGAGCCGTCCGACTTCTTGGCGAAGCCGATGGCGATGCCCACCGCGAACAGCAGCGCCATGTTGTCGAGGATGGCGTTGCCGCCCGCCGCCATGAACCCGGCGATCTTCGTCAGGAACGTGGGGAACTCCGGGCGGCCCAGCATGTCGGTGTTGCCGAGGCGCACCAGCAGGGCGGCGGCGGGCAGCACCGCGACCGGCAGCATCAGGCTGCGGCCGATGCGCTGCAGCACAGCCATCACACCGGCGCCCTTCTTCTTCTCTGCCGCGGGCGCGGCGCTGGGCGTGGTCACAACATCCTCCAGGGGGACAGGGCGCGCCGCCCGGTCGCACGGGAAGGAAGAGGACGGCGTCGTCGCAGGTCTAAACCACTCAGTGGTGTAGACCTGTTGTAGCACGATGAAGGCTGTGTAAGGAACCCGCTGTTCCGCGACCGCGGCACTACACGCAGTACCGGATCCGGCGCCCGCTCCCAGCCCCCGCGAAGGCATGCCGAAGGCCCCCGGACCAGGTCCGGGGGCCTTGGAAGACCACGCTCGAAAGCCTACGCGACGCTAGCCCTTCGCCACGTCCTCCACCTCGTCCTCCGGCTCCCGCCCCGGCGTCTTCAGATCGAACTTCGTGATCGCGAACCGGAAGACCGCGTAGTACACCACGGCGAAGCACAGGCCGATCGGAATGATCAGCCACGGCTTCGTCGCCAGGTTCCAGTTGATGACGTAGTCGATCAGCCCCGCCGAGAAACTGAACCCGTCCTTCACCCCCAGCGCCCACGTCACCGCCATCGACACACCCGTCAGCACCGCGTGCACCGCGTACAGCAACGGCGCGATGAACAGGAACGAGTACTCCAGCGGCTCCGTGATCCCGGTCACGAACGACGTCAGCGCCACCGACAGCATCAGGCCGCCGACCTCCTTGCGGCGGTGCGGCTTCGCGCAGTGCGTGATCGCCAGCGCCGCCGCCGGCAGCGCGAACATCATGATCGGGAAGAAGCCCGTCGTGAACTGCCCCGCCGTCGGGTCGCCCGCCAGGAACATGTTGATGTCACCGTGCACCACCGTGCCGTCCGGCTTCGTGTACGAACCGAACTGGAACCACATCGGCACGTTCAGGAACTGGTGCAGGCCGATCACCAGCAACGCCCGGTTCGCCACGCCGAAGATGCCCGAGCCCCACGCGCCCAGACCGTTCAGCCAGTCGCTGAAGCTCTCCAGCGCACTGCCGATCGGCGGCCACACCCACAGACACAGCGCCGCGAACACGATCGCCGCGAACGCCATGATGATCGGCACCAGCCGGCGCCCGTTGAAGAAGCCCAGCCAGTCGACCAGCCTCGTACGGTGGAAGCGCTGCCAGAAGTACGCCGCCAGCAACCCGATCACGATGCCGCCGAAGACGCCCGGATTCTGGTACGTGAACGCCGTCACCGTCTCCGACCCGTCGGTGAGCCGGCAGCCGATCTGGGGGACCGCCTCCGCCCCCTCCGGACAGTCCTCCGGGAACTGCCGCAGCACGTTCCAGTAGACGAGGAACCCCGCCACCGCCGCCAGCGCCGTCGAACCGTCCGCCTTCTTGGCCATGCCGATGGCGACACCCACGCAGAACAGCAGCGGCAGCCCCAGCGAACCGTCGAGCAGCGCACCACCCGCACCGGTCATCACCTTCGAGACGTTCGTCCAGCCCAGCCCGTCGTCGCCGAAGACGTCCGGCTGCCCCAGCCGGTTGAGGATGCCCGCGGCGGGCAGAACCGCGATGGGCAACTGAAGACTGCGCCCCATCTTCTGCAAGCCCTGGAACAACGTGTTCCAGCGGGCGCGAGCGGGACTGACCGCGCTGTCGGCACTCATCCGGTCTCCATCCGGTCGCCGGTACACTGGTGTAGACCAGTTGACGGTCGGTTCCGCCGCCGTGACGCCATCATTCGGTACACCACCCCCGATGGCTCGCGAAGATGGGCCAACTGTGGGTTACTGCGACAAAGCGGTCCGGATCAGGGAGAAGGAACATGGCCAGCAAGGCTGAGAAGATCGTCGCCGGCCTCGGCGGCATCGACAACATCGACGAGATCGAAGGCTGCATCACCCGCCTCCGTACCGAGGTCAACGACCCCGCGCTGGTCGACGAAGCCGCCCTCAAGGCCGCCGGCGCCCACGGCGTCGTCAAGATGGGCACCGCCATCCAGGTCGTCATCGGCACCGACGCCGACCCGCTCGCGGCCGAGATCGAAGACATGATGTAAGCGCCCCACCGGCGCACCCAGGGGCCCTTCCCGCCGAGCACCACCGGAAGGGCCCCTCCCCATGTCCCGCTAGGCTCACCCGCATGTCACGCATCGACGGCCGCACCCCCCAGCAGCTCCGCCCCGTCACCATCGAACGCGGCTGGAGCAAGCACGCCGAAGGCTCCGTCCTCGTCTCCTTCGGCGACACCAAGGTCCTCTGCAACGCCTCCGTCACCGAAGGCGTCCCCCGCTGGCGCAAGGGCAGCGGCGAAGGGTGGGTCACCGCCGAGTACGCCATGCTGCCCCGCGCCACCAACACCCGCGGCGACCGCGAGTCCGTCAAGGGCCGCATCGGCGGCCGCACCCACGAGATCAGCCGCCTCATCGGCCGCTCCCTGCGCGCCGTCATCGACTACAAGGCGCTCGGCGAGAACACCATCGTCCTCGACTGCGACGTCCTCCAGGCCGACGGCGGCACCCGCACCGCCGCCATCACCGGCGCCTACGTCGCCCTCGCCGACGCCATCACCTGGGCCCAGACCACCAAGAAGCTCATCAGGCCCAGCCGCAAGCCCCTCACCGGCACCGTCTCCGCCGTCTCCGTCGGCATCGTCGACGGCACCCCGCTCCTCGACCTCCGCTACGAGGAGGACGTCCGCGCCGACACCGACATGAACGTCGTCTGCACCGGCGACGGCCGCTTCGTCGAGGTCCAGGGCACCGCCGAGGCCGAGCCCTTCGACCGCACCGAACTCAACGCCCTCCTCGACCTCGCCGCCGGCGGCTGCGCCGAACTGGCCGACCTCCAGCGCAAGGCGCTCGACGCGACCCTCGAAAAGTAAAGAGCACACCAAGGGCGCATCGAGAACGGCGGCCCGGACGCGCAACTCCACCGCCCACCACCGCGTCACTAGCAGTACAGCGACACAGCGACACAGCGACACAGCGACACAGGAGATCCCCGGGCGTACGGCCGCACCCGCCGTACGCCCGACGCCGCACCGCACGCACACGGGCCACCCGGCCCTGTCCCAAGGGGAGGACCGAGACCCATGGCCGCGAGCCGCCACCGCCGCCTTCGCCGCACCACCGTCGCCGCCGCAGCCGTGGCGACCTTCGCCCTGACGGCCGGACTCACCACCGGCTGCGACGCCGTCGACAAGGCCCTCGACTGCGTCCAGACCGCCGACGCCATCGCCGACAGCGTCACCGCCCTCCAGCAGGCCGTCGAGAGCGCGTCCAACGACCCGACGCAGCTCGAGGAATCCCTCACCTCCATAGACCAGAACCTCGACAAGATCGGCGACAAGACCGAGAACACGGACGTGGAGAAGGCCGTCGACGACCTCGGCAAGGCCGTCGACAACGTCCGCACCTCGGTCGAGAACGGCGACGAGACCCCCGACCTCAGCCCCGTCACCGACGCGGCGGGCGAACTGACCAAGGTCTGCACGCCGTAGCGGGAGCGGGTGCGAGCGGACCGGCGGACGCCCGGGATACTGACCCCATGACCCGCCTGATCCTCGCCACCCGCAACGCCGGAAAGATCACCGAACTCAACGCCATCCTCGCCGACGCGGGCCTGCCCCACGACCTCGTCGGCGCGGACGCCTACCCGGAGATCCCCGACGTCAGGGAAACCGGCGTGACCTTCGCCGAGAACGCCCTCCTCAAGGCCCACGCCCTCGCCCGCGCCACCGGCCACCCCGCCGTCGCCGACGACTCCGGCCTCTGCGTCGACGTCCTCAACGGCGCGCCCGGCATCTTCTCCGCCCGCTGGGCCGGCCGCCACGGCGACGACAAGGCCAACCTCGACCTCCTCCTCGCCCAGATCGGCGACATCGCCGACGAGCACCGCGGCGCCCACTTCGCCTGCGCGGCCGCCCTGGCCCTGCCCGACGGCACGGAACGCGTCGTCGAGGGCCAACTCCGCGGCACCCTCCGCCACACCCCGGCCGGCACGGGCGGCTTCGGCTACGACCCGATCCTCCAGCCGGACGGCGAGACCCGCACCTGCGCGGAACTGACCGCCGCCGAGAAGAACGCCATCAGCCACCGAGGCAAGGCCTTCCGCGCACTGGTGCCGGTGGTGCGGGAGCTCTTGGGCTGAGCAGTCGAGATGCCCCCGCGCCCGCGGAGGCGCGGGGGCCGAATCGCAGTGCGCCCGGTCGGATTCGAACCGACAAACACAACCACCTAAAGATTGCCGCTCGGCCATTGGCGTACGGGCGCTCGATCGGAGCCACTCTACTGGGGAAGGCCGGGTCGCCGCTGCCCACCTCTGCACCAGGTGTCTGTGGAGGCGTGACAGTTGGGGCACAGGAGCCTCAGATTGGCTGCGCGATCATCGCGCCAATCCCCGTTGACGTGGTCGACCTCCAGCGTCATCGGCCTGCCGTGCCACTCCGGTCCGGTGCCGCACCCGGCGCACTCCTCGGGCAGGCCGATCTCGCGCAGCGCCCGGCGCAACAGAGCGGTCCGTGTGCGTCTCACCTCGTCGTGCCTGACCAAGATATGCTCGGCCCGCCTCGGTGGGGTCGTACCGGGCCCACCCCGTTGGTGTGCCTGACCGAGGAAGTGCGCCGTCGAGAGGCCCTCCTCGTCGACCCAACGGCGCAGCAGAGCTCGTTGCGTGCCGTTGTCGGGACGGCCCAGGCTGCGCAGCGTGGCCGCGACCGAGACCGACCCCGCGACCGCGGAGCGTAGATCCGCAGAGCTGGGACGCGTGCGCGTGTAGGGAAGGTAGTTGCTCATGCGCGAGTGCCTCCCTTGGCGCGTCCCCGGTAGGTGTCGGTGGTGGAGTGGCAGTTGGGGCACAAGAGCCGCAGGTTCTGGAGGCGGTTGTCCCGCCAGTTGCCATCCACGTGATCGACTTCCAAGGGGAGCGGCCGCCCCCGCCACACAGTGCCGGTGCCGCAGAGGGCGCACTGCTCGGACACGCCCACGGTCGTCATCGCCCACTTGATCCGGTCGCTCGGAATACGCCGGACTTGGGCAGTCGGTTGCTCGACGAGCAGTCCTTCCGGCGTCCGGGGGCGCCAGGGCTTGCCCTTCCGAGTCGGCATCCGGAAGTGCGAGATGTCGATGCCGTACGCCTTGATTCGGCGACTGATGTGGGTGTGGTGTCCGCCGACCACGTCCAACCCGAGATGCCTCAGAACCTCGGACATGTTCGTCGAGGCCGAGACCGCTTCTTGAAGTATCTCCCTGGTCCACTTCACCCCCTCCCGCTGGAAGTGCGATACCTCGACCCCCAGCCTCTTCATCCGCCCCAGCACATACCGTCGCGTCGAACTCCTCGGATCCACCCCCAACCTCACCAACGCCTCCGACAACGTCCGCGCCCCCCGAGCCGCCTCCTCCAGCCGCTCCCTGCTGTACGCACTCGCCCCCACCAGGTCCCCTCCATCCCGGCCACGCGTTCGCAGCCTCGTACGGAGTAACGAACCGACTATCGGACAGTCACGCGCGGCATGCGGAAGGGCCCATACCGGGCGGGTCGGTACGGGCCCTTCGACGGAGCGGGGTCAGATGCCCAGGTCCTTGATGATCTTGGCTACGTGGCCCGTGGCGCGGACGTTGTACAGGGCGCGTTCGACCTTGCCCTGTTCGTCGACGACGATCGTGGAGCGGATGACGCCCATGTACGTCCTGCCGTAGTTCTTCTTCTCGCCGAAGGCGCCGTACGCGTCCAGGACCTTCTTGTCCGGGTCGGCGAGGAGGGTGACCTTCAGGGACTCCGTGTCGCGGAACCTGGCCAGCTTCTCCGGCTTGTCGGGGGAGATGCCGATCACGTCGTACCCGGCGCCGGCCAGCAGCTCCAGGTTGTCCGTGAAGTCGCAGGCCTGCTTGGTGCAGCCGGGGGTAAGGGCAGCAGGGTAGAAGTAGACGATGACCTTGCGGCCCTCGTGGTCCGACAGGGACACCTCGTTGCCGTCGGCGTCCGGGAGGGTGAAGGCGGGGGCCGGGTCCCCGGGCTGGAGTCGCTCGCTCATCGATCCAGCGTAACGGGGGGTCCTGACAGTGCGGAGGACCGAGTAGCTGACAGACTGTCCGGGACAGTGTCAGAAGACAGCGGAGGCGTACGGTGGCGGACACGTCGGACAGCAGGACCCCGGCGCAGATCGAGGCGGACATCAAGCGCCGCCGCGAGGTGCTGGCCGAGACCCTCGACGAGCTCGGCATGCGGGTGCACCCGAAGACGATCGTGGGCGATGCGAAGGCCAAGGTCGCTTCCAGCGTCGACCACACCCTCGGGCGGGCCTATGTCGGGGTCAATCGGGTGGTCAGCGATGTGAAGTCGCAGTTCGTGGACGAGAAGGGCGCACCGCGGATGGAGCGCGTCCTGCCCGTCGCGCTCGTGGTCGTCGGCGTCGTGGGGCTGCTGGCCCTGGGCGGTACCCGGCGGCGCGGGCGCTGAGCCGGGGCAGGTAGGTTCAGGGCGTGAGCGACAGGAAGAACGAGCACGGTTCCCCGGACGACAAGCTGCCCATCCGGATGCTGCACGACCGCGTACTCGTGCGGCAGGACGCCGGTGAGGGCGAGCGGCGTTCGGGGGGCGGCATCCTGATCCCCGCCACGGCGGCGGTCGGCCGGCGGCTGGCCTGGGCCGCGGTCGTCGCGGTGGGGCAGAACGTACGGACCGTGGAGCCGGGCGACCGGGTGCTGTACGACCCGGAGGACCGCGCGGAGGTCGAGGTGCGGGGCGTCGGCTATGTGCTGATGCGCGAGCGCGACCTGCACGCGGTGGCCGCGGACCGGTTCGAGGGGTCCGAGGATTCGACCGGGTTGTACCTCTGAACCGGCGGTAGCGAACGGACCGGAGGGGCTGGTGATCGAGGTCACCGGCCCCTTCGGCCTGTTTTTGCTAGGTTGGAGGAACCCCGACGAGACGCGCCGTACCGGGCTGAAGGAAAAGACGACGCACCCCGTTCAGTTCGTTCACGGAGGTGCCTGTCATGGCCTGGGTTCTGCTGCTCGTCGCCGGTCTGCTCGAGGTCGGCTGGTCGATCGGGATGAAGTACACGGACGGTTTCACCCGTCTCGTCCCCAGTCTGCTCACCGGTGCCGGGATCGTCGCCAGCATGGTCCTGCTGTCGTACGCGGCCCGGACGCTGCCCATCGGTACGGCCTACGGCGTGTGGGTGGGCATCGGCGCGGCCGGTGCGGCGGTGCTCGGCATGGTGGTGCTGGGTGAGCCGGTCACCGCCGCCCGGATCTTCTTCATCTGTCTGCTGCTGGTCGCCGTCGTGGGCCTGAAGGCGACCTCGGGTCACTGACGCTCGGCGACGCCGGCTGCTCGGCGCTCACTGGCGCCGGGGGGTGATGGGGATGCCGGCGACCGTCCCGGTGTCCGGGTCCCCGCCGCCCGCGCCGCTGGTGTCCCCGCCGCCCTCGGTGGTGCCGCCGTTCGAGGAGTCGTCCCCGCCCCCGCCGCCGTCGCCGCCACCCGTGGGGCCCGGTTCGGTGCTGGCGCCGCCCGTGGTGGGGCCGCCGGTCGACGGGTCGCCGGTGCCGGTGTTCCCGGTGTCGCCCGGCGGGGTGCTGCCGCCGCCGGTCGTGCCCGGGGTCTCGTCGCCGGTGTCCTCGTCGCCGGTCGAGCCCTCGTCCGGCTCGCCGCTGCCGCTCTCGTCGCCGGAGCCCGGTTCGTCGGAGGCCTCGCCGGAGGGGGCCTCGGTGACGTCGGCGCCGGTCATGAGCTGGAGGTCGAAGTCGGTGACCGGTTCGCCCTTCAGGGCGTCGCGGGTGTACTGGCCCCAGATCTCCGCGGGTGCGCCGCCGCCGTTGATGCGGGCGAGGCCCATGGCGCCGTACAGGGACTTGTGGGCGGCGGTCTTCGGGTCCTGGCCCATCACCGAGATGACGGTGGCGAGCTCGGGGGTGTAGCCGGCGAACCAGGCGGCGGTGTCCTCCTCGGCGGTGCCGGTCTTGCCGGCCGCGGGGCGTCCCGCGGCCTGGGCGGCGGTGGCGGTGCCGTTCTGGACGACGCTGCGCAGGACGGAGGTGGTGGTGTCGGCGGCTTCGCGGCTGACGGCCTGGCGCTCGCGCCGCTCGGGCAGCTCGACCTCCTGCTTG
This sequence comes from Streptomyces sp. NPDC047853, assembly GCF_043204535.1. Lineage (NCBI taxonomy): Bacteria > Bacillati > Actinomycetota > Actinomycetes > Kitasatosporales > Streptomycetaceae > Streptomyces > Streptomyces sp. NPDC047853. Next base: position 207,085 of record NZ_JBIDCI010000006.1, on the reverse strand, counting down.
CCCTCCTTCATGACCTTCTCGACCAGCGTGTAGGTGCCGTGCCTGCCGTGGTTGGCGAGGGTCGCGTAGGCCTCCGCCATGTCGAGGGGGCTGGCGGTGGCGACACCGAGGGCGATGGAGGGGGAGGGGGTCAGTTCGGGGGTGTTCTTGGAGAGGCCGAGGTCGATCGCGGTCTGCTGGACCTTGTCGGAGCCCACGTCGACGGCCATCTGCGCGTAGACGGCGTTGACGGACTTGTCGGTGGCCTCGCGGACGGTCACGTCGCCGTAGTCGTGGTGGTCCTCGTTCTCCGGGGCGTAGCGGCCGCCGCTCCAGCCCTGGACGGGGCGTTCGCTGGTGCCGTCGTAGATCGTGTTGGGGTTGATCATGCGGCCGTCCTGCGTCTCGGAGTGGTTCTCGACGGCCGAGGTGAAGACGAAGGGCTTGAAGGTGGAGCCGACCTGGAAGTCGCGGCGGACGGCGTTGGGTGTGTACTGCTTGACGTAGTCGATGCCGTTGTACATCGCGACGACCTTGCCGGTCCGCGGGTCGACGGAGGCGCCGCCGGCCCGGACGTAGCTGTCGACCTTGCGGTCCTTGTCCAGCTTGGACATCAGCTTGTCGTCGACGGCCTTCACGAAGGCGTCCTGCTTGTCCTTCTGGAGGGTGGTGGTGATGCGGTAGCCGCCGCGGCCGAGTTCCTCCTCGTCGACGATGCCGTTCTGGATCAGCTCGTCGCGGACGATGTTGACGACGTAGCCGCGCTGGCCGGACATGCCGGTGGAGATGGTGGACTTCTTGGGGGCGGGGAACTTCGCGGCGGCGCGTTCGGCGGGGCTGAGCCAGCCCTTGGCGACCATGCCGTCCAGGACGTAGTTCCAGCGGGCCTCGGCGGCGGGCCGGTTCTCGGGGTGGGCGACGACGTCGTACTGGCTGGGCGCGTTGAGCAGGGAGGCGAGGTAGGCGCCCTGGGCGGCGGTGAGGTCCTTGGCGTCGATGCCGAAGTAGGCCTGGGCGGCGGCCTGGATGCCGTAGGCGCCGCGGCCGAAGAAGCTGGTGTTGAGGTAGCCCTCGAGGATGTCGCTCTTGCTCTTCTCCCGGTCGAGCTTGATCGAGATGAAGAACTCCTTCACCTTGCGGGTGACGGTCTGCTCCTGGGCGAGGTAGTAGTTCTTGACGTACTGCTGGGTGATGGTGGAGCCAGACTGCTTGCCCTTGCCGGTGGCGGTGTTCCAGCCGGCGCGCACCATCGCCCCGGGGTCGATGGCGGACTCGGTGTAGAAGTCGCGGTCCTCGGCGGCGAGGACGGCGTGCTGGGCTTCCTTGGAGATGCGGGCGAGGCCGACGTTCTCGCGGTTGACCTCGCCGTCGCGGGCGAGGACGCTGCCGTCGGCGTACAGGTAGACGTTGGACTGCTTGAGGGCGAGCGCGTTGGCGGCCGGGATGTGCACCAGGGAGTATCCGAGGAAGAAGCCGCCGACGAGGAGGAGGAGGCCGACGACGCAGGTGCCGAGCGCGATGCGCCAGGTCGGGATCAGCCGGCGCCAGCCGGTGCGCCGGGGGCGCTTCGGCTTCTTCGGCTTCCCCGGGCCGTCGGTCCCCGGGGAGCCGGCCGCCTGTGGCTCTCTGGGGGCCCAGCCCTGGTTCGGCTGCTGCGGCTGCGGCTCGTCGCTCATCTCGTGCACGGACTCCTGTTTCGCGTCGTACGGTCTTCTCCCGCACGGCCTTGTCAACGCTTCTGCGCCCTGTGGCGCCCCTGATGCCGGTGACACCCTCTGAAGAAGACTCTCGCACCGGGCGTTCCGTTCCCACTCGACGGCACACCCGTGAAAATCCGTGGCACGGGCGGTCGGCGTCGCACTAGGCTCCTGCGCTTCGGTGCCGGTCGGGGGGAGTGCGGTGGGCGTGGGCTCGGGGCGGTTGTACGTGGCCGTCGCGGCGGGGGGATTCCGACGGTACGCGACGTATCGGGTGGCCACCGCCGCCGGGGTGTTCACCAACACGGTCTTCGGGCTGGTGCTGGTGTACACGTACCTGGCCCTGTGGGAGGAGAAACCGCAGCTCGGTGGTTACGACCAGGCGCAGGCGGTGACGTTCGTGTGGCTGGGGCAGGCCCTGCTGGCGGCGCTGGCGATCGGGGGCGGCGGTTTCGAGGACGAGCTGATGGAGCGCATCCGTACGGGTGATGTGGCGGTGGATCTGTACCGGCCGGTGGATCTTCAGCTGTGGTGGCTGGCGGCGGACGTGGGGCGGGCGCTGTTCCAGTTGGTGGCACGGGGGGTGGTGCCGTTGGTGTTCGGTTCGTTGTTCTTCCCGGTGGAGCTGCCGCGTGAGGTGTCCGTGTGGGCGGCGTTCCTGGTGTCGGTGGTGCTGGCGATGCTGGTGGGTTTCGCGTTGCGCTATCTGGTGGCGCTCTCGGCGTTCTGGCTGCTGGACGGCACGGGCGTGAAGCAGATGGGGTGGATCGTGGGGCTGTTCTGCTCGGGGATGCTGCTGCCGCTGAACGTGTTCCCGGGTGAGCTGGGCGAGGTCGTGCGCATGCTGCCGTGGTCGTCGCTGCTCCAGGCGCCGGCGGACGTGCTGCTGGGGGAGGCCGGGGCGGTGGGGACGTTCGTCTTCCAGGCGGGGTGGGCGGTGGCGCTGCTGGCGGTGGGGCGGCTGGTGCAGTCGGCGGCGACGCGGCGGGTGGTGGTGCAGGGTGGCTGAGACGGCGCACGCGGACGGCCGGGTCGCGGAGGGGCTGCGGGTGTACGGCCTGATCGTGATGATGTGGGTGCGGTCGACGATGGCGTACCGGACGTCCTTCGCGCTGACGGCGTTCGGGAACTTCGCGGTGACGGCGCTGGACTTCGTGGCGATCCTGCTGATGTTCTCCCAGGTCGACGCGTTGGGCGGCTGGTCGCTGGCGGAGGTGGCGCTGCTGTACGGGCTGTCCGGTGTGTCCTTCGGGCTGGCCGACCTGGCGATCGGTTCGATGGAGCGGCTGGGCCGCCGGGTGCGGGACGGCACCCTGGACACGCTGCTGGTGCGTCCGGTGCCGGTGCTGGCGCAGGTGGCGGCGGACCGCTTCGGGTTGCGCCGGCTGGGCCGGGTGGTGCAGGGGTTGCTGGTGCTGGGGTACGCGCTGGCGGTCGTGGACGTCGACTGGTCGGTGGCGAAGCTGCTGCTGATGCCGGTGATGCTGCTGAGCGGGGCGGGGATCTTCTGCGCGGTGTTCGTGGCGGCGGCGGCGTTCCAGTTCGTGGCGCAGGACGCCTCGGAGGTGTCGAACGCCTTCACCTACGGCGGGACGACGATGTTGCAGTATCCGCCGACGGTGTTCGCGCTGGACCTGGTGCGGGGGGTGACGTTCGTGGTGCCGTTGGCCTTCGTGAACTGGCTGCCGGCGTGCTACGTGCTGGGGCGGCCGTATCCGCTGGACCTGCCCCGGTGGGTGGCGTTCGGGTCGCCGCTGGTGGCCGTGGCGTGCTGCGCGCTCGCGGGGCTGGCCTGGCGGGCGGGGCTTCGTTCGTATCGGAGTACGGGGAGTTGAGGGCGTTGGCACAGGCGGTGGACGGCGTGGGGTCCGGGGCGGGTTACATCGAGCTGGCCGGGGTGGAGAAGGTCTTCGACGTGCGCAGGAGGACCGGTTTCCTGAAGCGGGAGCGGCGGCGGGTGCGGGCCGTGGACGGGCTGTCGTTCTCCGTGGCGCGCGGCGAGATGGTCGGCTTCATCGGCCCGAACGGTGCCGGGAAGTCGACGACGATCAAGATGCTGACGGGCATCCTGACGCCGAGCGGTGGCCGGCTGCGGGTGGCCGGCATCGATCCGTCCCGGGAGCGGACGCGGCTGGCGCGCCGGATCGGGGTGGTGTTCGGGCAGCGGACGACGCTGTGGTGGGACCTGCCGCTGATCGACTCCTACCGGCTGGTGCACCGCATGTACCGCATCCCGGACGCCCGCTACCGCGAGAACCTGGACCGGTGCGTGGAGCTCCTCCAGTTGGAGGAGCTGCTGGACGTGCCGGTGCGGCAGCTGTCGCTGGGGCAGCGGATGCGCGGCGACATCGCGGCGGCGCTGCTGCACGACCCGGAGGTGCTGTACCTGGACGAGCCGACGATCGGCCTGGACGTGGTCTCCAAGGCCAAGGTGCGGGGTTTCCTGCGGGACCTGAACGCGGAGCGCGGCACCACGGTGCTGCTGACGACGCACGATCTTCAGGACATCGAGCAGCTGTGCTCCCGGGTGATGGTGATCGACCACGGGCGGCTGATGTACGACGGTCCGCTCGCCGGCCTGCACGAGGCGGGGGAGAGCGAGCGCACCCTGGTGGTGGACCTGGAGCGGGAGTTGCCGCCGGTCGAGGTGGCGGCGCCCGCGCGGGTGGTGCGGGTGGAGGGGCCGCGGCAGTGGCTGGCGTTCCCGGCGTCGGCGTCGGCGGCGGGGCTGGTGGCGCGGATCGCGGCGGAGTATCCCCTGGTGGACCTGTCGGTGCGGGAGCCGGACATCGAGTCGGTGATCGCCAAGATGTACGCGGAACGTTCGAGCGCGTAGTTTCCGGCGCGGTGACCTCGTAGGCTGCTGTACATGACCGACGACGCCCCGGAACTCCGCGCATCCGACGCCGACCGTGAACGAGTCGCCGAGGTCCTCAGGGACGCCCTCGCCGAGGGGCGCCTGGACATGACCGAGTTCGAGGAGCGGCTGGACGCCACGTACAGCGCCCGTACCTACGGGGAGCTGGCGCCGATCACCAGGGACCTGCCGGTCGGCGGGGGAGTCGTGACGCCCAGGGTGTCGATGACCAAGGAGCCGGCGGCGGACGGGGACTGGGCGGGCCGGGTCACCGGTGGCGAGGGGTCGTCGTCGTGGGCGGTGGCCGTGATGTCCGGGTTCCAGCGCAAGGGGCGCTGGACGGTGCCCAAGCGGTTCAACTCCTTCGCCTTCTGGGGCGGCGGGGAGATCGATCTGCGGGACGCGTACTTCGCCGACCGCGAGGTCGTGATCAACTGCGTGGCGATCATGGGCGGGGTCGACGTGATCGTGCCGCCGGGGGTCGAGGTGCTGGTCCGCGGGGTCGGCGTCATGGGCGACTTCGACCACCGGGAGTCCGGTGTGCCGGGCGAGGCGGGGGCGCCGCGCGTGATCGTGACCGGCTTCGCCTTCTGGGGCGGCGTCGGCGTCCGCCGCAAGCTGACGCGGGCGGAGAAGCTGCGGGCCCGGGAGGAGCGCCGGCAGGAGAAGCTGGACCGCAGGGCCGGGCGCGGGGAGGTGCGCTCCTCCACCCAGGAGGAGCTGGCGGACGCCCACCACAGCATGATCGAGGGGCACCGGGAGATGGTGCGCGGGCTCCGCGACGAGCGCCGTGAGGAGCGTGAGCTGCGCCGCGAGGAGCGGGACCGCCGCAGGCGGGGCGAGGACTGAGCCGCGTGCCGCGCCCGGCGGCCGGCGCGCGTGCCGGTCACAGCTGGATGGGCGCGGCGCCCTTCAGGTCGTCCAGGTCCAGGGTCCGGCCCATGCGCGCGTAACCCTGGTCGCTGGGGTGCAGGTGGTCACCGCTGTCGTACTGGGCGCGCAGCCGGCGCGGGTCGTAGGGGTCGCGCAGGGCCTTGTCGAAGTCGACGACCGTGTCGAAGACGCGGCCCGAGCGGATCTCCTCGTTGATCTCCTGCCGCATCGTCTCGCGGGCCGGTGTGTGGCCGGCGTGGCCGCCGAACGGCGTGATCGTCCCGCCGACGACCTTCAGTCCCCGGGCGTGGGCCTGGCCGGTCAGGGTGCGCAGGCCTTCGAGGACGCGGTCGCGGTCGGCGAGCTTCGGGCTGTGCAGGATGTCGTTGACGCCGATGAGGATGACGACGACCTTGGCGTTGGTGCGGCCCAGTACGTCCCGTTCGAACCGGCTCAGCGCGCTGGGATTGTCGGCGGGCCGGCCGGACCTGCTGGTCAGGATGCGGTTGCCGCTGATCCCCTGGTTGACGACGCTGTAGCGGGGGGTGTCCCGCCCGCCCTGGGCCGCGTCGTGCAGGCGCTCGGCGAGGACGTCGGTCCAGCGGTGGTTGGCGTTGGTCTTGGAGCCGAGGCCGTCGGTGATCGAGTCGCCGAGGGCGACGACGGTGCCCTGGGCCTCGTGGCTCAGCACGTCCAGCGCGGTCAGGTAGCGCCAGTACCGGGTCTCGGTGGTGTAGGCGACGGCCGTGACGTCCGAGGCGCGGTCGCCCTCGGCGAGGTAGCTGATCTGCTGCGCGCGCGGGTGGTAGGTGACCGGGCCGGACGGCACCGGGGAGTACGTGGTGACCAGGACGTCCGCGCCGTACGGGACGGCGAGGCGGGCGATGTCGCTCATCACCTGTCCGCCCGGCGGGATGACGACCCGGGGGCTGCCGGCGAAGGTGAGCCGGCGCATGGTGTCGGCGAGCGCGGCGGCGGTGTCGGGGCCCGCTGCCAGGGCGACCGAGGCGTGCGTGATGGTCAGCGGGGACTGCCCGTACAGGTTGGACAGGGTGATCCGGGCGCTGGTACCGCCGATGCTCGGGTGCACGACGTTGCGCACCGACAGGCCCGCCATGCCGGTGGTCTCGGTGCCCGGCTCGGCCGCCGCCGGTGCCGTGGACCAGGCGCCGACCCAGGTCCCGGTGGAGGCGGGGGCGGCCTCGCCCCCCGGGAAACGTCCGCCGGCGACCGGTGGGGTGCGGTCCCCGGTGCCGTCGTCGGCGGACGCGCCGACGTATATGGCCGCGGAGATCGCCACTATCAGGGTGACGATCGCCGCGAGCAGGGCACGGTGCTGGGTGGGAGGTGCCCCCGTACCTCCGTCACGACCCCGGGTCATGCTGTGCTGTTCTCCTCGGGCGAGGGGAGCCCGAGGCTCCGGTCCGATGACCCCATGATGCGTCATGGGTCGGGGAAAGGCCGTACGACCCCCGGGCGTTCCCCCTCCCGGACAGACGCCGGGAACTTGTGTTCCGTTCCGGGAGTCGGTCAGGAAGGGACAATGTGTGCGGGACGCAACAGTGAACGGTGGAGCGGATGGACAGCAGCGGAGCGGGACTTCCGGGTGGTTCCGGCGACACGGGCGGTACCGGCGGTACCGGTGACGTCGGGACGGGCGCCGGGACGGGCGCGGGGGCGGGCGTGCGATCTCCCGTGAAGACCGGAGACACCGCCTCGGGAGCCTCTGGTGCCCCCGGTGCCCCCGGCGCCTTCCGCGACCGGGCGATGACGTCCTTCAGCCCGGCCGACGAGGAGAAGCGCCGCGGCGTGCGCCGCATGAAGCTCACCGCCACCGGCCTGCTGCTCTTCGTCGCCGTGGTCTACGTGCTGGCCGAGTGGGCCGCGCACCGGGGCGCCGGTGCCTGGGCCGGCTACGTCGCCGCCGCCGCCGAGGCCGGCATGGTCGGCGCGCTCGCCGACTGGTTCGCGGTCACCGCCCTCTTCCGCCACCCGCTGGGCCTGCCCATCCCGCACACGGCGATCATCCCGAAGAAGAAGGACCAGCTCGGCGTCTCGCTCGGCGAGTTCGTCGGCGAGAACTTCCTCTCCGAGGCCGTCGTACGGCAGCGGCTGCGCGCGGTCGGCATCGGCAGCCGGCTCGGCGCCTGGCTCGCCGTGCCCGAGCACGCCGACCGGGTGACGGCGGAGCTGTCCGCCGCCCTGCGCGGCGCCCTCACCGTGCTGCGCGACTCCGACGTGCAGGCGGTGGTGGGGGAGGCGATCACCCGGCGCGCCGACGCCCAGGAGATCGCCCCTGGCATCGGCAAGCTGCTGGACCGCATCGTCACCGACGGCGGTCACAAGCGGGCCGTCGACCTCGTCGTCTCCCGCGCGCACGACTGGCTGGTCCTGCACGGCGACTCCGTGATGGACGCCGTACAGGGCGGGGCGCCCGGATGGACGCCCCGGTTCGTGGACAAGCGGGTCGGCGAGCGCGTCTACAAGGAACTGCTGCGCTTCGTCACCGAGATGCGGGACATGCCCGCCCACCCGGCGCGCGGCGCCCTCGACCGCTTCCTCGCCGACTTCGCCTCCGACCTCCAGGCCGACACGGACACCCGCGCGCGCGTGGAGCGGCTGAAGACCGAGGTGCTGGGGCGCGGCGAGGTCCAGGACCTGATCGCGTCCGCCTGGACGGCCGTACGCTCCATGATCGTCTCCGCGGCCGAGGACGAGCGCAGCGAACTGCGCCTGCGGGTGCGGGCCTCACTGCTGTCGCTGGGCGCCCGGATGGCCTCCGACCCCAAGGTGCAGGGCAAGGTCGACGGCTGGGTCGAGGGGGCCGCGGTGTACGTGGTCACCACCTACCGGCGCGAGATCACCTCCCTGATCACGGACACCGTGGCGGGCTGGGACGCCGAGCACACCACGAAGAAGATCGAGGCGAACATCGGCCGCGACCTCCAGTTCATCCGCATCAACGGCACGGTCGTCGGCTCGCTCGCCGGGCTGCTGATCTACACGGTCTCCCGCATCCTGGGGGCGTAGGGCTGCCGCTGCGGGCGGCCCCGCGGCCTCCCGGCGCGGCGGGCGTGTTCCTCCCGGTGCAGGGCACAAGGGAGGCGTTCGCTCGACGGAGAGGGAGCCATGACAGCAGAATCGTCGTCGGCCTCGGTGCCCAACCCGACCGGTACGGTCACCACGGCCGTCCCCGCCCGCCTGGACCGGCTGCCCTGGTCACGGTGGCACTGGATGATCGTGATCGGCCTGGGCACCGTCTGGATCCTGGACGGCCTCGAAGTCACGATCGTCGGCAACGTCGCCGGACGCATCGCCGAGGACGGCAGCGGACTGGACATCAGCTCCACCCAGATCACCGGCCTCGCCGCCGCCCTGTACGTGGCGGGCGCCTGCTGCGGGGCCCTGTTCTTCGGCTGGCTGACCGACCGCTACGGCCGCAAGAAGCTGTTCATCACGACCCTGGTCGTGTACCTGGCGGCGACCGCGCTGACGGCCCTGTCCTTCGAGTCCTGGTGGTTCTTCCTCTTCCGCTTCCTCACCGGCTTCGGCATCGGCGGCGAGTACGCGGCGATCAACTCCGCGATCGACGAGCTGATCCCGTCCAAGTACCGCGGCCGCGTCGACCTCATCATCAACGGCAGCTACTGGCTCGGCGCGATCGGCGGCTCCCTGCTGTCCATCGTCATGCTGGACACCGACATCTTCCCCAAGGACCTCGGCTGGCGGCTCAGCTTCGCCCTCGGCGTCGTCCTCGGCCTGGTCATCCTCCTGGTGCGCCGGCACGTACCGGAGAGCCCGCGCTGGCAGTTCATCCACGGCCAGGGCGAGAAGGCCGACACCCTCGTCTCCTCCGTCGAACGGGAGATCGAGGAGGAGAAGGGCGAGAAGCTCCCCCCGCCGGCCGGTGAGATCACCATCCACCAGCGCAAGAGCATCGGCTTCGGCCTCATCGCCAAGACCGTCTTCGGCCGCTACCCGCGCCGCGCGGTCCTCGGCCTCTCCCTCTTCATCGGCCAGGCCTTCCTCTACAACGCCATCACCTTCGGCTTCGGCGCCATCCTCATCACCTTCTTCGACGTGCCGACCGGCAGCACCGGCTACTACTTCGCCGTCATCGCGGCGGGCAACTTCATGGGCCCGCTGCTCCTCGGCCACCTCTTCGACACGGTCGGCCGCCGCATCATGATCTCCAGCACCTACCTGCTCTCCGGCATCCTGCTGTTCGGCACGGCCTACCTCTTCGACCGCGGCTCGCTCACGGCGACGACGATGACGGCCTGCTGGTGCGTGGTGCTGTTCTTCGCGTCGGCGGGCGCCTCCAGCGCCTACCTGACCGTCTCCGAGATCTTCCCCATGGAGACCCGCGCGATGGCCATCGCCTTCTTCTACGCCCTCGGTACCGCCGCCGGCGGAATCAGCGGCCCGCTGCTCTTCGCCGACCTCACCGAGTCCGGGGTGGTCGCCGACACGGTCCTCGCCTTCCAGATCGGCGCCGGGCTGATGTGCGCGGCCGGCCTGGTGGCGGCGTTCCTCGCCGTGAAGGCGGAACGGCGCTCGCTGGAGGACATCGCGGAGCCGCTGTCCTCGGTGGGGGCGGGGTCGGGCGGAACATCCGGGTCGGGCGGACCGTCCGGTTCGGGCGGAACATCCGGCTCCGGGGCGGCGAAGGCGTAGCCTCGGCCCACCGACCTTCAGGAGCCGCCCGATGACCGTCCGCCGCATCGTCCCCAACCACCAGGTCGAGTCCGAGGAGCAGCTCACGGCGAGCCGCGACTTCTACGGCCTGCTGGGCTTCGAGGAGGTCATGAGCATGGGCTGGGTGACGACCCTGGCCTCCCCGGCCAACCCCACCGCCCAGATCAGCTTCTTCACCGAGGAGCGCACCGCGCCCGTCGTCCCCGACCTGAGCGTGGAGGTCGAGGACGTCGACGCGGTCCACGCCCAGGTGCTCGCCTCGGGCGCCGAGATCGTACGGGAGCCGCGGGACGAGGAGTGGGGCGTACGGCGCTTCTTCGTCCGGGCCCCCGACGGGCGGGTGGTGAACGTCCTCACCCACCTGCCGTAGCTCCGAGGGCCTCCCGGTCCCAGTCCCGGCTTCCCGGCCTCAGTCGCGCTTCCCGGCCCTCAGTCCCGCTCCCGGCCCTCAGTCCCGCTTCCCGGCCTCAGTCCCGCCGGTCGGCCTCAGTCCCGCCGGTCGGCGACCGCCCAGGAGGCCAGCGCCACGGCGCCGGCCACACCGAGGACGGCGGGCCACGCGCCCACCTTCTTGGCCAGCGGGTGGGACCCGGCGAAACCGGCCACGTACGCGGCCGTCAGCGCCCCGGCCGCCCGCCCGCCGGCCCGCTCCCGCCACTGCTGTGCCGCGGCCGCTCCGGCGACGGCGAGCACGGCCCCGCCGAGCTGCCGCTTCTTCGTCCAGCGGGCCACGCCGTACCCGCCGACGAGTCCGCTCGCGGCGACCACCGCGCTGGGTACCTTCGCCATGTCTGCCTCCTGCTCCTGTCGCTGCCGCCCCGAGTACCGGGGCTTGCTGCCGCGCCGAGTACCGGCACCGAGGCTAATCCTCGACGAGGGCGGCGCTCGCGCCGGGGGAGCGGGCACGGCGCACACGCCGGGGTGTGTCCGGGACGACGACGGCTCCCACCCGGCTGCCGGCCGACCCGCGCCGAACGGCTGAGACACGTCCGCGGCCCGTATCCGCCCTGTCACGTCCGCGCCCGTACCTCGTTGTAGCGGTGTACGCCCCCGCGCGGCGACGGCCGACGGCCTCCGGCACGCAGCGCACGCCCACCCGACACACGCACCCCGGCCCACGCCGACAACAGACCCCCGCCTCCTACGCCCCCACGCCCAGGCCCCCACGCCGAAGGAACGGATGCACCATGAACGCTCGTCTCGACATCTTCGCCAACCCGATCGCGGGCAAGTTCCTGCGCCACATCAACTCGGCCGGCAAGATCCTGACGGACTCGACGCTGCCGGCCGCGACCCAGGAACTGGTGAAGATCCGCGCCAGCCAGATCAACGGCTGCGGCCTCTGCCTCGACATGCACACGAAGGACGCCGTGGAGGCGGGTGAGACCGCGGCGCGCCTCCACCTGATCGCGGCCTGGCGGGAGGCGAAGGTGTTCACCGACGCCGAGCGTGCCGCCCTGGAACTGACCGAGCAGGGCACCCGCCTCGCCGACGCCGCGGGCGGCGTCACCGACGAGGCCTGGGCGAACGCGGCCGCACACCACGACGAGGACCAGCTGGCCGCGCTGGTCGGGCTGATCGCCCTCATCAACGTGTACAACCGCGTGAACGCCATCACCCGGCAGCCCGCGGGCGACTACCAGCCGGGCATGTTCGGCTGACACTCGGCCGGCGCCCCCCACCCATCGGCGGTCGACGCCCGAACGAGCCGTCAGCTACCCCAACTGCCCACCCCCACGCGGGCGTCGGCGTCACCCATCTCCCACCATCCCGACCTCGGCGGCGCTAGGTTGGTGTCCGGATCACACACGTCGACCCCGAGGAGACCCTGCCGTGCCGGACACCCACTCCGACCTCGCGGCCACCGCGGAGATACGGGCCAGGATCGACACCGCCACACCGCACTCGGCCCGTTTCTGGAACTACTTCGTCGGCGGCAAGGACCACTACGAGGTCGACCGCGAGATCGGGGACCAGATCAAGGAGATCTTCCCCGGCCTCGTCGACGTGGCCCTCACCAGCCGGCTCTTCCTGGGCCGCGCCGTCCGGCACCTGGTCGCGGAGCACGGCATCCGCCAGTTCCTGGACATCGGCACCGGCCTGCCCACCGCCGACAACACCCACGAGGTGGCCCAGCGCGTGGCCCCGGACGCCCGGATCGTGTACGTCGACAACGACCCGATCGTGCTGGCCCACGCGGGCGCGCTGCTCACCAGCACCCCCGAGGGCAGGACCGCCTACCTGGACGCCGACCTCTACGACCCCGACAGCGTCCTGGAGGCCGCCGCCGGCACCCTCGACTTCTCCCGGCCGATCGCCCTGATCATCCTCAACACCCTCGGCCATGTCGCCGACCACGACCAGGCACGCGACCTGGTCCGCCACCTGGTGGCCGGCCTCCCGTCGGGCAGCCACCTCGTCATCAGCGACAGCACCGCGACGAGCGAGGGCATGATCGCCGCCTCCGCCGCGTACAACGCCAGCGGCGCGACGCCCTACCACGTCCGGGACGTCGAGGACATCGCCGCCTTCTTCGAGGGCCTCGACCTGCTCGCCCCGGGCGTCGTACGGGTCACGGAGTGGCGCCCGGACCCGGACACCCCGGAGGCGGTCGCCGTCGACGCGTACTGCGGGGTGGCGCGCAAGCCCTGACGCGGTGCGCCGCGCCTCCCCGTCACCCCGTCATCCCGTCACCCCGAGGCCAGCTGCTCCGCGATCTCCGCGATCCAGGAGGCCTTCTTCGCCGGGTCGTCGAGGCTCTCCGCCCACGCCTCCGGCTCCAGCTTGTGGTGGGCGGGGCCCGCCTTCAGCGCGACGAGGAGGGCCCTGGCGGACTCCCGCATCTCGGCCGTGGTGGCGTGGCCCCCGGGGACGGCGGGGCCCGCCGCCAGGTCGTAGATCCTGCGCGCCATGGCCTGCCGCTCGCCCTTGGACACCTTCTTCCAGAACTTCAGGGCGTGTTTCAGCGAGTCGGTGCGGGACGCGGCCTCCGCGGGGTCCTCGCCCTGCGGAGTCCAGCGGTCGGGATGGCGGGCCTCTTCGTAGCGCTTCGTGCCCGCGCGGCCGGCCTTGTAGGCGGTGACGCCGAGGAGGAGGCCGGCCCCGGCGGCGGCGAGGCCCCAGCCGACCGGGTTGCTCGCCAGTCCGGCCCCTCCCGCCGTGGCGGCGACCGCCGTCACGATGCCGGCCGCGGCCTTGGTGGGCTCGGCCACCGCGGTCACCGCGTCCTTGCCCATCTTGTAGCGCTGCTTCCTGGTCGCGTACCCGTGCACCGTGTGCAGGGTCTCCACGTCCTCCTCGGCGTGCTGAAGCCTCTGGGCGGCCTCCCGGGCCCCGTCCATCGCCTCCGAGGCCACGTCGAGCGCCTCGGAGACACCGTCGAGCCCGTCCTCGCGACCCTGGTCCCAGTACGCGTCCAGCGCTACGTACGCCCTGGCCGCGGCCCAGTTGGCCGCCTGCCGCTCCTCGTCCAGCCGGGCCAGCGACGCCTCGTGGACCAGGTTCGGGTCCCCGAGGTTCTTCAGGTCCTTGTACTTGCCGGACGTCCTCCCGACGCGGACCGCCGCACGGGCGCCCTTCACCAGGCCGACGACCCCGCTGGCGACACCGCTCGCCTCGGACGCCAGCGCGGCCCCCGCGGCCCTGTGGAGCTTGGTCGCCTCCTTGGCGCCCGCGACGACGTAGCTTCCCGAACTGGCGGCGCCGACGACCGCGTCGGCGCCCTTCACCCTGGACCTCCGGTCGGTCCTGTGCTGGTCGGCCCCCGGCTCGTGCCCCTTGGCCTCCTTCCTCGACTTGACCGCGTCCATACCGCTGACCACGGTCCCGGCGGCCTCGGTGAGGAAGTTGCCCGACGCGGCGGAGGTCCCCGAGGCGGCGGCGGAGTGCTTCAGCCCGTCGTTGACCGTGGCGGCGGCCTGCTGGGTGAAACCCGCGTTGGTGGGCACCTGGACGCCCTTGATGAACGTGTCGATGGGCTCGAGATTCTTCTTGAACCGGTCGAGGTACCCGGCGATGACGTCCCGGTAGTTCCTCTTCGCCCGAGCGGCCGCGTCCCCGCTCTCCGACGCCTTCCCACCCGCCGCCGCGCCCCTGGCCCGCTGCACCGCCACCGTCGCGGCCCGGTTGCCGACGCCGGCCTGCAACTCCAGCAGGGCATGCTCGGCCGAGGTCGCGGACGTCCCCCCGGCCCGGCTCCGCTCCTGCCGCTGCCGAGCCGAGACCAGGACGGCTGCGGACGGCCGTGTCGGGGTGCGGTGGACCGGGGTGCTCATGGGACACGCCTCTCCTGGGCCTAGCCGGGCGAGGCGAAGGTAGCCGGGCGTGGCCAACAGGAGGGGTACGGCGGAGAAACTCAGCGCGGACACCACGGCACGCGTCGAAAGGGAGCCGGGCCGGTCCGCCCATCCGTGCTACGGGGTTTCCTCCCTCCTCTGGACAGCCCTCACGACGCGATCAACGAGAGTGGAGGCATGCCGGGGTGCAACAACTGCTGGCCCTTGCCGTCCACTCGTAGGGTGAAGGCTTCCGGCTCGGGACGGCCCGCGGCGTCGAAAGCGTCGACGACCTGCTCGATCCGCTCCCACAACCGCAGCGGTCCGCCCTCCCGCACTTCCCATGTGTCACCGTCCATCGTGAGCGCGGCAGAGGAGCCGGAGACGACGTCGACCAGATGCAGGATCCCGTCGATGGTGACCAGCTGAGCGTCCGGCACCGCGCTTTGAGTGAGAAACCGCAGATGAAAAGCCTCTTCGGTCGCAGCCGTAAGCCGCTCCGGGGCGTGCCGCGCCGACCGGGGCGCCTCGGGTAGACCCGCGGTCCAGTCAGCCGGATTTCCGTACGCCGGTGCCGCGTGTGTCCGCGCGGCCATGAAGGAGATGGTGCCTGGCAACAGGGGACCCTCGGCGGTGCCGTCCGCGGCGACGGTGAGAAGGACGCGGGCACTGCCGTACAGCCACCCCGACAAGGGGAGCAAGATCTTTCCGCCTGGCCGCGTCTGCCTCAGTAGGGCGGGAGGTACGGCGCGGACGGAGCAGGTGGCCACGACCCGGTCGAACCAGGCCTCGGGCCAGTACCCGTACAGCCCGTCCGCCCGTGCCAGAGTCGGCATGTACCCACAGCCGTACAGCGCGTCGGCCGCCGTCTCCAACCGGTCGGGGTCGACTTCGACGCTGGTCACGTGGGACGACCCCAGCCGTTCACAGGCGAGCGCCGTCGCGTACCCGGCCCCCGTCCCGATCTCCAGGACCGTGTGTCCCTCAGCGACGTCCGCGTCCGACCACATACGTAGGGCCAGGGATGGCGGCGTGGACGAGGAGGTGGGAGTTCCTCCATGCCGGACGGTGGGGTGCTTCCAGTCGGTCTTCTCGCCGTCGATCTGCGTGATCAGCGTGGTGTCCGAGTACGAGGTCGCCAGCCAGCGCCCGTAGTCGAGGTCGGGGGTGACCGGTTCCCACACCGTCAGTCCCCGCTCGTCGCATGCGCCAGCGGGCAGGTAGAAGCCGGGTACGAAGGCGTGGCGGGGCACCCTTTCCGCGACCGCCTGCCAGGCAGGCGCGAGCCGAGTCCCGGTTTCAGCGAAGGCCCTCACCATCGCGGGTCGCAGCGCGGCGGCGTCGTTGTCGAGGTCGGTGGGCATCGTCATGCTGTGCCACATCCGTCCGTGCTCGGAACGTCGGCGCTCGCGTCGGTGACCGCGGGTGCGTTCAGTCGTGCCCGCCCGTCACGCATCAGGGCGATGATCGCTCGCGGGGCGCACAGGTCGCCTTCGTACCGTGGCGGAACGACCCAGTACGTGCCAGGTGGCTGCTGGCGGTCGATGCGCGGAACCCCCAGGTAGGTGCCGTGACCGAGACAGACCGCGACGTCCTCGTACGCCCATACGAGAGCGGCGTGCGCCTGGATCAGGGCGTAGTACGTTCCGCCTGCCACTCGGCTGTCGTGAATGATCGAGCCGCCGAGCAACTCGCCCAGGCTCACCGCGACGCGGTTCCTGTCCTGAGACCGGACAGCGGCGTGAACTACGCGGGCGGGCAGACGCACAGCTGCGAACCGCTTGCCGAGGGGAAGCAGCGCGACGCTCTGGGTCGCCCACTCCCGGCGAGCCCGTTCCGGATCTGGGTCACTGCGCGCGAGCCACTCGGAGATGACTCGATCGAGAGCGTCCTGTGTGTACACCGGGGCCTCCTGGACTCCGTCACGGTGAGGTACAGCGCCTAAGACTCCTCACCGGACAGCTCCGAAACTAGGGCTTCTAGGGGCCTCTGAGAGGGCGTTGACAGGATGTCTATGGCTGCCTGAGGGTGACAGGCCGCCTTCTACCGGACTTATGTGGGAAGCTCGGCGTAGTCGTCAGCAGGAGGTCCCGTGTCCAGGCCGACAGGAAACATCCGTCTCAAGGCCGCACGCGTAGCCGCCGGGTTCAATTCACAGCAGGACCTGGCCGACGCCCTTACGGAACACGCTCAGAGCATGGGCATCCGCGGCTTGTCCATTGGAGTACGACAGGTCCGTCGCTGGGAGTCAGACAATCCTCCGTGGCCGCAGCCGGACTGCCAACGCGTCCTGGTGCACCTTTTGGGTCAGAGCTTGGAGGCACTCGGATTCGCTCCGCCATGGGGATCAAACGGCCCGAAGCCCGACCCGGTGCGTCGCACGCTGGTCGTCGGGGGAGCCACATCCCTGGGGCGGGCGGTGACACCCAGTCGAGGCGGCACGGCTTTTCAACCGGCCACCGTGGGAACCGACTTCCAGGCGGTGACCAGGTCTCACCGTCGGCTCTACTGGTCGGTCGCGCCGGCCATACTGCACCCTGCCGTCCTGGCGCACGCGACGCTGGGCTGTGCCCTGCTCCCGGAGACGGCGAGTCCCACACGCGCTGTGATCGCGGCAGCGCTGGCGGAGACGTATCTCCTGGCGGGCCGGATCGAGTTCTTCGACATGCGCGAGCCGAGCATGGCACACGAGACCCTTCTCCTCGCCCTCCAAGCGGCGGGCGAAGCCGACGACCCCATGCTTGGGTCGGCGATCATCGCGCACATGGCCTTCATCCCCGGTTGGGCCGGAGACCGAGACGCAGCCCTGGACCGAATGATCGCGGCACGCACCTACGCGCGGCGGGCCACGGCGTCGGCCGAGTTCCTGGCCTGGTTGGGCGCCGTCGAGGCCGAGTGTGAGACCAGGTGCGGTGACACTCGCACCGCCTTGCATCTGATCGGCCATGCGGAGGACGTCCTGAAGGACGGTAACGAGCACCCCTCACCCGAGTGGATGGACTGGTTCTCCCCGGCCAGGCTCGCGGCCTTCAAGGGCAACACCCACCTGCTCGCGGGCCACCTCCCTCAGGCCCGCGAGGCGCTGCTGGGGGCCCTTGAGGCCATGACACCAAGCGAGGCCAAACAACGCACCGTCGTATACGGCGACTTGGCGGCGGTTGAGGTCGCGGCCGGAAACCCTGAGCAAGCCTGCTCATACGCCGGAAAGGCTCTCGATCAACTGTCCATCACGTGGTACGCGACGGGCATGGACCGCGTACGCGAAGTCCGTCGTGCGCTCACCTCTCACCAACATGAGCGCTGCGTCCGCGACCTGGACGACCGACTGTACGACTGGTCGACGACCGTCAGCGCTCTGAGCCGTTGAAGAGGGCGATCGCGTCGCTGAGCCCAGCGAGATTCTCGATGCGGAAGGTCGGCAACTCCTCTGCCTCGGCGCTGTGCCACTGGATGGTGGCCCAAGGACCACGGCGCACGAGTGCGGTGTGCAGTCCCGCTTCGCGGGCCGGCCGGACGTCGTTGTCGCAGCGATCGCCGACGTAGAGGATCTCGCCGACGTCGAAAGGCGCCGCGTCGGCGACCCGCTTGAAGAACTCGGGGTCGGGCTTACTGGCGCCCCAGTCGTCGGACGTGCCGATCAGGTCGACGTCTGCGCAGAAGAGGTCCCGCAGGATCCGCCCCGCGCGGACGGTCTGGTTTCCCGCGATACCGAGCCACAACCCATCAGCGCGAAGTCGCCGAAGGCACGCTCGGACGTCGTCGTACAGGTCGTCCTCGCCGAAGGTCTCCGCCTGTCCGGCGGCGGCCCTCTTCTCGCGCTCTTCGTAGAGGTCGAACCCGGGTCGAAACTCCTGGAAGACGTCGCGGTAGTCGCGGCCCTGAGCGATCACGGCGCCGAACATGGCGTGGAAGGTGTGCCGCGGCACGCCGAGCCAGTCCGCCCATGTCCCGTACTCCCGGGTCTCGTCCACGAGACACTCACCGACGTCGAAGACCACTGCGCGAATCATGGGGGCAGGGTACAGACGTGCTCCGAGCGGGCCCGAGGCAAGTGTTTCAAGAGGGCGCTCGCGAGCCTCACAGGCGCTGACCGAACCGGTGACTCGATGCTGTAACAGCGTCGACCGCTCCCTCCTGACGTTTGATCAGATCGAGTCTAAGATCGTTCAGCGACGTACGTCCCGACCTCATCCAATCCACCTGGACGGTTCTCATGACTAGCGCCTACGAGTCGGATCCCATATTCGAGACGGTGCCACGGCAGCTTTCGAATCTAGTTACTAGAATCCATGGGCGCGAGGTTGCACTTCCAGATTTTCAGCGAGATTTCGTATGGGATGCCACGCGAACCGAAGAGTTGATCCAATCAATAATTTCGGAGTTTCCGGTCGGAACCCTGCTTCTTTGGAAGCAAGGGGACGGTGAAACGTTTGCGAGTCGCAGCTTCGAAGGGGCACCCGAATTGGGTGATAAGAAGCCTTCGGAACTCGTACTGGACGGCCAGCAGCGGCTTACCGCCTTGTATCAGGCCCTAACTGGAGCCGGGGACGAACGTTTCTACCTGAAGGTGGACGAGTTCGTTGATGTGTGTACTGACTATGTCAAGGAATTTCACGAGGTCAATTTCGACGAAGCGGTAATATCTGTACCTATTGCGGCAAGCAAGGGGCAGGCCAAAAAGAATCAAGAGTTGCTGGGGGTGTCTCACTTCCCTGTTTCGAATGTCGGCAGGTTCGATGACTGGCTAGATGACTACGTAGAAGTCATCAATGGTGAAGTTGAGGAATACAGTGCGAAGTACCTGAAGTCGCTTTACAGGAGGATGCGTGACAAGTACATCGTTCCCTTGCGTTCCTATGGTCTACCGGTCCTTACCCTTCCGGAAACGACCCCGATAGAGGCAGTTTGCACGATCTTTGAGACGCTCAACCGAACTGGGAAGCCGCTAGGTCCGTTCGAACTTCTCACGGCTCGTTATTATCCCCAAGGGGTGAACCTTCGGGACCTCTGGCTAGAGGCGCAGGGCAACTATAAGGCTCTGCTTGATTTCAGAGTGGATCCTTACAGCGTTCTTCAGGCCGTGTGTCTCAGGGCTCATGGGTCCGCCCAGAGGTCGGATGTGCTCAAGAAGTTGACGGCTGCTGATATTTCCAGTCATTGGTCGTCCGCGGTGAAGGGAATTGCCGGAGTCATTGACATGCTGCAGTCTGACTGCGGATTGGTGGCGCCAAAGTGGCTACCGTATGGCATGCTCCTTATTCCCATGGGTGCCATCTGGGGTGACATCCAAAAACTTGAGCCCATTGATCGGGCTCCCGCCTATGAGCGCCTTCAGCGGTTCTTCTGGTGCAGTGTGTTCACCACGAACTACGATCAGGGCGCCAACAGTCAAGCAGGGGCAGACTATGCTCGCCTGAAAGAATGGGTGGTTGCCGGGGAGGGGAACGCCCCTGAGGCAGTGAGCGAGTTGCCGCTGAGTGCTTCCACTCTTCGCAGTGCATCTGTACGACGCAAGGCCTTGTACTGCGGTCTGATGTGTCTGCTGGCTACGACCCGAGCGGAAGACTTCCATACGGGCCAAGCCATGACGCCATACCGAGTTGGTGAAGTGCAGATAGATTCGCACCACATTTTCCCGAAGGCCTTCCTGGCGCGCACTGGTGCAACGGAAAGCTCTGAGCTTCTGTTGAATCGCACCCTCATTGATGCGGAAACTAATCGCATCATCAAGGATAAGGCGCCCAGTGTATATCTGACCGAGATGGCAGCAGCTTACGGAAGTGAGAAGCTGGAGTCAGTCCTCTCGTCTCACGCCATCAAGAGCGGCTCGACGAGTGGTCTGGCTAATGACCGCTACGGTGACTTCCTTGATGAGCGACTCCAGACAATCGTCCAGCTGATTGAAGGAGTTACAGGCCGTAGTCTGCAGGAAGAGTGACAGGAGGACCGGGGTCACTGAACCGTTGTTACCCGGTCCGGATGCCTGCGTCAGCCAGCCTGGATGGCCGAGTACGTCCACACGTCGGCCGGTAGGGGATGTGCGAGGTGCCAGGTGATCGCCATCGGCTTGCTGCCGGTGTGCTTCACGTAGGTCGCCGGACCGAGGAGCGTCCACGGCTGGGATTTTCCTATGTCCGTGTTCTTGTAGCGGCGCATGAACAGCAGGACATGGCTGCCGCGACGCGCGTGCTGCTGGTAGCGCAGACCCGTGCGCGAGTCGGCTGACGTCGCATTCTGGGACTCCCAGTGGAAGAGCGTCGGGCTCACCGCGTAGTCCTTGTAGCGGATGGTGGGGGAGAAGTCCCTTTCGTTCTTCTCGAGTGTGACGAGGAGCGCGTCCGTCTGGAGCTCCTCGACCCACTGCACGCCCTGCGCGAAGGACCTCGGCATCTGTCCACCGAAACGTGCGACGCCGAGCGCGGCCAAGATCTCCGACCGGTTGTACGCACTGTGGACCTTCAGCGGGACCCGACTGAAATGGCCGGACAGTGGGATTGGAAAGTGGTCCGCCTGCTCGATCACGTGTGACAGCACCTGCCGGAGTTCATCCCGAAGCGCTCGCTGTGGGCGTAGGGCGGCGAGGCCCTCCTGGAAACTCGTGAAACCGCCGGCGTTGTCCCACAGGTTGAAGAACAGCATGCGGGCGTAGGCCTGCTCGGTCGCTCCGAGTGCCTCGTACGGTGGGGCATCGTCTTCCAGGAGACGCGAGTAGCTCTGTGCACGCTCGGGGTCGTCGACGTGCAGAAAGGCGTGGACCCGCTTCAGCAGTGCCGTCTCACCCGGCGAAGGGGGCCAGGTGGGCAGTCCTGCTCGGCGGAGGACGCTCGTCCAGGAGTTGTCACTCTTGTACAGTTCCTTGATCTCTCGGCGGCTTTCCCGGAGGTAGTCGGCGAGACGTGGGGTGCTGTATTCCTTGACCTCCTTCGCCAGCGTCTTCACCGTGGCCCCCAGCTGAGTCCTGATGTTGTCGAGGATCAGATCCTTCGCCTTGCCCTCTAGGAGAATCTGACAACCGGACGGCAGCTGCGGAAAGTCGCGTTCGATGTTGTCGACGAGCCGGTTCCGGGACAGGTTGGTCAGAGCCCGGAACTGCTCCTCGAAGCGGAACTCGGCTCGGTGCTGTCCGATGAAGTCGAGGACAGTGAGGACGGGCTTCGTCTGGGTTCGCCGCAGTCCTCGCCCAAGTTGCTGGAGGAAGACCGTCGCGCTGTTCGTGGGCCGCAACAGAAGCAGGGTGTCGACGTCCGGGATGTCGAGCCCCTCGTTGAACAGGTCCACTGAAAAGATCACTTGCAGCTTGCCGCTGCGCAGCTCGGACAGCGCCCGGGCGCGTACGTCGGCAGGCGAGTCGCTGTCGAGCGCTACGGCCTGGATGTTGGCCTTGCGGAAGAAGTCCGCCATGAAGTGGGCGTGCGCCTTGGTGACGCAGAATCCGAGCGCCCGCATGGTGCCCGGGTCGGAAACCTTGTCCCGGATCTGCTTGACGACGATACGGGCCCGGGCGTCGTTGCCCGTGAAGAGGTTTCCGAGCTCCTGATCCGCATAGGAGCCCTTTTGCCAGTGGAGGCCGGTCAGATCCGTGCCGTCAGGGATTCCGAAGTAGTGGAAGGGGCACAGCAGGTCGTTCTCCAGTGCCTCCCAGAGTCTCATTTCGGCGGCGATACGCCCCTCGAAGAACTCGTCCTGGACGTTGCGGCCGTCCATCCGCTCCGGAGTGGCGGTGAGGCCCAACAGCTCCTTCGGCGTGAAGTGGTCTATCACCCGCCGATAGGTGGAGGCCGTCGCATGGTGGAACTCGTCGATGACGATGATGTCGAAATGGTCGGGAGCCAACTGCTCCAGCCTCTGGACGTTGAGGGACTGGACGCTGGCGAAGACGTGGTTCCACTCTCGCGGGTCCGCGCCGCCGTGCAGCAGCTCACCGAACGAGGCGTCGTCCAGCACCTCGCGGTAGGTGCGCAAGGACTGCCTGAGGATCTCCTTGCGGTGGGCCACGAACAGCAACCTCGGCTGAGGGCCCGTCGATTCCCGGTTCAGGCGTCGGTAGTCGAGCGCGGCCATCACCGTTTTCCCGGTACCGGTAGCCGCTACCAACAGGTTGCGGTGCCGTCCGCGGAGGCTGCGCTCGATGTGGAGCCTCTCCAGCATGTCCCGCTGGTGAGGGAACGGACGCACCTCAAGGCCGGAGAGGTTGATCTTCACGTCGCTGGGCGCCGTGGTCCCGCTCGCCTGGGCCAGAGCCCCGTCGAGGCGCTGACCGTCGGAATCCGGGTCGTACGTCTCGAAAGCCGCGTCGTTCCAGTACGCGTCGAAGGTAGCCTCGAACTTGTCCAGTACCGCAGGGGTGGCCACCGACGACAGGCGGACGTTCCACTCCAGGCCATCGAGCAGCGCCGCACGGGAGAGGTTGGAGCTGCCGATGTACGCGGTGTCGAACCCTGTCCTGCGACGGAAGAGCCAAGCCTTGGCGTGCAGCCGGGTTGAGCGGATCTCGTAGTTGACCTTCACGGTGGCGCCGAATTCTCGAACGAGCCGGTCGAGCGCGTGGCGGTCTGTGGCGCCCATGTACGTGGTGGTGATGACCCGGATCGGCACCCCGCGTTCTTTTGCGGCGCGCAGGGAGTCCTCCAGTACCCGGATGCCGTACCACTTCACGAACGCGCAGAGCAGGTCGATACGGTCTGCGGTGGCCAACTCGGCCCTCAGCTCCGAGCCGAGGCTGAGGTCCTCCGGCGAGTTGGTGAGCAAGGACGTGTCAGAGAGCGGCGTGAGCGGACGGATCGCGTAGGCCCCGGGAGCCTCCTGCTCCGCCAAGGCCAGCAACTGACGAGGTCCCTCGACGATGGAGCTGACGGGCTCGGGGTCACTCTGCTCGCTCGTACCTGCGGCCAGGGACTCGAGTATGCGGTTTGCGAAGGGAACCCGCTGGGCGGCCGGGAGTTGGCTGAGGCGGCGGGTCACCATGTCACCGATGTGCCGAGCCAGCACATGGGGCGAGGACTCGGCACTGACCTCTGCGTCGACGGCCTTCCAGCCAGCGGCTTCCAGCCGCTCCAGCTCGCCGTGCACACTGTCCGTGATGAGTTGCTCGTAGACCCCCGCGACCGGTTGCCCCGGTACCCCCGCTTCTCCCACCACGCCCCCTCGATCATCATGCCGACGTGGTTCAGTTCTAACAGCAGGCACTGACAACCAGCTACGCCTTCGGTGACGGGCCGGGGTGCTCGCGGTGTGGGGCCCAGCAGATGAGCAGAGCGTGAACACTTGTCCGGCGAGTGTTCACGCTCTTTCTAGTCGGCGCTTCGGCGCTTCGGCGGTCGGTCCGCGTCGTACGCGTTCGCGCTGCTCAGCCCCGCGACCCGTCCCCCAGGAATCCCTCCAACCCGTCCAGCAGCATCCCGCTGCCCTGTTCCGCCATGTCCCGTTCCTCCGCCGTCTCGCAGGTCTGGGTGAGGGTGATGACCGTGTTGCGGGGGCCCTCTTCCGTGAGGGTCATGGTCATCAGGGTCGGGTCGGGGCGGCCGGGGATGTCCATGCCGGTGACGAGGTGGCGGTTGTCGGTGACCTCGGTGTAGGTGCCGGTGAGGGGGAACTCGGCGCCGTCGGGGGTGATCATCGTGGACTTCCAGGCGCCGCCCGGCCGGACGTCCATGGTGACGGAGCCGGGGGCGGCGTGGGCCCACTGGGCGTACTGGTCGGGGGTGGTCCAGGCCTGCCAGACCCGCGCCGCGGGGGCGTCCAGGGTGCGGGTCAGGGTGTAGGTGAAGCCGCTCGCCGGGGTGGAGGTCTGCTCGGTGCTCATGTCGTCCGGTCTCCTCGGGTCGTCGCCCCGCGTGTTCCGTAGGGCTGGTGCTCCGGTAGACGTCCGTCGGCGCGGGTTCTCATCGGTCCGTGGCGGTGTCCCCTCCGTGGCACTGGGCGTACGGCTGCCCGGAGCCGCACCAGCACGCCGCCCCGCGCTGCGGCGGCCACGCCACCGCGCGGCCGCGGGCCGCCAGGGTCGTCGCGTACTGGGGGAGGAGGGACGGGTCGGACGGGGCCGCGCCCTCCGACGCCGCGAAGGCCTCGTAGGACGGGACGGTGCCGCGGACCACGCCCAGGTTGGGGGTGCCGGACGAGGCCAGTTCGCGCAGGGCCGCCTCTATCGTCGTCAGGTGCTCCTCGTAGGACGGGTACTCGGCGGCCAGGGGCGGGTACGCCTCGACGAGTTCCGTCAGTTCGTCCGCCGGCCAGTGGAGCATCGCGACCGGGAAGGGGCGGGAGAGGGCCTCGCGGTAGGCGCCGAGTTCGGCGCGCAGGCGGGAGATCTCCGCCTGGAGGTCCGCCGGGTTGTCCGAGCCCAGCGACCAGACGCGCTTCGGGTCGTGCAGCTCGTCCAGGGAGACCGGCATGGTGTGGAGGGTGTCGGCCAGGGCGTCCCACTCGTCGTGGGCCAGGCCCAGCATGCGGCGGACGCGGTGGCGGCCGTAGAGGAGGGGGTGCGTCGAGTACGGGGGCTCCGCCACGTCCGTCAGGAGCAGGCGGGCGCCCTCCGTGAACGTCTCGTGGGCCGCCTCCAGCTCGTCGTGGGCCTCCAGGGCCTCGGCCACGATCACCCAGGGGGCGGGGTCGCGCGGCGCCGCCGTGCGGACGCCGTCGATGATCGCCCTCGCCTCGGCCTCGTGGTCGTACTCCCACAGGTTCGAGGCCTTGAGGGCACGGATCAGGGACGGGTTCTCCAGCGCGGAGGGCCCGGAGGCGGAGGCCAGCAGGCGGTCGTAGAGCTTGGTCGCGGCGGGGCGGTCGCCGGACAGTTCCAGGTGGGCCGCGGCGCGCAGGAGCAGGGCCTCGGCGTCCTCGGGGTAGAGGCCGGCGGTCCGCTCCAGGCGGGCCGCCTCGGCGGTGTGGTCGACGTTTTCGGCGGGCGTGTCGGGGCGCATGGATGACACCGTACTGCCGAGAGGTGACGAAGGTGAGGTATCCGCAGGCCAGAGGCTCGGGCAGGCATCGTGGCCGGGCGGACGCGCCACGCGGGGGGCCGGTGACAGGTCCGGGTCCGCTCATGGCCGGGACCGCAAGGTGCCGCCCGCTCAGCCTCGTTCCCGCAGCACCCCCACGAGGAGGCCCGCCGCCACCGCCAACCCCGCCGACACCCACAGCGCCACGTCGGTGCCGCGGCCGGGGCTCCCCGTCGACGTCACCAGGGCGATGGTCAGCGCGACCCCGGCGCACGAGCCGATGTAACGGAACGTCTGCTGGGCGCCCGAGCCCATCGCCGCCCGCGCCGCCGGTACCGACTCCACGGCGAGCAGCGGCAGCGCCGCGTTCAGCAGGCCGCTCCCGACGCCGGCCAGGACCAGGCCGGGCAGCATGCGACCCCAGGAGCCCGCGTCGACCGCGCCGAGCATCGCCAGGGCGCCCGCCGCGTGCAGGGCGAAGCCGACGGCGAGTTGCCGCCGTGGGGGGAGGCGGTGGGCGAGCCGGCGGGCCTGGAGCGCCACCGTGAAGGAGAGGCCGGACCAGAGCAGGAACAGCCAGGCGGTGTCCATCGGGGACAGCCCGAGCGCCCGCTGGAGCAGTGTCGGCAGATAGCTGAAGAGACCGATCACCGAGAGGCCCATGAACAGGCCGCCCGCGGAGGACGCGAGGAAGCGCGGGGCGCGCAGCAACGACAGGTCGATCATCGGAGAGGCCGCGCGGCGCTCCAGCCACGCGAACAGGCCGCCCAGGAGCACGGCCACCGCCAGCAGGGACACCACCGGCGCCCGCAGCCATCCGTCCCTCCCCAGCGTCAACGCCGCCACCAGCGCGACGAGCGACGCCCCGAACGTGAACGCCCCGGCGAGGTCGGGCCGGCCCGGACGCGGCGACCGCGACTCCGACAGCGCCCGCGCGCCCAGACCGGCCACCACGAGCGCGGCGGCGCCGAGCACGCCGTATGACACCCGCCACTCGGGGATCGCCCCGACGAGGAGGGGGCCCGCCGCGATGCCGCCGCTCACGAAGGCGCCCCACACGCCGGTCGCGCGCAGCCGTCCGGCGGGGGTCGGGAAGGCGTGGACCAGCAGGCCGAGGCTGCTGGCCAGCAGTGCCGCGCTCGCCGCACCCTGCGCGACGCGGGCCAGCGTGAACAGCCACGTGGTGGACGAGAACGCGCCCAGCACGGTGGTGAGACCGAGGGCCAGCGTGCCGGAGACGAAGATCCGGCGGCGTCCGTAGTCGTCGGCCAGGCTGCCCGCCACCAACAGCAGGGCGGCCAGGCCGAGCGGGGTGCCGTTCAGCAGCCAGGCCTGGGCGGAGAGCGGGGTGTTCAGGTCGGCCGCCGTCTGCGGGAGCGTGACCATCGGCGCGGTGTACGTCATCAGGGCCACGGCGGTCGCGGCGCTGGTCAGGGCCAGGGTGCGGCCCGGGTGCGGGGGCGGGGGCGAGTCCCGGTCGGGGCCGCCGGCCGCGCGTACGCCGGGGGGAGCGGTCGCCTCGGTGGCCGCGGTGGAATCCGTGCCGGTGTCGGTCATGTCCGTCCGCCTTC
Source organism: Streptomyces sp. NPDC047853 (assembly GCF_043204535.1). Taxonomy (NCBI): domain Bacteria; kingdom Bacillati; phylum Actinomycetota; class Actinomycetes; order Kitasatosporales; family Streptomycetaceae; genus Streptomyces; species Streptomyces sp. NPDC047853. Next base: position 180,199 of record NZ_JBIDCI010000006.1, on the reverse strand, counting down.
TCGGTCCGGGATGCCCGCTGCGAGCCGGGCGGCCGCGACGGGGCTTGTGGTTCGTTCACTGAACTGACGCGGTGGTCAACGTAGCACCACCGGTTCGGTGAATGAACCAAGGAAGCGGAAAGTGGTTACAGTGGACCTCATGGCACTGGGCAAGGACTATGCGGCGCAGGAGTGCTCGATCGCCCGGGCACTGGAGGTGGTCGGCGAGCGGTGGACCCTGCTCGTGATCCGCGACGCCCTCTACGGCGTCCGGCGCTACAACGACTTCCTGGTCCACCTCGGCATCCCGCGCGCCGTCCTGGCCAACCGCCTCCAGGCGCTCACCGCCGAGGGCATCCTGGAGAAGCGCCGCTACCAGCAGTCGCCGCCGCGGGACGAGTACGTCGTCACCGAGCGCGGCATCGCCCTGTGGCCCGCCCTGCGCGCGCTCGGGATCTGGGGACGCGAGCAGCTCGGCGGCGAGCCCATGCGCACGTTCTGGCACGCCGACTGCGGCACCGAACTCGACCCGCACGGTGTCTGCCCGGCCTGCGGGACCACCGTCGCCGTCCGCGACATCGACATGGAGCCCGGCCCCGGTCTCGACCCGGACCCGGCGGACCCGGTCAGCCGGGCGCTGCTCGGACGGCGGCGGCTGCTCCGGCCGATCGAGGTCGAGCAGCCCTCGCGGACCGCTCCGGCGCAGGGGCGGGCGCCGGGGTAAGTCCTGTATAACTGGGGAGGACTGGGCCCCCTGCGTGGGACCCGTGCGCGGGAGAGGAAGGGGTGGCCGATGACCCGGGACCGGGCCGTCCTGCGCCCCCTGCTCGTGCTGCTGCTCGTGCTCCTCCCCGTCGCCCTCGTCGACGTCGGCAGCCTCTCCGTCACCGTCGCGCTCGCCGCGACCGCCGCGGTCGGGTCCGCACTCGCCGTCTGCGCCGTCATCGCCGCCCGCTGCGCGCCCGCCGTGCCGCGCACCCGGGTCCGCACGGCCCTCAGGGACCGGGACCTGCGTACGGCCTTCCTGCCCCAACGCGACCCCGACGCCCCCGGCCGTCGCCGGCCCCGAGCGCCCGGGCACGCCCTCCCGGCGACCGCCGCGTAGGGCACCCCTTCCACACGAGGCAACCCCGCGCGGGTCGTGTCGTCATGCCGTCTTCCCACCCCGGCACGACGAGACCCCCGGAGGGCTCACCCATGTCCGTCTTCGCCAGCCTGGTCGATCACCTCGCCGACCTGCTCCAGCCGCTGTTCGGCGCCTCCGCCGCGGCCGCCGCCATCGTCCTGTTCACCGCGCTCGTACGGCTCCTCGTCCATCCGCTGTCCCGGGCCGCCGCGCGCGGACAGAAGGCCCGCACCGCGTTGCAGCCGAAGGTCGCCGAACTGCGCCGCAAGCACGCGAGGAACCCCGAGAAGCTGCAGCGGGCCGTACTCGCACTGCACGCCGAGGAGAAGGTGTCGCCGCTGTCGGGCTGCCTGCCGAGCCTGTGCCAGGTGCCCGCTTTCTTCCTGCTCTACCACCTGTTCTCCAGCTCCTCGATCGGCGGACAGGCCAACGAACTGCTCTCGCACCGACTCCTCGCCGCCCCGCTGGGCGGGCGGTGGGCCGACGCGCTCGGCGACGGCGGGGTGACCGGCGGCGCCGGTCTCGTGTACGTCGTGCTGTTCGCGGTCGTCGCCGCCGTCGCCACCTTCAGCTACCGGCTGACCAAGCGGACGATGGCCGACCGGCCGCTGCTGCCCGCCGGTGACGGAGAGGCGGTGCCGGGAGTCGGCGCGATCACCAAGGTCATGCCGTTCATGTCCTTCTTCACGCTCGTCACCGTGGCCGTGGTGCCGCTGGCCGCCGCGCTGTACGTCGTCACCAGCACGACGTGGAGCGCCGTCGAGCGGGCCTTCCTGTACCGGTGAGGCGTACCGGCGGTACCGGTGCGGCGGGGGCGCGCGGCCTGGCTACGGTCCAGTACGTGAACGGGGTATTGCGGAGTGGACCCCGACCTTGGACGATCGACCAAGTCCTCCGATGGTTGTCGCGTCCCTGCCGCACCCAGGTCGCACCTCGTCGGCGGGCTGCCCGAGACCGAGGAGTTGGGGATCATGAAGCTGTTGCGAGTCGGTACGGCGGGGTCGGAGCGACCCGCGCTGCTCGACGCCGACGGGACCCTGCGAGACCTGTCGGGCGTGGTGACGGACATCGACGGGGCGCTGCTCGGCGACGACGCCGCGCTCGGCCGGGTACGGGCCGCCGCCGAAGCGGGTGAGCTGCCCGTCCTGGACGGAACCGGGCTGCGCGTCGGACCGCCCGTGGGGCGCATCGGCAAGATCGTGTGCATCGGGCTCAACTACCACGACCACGCCGAGGAGACCGGGGCCCAGCCGCCCGCCGAACCCGTCGTCTTCTTCAAGGCGCCGGACACGGTGGTCGGGCCGGACGACACCGTGCTCGTGCCGCGCGGCTCCGTCAAGACCGACTGGGAGGTGGAGCTGGCGGTCGTGATCGGGCGCACGGCCCGCTACCTGGAGTCGGCCGAGGCGGGCCTCGCGTGCGTCGCGGGGTACGCGGTGGCGCACGACGTGTCCGAGCGGGAGTTCCAGATCGAGCGGGGCGGGACCTGGGACAAGGGCAAGAACTGCGAGACCTTCAACCCGCTGGGTCCCTGGCTGGTGACCGCCGACGAGGTGCCCGACCCGCAGCGGCTGTCGCTGCGGCTGTGGGTGAACGGGGAGCTGAAGCAGGACGGGACGACCGCGGACCAGATCTTCCCGGTGGGGGAGGTCGTGCGGTACGTCAGCCAGTTCATGGTGCTCAGGCCCGGTGACGTCATCAACACCGGGACGCCGGCGGGGGTGGCGATGGGGCAGCCCGAGCCCAAGCCGTACCTGCGGGCGGGGGACGTCGTGGAGCTGGAGGTGGAGGGGCTGGGGCGGCAGCGGCAGTCGCTCAAGAACGCGTAGGCGCTCCGCTGGGGGTGGGGGTGGGGGGCGGGGGTTCGGTGCGTTGTCGGCTGCGGGTTGGGGTGGGCCGGTCGCGCAGTTCCCCGCGCCCCTTGGGGGTGTGCGGTGTGGTGTCGGCTGCGGGTGGGGTGTGGCTGGTCGCGCAGTTCCCCGCGCCCCTGAGGGGCGTCCTGCCTTGCGCCAGTGGGGAGGGCGCCCTTGAGGGGCGTTTGCCTTGCGTCAGTAGGGAGGGCGCCCTTGAGGGGCGTTTGCCTTGCGTCAGTAGGGGAGGCGCCCTTGAGGGGCGCCTTGCCTTATGGCAGTAGGGAAGCGAGGCGGCGCCAGCCCTCGCGAGGGATCAGGGTCATGTCGTCCTCCACCACCTGGAGGGCCACGTGGTCGGCGCCCGCGTCGAGGAAGGCGTCGATACGGGCCCGGATCGCGTCCTCGTCGCCCCACGCGAACACGGCGTCGATGAGGCGGTCGCTGCCGCCGTCCGCGACGTCGGCCTCCGTGAAGCCGAGGTTGAGGAAGTTCTTCGTGTAGTTCGGCAGCGTCAGGTACCGGGCGAGGTAGGCGCGGGCCGTCGTGCGGGCGGTGGCCGGGTCGGAGGAGAGGACCACCTTGAACTCCGGCGCCAGCAGCGGCCCCGCGCCGAGCCGCTCGCGGGCCTGGGCCGTGTGCTCGGGGGTGACCAGGTACGGGATCGCGCCCGCGGCCCGGTCCCGGGACAGCTCCAGCATCTTCGGGCCGAGCGCCGCCAGCACCCGGTGGCCGGACCGCAGGCCCGCCCGGTCCAGGGCGTCGAGGTACTCGACCATCCTGGAGTACGGGCGGTTGTAGCCCTCGACCCGGGGACCGTGGCTCACCCCGAGGCCGAGCAGGAAGCGGCCGGGGTGGGCCACCTCCAGCTCCGCGAAGCTCGCCGCCGTCGCGGAGGGCTCGTGCTCCCAGATGCTCTGGATGCTGGTGCCGAGGACGATCCGCGAGGTCGCCTCGATCAGCGGGGCGGCGTCCGCGGCGGAGGTGTTGCCGCCCAGCCACAGGGCACCGAACCCGAGCTGCTCCAACTCGGCTGCGGCCTCGCTGTGTTCGGTGTCGCCCGCCGCGGACCCGGAGCGCAGTTGCACACTCCACACGCCGTACCGTCCGACCGATTCCTTCAGAGAAGCCGTCGCCTCGTTCATCTCGGTTCGCGATCCCTTCGGTGAGCACTGCGATCATCGTGGGTACCTGCCTGCCAACCACAGGCACCCATCGGTGATTCCCGGAGTACGCCGTCCGGGACCGACCGCGGCCGGGCGGGCTACTCGCCCAGGAACCGCTCCAGCGCCTCCACCACCATCCGGTGGTCCTCCACCTGCGGCAACCCGGACACCGTGACCGAGCCGATCACCCCGACGCCGGCCACGGTGATCGGGAAGGAGCCGCCGTGCGCCGCGTACGTGTCGGCGTCGAGCCGCGAGGACTCCTCGAACGTCGTGCCCTTGGCCCGGAAGCGGGAGCCGACCAGGTAGGACGCGGAGCCGTACCGCTCCACCACCCGGCGCTTGCGGGCGATCCAGGCGTCGTTGTCGGGGGTCGAGCCGGGCAGGGCCGCGTGGAAGAGCTGCTGGCCGGCGCGGTGGATGTCGACGGCGACCGGCGCCCCGCGTTCGCGGGCCAGCTCGACGAGGAGCGAGCCGAGCGTCCAGGCGTCGTCGTGCGTGAAACGGCGGAAGACCAGGCGGCGTTCCTGCTCCTCCAGCTCCTCCACCGTGGGGACGGGCTTCTCGGAACTCACAGCGCCACCACCATTCCCTCGCGGGCGGACCGGCGGGCCGCCTCCAGAACGTCCAGGGCAGCAGCCGCCTCGCGGGCGCCGACCGGGTTCGGGCCGCCCTCCAGCAGGGCCTTCGCCACCGCCGCGTAGTAGGCGGGATAGTCGCCCGGCACGGTCGCCGTCACATGCCCACCGCCGGTCGTCGGGGACTCCCCGGCGCCCACGCGGCCCCACAGCGACTCGTCCTCCTCGCCCCAGCCCGGGCCGGGCCGCTTGCCCTCGCGCAGCGCCGCCTCCTGCGGGTCGAGGCCGTGCTTGACGTAGCCGGCCTTGGAGCCCAGGACGCTGAAGCGGGGGCCGAGCTGGGCGGCGGTGGAGGAGACGTACAGGTGGGAGCGGACGCCGTTCGCGTGCGTGAGGGCGATGAACGTGTCGTCGTCCGCCTCCGCGCCCGCGCGCCGGACGATCGACTCGGCGTAGACCTGCGTGGCCGGGCCGAAGAGGACGAGGGCCTGGTCGACGACGTGGCTGCCGAGGTCGTACAGGAGACCTCCGATCTCTGCCGGGTCGCCGGACTCGCGCCAGCCGCCCTTCGGCTTCGGCCGCCAGCGCTCGAAGCGGGACTCGAAGCGCCACACGTCGCCCAGCGCGTCCTCGGCGATGAGCCGCCGCAGGGTGAGGAAGTCGTTGTCCCAGCGGCGGTTCTGGAAGACGGAGAGCAGCAGACCGCGCTCCGTCGCCAGCGCCGCGAGCTCCCGCGCCTCGGCCGCCGTGCCCGCCACCGGCTTGTCCACCACGACCGGCAGACCGGCCTCCAGGGCCCTCGTCGCGAGCGGTACGTGCGTCTTGTTCGGGGACGCGACGACGATCAGGTCCAGCTCGCCGGCCCGGTCGAACAGCTCGTCGGGCGTGGAGACGGTCCGCACGTCCGGGAACTCGGCGCGGGCCTGCTGCTGCCGTTCCGGGTTCGAGGTGACCACCGTGTCCAGGGCCAGGCCCTCGGTGGCGGCGATCAGCGGGGCGTGGAAGACGGAGCCCGCGAGGCCGTAGCCGACCAGGCCGACGCGCAGCGGGGACCTGCCGGGAGGAGTACCAGTCATGCCTCCTACTTTCGCAACGGAGTTGCCAAAGTGCAAGCGCCGGTGACAATGGGGGCGTGGACAGGACGAACGGCGGAGGTGCGAGGGCCGGCGCGCGGGTCACCGGTGGTGGTGGCGTGGGTGTCGCCGGTGGGGGCGGCGTGGGTGTCGCGGGTGGAGGCGGCGTGCGGGGTGCGGTGGGCGGGGCCCAGCCGCGCGCCCCGCGCAGTCCCAACGCCGCCCTGGTGCTCGACCTGCTGCGCACCGCCGGTGCCGAGGGCATCAGCCGGCTGGAACTCGCCGAGCGGACCGGGCTCACCCCGCAGGCGGTCAGCAAGATCACCGCACGCCTCCGGGAGGACGGCCTGGCCGCCGAGGCCGGACGCCGTGCGTCCACGGGCGGCAAGCCGCGGACGGTACTGCGCCTGGTGCCGGAGGCCGGCCACGCGCTCGGCGTCCACCTGGACCGGGACGAGTTGCGGGCGGTGCTGGTCGATCTGGACGGCACCGTGCTGGGGGAGCGGCGTTCCCCGCTGGACCTGGGCGCGGGGGCGGAAGCGGTGCTGGAGGGCGTGGCGGGGGCGGTCCGCACGTTGGTCGCGGACACCCTGGGGCTGCCCGGAGAGACTGCCGCCCACGCGCCCACCCTCCTGGGTCTCGGTGTCGCCCTCCCCGGGCCGCTCGACCACGTCCGGGGCGTCCTGCACCGGGTCACCGGTTTCCCGGAGTGGGACGGCTTCCCCTTGCGGGACGCGCTGGTGCGGCGGCTCGGTGTGCCGGTCGTCGTCGACAAGGACACCAACGCGGCGGCCCTGGGCCTCACGGTCGGTGGAGAGGGGCCCGGCCAGGGCGGCTCCTTCGCCTATCTGCACCTCGGTACGGGACTGGGCGCCGGACTCGTGATCGGCGGCGGGGTGCACCGGGGCGCCCGGACGGGTGCCGGGGAGTTCGGGCACCAGGTCGTCCAGCTGGACGGGCCGCCCTGCACCTGCGGCGCCCGCGGCTGCATAGAGGCGCTGTGCCTCGGGGCCGTCGCCCGCGGTGACGTCACGGAGGCGGCCCGGGTGCTGGGAGCGGGCGCCGCGAACCTCGCCGGGCTGCTGGACATCGACCTGGTCCTGCTCGGCGGCCGTACCGTCGCCGCCGCGCCGGAGGCCTTCGTCGGCGGGGTCGGTGCCGTCCTCGACGCCCGCGCCCGGCGGGAGGGCGGTCACGGCGGCGCCGTACCGGTGCGGATGGCGCCCGGCGGGGTGCGCGGGGTCGCGGAGGGCGCGGCGCAGCTGCTGCTCGCGCCGCTGTTCGGGCGGGGGGACGCCTGACGTGCCGCCCGGTGCTCGGGCGTGAGGTGTGAGGTGTGAGGCGGGACGAGGGATGGGGGCGGGGGACGGGGGAGGAGGGACAGGGAACGGGGGACCAGGGCCAGGGCCAGGACCAGGGACGAAGACGGTCCGGTCGGGGCCGGGCCGCGTGGGACCCGGACCGGACCGACCGTCGTTCACGGCGTACCGGCGCCGCTCACGAACCGACGGCGCACGCGTCCCCGTTGAGCATGAACCGGGGTGGCGGCGACGCGTCGCCGGTGTGCGAGGCGAGATAGCCGAGGGTGACGCTCGCGCCCGGCGCGATCGTGGCGTTGTGCGGGGCGTTGGTCGCGTCGATCGTGTTGCTGAGCTGGACCAGCTCCGTGTTCCAGTCGGACACGACGGTCTGCCCGAAGGACAGCGGGAACGCGAGGGTCCAGCCGTTCACCGGAGTGTCGCCGGTGTTGGTGACGGTGAGGTCGACCGTGGTGCCGGTGCCCCAGCGGGTCACCTTGCGGTCCACCCGGCAGGTGGGCTCCTCCCGGGTGAACGACACCCGGTGCAGACCGCCGGGCAGGTCGTTGACCACGTAGAACTCGCCGTCGACGGTCACGCCGATCGACGTGACCTGGGTGGGCATCTGCCCGATCTCGGCCTCCTCGTAACCGCCCCGCCCGTCGGGGCGCAGCGCCCAGACGGTGGACGAGCAGTAGTCGGTGGCGATGTACGTACCGCCCACCAGGTCGGCGTACTCCCGCCCCCGGTAGACGTGGCCGCCGATGACCGAGCAGCCGCCGGTGTACGGCGAGTAGGTGAAGACCGGCTCGGTGTACTCCTGGCCGGACGCGCAGTCGCCGCCCTCGAACTCCTCCAGGCCCTCGTAGCAGGACCAGCCGAGGTTCAGCCCGCCCTGCCCGGCGGGGATGTGGTCGACCTCCTCCCAGTGGCCCTGGCCGACGTCGCCGATCCACAGCGAGCCGTCACCGCTGTCGAAGGAGAAGCGCCAGGGGTTGCGCAGCCCGTACAGCCAGATCTCCGCCCGGGCGCCGGGAGTGCGGGTGAAGGGGTTGTCGCCGGGGACGCAGTAGGCGAGCGGCGCACAGGCGCGGCTGACGTCGATGCGCATGATCTTGCCCAGCAGGGTGTCCAGCCGCTGGCCGGACCGGAACGGGTCCCCGGAGCCACCGCCGTCGCCGATGCTCCAGTACAGCTTGCCGTCGGGGCCGAAGGCGAGCTGGCCGCCGTTGTGGTTGTTGTACTCGGCGTGCTCCTGGGAGAGCAGGACCTCCAGGCGGGACGCGTCGAGCCGGTAGCGGGCCAGCGTGACCGCCCCGTCGGGCAGCGCCGTGTACGCCAGATAGAGGTCCTGGCTGTCGGCGAAGTCCGGCGGGAGCGCGATGCCGAGCAGCCCGCGTTCGTTGCCCGACTCGTCCACGGCCGCGGTGATGTCGAGCAGCGGGGCGGCGGCCAGGCCGGTGTCCGGGTGGTAGACGCGGACCCGGCCGGACTTCTCGGTGATGAACAGCCGGTCCGTGCCGTCGTCGGGGGCGGCGATGGCGGTGGGCCGCCGCAGTCCGGAGGCGACCTGGGTCGTGGTCGCGCTGAGCGACGGCAGGGGGACGGGCGCCGCGGCCTGCGCCGCCGCGGCGGGTGACGGGGCGAGGGCGGTCAGCAGGAGGGCCGGGATCACCAGGGCGAGCGTGGCGAAGGGGAGTCTCGGACGTCGTCCCGTGGCGCGAAATAGAGCATGTATATGACAAGCCAGGTCCATGGGCCTCTTGTCCTTCTCTTCCTGGGGGAGAGGGGGCGGGTGCTCTTCCTGTGCCTCTTCCTGGAGGGGGAGGCGGGGTGGGGGGTGGCGTGAGGGGCTGGGGGCACCGGTGGTGTGGGAGCGCTCCCGCTCCTCAGGCTGCGGCCCGCCGGGGCGGAGCGGCAACGCGCGATCGCGCCACTTTGATGCCGTCCGGCGGAAAGCGGGCCGAGGAGTGCCGGCCCCCGGCCGTCGACCGCCGGCCCCCGGCCCTCGACCGCCGGCCCCCGGCCCTCGACCGCCGGCCCCCGGCCCTCGACCGCCGGCCCCCGGCCCTCGACCGCCGGCCCCCGGCCGTCGACCGCCGACCGCCGGCCCCCGGCCCTCGACCGCCGGCCCCCGGCCCTCGACCGCCGGCCCCCGGCCCTCGACCGCCGACCGCCGACCGCCGACCGCCGACCGCCGACCGCCGGCCCCCGACCGCCGACCGCCGGCCCCCGACCGCCGACGCCGACCGTCGACCGCCGATCAGGGGGTGTCCGTGCTCCGTCCGGGGGGCGTGGCCCGAATGGCGGTGCCCGAAGCCGGACCTCACCGGCACGCTCATGTGTTTATGCGACTGTTCACGTCCACGTCCCCCTGCCTGGTGGCGGCAGGCGCCCTGCTCGCCGCCGCCGCGTCGGCCGTCCCCGCGCACGCGGACCCGCAGGCGCCGTTGCCCGCGTGCACGGCCCCGGACGACCACACCTTCCCCCTCACCACCCGTATCCACGGCGGTCCCACCGGCTTCGAGGCCGGGGGCGGCTACGGCACCTGGTACCTGGACCTCACCAACACCACCTCCCGGACCTGCGAGGGCATCCACCCGGTCGTGGTCCTCGTCGACGAGGAGCGGGCCCTGAAACCGTCGCAGCCCCGCCTGGAGTTCTACGACGGTGAGCAGGCGCGTCCCGTGGCGTTCGAGTCGACTGAACGGGACGAGCTGATCGGCGTGTTCGGCGAGGAAGCGGCCGAGGACGAAGACGCGAGCGGGGGTGAGGCCGAGCCCGAGCCCGAGGCCGGGTCCGAAGGCGAGTCCGTGAGCGGCAGCGCCACCCTTCCCCGTTTCCCCGGCTTCACCGTCGACCCCGGCAAGACCCTCACCGTCAAGGTGCGGCTGGCGCTCACCTCGGACGCCGTGGCCAACGACGTGACCGCCACCGCGGCCGTGGTCCAGCGGCGAGGCGACGACGGCGACTGGATCGGCCAGTCGAACGACTACCGCTTCCGCATCAGGTCGGGCGCGCCCGCCGACGAGCCGACCGCCGGCCGGAGCGCCGACCCCGCGTCCCCCTCCGGCGCCGCCACCCCGGACGGCCGGGACACGGGCGGTAGGGACGCGGCCCCGAGCGCCGGCCCCCCGGAGGGCCGTCGCGCCGACCCCCCGGAGGGCCGCGCCGACGAGGCCCGGGACGGGCGGGCCGCCGACACCCCGTACGCGTACGCCGAGGAACTGGCCGGCACCGGACCGGGCCGCACGGGTCTGGCCGCGGCGGCCGCCGCCCTGCTGGTCGCCGCCGGATGCGGAACCGTACTGCTCGCCCGCAGGCGCCGCTGACTCCCCCTCACCCGCGCCCCACGAGTGCGCCGCCCCCCCCGCACGCACGCGGACCCGGCCCCCCCTGTCCCCCCGTCCGCGACCAGCCCTGCGTGGACTACCTCTTCGCACCCGACTGGACCGGCATCGAGAAGAACCTGACCTCCTGCATCGACGCCTGGAAGTCGGCCACCGGCAACTGACCCGGCGGGCTCCTGATTAGGCTGGGGGCGTCGGCACGCCGTGGTTCCGGCGCCCCCGCCCTCGTCCCACCGCACGCCAGGGAGTTCGTTGCACATGGCAGACCGCAAGCCCATCGAGTCGTGGCTCACCGACATGGACGGCGTCCTCATCCACGAGGGCGTGCCGATCCCCGGCGCCGACGCCTTCATCAAGAGGCTCCGCGAGTCCGGCAAGCCCTTCCTGGTGCTCACCAACAACTCGATCTACACCCCGCGCGACCTGCACGCCCGGCTGCGGCGCATGGGCCTGGAGGTCCCGGTCGAGGCCATCTGGACCTCGGCGCTGGCCACCGCCCAGTTCCTGGACGACCAGCGGCCCGGCGGCTCGGCCTACGTCATCGGCGAGGCCGGCCTGACCACCGCCCTGCACGACATCGGCTACATCCTCACCGACCACGACCCCGACTACGTGGTGCTCGGCGAGACCCGCACCTACTCCTTCGAGGCGATGACGAAGGCGGTCCGGCTCATCAACGGGGGCGCCCGCTTCATCTGCACCAACCCCGACGAGACCGGCCCCTCCACCGAGGGACCGCTCCCGGCGACCGGCGCGGTGGCCGCCCTGATCACCAAGGCGACCGGCCGGCAGCCGTACTTCGCCGGCAAGCCCAACCCGCTGATGATGCGCACCGGGCTCAACGCGATCGGCGCCCACTCCGAGAGCAGCGCCATGATCGGCGACCGTATGGACACCGACGTGCTGGCCGGCATCGAGGCCGGCATGCAGACCTTCCTCGTGCTCACCGGCCTGACCCGGCCCGAGCAGGTCGACAGCTTCCCCTACCGCCCGTCCCAGGTGGTCGACTCGATCGCGGACCTGGTCGAACGGGTCTGAACCCGGTAAACGCGCCACTCACCGGCACGACCCGTTCGGAGTAGTCCGGCCCCCGCGCAGGATGCGGGGGCCGGTCCCGCGGGGCAGCCTCCAGATAACTGGAGGTACACGATGGGCTCACTGAAAGTCACTCTCTGTGCCGGTACCGCGGTGGCCGCGGCACTCGCACCGATCGCGCCGGCCGCCCACGCCGCGGACGGGGGAGGCGTCTCGGTGTCACCGTCCGCGCCCGTGCCGGGCGGCGACGTCAGGCTCCGCGTGTCCGACTGCACCGAGAAGACGGCCGTCGCCGTCTCGGCGGCGTTCGTCTCGGACGTGAAGCTCTCCCTGTCCCGCTCCGACGGCGCCCTGGTCGGCGCGGGCTCGGTCCGCTCCACCCTGGAGGCAGGCGCCTACGCCGTACGGATCACGTGCGGCGACGCCGCGCGGGAGAGCACCGTCACCGTCGGCGAGAGACGGCGCCCGGCCGCCCACTCCTCTCCCGTCGCCCCCGTCGACGCGGGCGGCGGCGGCGCCGCGCGGCTGGCCGCCGACGGCACCCGCGAGGAGGCCCGGCCCGAACCCCCGGGCACGGCGCACACCGTGACCGGCCTGGTCCTCGCCGGCATCGCCGCCGTCGCCGTCGCGCTGCGCAGTGTCCGCAGCCGGAGCCGCGGGACGGGCTGACCATGTCCGAACAGGACCGTCCCACCGTCGGCCCGGGCCGCCTGGTGACCGGCACCGCCTGGGTGGTGCTGCTCCTCGGGCTGTGGCTCTGGGGCCGCGAGGCCACCGACGCGCGCGAGGGCATATCCCGGCCGGCCACCGGCGACATGGCGGCGGCCGGCCGACCCCCCGACCTGCCGCTGCCGCCCGCCCGCACCCCCCTCGGCGCCGCCCTGCCGCAGCGGCTCGACATCCCCGGCCTCGGCATCCGGGCGCCCGTCCTGGCCCGCGGCCTCGACACCGAGGGCGCTATCGAGCCACCGCCCTTCGACCGACCCGACACCGTCGGCTGGTACGCCGACGGCACGGCGCCGGGCGCCGCCGGGACCGCGCTGCTGGTCGGCCACGTGGACACCGAGACCGAGCCGGCCGTCTTCCACGCGGTCAGCACCCTGGAACCCGGCGAGACGCTGCGGGTGGTCCGCGACGACGGCGAGGTCGCCGAGTTCACCGTCGACGACGTGCGGGTCCTCACCCGCGACGGCTTCGACGCCCAGCAGGCCTACGGACCGCGGGACACGGGCCGCGCCGAACTCCGCCTGATCACCTGCGGCGGCACCTTCGACCCCGCCACCGACAGCTACACGGCCAACGTGGTCGTCTCCGCCTACCTCACGGGTACCGGCTCCTAGGAGACGTCGGACCGGCACCCGGGAACCGCCTGGGTGCCGGAGGCGTATGTCAGGATTGAGCCTCGGAACAGGCACCAGGGGGGTTGGATGTACGGCAGCAGGGGGGCCGCGACGCTGTCCACGAGGCGCGCGTCCGCGGCGGTGCTGGGGGCGGCACTGCTGCTCGCGGGCTGCTCCTCGTCCGGGGACGGCGGGGACGAGGGCAAGGACAAGAACGCAGGCGCGGGCATAACGCAGCGGCCCGAGGAGGACGGCCCGTTCTGGGTCAACCCGGACGGCAACGCCGCCCAGCAGCTGGCGGCCCTGGAGCAGTCCGACAAGAAGGACCAGGCCGAGCAGATCCGCAAGATCGCCCAGCAGCCGACCGGCGAGTGGATCAGCCCCGAGAACCCCGAGGAACAGGCCCGGGGCTTCACCGAGGCCGCCGACAAGGCCGGGCGCACCGCGCTGCTCGTGCTCTACAACATCCCGCACCGCGACTGCGGCCAGTACTCCGGCGGTGGCGCCGCCGACGGCGACGCCTACCGCGCTTTCGTCGACGGCGTGGCCCAGGGCATCGGCGACCGCTCCGCCACGGTGATCCTGGAACCGGACGCGGTGCTGCACCTGGTCGACGGCTGCACCCCGGAGGAGTTCCACGAGGAGCGCTACGACCTCCTCAAGGGCGCCGTCGCCAAGCTCGGCGGGCTGAAGAACACCAAGGTCTACCTGGACGCGGGCAACGCCGGCTGGGGCCACCCCGACCAGATCTTCGAGCCGCTGAAGTGGGCGGGCATCGACCAGGCCGACGGCTTCTCGGTCAACGTGTCGAACTTCTACACCACCGAGGACTCCATCGCCTACGGCAAGCAGCTCGCCGCCAAGGTCGGCGGCAAGCACTTCGTCATCGACACCAGCCGCAACGGCAACGGCCCCTACACCGAGGGCGCCCCCGACGAACGCTGGTGCAACCCGCCCGGCCGCGCCCTGGGCGAGACCCCGACGACGAAGACGGCCGACCCCCTCGTGGACGCCTACCTGTGGGTCAAGCGCCCCGGCGAGTCGGACGGCGAGTGCAAGGGCGGCCCGAAGGCCGGCGAGTGGTGGTCCGACTACGCCGTGAAGCTGGCGCAAGGGTAGACGCACCGGCGTCACTGATCGGACGCGGACGCCCCAGGGTCCTGGTCAGCCGCTTGCCCTCGACCGCGCTTGAGGTTCTACGGTCCTCGCAGGACCTGCCGACGTGCAGGCTCCGCACCGAAGCGCCAGGAGGGGACCATGACGACCCAGCAGACCGGCGACGCCGGACTCGCCGGACAGCCCGCCGCGTACTGGACCGGTGTCGCCTACGAGGCGCTCATCGCGTACACCCGGGCCCGGCAGGCCGAGAAGGGCTACACCCAGCCTCAGTTCTGGCTGCTGCGCAACCTGTCCGGGAACGACATCTCGCCGGACGGCGCGGGGATGACGCTGTCCGAGCTGAGGCAAGCCATGGCCTCCTACCTCCGCCCCGAGGACGATCTGGCGGCGGAGGCCGCGGTGCTCCTGGAACGCGGCTGGCTGACCCGGGACGCCGAGGACCGCCTGTGGCTCACCGAGGCCGGCGAGCGGGCCCGCGTGGACCTCGCGCGCAACGCCCCCGCGATCCGAGCCGCCCTCCACGAGGGCATCGACGACGCGGACTACGTCACCACGGTGAAGGTGCTCCAGCGGCTGATCCGCAACGCGGGCGGATCAGCCGCCTGACCGACCGACGGTCCGGGGGCCGCGCTACGGCACCTTCACCCACTGTGCCTTGGACGGCGTGCCCTCCCCGTCCGTCACGAACATCATGTACCACCCGGACTGGACGAGGTTCTTGTTCTCCGGCACCGTCACCGTGAGCTTCTGACCGTCCGCCTCGAAGTCCAGCGCGATCGAGCGCTGGTCCACGTCGGTGACGTGCGTCGAGGCGCTCGGCCGGATCAGCCGCACCTTCTTCACCGTCGACGCCGACCGCGAGGTGAACGTGCCCGACTCCCCACGCTCGATGGTCTGCGGGCCGCCCGAGAGGTCCGGCCGCGAGTCCCGGTACAGGTAGGGCGGCGTGTAGATCTCGATGCGCTGCTCGAACTCGCCCGGCTTGGTGTTGGCCTTGTCGGCGTAGAGCGGGTCCGACCCGAAGAACATCAGGCGCCCGTCGGGCAGCAGGATCGAACCGGAGTGGTAGTTGCGGCCCACCAGCGGGTCGGCGACCTGCTCGAACGCGTTGCTCTCCGGGTGGTAGAGCCGCGCCTGGAGGACGTTGGAGTCACCGCGCCCCCGGTAGTCCTCCGAGCCGCCGGAGACCAGCACGCTGTCGTCGGGCAGGACCGAGGCCTGCGGGTAGCGCGTGCCCTTCTCCATCGACGGCCCGTCCACGAACCTCGGGTCGTCCGCCTTCAGGTCGACGATCCGGGTCTTCTCGCTGGACAGCCGGGACTCGCCGACCCCGCCACCGCCGATCACCATGTACTTCTCGTCCTGCGCCGGCGGCAGCAGCACCGAGTTGGCGGTCTCCAGCATGTTCGCGTCGCTCATGCCGGGGATCTTGGTGAACTTGTTGGTCTCCACGTCCCAGACGCCCGGGTCGCGGCCCACGTCGTCGGGGCCGTACCCGGCGTTGGCGCCCGAGTAGAAGACCTTGCCGTTCTGCATCAGGAACAGCGCCGGGTACGTCGGGAACTGGCGGACCTTGTCGGTGTAGGTCCACTTCTTCGTCTCGGGGTCGTAGACCTCGTTCTTGCCCGGCACCAGCTGGCCGATGTCGTCGAGGCCGGAGACGCTGAGGATCTTCCCGTCGCTCAGGGTGGTGAGCGTCGGGTACCAGCGGGCCTCGTGCATCGGGTCGACCTTGATGTACTTCTCGGCGACCGGGTCGAACTCGAAGGCGTCGCGGATGCCCTGGAAGTCCTTCTTGTCCAGGGCGAGTTTCTGCGCGATGCCGTACGTGTTGCGCGCGTCGGTGCCCGACAGGCCCTGGACGCGGTAGTTGTCCTCGGTGCCCGTCTCGTACTTCGCGCCGCTCTTCTGCGCCTCGACGTAGATCCGGCCCAGGCCCGGGTCGTTGCGCACGAACGCGCCGGTCTGCGGGTCGAAGACCTTCTCGGCGCGGGGCACCAGCACGGGGTCCTTGGAGACGAACGTCCTGCCGTTCTCCTTGCCGGTGAACTTGGTGCCCGCCGGCAGGGTGATCGGCTTGTCCGGGTTCTCGTTGTGGACGATCATCAGGCCGCCGGCCTTGGTGACGTCACCCTTGAGCTTCTCGTACCGCTTGGTGCCGCCCGCGATCAGCAGGTTGCCGTTGGCGAGCTGGGTGTGGCCGGTGCAGAACAGGTCGGTCGGCGTCGGCACCGTCTTGATGGTGCCCTTGACCGGGTCCCAGATCCGGGTGTCGAACTTCTTCGCGTCGAAGTTGTCCTGGTCGTTGCCCGACCCCGCGACGAGCAGCACCTTGCCGGTGCGCAGCAGCGCCGCGTGGATGGTGTTCTGCCGGTACTTCTCGGGAAACTCGATGATCTCCCACTTGCCGTTGGCGGCCTTGTACTCCGGCTGGTTGATCTTGTACTGGTGGTATTTCTCGGTTCCGAAGCGGTAGAGCCACGGTCCGTTCATCCCGGCCAGTGCGACTACCACCGCCGTACCTATCGCGAAGCGACGGGCGCGGCGGCGGCCGGCACGGTCTTTCATTCCTTACGTCCCCCAAGTCCACCAAGGGCGATCTGCATGGTCTGGTCGTTGCCCCCGTCGGAGGGGGCCGCCCAGCTGGGCTTCTGCTGCGGCGCGTGCGGCGCGTACGCCGGAGCGGGCGCCGGGTCCGTGGACGCCGACTGCTGCGACGGGACCCACGGCGCGGGCTCCGCCGCCACGGCCGGCGGCCGCTTCTTCGCCTTCCGCAGCTCGTGGCGCCAGGCGAACATCGGCGACGCCGTGATCAGCATCGCGAACGTCGCCCAGACGATCATCGCGGGGTGCGCGTGCCCGAAGACGACGCCGGCCGTGATCGAGCCCGCGAAGATCGCGATGAAGTACCAGTGGTACCGGAAGGTCCCGAACCAGGTGTCCGGGCTGGCCGAGTCGCCCTTCGGCGTCACCACGAACTTGCTCTTGCGTCGCAGCACCGAGTCGATGAGCGCCTTCGCGTACAGCGGCGCCGACAGCGCGGACATCACCATGCCGGCCACACCGCCGGAGCCCTCCGGCTCGTGCGGCGAGACGTTGTGGCGGCGGTTCCAGACGTACAGGCCGATCTGGAGGGCGGAGGCGTTGCCGTAGAGCATCAGCCAGACCGCCGGGTCGATGTTGACGCCCGAGGCACCCAGGCCCAAGAACAGGCAGCAGCTCAGCGCCGCCAGGATCCAGTTCAGGGCCGACATCGGGTAGAAGATGATCATCATCGTGTAGTTGAAGAGCTTGCTCGGCGGGAGCGAGTACCAGCCCTTCCAGTACTGCTTGAGGATCGTCTCGTAGGTCCCTCGCGACCAGCGCATCTGCTGGGTGAAGAAGTCCGTCCAGGCGTTCGGGCCCTCACCGACGGCGAGCACGTCCGGGGTGTAGACCGAGCGCCACTTGCGGCCGGTGGCCGGGTTCTTGTGGCGGTGGATCTCGAAGCCGGTCGCCATGTCCTCGGTGATCGAGTCGTACAGGCCGCCGATCTGCTTCAGCGCCCTGATGCGCACCGCGTTGGAGGTGCCCACGAACATGGGGGAGCCGTAGCGGTTGCCCGCGCGCTGGATCAGCGCGTGGAAGAGGAACTGCTGCGACTCGGCGGCCTTGGTGATCGGGTTGTCGTAGTTGCCGTAGACCTGCGGGCCGATGACGAAGCCGACGTCCGGGTCGCGGAAGAAGCCGAGCATCCGCTCCAGGTAGTTGGGCAGCGGCACGTGGTCGGTGTCGACCGAGGCGAAGAAGTCGTAGTCGTCGCCGTGCGCCTCGAGCCAGGCGTTGTAGTTGCCGTGCTTGGTCTTGGCGCGGTGCGGGCCCTTGGGCATGTTCCACTTCGCGACGCCCTTGCGGGAGAAGTGGTGCACGCCCAGGCGCGCGCAGACGGCCTTCACCTCGGGGTCGTCGCCCTCGTCGAGGAGCCAGACGTGCATCAGACCGCGGTGGCGGATCTTCACGGCCGCCTCCAGGGTCTTCGTCACCATCTCCAGCGGCTCCTTGCCGGGCACGAAGGAGGTGAGGAACGCGACCCGGGTGCCGGTCTCGGGCACCACCGGGATCGGGTCCCGGGCGACCAGGGTCGCGTGCGCGTTCGAGAGCACGTTCAGGCAGCGGAACAGCTCGATCAGGCCGATCGCCACGAGCATCACGATGTCGAGCGTGGGCAGCCAGTCGAAGGCCGGGTAGTCGCGCTCGGTCCAGTGCGAGGGCTGGAGCAGCCAGACCAGCAGCACCACCGACAGCAGCGGGGCAGCGGCCAGCATCAGCGCCACCCGCAGGCGGTGCGGCTCCTGGGAGATCAGCGAGCGGTACTGCACCTTGTACGGCTTGTGCGGGTCGGGCTGGGTGAGGGGGCCCGCGAGCCGGCTGTAGTGCTCGTAGTCGTACCTCGGCAGGGTCTTCCTGATCCGCCGGAACGAGCCGGTGTTCCAGGTCCGATGCGCAGGCACCCGGAGCTGCGTGGTCTGGGACGGGTCGTGGTCCTGCCCGGCGCCCGTCGGCGTCGACGTCATGAGTCATCCCCCCACACGCGGGTCACGCGTGTTTCGTCGCTTCCTTCGCCCGCCCCGGTCCCCCTCGACCTTCACGGACGTCACAGTGGTGGGTCGCTGTCACCACGGCATCCACACCTTATATAGACATGGAATGGCGACCACCGGTTGCATGATGCCCCCCCCGCGGCATCCGGCTCCCGAGCGGACCAGGGTTCTACGCCGTTCGTCATGATCGCAAGGTGCTCGCGGTCCGGGTACGCCGAAGGCCCCCCGTGTGCTACGAGGGGCCTTCGACCGTCGGTGCGCCGCCAGGGACTCGAACCCCGGACCCGCTGATTAAGAGTCAGCTGCTCTAACCAACTGAGCTAGCGGCGCCTGCTGACCTGCACAACTCTACCCGATGCCGACCGGTGCTCCGGACCGGCCGGGAGGCGGCCCGCGGGGCGTGCCCGGGGCCCGGGTACATCATTCGGACCGTCAACATGCGCACAGCGGGGTCAGTTGAGAAACTTACCGACATGTACCGATGTGCACCGCCGCGGACCACGTCACCGGGAGTGTGAGGGGAATCGCATGGAGGCTCCCGTGTTCGAGGACGTCGATCCCGCGCGCGACTGCGACTGCCCCGGCTGCCGCCACCGGCGCCGGGTGCCGCCGCGTTCCCCCGCCGGCCGCGCCCCGGCCCTTCCGGCCGCCCACCGCACGCTGATCGTGGCCACGGCCGCCGCCACCGGCGCCCTGGGCGCGGGTCAGGCCGCGGCGGCCCCGACCACCGTCCACGCCTCCCACCTGCCGGGCGTCCCCGCAGGTGAGGAGCCCGACACCCCGCAGGGCCCGCGGGCTCCGCTGCACGGCCCGACCGGTACGCCGGCGGTCCCCCCGGCCGGCGCCGAACCGGCCGCGATCACCCGTACGGAGATCATCGAACGGGCCAAGACCTGGGTCGCCGCGAAGGTGCCCTACAGCATGACCGCCTACTGGTCCGACGGTTACCGGCAGGACTGCTCGGGCTACGTCTCGATGGCCTGGAAGCTGCCCACGAACGAATGGACCGGGAGCCTCGGCACCTTCGCCGACCGCATCACCAAGGAAGAACTCCAGCCCGGCGACATCCTGCTCTTCCACAACGCGGCGGACCCGCAGAAAGGCTCCCACGTGGTGATCTTCGGCGGCTGGACGGACTCCACGCGCACCGCCTACACGGCCTACGAGCAGACCCCGCCGCACGCCCGGAAGCTCGCCACGCCCTACGCGTACTGGAGCAACTCGGCCAAGTACCTGCCCTACCGCTACAAGGGGGTCACGGCGAGCGCCGCGAGCGGGGCGCCGGCCGCCACCGCCTACCCGGGGGCGGCCGCCTTCGGTCCCGGCGCGAACAACGGGCACGTCACCGAGCTGGGCCGGATGCTCACGGCCCGTGGTGCCGGCCGCTTCTACACGTCCGGGCCCGGGCCCCGCTGGTCGGAGGCGGACCGCAGGGCGACCGAGGCGTTCCAGCTCGCCCAGGGCTGGCGGGGTGGGGACGCCGACGGGCTGCCCGGCCCGGGCACCTGGCGGCTGCTGACCTCCGGCGGGGGCAAGGACGTCGGAGCCCCGTCGGCCGGCCCCGCCTCGCACGGGGTGGCCGGCTATCCGGGCCGGGCGATGTTCCGCCCGGGCGCCGAGAACCCGTACGTCACCCGCCTCGGCAGGCAGCTGGTGGCCAAGGGGTTCGGCCGGCACTACACGACCGGACCGGGGCCGCGCTGGGGCGAGGCGGACCGGCGGGCAGTCGAGGCCTTCCAGCGCGTGCAGGGGTGGCGCGGTGGCGCGGCGGACGGCTACCCGGGCCCGGAGACCTGGCGGCGGCTCTTCTCCTGACCGTCCGCCCGCGGTGATCACCCGTTCATGACGCATCTGGCGCGGAGGCTGGAGCACGCATGAGTACGACCTCTTCCACGAACCCGGACATCAGGCCGCCGGCTCCCTCGGGGCCCTTGACCGCCGAAGGGACGCCCGCGGAGGCCGGCCCCCGGCCCGCCCGGCTCATCCACAACGAGGCCACCACCGAGATCCCCGTCCACCTGCTGTTCCGCGACGACCCCGATCCGGCGCCGGTGGCGCTGCCTCCCGCGGTGGTCGCCCGCCGGCAGGGCAGGGGGGAGCAGCCGAGGGCGCGCCGCCCCGTCGCCGCGCGGCCGAGCCCGGTGGCGAGCGTCGATCCGGAGCTGACGGAGCGTCCGGCCCGGGTGCTGCCCGGTGCGGCGGGCGTGGCCGCCGGGGTCTGCGGGGCGGCGGGCTGCGGGGTCACCACCTGGTGGGCGGGGGTCGTCCCGCCGCTCGCGGCGGAGGCGCTGGCGCTGCCGGCGTACGCGGGTGCCGGGCTCGGGCCCGCGCAGTGGGCGGCGTACGCGGCCGCCGGGGCGCTGGGGCTGTTCGGTTTCGGCGGGCTGGCCCGCGGCCGGACCGGACGGGCGTGGGTGCTCGGCCTGTTCGGCCGCTACCGGGGGACCGTCCGGCGCACCGGCCTGATGTGGGTCAACCCGCTGCTGCTGCGGCGCCGGGTCGACGTCCGGCTGCGGCACTGGCGCAGCGAGCCGATGCCCGCGGCCGACGGCAACGGGGTCGCCCTCAGGGTCGTGACGCTGGTGGTGTGGAAGGTGCGGGACACCGCGCGGGCCACGCTGGGCGTCGAGGACCACGAGACGTATCTGCGGGAGTGCGTCGAGGCGGCGCTGGCCAGGGTTCCGGTGGAGCCGCTCGGCACGGTCCGCGGGGCGGCCGACGTGGCGGGCGAGACGCTGACCCGGCTGGTGGCCGCGGACGCGGCGCCGGTCGGGCTGGAGGTCTTCTCGGTGCGGCCGGTCCGGGTGGAGTACGCCCCCGAGGTCGCCGCCGCGATGCACCGGCGCCGGATCGCGGCCCTGGACGCGGCGCAGCGGGCGAGCGTGCTCACCTCGGTCGTGGACTCGGTGGAGGACACGGTGACCCGGCTGACCGTGCGGGGACTGGTCGAGCTGGACGACTACGAGCGGAAGGCGCTGGTGAAGGACCTGACGGTGGCGTTCTGCGCCGGACGGGGGGACACGCGGTCCTGAAGAGGCCGGGAACCGGCTGTCGAGCGGGTTCCGCGATTGGTATGGACATGTTCAACTCGCGGTCATAATCTGGGACTTGGTCTAGACCTGCAAGGCTCACTGATCCTCCCCCACGTCACAGGAGCAGCAGTATGCGCACCAGGACCAAGTTGTACGCAGCCGCGGTGGGCATGGCGACCACCGGAGCCCTAGTGCTCTCGTCCGGCGGCGCCAGTGGCCACGGGTACACCGACCTGCCGGTCAGCCGGCAGAAGGTGTGCCAGAACGGCACCGTCAGCGGCTGCGGCTCCATCCAGTGGGAGCCGCAGAGCGTCGAGGGCCCCAAGGGGTTCCCGGCGGGCGGGCCGGCCGACGGCAAGATATGTTCCGCGGGCAACGGCCCCTTCGCCCCGCTCGACAGCTCCAAGCAACCCAACGGTCAGGCGTGGCCGGCCACGAAGGTGAACGGCGGGCAGAGCTACAGCTTCCGCTGGCAGTTCACCGCGCGGCACGCCACGACCGACTTCCGGTACTACGTCACCAAGCCGGGCTGGAACCAGAACCACAACCTGTCCCGGTCCGACCTCAACCTCACGCCGTTCTTCACGGTGCCCTACGGCGGCAAGCAGCCGCCGGCCACCCTCTCCCACAGCGGCACGCTGCCGTCCGGGCTGAGCGGGCGCCACGTGATCGTCGCGGTGTGGACGGTCGCCGACACGGCCAACGCGTTCTACGCGTGCTCGGACGTGACCTTCTGACCGAGCCGGTCCGGCACGACCCGGCAACGCGGAAGGCCCCCTCGCCTGGGCGAGGGGGCCTTCCTTCGGTGCGCCGCCAGGGACTCGAACCCCGGACCCGCTGATTAAGAGTCAGCTGCTCTAACCAACTGAGCTAGCGGCGCATGACTCCCGCCGTCCGCTTTCCGCGGTCGGCGACGACGAAAATACTACCTGGTCCCCGGGGGTGCTCCCGACCACCCCCCGGCCACCTCCCGGCCACCTCCCCGGGCTGCCCTTCGCGGCTAGATCGCCAGCGAGAGCAGCACCCCCGCGGCGTTGCGGTTCAGCTCGTCGGCGGCGCGGCGCAGCCGGTGGGCGTGCTCGACCGGGAGGGACAGCGCGAGGCAGCCCACGGCGGAACCGGCCGTGATCGGGACGGCCGCGCAGACCGTGCCCACCGCGTACTCCTGGAGGTCGAGGACCGGGACGGTGGGCGGCTGGGACTCCAGCCGGGACAGCAGCAGCTTGTCGCTGGTGATGGTGCGCGAGGTCAGCCGGGCCATCTTGTGCCGGGCCAGGTGGTCGCGGCGCCCGGCGTGGTCCAGCTGGGTGAGCAGGCTCTTGCCGACCGCGGTGGCGTGCGCCGAGACGCGGAAGTCCACCCACTCGTTCACCTTGGGCGTGGCCGGGCCGTCGGCGTACTGGGTGACGCTGACCTCGCCGTCCACGTAGCGGCTGATGTAGACGGCGGCGCCCACCGAGTCGCGCAGCCGGTCCAGGGTGCGCTGGAGCTGCTCGCGCACGGCCTCCTCGCGGCCGCGGGCGGCGCCCAGGCGGTCCAGGGCCTCTCCGGTGACGTACGAGCCGTCGGTGGTCTGCTCGACGTAGCTCTCGCGGCGCAGCATGCGCAGGAGGACGGCCAGCCGCTCCCGGTCGAGCCCGGTGTCGCGGGCGAGTTGGATGTCGGTGACTCCGGCGGTGTACCGCGCCACCGTCTCCAGGACGCGCAGGGCGTCCTGGGCCGAGTGGAGCGGCGCGGTCGGCTGGTGCTGCAGCGCCACGGTGGTCTCCCCCTGCGCTAGCTCGTTGGCCCCTGCCCCCCGATCCGGACAGTGGATCCCCTCCACGATAGCCGCCAAGAGGCCGGTAGGGACGGGGTGTTGGCCTATTTCCACCGTCCTCGACCAGCACACCGGCCCGCTGGCACATGCCAAGGGAATGCCCCAACGCCCCGACCTCGGGCGTTGGGGCGGGAGCGCTGTGGGGTCACAGCACCGCGCTGAGGAATTCCCGGGTCCGGTCGTGCTCCGGCTCGCTGAAGATCTTCTCCGGCGGGCCGGACTCGATGACCCGGCCGGAGTCGAACATCAGGACCTGGTCCGAGATGTCCCGGGCGAAGTTCATCTCGTGGGTCACGCAGAGCATGGTGATGTCGGTGCTGCGGGCGATGTCCCGCAGCAGGTCGAGGACGCCCGCGACCAGCTCCGGGTCGAGCGCGGAGGTCACCTCGTCGAGGAGGAGCACCTTGGGCCGCATCGCCAGCGCCCGGGCGATCGCCACCCGCTGCTGCTGGCCGCCGGAGAGCTGGGCCGGGCGCGCGTCGCACTTGTCGGCCAGGCCCACCATGTCGAGCAGGCCCTTGGCCCGCTCCACCGCCTCGTCCTTGGACAGGCCGAGGACCGTGACCGGAGCCTCGGTGATGTTGCGCAGCACGCTCATGTTCGGGAACAGGTTGAACTGCTGGAAGACCATCCCGATCTGCTTGCGGACCTCCCGCCGCTCCTTCTCGCTCGCCGGGAAGAGCTTCTGCCCGTCCACGGTGATCGTGCCCTCGTCGGGCTTGAGCAGCGTCATCAGCAGCCTGAGGATCGTCGTCTTGCCCGACCCGGAGGGGCCGATCAGGGTGACGTGCTTGCCGGCGTCGACGGAGAAGTCCAGGTGGTCCAGGACGGTGTTGTCCCCGAACCGCTTGGTCACCTGCTCCAGGCGTATCAGCTCGCCGGAGCTGCGCTCGGGGCTCTTCTCGGGATGGGGGAGGGTGTCAGTGGGCAAGGCGTCGCTCCAGGGCTCGCAGGGCAAGGGAGGCCAGGTAGGAGATGACGATGAAGGCCACGCCGATCACCGTCAGGGGCTCGGTGAACTGGAAGTTCTGCTGCGAGAACAGCCGCGCCTCGCCGAGCATCTCCAGCACCGTGATCGCCATCAGCAGCGGCGTGTCCTTCAGCATGGAGATCACGTAGTTGCCGAGGGCGGGGACCACCCGGCGGATCGCCTGCGGCAGGATCACGGCCGTCCAGGTCCGCCCCACCGGCAGGTTCAGCGCCGTCGCGGCCTCCCACTGGCCGACCGGCACCGCCTCGATGCCGGCCCGGTAGACCTGCATCGTGTACGTCGAGTAGTGCAGGCCGATGGCGATCACGCCGGTGGTGAGCGCCGAGGCGGTCACCCCCCACTCGGGCAGCACGTAGAAGAGGAAGAACAGCTGCACCAGCAGCGGGGTGTTCCGCACGAACTCGGTCACCACGCCGACCGGCCAGGTCACGAAGCGGCTCGGCACCCGCATCAGCAGGGCCCACACCAGGCCGAGGACGAAGGAGACCAGCGAGCCGAGGACCAGGATCTGCAGGGTGACCAGCAGCCCGTCCCAGAAGTGCGGCATGAAGTCGGAGACCGCGCTCCAGTCCCAGTTCATCGGACACCCCCGATCCCGGCCGGCTCGGCGGCGGCGGCCTTCCGCTCGGGTGCCGCCTTGCCGACGCCCGCCTTCAGCTTCTTCTCCAGACCGCGCATCACCCGGGTCAGCAGGAACGCGATCACGAAGTAGATCAGCAGGACGTACGTGTAGATCTCCGCGCTCTCCTGGAGCGCCAGGCGCACCAGGTTGCCGCTGAAGGCCAGGTCACCCATGCCCATGATCGACACCAGCGCGGTGCCCTTGAGCAGCTCGATCAGCAGGTTGGAGAAGGGCGGGATCATCTCCGGCACCGCCTGCGGCAGCAGGATCAGCCGCATCCGCTGCCAGGGCGTGAAGCTGAGCGCGATGCCGCCCTCCTTCTGCGCCGGGTCGACCGCGGCGAGCGCGCCGCGCACGATCTCGGAGCCGTACGCCCCGTAGGTCAGGCCCAGCGCCAGGGTCCCCGCCCACATCGGCACCAGCTGCCAGCCGAATGCCGGCGGCAGCACGAAGAAGACCCAGAAGATCATCACCAGCGCGGAGGTGCCGCGGAACACCTCGGTGTAGAAGCCCGCCAGGAAGCGGACGATCCACAGCCGGTGGGTGCGCCCGACGCCGACCACGAAGGAGACGGCCGTCGCCAGCAGCGAGCTGAAGAAGAGCAGCTGGACCGTGACCCAGACGCCCTGGAGTACCAGTTCCCACAGTCCGGATGTCATCCGCCGCACAGCTCCTTCGCGGTCAGATCCGTCATCTCGTCCTCGGTGAAACCGAAGGGCTTGAGGATGCGGAGCAGCTCGCCGCTCTTCTTGAGCTTCTGCAGCTCGACGTTGAAGGCGTCCCGCAGGTTGGTCTCGGTCGGGCGGAAGGCGAAACCACCGCCGTCGGTGTGCGGCTTCCCGTCGACGATCGGCTGGAAGGCCTGCGTCGCCTCGGTCTTCCCGGACTTCTTGACCACCTCGCGGACGGTCAGCGCCGTACCCGCGAACACGTCCACCCGCCCGGCCTCGACGGCGTTCAGGCCGGCGACCTGGTCGGGGACGATGAGGATGTCGCTCTCCTTGTACCCGGCCTCCACCGCGTAGGCGATCTCGGCGTAGCCGGTCCCGGTCGCGAACTTGGCCTTCTTCGCCACGACGTCCTTGTAGTCGTGCAGGTCCAGGGGGTTGCCCTTGCGCACGATGAAGGAGTCGAGCATCTGGTAGTCCGGGTCGGAGAAGATGACCTGCGCGCAGCGGTCCGGGTTGATGTACATCCCCGCCGCGACGACGTCGAACTGCTGCGACGCCAGCCCCGGGATGAGGGAGCCGAACTCCGTCGGCACGGGCTGCACCCGGTCCACCCCGAGCCGCTTGAAGATGACCTTCGCCAGTTCCGGCGCCTCGCCGGTCAGCTCACCGTTCCGGTCGATGTACCCGAAGGGGACCTCGCCCGCGATGCCGAGCCGGGCCACGCCCTGCGCCCTGAGCCGGTCGAGGAGGTCACCGCCCTCCACGTCGGAGGCGGTGGCCACCCGGGAGCAGCCGGCGGCTCCCAGTGCGCCGAGCGCCGCGACCCCCGCGAGCAGCGACCGGCGAGTGGGCCCGGCTGACCTGGACCGTGGGACGGATATACCCCATGGAGGGGTTCTGTGTGGTGGAGCCATGGGCGCGCAGCTACCCGAACCCGGCCGTCTTATGCCGATGTTTTTCGGTCCGGTACGACGGCAGGGCACCCTTGACCGGGGCCGCGCCGGGCACTGCCATGGAGGGCATGGCTGATCGCTACATCGAAGTCTCGCTGGTCACACGCGGAATCACGTGCACGGCCCAACTGCTCGACGACCGGGCCCCGCTCACCTGCGCGGCCGTCTGGAACGCGCTCCCCCTCGGCGGCGACGTGTACCACGCCAAATACGCGCGCAACGAGATCTACGCCCTCTTCCCGCCCTTCGCGGCATCCGAACCACCGCTGGAGAATCCGACCGTGACGCCCATTCCAGGCGATCTGTGCTATTTCGCCTTCGCGGGCGCCGAGCTGGGCACCAAGGCGTACGGCTACGACCGCGAGGTGCGGCCGGACACCACCCTCGTCGACCTCGCCCTCTTCTACGAGCGCAACAACCTGCTGCTCAACGGCGACGTCGGCTGGGTCCCCGGCACCGTCTGGGGCCGGATCACCGAGGGCCTGGACGCGATGGCCGAGGCCTGCAACGACCTCTGGCGCACGGGAGCGGCGGGGGAGACGCTCAGCTTCCGGCGGGCCTAGGCCCGCCCCGGCCTACCCCACCGCCGCGGACCCGGTACCCGTTCCGTACAGCGCGTGCGCGGCCCGCAGGACCAGGTCGTCCCGGTGGCGGGCCGCCACGAGCTGGAGGCCGATCGGCAGGCCGTCCCCGTCGCTGCCGACCGGCACGGTCGCCGCCGGCTGCTGGGTCAGGTTGAACGGGTGGGTGAAGGGCGTCCAGCCGGTCCACCGACGGTGCCCCGAGCCCTTGGGCACCTCGACGCCCGCCTCGAACGCCGTGATCGGCAGCGTCGGCGTGACCAGCAGGTCGTACGCCTCGTGGAACCGGCCCATCCGCCGGCCCAGCTCCATCCGGACGTCCACCGCGGCCAGGTACTCCAGCGCCGAGTACCGCGCACCCGCGCCGACGATCTCCCGCAGCCCCGGGTCGAGCACCTCCCGCTGCCCCGCCCGCAGGTGCTGCACCACGCGCGCCGCCCCGCTGAACCACAGCGTGTGGAAGGCCTCCACCGGGTCCGCGAAGTCCGGGTCCGCCTCCGTCACGTACGCGCCCAGCTCCGCCAGCCGCTCCACCCCGCGCCGCACCGCCGACGCCACCGCCGGGCGCACCGCCACCTGCCCGCCGAGCGTGGGCGAGTACGCCACCCGCAGGCCCCGCACCCCGCCCGCCAGGGCCTCGGAGTACGAGCCCGGCGCCGGGCCCAGCGCCGACCAGTCCCGGGCGTCCGGGACGCCGACGACGTCCAGCATCAGCGCCGCGTCCGCCGCGTCCCGTGTCATCGGACCCACGTGCGCGAGGGTGCCGAAGGCGCTCGCCGGATAGAGCGGCACCCGGCCGTACGTCGGTTTCAGGCCGAAGACGCCGCAGAAGGAGGCCGGGATGCGCACACTGCCCCCGCCGTCCGTGCCGAGCGCCAGCGGCCCCGCGCCCAGCGCCACGGCCGCCGCCGCGCCCCCGCTGGAACCGCCCGCGGTGCGCGCGGGGTCGTGCGGGTTGCGGGTGACACCCGACAGGGGCGAGTCGGTGACGCCCTTCCAGCCGTACTCGGGCGTCGTCGTCTTGCCCACGAACACGGCGCCGTGCTCGCGCAACCGGGCGACCGAGGGCGCGTCCTCGTCCCACGGCCCCTGCGGGGAGACGGCCCGGGAGCCGCGCAGCGTCGGGTGCCCGCGCATCAGCAGGATGTCCTTCACCGTCACCGGCACGCCGTCCAGCCGCCCGCACGGCTCCCCGCGCAGCCACCGCTCCTCGGACCGCCGGGCCGCGTCGAGCGCCTCCTCGCCGGTCAGCCGGACGAAGGCGTTGACGGCCGGCTGGATCCGCTCGGCCCGCTCCAGGACCGCCCGGGCCACCTCGACCGGGCTGAACCCGCCCCTGCGGTAACCGTCGAGGAGCTGGACCGCGGTCAGCTCGGTGAGGTCGGTCATGCACCCTCCGCTTCCAGGAACGTCAGTGTCCGGGCACGTATCCACGCTTCTTGTCGACCACGTTCGAAAGCGGCCCGCCGGCCGCCCAGCTCTCGAACAACTCCACGAACTGAGCCCCGAGTTCGTCCCGCCAGCCGACCGTGTCCCCGCTCATGTGCGGCGAGACGATCAGGTCGGGCACCTCCCAGAGCGGACTGTCGGCCGCCAGGGGCTCGTGGCTCAGCACGTCCAGGGCGGCGCCCGCGATCCAGCGCCCGGTCAGCGCCGCGGCCAGGTCGTCCTCGACGACCAGCTGGCCCCGGCCCACGTTCACGAACCGCGCGGAGGGCTGCATCACCCCGAACCGCCGGGCGTCGAACATGCCGCGGGTGTCGTCCGTGAGGGGCGCCGCCGCCACCACCCAGTCGGCGCGGGCCAGCAGCCGGTCCAGGTCCTGCGGTCCGTGGACGCCGGTGCGGGCGGTGCGGCCGACCACCGCGGTCGTCACGCCGAGCGCCTTGAGCGTGCGCGCGATCGCCCGGCCGATCGGCCCCGAGCCGACCACGCACGCCCGCGTCCCGGCCACCCGCAGCGACTCGCGGTGCCGCCAGGTCCGTTCGCCCTGCAACCGCAACGTCGTCGGCAGGTCCTTGGCCATCGCCAGGACGAGCGCGGCGACGTACTCGGCGATCGGCTGGTCGAAGACACCGCGCGCGTTGGTCACCACCGTGTCCGACGCGGCCAGTTCGGGGCACATCAGGTGGTCCACTCCCGCGCTCGCCGTGTGCACCCAGCGCGGACGCGGGCCGTCGCCCGGCCAGGCCCGGCGCACGGCGTGCGAGGCGAAGTCCCAGACCAGCAGCACGTCGGCGAACGGCAGCCGCGCGGCGAGGTGCGCCTCGTCGGTGTGCTCGATCCGGGCCCGGCCGGTCAGCCGGCCGAGCCGGGGGAGGGGCTCGGCGTCCAGGACGAGAAGGGTGGGCGTGCTCATCGGCAGGCGTGTCTCCGGGGCGTGCGCGCGGGGGCGCGGCGGGTGGTTTGCGAAGGAGTTAACCGGCTGTTGACCTGCGAGTGACGCGGGCGGATTGACCACGCTCGCACCGGAACCTACCTTCGTCAACACGGCCGTGCGTACGGTGCGTTGTCCTCCCCTCTCTCAGCGTGAGGTCGGTGCGTGCCATGGACATCTCCTTTCTCGGCGGACCGGCTCCGCAGCGCGGGGTCGGCGTGGTCGCCCCGTTCGACTTCGCGCTCGACCGCGAACTGTGGCGCTGGGTGCCCGACGACATCTCGCTGCACATGACGCGGACCCCCTTCGTGCCCGTCGAGGTCAGCCTGGACCTGGCCCGGCTGGTGAGCGAGCACGAGACGCTGGGCGAGGCGGTGCGCACCCTGAACGCCATAACCCCCGAGGTCGTCGCCTACGCCTGCACCTCGGGCAGCTTCGTCGGCGGCATGGCCGGCGAGCGCGCCATGTGCGAGGCGATGACCTGGGCGGGCGCGGTCCCGTCCGTGACCACCTCGGGCGCGTTACTGGACGCGCTGACCGAGCTGGGCGTGCGCCGGGTCGCGCTGGTGACGCCGTACACCGTGTCGGTGACCCGGGCGCTGGAGGAGTACGTCGCCGAGGCCGGTGTCACCGTCACCGGCCGCGCCTTCATGGGGCTGACCCGGCACATCTGGAAGGTCCCCTACCGCGACGTGGCCGCCATGGCCCGCCGGGCGGTGCCGCGCGCGGGGGCCGCGGACGCCCTGTTCATCTCCTGCACCAACCTGCCGACCTACGACGTCATCCCGCAGCTGGAGGCCGAGCTGCGCATCCCGGTGATCTCGGCCAACCAAGTGACGATGTGGGCGGCGCTGCGCCGGCTGGGTACCCGTGCCGTGGGGCCGTATCAGGCGCTGACCGACCCGTCGGCGCGCACCGGCCCCGTGGTGCCGGGGCCGGCCGGTCCCGCAGTGGCGGACATGCCGGGCGTCGGTGACGGCCCGGACACGGAACAGCAGCAGGAAGGGTGGACATGACAGCACTGGGATTCCTGTACCCGGGCCACTCCGGTGAGGAGGACTACCCACGCATCGAGCAGCTCCTGGGCAGCGACATCCGGGTGGACCTGGTGCACACGGACATCGGCGAGGACGCGCACCGGGTGGACGCGCTGCTGGAGATGGGCTCACCGCAGCGCCTGGAGGCGGGCGTGGCGGAGCTGCGGCTGGCCGGTGCCGACGCCGTGGTGTGGGCCTGCACCAGCGGGAGCTTCGTGCACGGCTGGGAGGGCGCCCACGAGCAGGTGCGCACCCTGGCCCGGGCGGCGGGCCTCCCGGCCTCCTCCACCTCCTTCGCCTTCGTGCACGCGGCGCGGGAGATCGGGGCGCGGCGGGTGGCGATCGGGGCGACCTACCCCGACGACGTGGCGCGGCTCTTCGCGGACTTCCTGAGCGCCGCCGGCATCGAGGCGGTCGACGTCGTCGGCTCGGGCGTCATCACGGCGGCGGAGGTCGGCACCTGGACGGAGGCCCAGGTGCTGGCCCTGGCCCGCGCCGCCGACCGCCCGGACGCGGAGGCGGTCCTCCTGCCGGACACCGCCCTGCACACGGCCGCGCACATCCCGGCCCTGGAGAAGGAGCTGGGCAAGCCGGTCCTCACGGCCAACCAGGTCACCGTCTGGGAGGGCCTGCGCCTGGCCGACCGCAGGGTCAACGCGCCGGAACTGGGCGCGCTGTTCACCCGGGAGCCGGTGGTCCAGGCCTGAGGCCGGGCCCGACCCCGGGGCAACGGAAGAAGCCCGGTCCCGCTGGAGCGGGACCGGGCTTCTCGTGGAGCGCTGGGCAGGCCTTGCACCTGCATTTCCCCACGGGAAGTGGGGCGTCTTTCCTTGGACCACCAACGCACTGCCGGTCTCCGGGATTTGACCCCCTGTGACCTTGCAGGATGATCGTACCGCAGCATCCGCGGACATGCACATCGAGGCTGTCGCGCGGGACGCCGAGCGCACCTCGTGCGGGATACCGAGTGCACCTCGCGTTCATCCCGCTGTACGACAGTTGTCAGCGTGAACGCGTCAGATCTCTTGTCAGCCCCTGGAGAGGCCCCTATATTCACGCCGAGAAAGCGCTTTCTCGCCTGCTGTGTTGACATGATCACGACAGGCTGTTCGTTCCGGCATGTGAAGGCGATAGGGGATACCGAGGATGAGACGAGCAGTCACCCTGCGACTCAACGCGGCGCTGGCCACCCTGGCCGTGGCCGCGGCGACCGGCGTGGTGCTGTCGATGCCCCAGGAGGCGTCGGCCGCCACCGGTGCGACCGGCTACGCCACGCAGAACGGCGGTACGACCGGCGGTGCGGGCGGGCAGACGGTCCGGGCCACCACCGGCACCGCGATCCACCAGGCCCTGTGCGGCCGGGCCAGCAGCAGCACCCCGATCGTCATCCAGGTCGAGGGGACCATCAACCACGGCAACACCGCGAAGGTCTCCGGCGGCAGTTGCAGTACCGCCGCCGGCGTGATCGAACTCAAGCAGATCAGCAACGTCACGATCGTCGGCGTGGGCAGCGGCGCGGTCTTCGACCAACTGGGCATCCACATCCGGGACTCCAGCAACATCATCATCCAGAACGTGACGGTCCGGAACGTCAAGAAGTCGGGCTCGCCCACCTCCAACGGCGGCGACGCCATCGGCATGGAGAGCGGTGTCCGCAACGTCTGGGTCGACCACACCACCCTGGAGGCCTCGGGCGGGGAGTCGGAGGGCTACGACGGCCTCTTCGACATGAAGGACGACACCAAGTACGTCACCCTGTCCTACAGCGTCCTGCGCAACTCCGGCCGCGGCGGCCTCATCGGCTCCAGCGAGAGCGACGTGTCGAACGGCTTCGTCACCTTCCACCACAACAAGTACGAGAACATCGACTCCCGCGCGCCCCTGCTGCGCGGCGGCATCGCCCACGTCTACAACAACCACTACGTGAGCCTCAACGAGTCGGGCATCAACTCCCGGGCGGGCGCCAAGGCCAAGGTCGACAACAACTACTTCGAGGACTCCAAGGACGTCCTCGGCACCTTCTACACCGACGCGGCCGGCTACTGGCAGGTCAGCGGCAACATCTTCGACAACGTGACCTGGTCCGCGCGGAGCGGGGACCACAACCCCGCCGGGCCGAACCCGCAGTCCAACACCAGCGTCAGCATCCCGTACGCCTACAGCCTGGACGCGGCCACCTGCGTGCCGAACGTGGTGAGCCAGACGGCGGGCGCGAACAAGGGCCTCAAGGTGTCGGACGGCAGCTGCACGCCGCAGAACCCGGACCCGACCCCGACCGACCCGGGACCCACCGACCCGGACCCGACCCCGACCGACCCCGACCCCACCGACCCGCCCACCGGGACCAACCTCAGCCTCGGGGCCGGCGCCGACGGCTCCTCCAAGGCCGCCGGGACCAGCTACGGCAACGTCCGTGACGGCAACGCGAGCACCTACTGGTCCCCGGCCGGCGCCACCGGCTCCGTCTCCGTGAAGTGGGGCTCCGCCACCACCGTCGCCAAGGCCGTCATCCGCGAGGCGGCGGGCTCCGAGGGCGGCATCCGCTCCTGGCGGATCATCAACCACGACACCGGCTCGGTCCTGGCCTCCGGCAGCGGAGCGGGCGTCAGCAGCTTCGCCGCGACCTCGCTGAAGAAGATCACCCTGGAGATCACCGCCTCCAGCGGCTCGCCCCGGGTCGCCGAGTTCGAGACCTACGCCGGCTAGCGCACGGCGCACGGCGGCCGTCCCACCCCGCGTCCGGTCCGGCACCCTTCGCCGGGCCGGACGCCTACTTGCACGGGGCGGGACAATGGACGGTGGCCCACTCCACCGGGGTGCCCCCGCCCGTGCGGGGAGGGCCGTCGTGACGTACGAGGAGGAGAAGACATGGCGGAGCCCACGCCGCGTCGGAACGAACCGCGGCTACGCCCCGCGCCCCTGCTCTTCGAGCCGGCGGAGGCGTCCGCCGACCCGGAGCACTTCTTCGACCTCGAGTCGATCGACGACCCCAGGGTCCTGCTGGAGCGGGCGACCGAACTGACCCAGGCGTTCCGCGCGGCGGCCGACCGGGCGATGGAGTACCAGGCGACGGCGGCGGCCCAGCTCGCCGATCCGCGCCGCTTCGACCGGCTGACGACCGCGGACATCGCCGAACGCGCCGAATGGACCGAGGACTACGCCAAGAAGATGGTGGAGTTCGGACGGGACCTGCTGCGCGGCGGCGACGCCCCCGACTAGCCGGGGCCCAGTCCCGCCGCATATGCCAAGCGGGTGAGCAAGATACTCCTCGCCCCTCCCTTCTGTCCCGGTTTCCCGCAACCCAGCGGAGTGGTCCCCTCACGCCCGGTAGATGTAGTCGGCATGAGCAGCGCACGCGACCTCACCCTCAACGCCACCCCCCACGCCTCGGACGTCACCGCCGACGGGGCCGCCTGGCTGGCCTCGACCGGCGCGTACCCGCGCGGCACGCTCGCGTTCTGGGAGGAGCGGCCCGCGGCCCCGGTCGTCCTGCCCTGCGGCTCCGTCTTCGACGTGGTGAGCGCCCCGGCGGTCTTCGGGCGCCGGATGCTGGACCGGATGTGGGACGAGGGCCCGGGATCCGGCCCGGTCGCGGAGTACCGGGGCCGGATGCTGCTGTTCACCGCGCCGGGTACGGCCCAGCGGCTGCCGTCGCTGCTGGAGTGGGAGGAGTGGAGCGCGCGGGGCCGCTCGGGTGGACGTACGGGCGCGGTGCCGCCGCTGCTGTGCCACGGCGCCGGGGACGCGGTGACCGTGCCGGCGCCGGTGGGCCCGCCCGCCCGTTCCGGCTCCCGCTGGCTGGTGGCTCCGGACACCCGGCAGCCGTGGCTGCCGGGTCCCGAGATCCTGCTCTGGGCGGCCGTGCGCGCCGCCCGCGCCGCGGTGCGGATTTCGATTTTTCCCTCCGCCGACCAGGGTGCTAAGGTCTACGACGTCAGCAGGCGCCGCTAGCTCAGTTGGTTAGAGCAGCTGACTCTTAATCAGCGGGTCCGGGGTTCGAGTCCCTGGCGGCGCACAGACAACGGGAAGGCCCCTCGCTCCGGCGAGGGGCCTTCCCGCATGTCCGGAGCCTCCCGGCTACCCCGGCGTGACCTGCACCGTCCACGCCCCCGACGCCGTCCGCCCCTCCACCTCCACCCGTACGCCGTCGCCCGGCACCGTGAAGCTCTCGCCGAGGCCCACCGGGGCGTCGGCCAGCGGTGGGTAGACCGAGTCCTCCCAGCAGGCCTCGGTGTCCGGATGGGCGTCGACCACCTGGATCGGCCCGCCCCCCGACTCCGCCCCGCTGCGCACCCGGTACACCAGCACCCCCGCCCGGCACGCGGCGACGTCGTTGCCGACCGGCCCCCGCACCTCGAAGGCGAGCGCGCTGTCCGCCCCGGTGCGGACCACCGCCAGCTTGGTGCCCCGGCCGAGACCGAAGCCGGGTGCCCCGGCGGCGCCCGCCACCGCCACGCCCGGACCCGCCGCCAGCGGCTCCAGCGTCAGCCGGGTCGGCCCGCTGCCCCGTACGCAGGCCACCTGCCGGGGCTCCAGCCAGCCCAGCTTCCACTTGTGCCAGCCGAAGAGGTCCGGCGCCAGTCCGAACTGGCTGCCCATGAGGTCCCAGTCGCCGACGTGGGTGTCCCAGTCGCCCTCGCCGTCGTCCGGCCGGTGGTACAGGTCGGGCAGGTCGAAGACGTGCCCCGTCTCGTGGGCCAGGACCAGCCGGTCCGGCGGGTGGTTCTCGAAGACCGTGACCATTCGCCGGACGTCGGTGCCGTCCGCCCGCATCGGGGTGTCCAGGTTGACGACCTTCGTGGCGTCGGAGTCCACGCCGGGCGCGTCCGGGTCGGCGACGAAGTAGACGATGTCGTAGCGGGAGAAGTCGACGTGCCGGTCGGCGACCGCCATCGCGTCGCGCAGGTAGGCGGCCCGGTGCCGCGGGTTCCAGTCGCGTTGTATGGCGTACGCCGTCGACGGGCGCGGCATCGGGATCCAGTCGCCCAGCAGATGCGGCCGCAGCGTGAACCTGCCGTAGGAGGCGTGCTGGAAGAAGCGGGTGGTGGCCGGGAAGTGGTCGGCGGCCAGTTCGGCCGGCGCCGTCAGCGGCTGGGAGTCGGGGAAGGACAGGAACACCATCACCGCGTCCAGTGCGCGGGCCGGCCGCGGATAGGCGGTGTTCCAGGTGTCCAGGCCCTCGGAGTGGTGCACCTCCGTGCGCTGGAGCGCGCAGGGCTCCGGCGAGAAGGGCTCGGCGACCGAGGGGGCCGTGATCAGGGACGTCGCGGCGAGCGCCGACATCGTCGTGCAGACCGCCGCCGTACTGCGCAGCCGGGACCGGGGCCCCGCCGCCCGGCGGCCCGCGCCGAGCGCCTCGAGGGCCTCCCGGGGAAGTCGCCTCAGGGGGAGCTGGCGCGGCACATGAACCTCCGGGCGCGGTCGACGGGACACCGCACCCAGCTTGTGCATGATTGTCCTACTACGACCTGTTCGCCTGCACCGGATGGGTGAGCCGCCCGGAAATCTGCCGGAAGTCGTCGGACCGACACCCCCGAGTCACTTACAGAACGTCACAACTGGTCGGAGGCATAAAGAACCCGTCCAGGTGTGAGCAGAAACGATCTGGCAGGGGGGTCGGGCGGTCGGGAAGGTGGGGCGGCGGCTGGAAGGGCCCCGTGGCAGCCTCTATGATCGGCACACTTTCCTGCACGAACAGAGCACGAACAGAGATCGAGGCACTGCGGGAGCGAGCGGTGAACGGAACCTCCGAAGGGCCGGCGCCCGTGGCAGACCTCGGCCGGTCGGTCGTCACAGAGAGTGATGAAGGCCTGTCTCCTCGTACGCCGGGCGCGAAGACGGAGCCGGCGGCCTACCGCTCGGCGTTCTCGGCGGCGCCCCTGGCCATGGCCGTTGTCGACGCCGAGGGCCTGGTCGTCAGCGCCAACGACACGCTGGGCGCCCTGCTCGGTACTGATCCGGCCGCGCTGGCCGGCCGTGCGGCGGCCGACCTCGTCGATCTCGCCTGCGACGCCGGTACCTGGCACGCGTACCGCGAGGTGTTGCGCGGGCACCGGCCCCGGCTGCGCTGCACCCGGCGCCTGAAAGGGGCCGACGGACGCTCGCTCTGGGCGCAGGTGACGGTCGAACCGCTGGCCGACTCCGGCGACGCGCCGGGCCTGCTGCTGTCGGTCGCCGACATCAGTGCCCGGCGCGAGCTCCAGGAACGGCTGCGCCACCTCCAGATGCACGACCCGGTGACCCGGCTGCCCAACCGCGCCCTGTTCTTCGAGCGTCTGACGGCCGCGCTGGAGGCCGAGTCCTACGAACACGGCGGCACCGGCCGGATCGGCGTGTGCTACCTGGACCTGGACGGCTTCAAGGCCGTCAACGACACGCTCGGCCACCGCGTCGGCGACCGGCTGCTGGCCGCCGTCGCCGAACGCCTCACCCGCTGCGCCGAGGAGGCCGCGCACGCCCGTTCCGGCGCCCCGCTGGTGGCCCGGCTCGGCGGTGACGAGTTCGCCCTGCTCGTGGAGGACTCCACGGGAACCGACCAGCTCGCCGACCTGGCCGAGTCGGTCCTCGCGGCCCTCCAGGCGCCCTTCGAGGTCTCCGACCGGCGGCTCTCGGTCACCGCGTCCGTCGGCGTCGTCGAACGCCACACGGCCGGCACCACGCCCACCGCCCTGATGCAGGCCGCCGACACGACCCTGTACTGGGCGAAGGCCGACGGCCGGGCCCGCTGGACGCTCTTCGACCCCGAGCGCAACGCCAGCCGCATGACCCGCC
This sequence comes from Streptomyces sp. NPDC047853, assembly GCF_043204535.1. Taxonomy (NCBI): domain Bacteria; kingdom Bacillati; phylum Actinomycetota; class Actinomycetes; order Kitasatosporales; family Streptomycetaceae; genus Streptomyces; species Streptomyces sp. NPDC047853. The sequence continues at coordinate 142,851 of NZ_JBIDCI010000006.1, read as the reverse complement.
AGGCCCTCGCCGCGACCCTCCGCCCCGCCATCGAACGAGGCGAGTTCGCCCTGGAGTACCAGCCGCTGGTCGGCATGGAGGACGGCCGGGTGCGGGGCGTCGAGGCGCTCATCCGCTGGAATCATCCTCAGTTCGGCGTACTGGCGCCGAATCGGTTCATCGCACTGGCGGAGGAGGACGGTTCGATCGTTCCCCTCGGCCGCTGGATCCTGCGTACCGCCTGCCACCAGGCCCGCCGCTGGCAGCTGGCCCACCCGGACGACCCGCCGATCTTCGTCAGCGTCAACGTCGCGGTCCGCCAGGTCTGGGACTCCGACCTGGTGGCGGACGTCGCGGCGACCCTGGAGGAGACGGGCCTGGCTCCCCACCTGCTCCAGCTGGAGCTGACCGAGTCCGCGGTGATGGGGTCGGCGGGCCGCCCCCTCCAGGCCCTCAAGGCGCTCAGCGACATGGGCGTCCACATCGCCATCGACGACTTCGGCACCGGGTACTCCAACCTCGCCTACCTCAGCCGGCTGCCGGTGTCCGTCCTGAAACTGGACGGCGCCTTCGTGCGCGGCTTCCAGTACGACGGGGCCGAGGGTGCCGGGGTACCGGGCGCCGGCGTGGACGCGACCGCGGCCAACCCGGCCGACGAGGTCATCGTCGAGGCGATGGTCCAGCTCGCCCACCGGCTCGGTCTCACCGTCACCGCCGAGTGCGTGGAGACCTCCGACCAGGCGACCCGCCTGCGCCGCATCGGCTGCGACACCGGTCAGGGGTGGCTGTACTCCCGACCGGTGGCGCCGGATCGTATCTCCGCGCTGCTGGGCTCCGCCGGGCCCGGGGCGGCCGGGGTTCAGGCCGGCGTCGGCAAACCGTAGGCGTCGGCGATCAGCTCGTAGGAGCGCAGGCGCACGTCGCCGCCGTGGGCGTTGGCGGTCAGCATCAGCTCGTCGGCGCCGGTGCGCTTGTGCAGGTCGTCCAGGCCGGCACGGACCTCGTCGGCGGTCCCGTGGATGACGTTGGCGTTCCAGGACCGCACGAACTCCTCCTCCATCGGGCTGAAGTCGTACGCCTCCGCCTCCTCGGGCGTCGGCACGAGTCCGGGGCGGCCGGTGCGCAGGCGGACCATGTTCAGCGCGGCGGCCAGCACCTGCCGGCGGGCCTCCTTCTCGTCGTCGGTCGCGAGCGCGGAGACGCCGATGAGGGCGTAGGGCGCGTCGAGGACCGCGGACGGCCGGAAGGACTCGCGGTACAGGTCCAGCGCCGGGACGGTGTTCTGCGCGGAGAAGTGGTGGGCGAAGGCGAACGGCAGCCCGAGGGTGCCGGCCAGCCGGGCACTGAAGCCGGAGGAGCCGAGCAGCCAGACCGGCGGCCGGTGCGCCGACTGCACGCCCCCGGGCGACGTGGCCTGCACGGGGCCCGGCACGGCGTGGATACGGCGGTAGGGGTGCCCGTCCGGGAAGTCGTCGTCCAGGAACCGGATCAGCTCGGCGAGCTGCTGCGGGAAGTCGTCGGCGCCCTCGTTCAGCCGGTCGGTGCGGCGCAGGGCGGCGGCGGTGGCCCCGTCGGTGCCGGGGGCGCGGCCGAGCCCGAGGTCGACGCGGCCCGGGGCCATCGCCTCCAGCGTCCCGAACTGCTCCGCGATGACGAGAGGCGCGTGGTTCGGCAGCATGACGCCGCCCGAGCCGAGGCGGATGCGGTCGGTGTGGGCCGCGAGGTGGGCGAGGATCACCGCGGGGGAGGAGGAGGCGACGCCGGGCATCGAGTGGTGCTCGGCGACCCAGTACCGGTGGAAGCCGCGGTGCTCCGCGAGGCGCGCGATGTCCACGCTGGTGCGCAGGGCGTCGGTGGCGGTGCGGCCGGCGCCGACGGTCACCAGGTCCAGTACGGAGAGGGGGACGGGTGCGGTGCCGTGGGCGGTGCCCCGGATCTCCTCTGCGGCGTCTGCGGCCATGGTGAGGTGCCTCCTGTGTGGTGTGACGACGTTCGCGGTGCGCTCCGCGACTTAACAGGAGGGGGTCTCCGGTTATTCCCCGGCGCGGGTCCGGAGGGTGCGGAGGAAGGCGGTGAAGACGGGGGCGGGGAAGGTGAGCACGGCTCGGGCGGGTGCCTTGGAGTCGCGGACGGCGGTGCGGGGGTGGCTGGGGGCGACCTCTACGCAGGCGTTGCCGTCGCCGCTGCCGGAGTAGGACGACTTCTTCCATGCGCCGCGTGTCATCGGGGTCACAGCTCCTTCGCCAACCGGTGGACGAACTCACGGGATCGTTCGGGCTCGAAGGCCACTTCTTCTACGGCGCGGGTCCGGAGGGTGCGGAGGAAGGCGGTGAAGACGGGGGCGGGGAAGGTGAGCACGGCTCGGGCGGGTGCCTTGGAGTCGCGGACGGCG
>NZ_JBIDCI010000006.1:0-140380 GCF_043204535.1 Streptomyces sp. NPDC047853 | reverse complement strand
GGGGCGGGGAAGGTGAGCACGGCTCGGGCGGGTGCCTTGGAGTCGCGGACGGCGGTGCGGGGGTGGCCGGGGGCGACCTCTACGCAGGCGTTGCCCTCGCCGCCGCCGGAGTACGACGACTTCTTCCATGCGCCGCGCGTCATCGGAGTCACAGCTCCTTCGCCGACCGGTGAATGAACTCACGGGATCGTTCGGGCTCGAAGGCCACTTCTTCTACGGCGTGGGTGCGGAGGAAGGCGGCGAAGGCGGGGGCGGGGAAGGTGAGCACGGCTCGGGCGGGTGCCTTGGAGTCGCGGACGGCGGTGCGGGGGTGGCCGGGGGCGACCTCTACGCAGGCGTTGCCGTCACCGCTGCCGGAGTAGGAGGACTTCCGCCAGCTGTCGGGGGTGGTCACCGGATACCTCACAGTTCCTTCGCCAGCCTGTGGATGAAGTCACGCGAACGCTCGGGAGCGAGCGAGACCGCTTCCACTCTACGGAAGAGCGTTCGAAAGACGGCCAGCTGGGGTTCGGAGTCGATGAAGAGCGTGCCGTGTGGGCCGTCGCGCACCACGGTGTCCAATCTCGGAACGGCACCTCCGGCGTAGACCATGGCGGCTGTGACGTCGGCGAACTCCTCCAGTTCGAACGGGATGACGCGTACCGTCACATGGTCCGCCTCGGAGACCTCGAGAATGTGGGCGAGCTGGGAGCGTGAGGTGGCGCGGCCGCCGACCCGGATGCGCAACGCGGCTTCGTGGATCAGCGCTTCGTACGGGACCGGCCGTTCGCCTTCGATGACCACGCGCCGCCCCATGCGATGGCGCACGCGCATCTCCAGGTCCTCTTCCGGGAGTTCGGGCACGCGCCTGGAGAAGAGCGCCCGGGCGTAGTCGTCGACCTGGAGAAGGCCGGGAACGTGCAGGAAGTCCACGTCCCATCGGAAGGTGGCGTGATGCTCCAGCTCGGAAAGGTCCAGGAAGGACGTGGGCAGGTGGGTCCGGTACTCCTCCCACCAGCCACGCGTGCGATCGGTCGCCATCGAGACGAGAGCGTCGATCAACTCCTCGTCCCTACAGGCGTAGTGAGCGGCCAGGCGGCGTAGTCGCTGCTCGCTCACGCCCGTGATGCCGGACTCGATCTGACTGATCTGAACGGAGTTCACGCCCAGCAGCTCCGCCGCCTCGCGGGCACTGAGGCTGGACGCGTCGCGCAGTCTGCGGAGTTCGACCGCCAGGCGCAGCTGTCGTGCCGTTGCCTCGCGCTTGGTCCCCATGCTCCTGCCCCTCGCTCAACGCGCCCGGCGCCGCTACTCGTTCGGGTGTCAGATTACGCGACGGGCTTGCTCGACTTTAAATCTAAGGTCTACCTTCGGTGAGGCAGCGCGCACTCTGCGCAATCCAGTGGCGCCGGAAGCGCACCGCTTTGTCCTGTCCTGACGACGCGGCATGACACCGGCCCCGCACCCACCTCGCCCCCCGAAGGGAACCGGCATGCCCGAAAATGATCCGTGGGAGTACTCCCTCTACATCCCGAACGACCTCAGAGCCGTGACCGTCTCCCGGCGGACGCTGCGGCTCATCCTCACCGTGCACGGGCTGATCCGGCTGGTCGACGTCGCCGAGCTGCTGGCGGCGGAGTTGGTGGGCAACGCCGTGCGGCACACCAAGGGGCCCGCCGCCCTGCGGGTGCGCTGGGCGGCGGGCGTGCTGCGGATCGGGGCGTGGGACGCGGACCCCTCGCCGCCCGAGCCGCCGCAGCCCTTCGAGCGGGCCTTGGAGAGGGAGGACGGGCGGGGGCTGGCCATGGTGCGGGCCTGCGCCGATGTGTGGGGGTGGCAGCCGCTGGCCCGGGAGGGCAACCGGGGCAAGTACGTCTGGTGCGAGCTGGGGTCCGCGCCCCGGGGTGAGAGACGCCCGGCGTGAGGGCCGGCTAGTCGACGGGGGAGACCCGGATGAGGTTGCCGTCCGGGTCCGCGGCGACGAAGGTGCGGCCGAAGACCTCGTCGTGCGGGGCCTCGACCACGGTGACGCCCTTGGCGGCCCACGCGGCGTGGAGGTCGTCGACGGCCGCCGCGGAGCCCGGGACCATCAGGCCGACCTCCGAGGTGCGCGGCGTCTGCGGGGTGACCAGGTCGGCCCGGCCGCCCCAGACCGCGAAGAGCACGCCGGGGGCGACCTCGAACGGCACGTACCGGGGGGTGGTCATGACCGGTTCGATCTCGAAGAGGTCGGCGTAGAACGCGGTCGCGCGCTCGACGTCGCTGACGTAGACGAGGAAGAGGTTGGGTGCGGACATGGTTCGGGCTCCTTCCGGCGGGCCGGTGGTGGCCGCCGGTGTCAGCCTCGCGCCGCACCATGACACCCTCCGTCATGTATTACGGGGCCACCTCCTCCAGCGTGCGCCCGCTCGTCTCCTCCGCCCAGGCCGCCGCCGTCAACGAGCCGACGAGGGCGACGGCCGCCAGGGTCACGAAGACCGTGCCCATGGCGCCGCCCGCGTAGATGGCGCCCACGACGATCGGGCCGAGGATGACGCCCATGCGGTTCATCGCGCCGCCGACGCTGGAGCCCAGCGCCCTGATCCGGGTGGGGAAGAGTTCCGGCGTGTACAGGTAGAGGCAGATGTTGGAGCCGAAGAGGAAGACCGCGGCCAGGGAGGTCCAGGCCAGGATGCTCGTCGCCGAGTCGCCGCCCGCCAGGCCGAGGAGCAGCAGGCAGAGCGCGGCCGCCGCCATGCACCAGACCACCGTGTTGCGGCGGCCGACCCGGTCGACGGTGAGGGCGACGACCAGGCAGCCGACCAGTCCCGCGCAGCTCGTCACCGTCGAGTAGAGGAGTGCCGTGGACAGGTCGAGGTCGAAGTGGTCCTCGTAGATGGTCGGCAGCCAGGACGTGATGCCGTAGTTGGCGAAGTACCCCGTGAACCACAGGAGGCCGATGACGAGGGTGCGCTTGCCGTACCGGCCGCTCAGCAGTTCACGCAGGCCGCTCCTGGCCGGGGCGGGCGGGGCCGGCCGCGCCGGGGCGGGCTCGGGCAGCGGGGCGCCGGTGATCTTCTCGACCTTCTCCTCGATCGAGGCCATCGTCGCCAGCGCCTCCTCGTGCCGGCCGTGGTCGGCGAGCCAGCGCGGCGACTCCGGCACCCAGCGGGCGAGGGCGAAGCAGAGCAGGCCCGGGATCGCCGCCAGGGCGAACACCCAGCGCCAGCCGAGCACCGGCACCAGCCAGGCGGCCAGGAGCGCGCCCGCGGTCAGACCGGCCGGGAAGACCAGTTCGTACAGGAGGACGAAGCGGCCGCGCTTGTGGGCGCGGGTGATCTCCGCGATGAAGGTGGCGGCGATCGGCACCTCGCCGCCGATCGCCATGCCCTGGACGAAGCGGATCGCCATGAACGGCTCGGGCGAGGTGCAGAGTGTCAGGAGCACGTTGCACACGCCGGACAGCGCGATGCAGCCGGCGATGACCTTCACCCGGCCGATCCGGTCGGCGAGCCTGCCCGAGGCCAGCGCGCCGACCAGCATGCCGATCGAGCCGACCGTCATCAGGGCGGTGACCTGTGACGTGCCGAGGCTCCACTCGTCCCGCAGGTCCGGGAGCGCGTAGGCGATCAGGAGCTGGTCGAACGCCTCGAAGAAGGTGACGGCGCCGACGACGAGCCGGACCATCACCTGCCAGCGGCACAGGGGCAGGCGTTCGAAGCGGGCGCCGATGGCGGCCGCGAGCGCGGCCGAGTCGCCGCCCTGTCGGCCTTCGGCAGCACGGGCTGCGTCGATCGTCATGAATGGGGTCTCCGGATCCCGTAGGGCGGGGAGCGTGCGATCCCGCAGGGGAGGGGTCGGGCCGCACGGCACGGCGGAGCAACCGCGTGCCGGGCGGCGGTGGGGCGATGGGGGCTGGAGAGGTGCTGCGAGGACGAGACGAGCGGGCCGCGCGGACGGGTGCCGCCGCCCCACTTATGTAGGCGCTGAATGTCTCAGGGCTTAAGTTCTACCGGTAGCCCGCCGAGGTTAGGCAAGCCTTACTCCTGACGTCGTAGAAAATTCATCGCCCCGGGTCCCTTGCGGTCGAAATAGTTAAGCCCTTAGATTTCGAGCACTTAGACATGGCGGTTCGGCAACGCAGCCGCGGTGTCTGCGAGTTCCCGCACCGTCCCTTCCCGGAGGCCACCATGGCGCGCATCCCAGCCGACGAGATCCTCATCGCGGGGCACTGGCGACGCGGGGGCGGGCTGCCCATCCACACCGTGGACCCGGCCGACGGCAGCGTCGTCGCCACCGTCCACGCCGCCTCGGCCGACGAGGTGGACGAGGCCGCGCACGCCGCCGCCGCGGCGGCCGCCGCTCCCGAATGGAGGGGGCTCGCCCCCCACCGGCGGGCCCGCGTCCTGTACCGGATCGGCGACCTGATCGAGGAGCACGCCGGTCGGCTGTCCGCCCTCCAGACCGCCGACACGGGCAAGACCCTCGGCGAGACCCGCGCCCTCGCGCTGAGCGCCGCCGGCACCTTCCGGTACACGGCCGCGGCCCTGGAGACGGCCGAGGACGCGCTCACGCCCTCGCGCGGCCCGTACGTCACCATGAGCACGTACGAACCGATCGGCGTCGTCGGCGCGATCAACCCCTGGAACTCGCCGATCGCCTCCGACGCGCAGAAGGTCGCGCCCGCGCTGGGCGGCGGCAACGCGGTCCTGCTCAAACCCGCCGAGTGGACACCGCTGGTCTCCCTCGCCTTCGGACGCCTGGTCCACCAGGTCCTCACCGAGGAACGGCTGCCGCCCGCGCTGCTGTCCGTCCTGCCGGGCAAGGGCCGCATCGTGGGCGACGCGATCGTCAGACACCCGCTCGTCGGCCGGATCGGCTTCACGGGCGGCACCACCACCGGGCGCTCCATCGCCCGCGCGGCCGCCGACAAGCTCGTCCCCGCCTCCCTCGAACTGGGCGGGAAGTCCCCGACGATCGTGCGGGAGGACGCCGACGTCGAACAGGCCCTCGCGGGCGTGATGTACGGGGTCTTCTCCTCCAGCGGCCAGTCCTGCATCGCCGGATCGCGGCTCTTCGTCCACGCCGCGCTGTACGACTCCTTCGTCGGCGAACTGGTCGAACGGGTGCGGAAGCTGCGGGTCGGACCGGGCACGTCCCCCGACACCCAGGTCGCGCCGCTCGTCCACCACGCGCACCGCGACGCCGTCGCCGAGGCCGTCGAACGCGCCCGGCAGGAGGGCGGCCGGGTGCTGTGCGGCGGGGCAGCGCCCGAGGGCGAGCGCTACGCCAGGGGCGCCTACTACCTGCCCACCGTCCTCGACTCCGTGCCGAACTCGGCCCGCGTCTGCCAGGAGGAGATCTTCGGCCCGGTGCTCGTCACGCTGCCCTACGACGACGAGGACGAGCTGGTCGCGCAGGCCAACGACTCCGTCTACGGCCTCGCCTGCGGCATCTGGACCCGGGACGCGCGGGCCGCCTGGCGGCTCGGGCGGCGGATCGAGGCGGGCACCGTCTGGATCAACACCTACAAGCAGTTCTCGATCTCCACCCCCTTCGGCGGGATGAAGGACTCCGGACTCGGCACCGAGAAGGGCCGCGACCTGATCCGCGCCTACCAGCGGCAGAAGTCCCTGTACTGGGGCACCGACTCCACGCCCCTGCCCTGGGCCAACTGACCGACCCCCCTTGGGAGACCCCGCCATGACCCACCCCCCGATCGGCCGGCTGCGCGCCCTGCGCTCGGTCGAGCTGCTCACCCCGAACTACGCCGACGCCGTCGACTTCTACGAGGAGGTGTGGGGCCTCCAGGTCGTCGAGGCCGAGCACAGCGCGAGCTGGCTGCGCGGCACCGGCGAGGAGCACCACGCCCTGCGCCTGACCCGTTCCGAGACGATCGGCCTCGGACGGCTGGTCTTCGCGCTCGGCACCCCCGCCGAGATCGACGAGGCCGCCCGCCGGCTCCGGGCGCGCGGCATCACGCCCGTCACCGAACCGGGGCCCCTCGACCAGGTCGGCGGCGGCTACGGCCTGCGCTTCCACGACCTCGACGGACGGCTGATCGAACTGTCCGCCGACACCTGGGCGGTCACCGAGCGCAGCCGCGACGCGTCGCTGCCGGTGGGCGTCACCCACGCCGTCCTCAACACCCCCGACATCGACGCCTCCGTCGCCTTCTACCGCGACGTGCTCGGCATGCGCGTCTCGGACTGGTCCGAGCACCAGATGGCCTTCCTGCGCTGCGGCTCCGACCACCACTGCGTCGCCTTCAACCAGGCCCCGTGGGTCTCCCTCAACCACGTGGCCTACGAGATGACCTCGATCGACCACTTCATGCGCGGCCTCGGCAGGCTCCGGCACCACGGGATCACCCCCGAGTGGGGCCCCGGCCGGCACGGCCCGGGCAACAACACCTTCTCCTACTTCACCGACCCCACCGGCCTGGTGTGCGAGTACACGACCGAGGTCGCCCAGATCGTCGAGGACAGCTGGATCTGCAAGGTGTGGCGGCGCACCCCCGAGCTGTCCGACCTGTGGGGGACCGCGGGCCCGCCGTCCCGGCGGATCCGCGCCCATATGGCGGGCACACCCGACGGCAGCCCCGTCGTCCCGCCCCTGGACGCTCCCGTGGACGCCCCCCTGGACGCGCCCGTCGACGCACCCGCGGGTGCCGCCGCGGACACCTCGGCCGGCGACCAACCCGGCACCCGGGCCGGTACCGAAGGAGCAGCGGCATGAACGGCGGCACGCGCAAGGTCGGCCTCATCGGCTGGGGCGCCATCGGCCGCACCGTCGGCGGCGCCCTCGCCGCGGGCGAGGTCCCGGGCGCCGAGCTGACCGGCATCGTCGACAACCGGCCGCTCGGCGACGCGGTCCCCGCCCCGCAGCTGACCGTGGAACAGGCCCTCGCCTCCTGCGACCTGATCGTCGAGGCCGCCGGCCAGGGCGTCGTACGGGAATGGGGCGAGGCGATCCTCACCTCCGGCACCGACCTGCTCGTCGCGTCCACCGGGGCGCTCACCGACGACGAGCTGTCCAAGCGGCTCCTCGCCGCCGGGCCCGGCCGGGTGTACTTCACCGGCGGCGCGGTCGGCGGGCTCGACCTGCTCCAGGCCGTACGCGCCATGGGACCGCTCGGCGAGGTCACGCTGACCACCACCAAGCTGCCGTCCACCCTGGAACAGCCCTGGATGGACGAGGAGACGCTCGCCCGGATGCGGTCCACGACCACCCCCGTGGAGGTCATGCGGGGGACCGCGCGCGACGTGCCGGTCAAGTTCCCCAAGTCCACCAACGTCGCCGCCTCGGTGGCCCTCGCCGTCGGCGACCTCGACGCCGTACGGGTCCGGGTCGTCGCGGACCCGGCGGCCACGCACACCTCGCACGTGATCGAGGCGAACGGACCGCAGGGCTCGTACCGCTTCGAGGTGCGCCACGTCCCCGACGCGGCCAACCCGGCGACCAGCCAGGTCGTGCCCTACGCCGTGCTGCGCTCGCTCGCGGCCCTGGCCGGACGCCGGGGGCAGATCCTGTGACCGCCCACGACCTCGCCGGGCTGCACCTGGAGGAAGCCGGCCGCGAAGGGCCGCTGGTGCTGTGCCTGCACGGCATCGGCTCCTCCTCCGCCGCCTTCGCCCCGCAGACCGAGGCGCTCGCCGCCGCCCACCGCATGGTGGCCTGGGACGCGCCCGGATACGGCAGGTCCGCCGACCCGGACGGCGACCTGACCCTCGACGACTACGCCGACACCGCCGCCGCCGTCATCCGCGCCCGCGGCACCGAAGCCCACGTCGTCGGCGTCTCCTGGGGCGGCGTGATCGCCCTGCGACTCGCCACCCGGCACCCGGACCTCGTCGCCTCCCTCACCGTCGCCGACTCCACGCCCGGCTCCGGCACCAGCCCCGAGAAGGCCGCCGCGATGCGCGCCCGGGTCCCGGAACTGGCGCGCCTGGGACCACGGGCCTTCGCGGAGCAGCGCGGCCCCCGCCTGGTGTCCGAGGACGCGCCGCCCGAGCTGGTGCGACGCGTCGTCGACACCATGGCCGACGCGGTCCGCACGCCCGGTTACGCGTCGGCGGCCGAGTCCATGGCCCGCACCGACCTGCGCGGCGAGCTCTCCCGGGTCACCGCCCCCACCCTCGTCCTGTGCGGGGAGAAGGACCGGATCACCGGCCCCGACGCCTCACAGGTCCTGGCCGGCGGCCTGCACAAGACCGCCTACGTGATCGTCAAGGACGCCGGTCACCTGGCCAACCAGGAGCAGCCCGAGCACGTCAACGCCTGGCTGCTCTCGCACCTGCACATCGTCACCAACACCCGCACCACGAAGGGCTGACCACCATGCCGCTGACCACCGACGCCTACGACAACGGCGGGGACCTCGCCAAGTACACCGACTCCCTCATCGCCTCCCAGGCCTCCCGCGAGCCGGACTGGGGCACCCTGTCCTTCCAGGAGAAGGCCGGCCCGCAGTACAAGCGGGCGCAGATCCGCTACGTCGGCTCCGGCGCCACCGGCAACCACGAGAACGACGGCCGCATCCTCCCCTCCGGCGGCTTCACCTTCTCCAACATGCTGCTGCCGCCCGGCGCCGAAGGCCCCGCCCACACCCACCACGACGTGGAGGAGGCCTTCTTCGTCCTGGAGGGCGAGGTCCGCGTCGGCATCCACCGCGGCCCCGACGAGACCGAGTACCGCACCCTGGGCTACCGCGACATGATCGTGGTGCCGGCCGGGGTGACCCGCTCCCTGAAGAACGAGGGCGACACCGACGCACTGTTCTGCGTGATCATCGGCACGCAGAAGCCGCAGGTGCCGACGTACCCCGAGTACTCCCCGCTGTACGGCGTCACCCGTGACTGACCCGGCCACCGGGCGCCCGACGGTCGTCGTGACCGGCGCGGGCCGTGGCCTGGGGGAGGCCATGGCCCGCCGGGCGGCGGCCGACGGGTACCGGGTCGTCGTCGCCGAGCTGAACGAGGAGTGGGGCTCCCGTACGGCGGCCGCGATCCGCGCGGCGGGGGGCGCGGCGGAGTTCGTGCCGCTGGACGTCGCCGACCCCGCCTCGGTCGAGGCGCTGGCCGCCCGCCTCGGCCCCGCCGGCCCCCTGTACGGCCTGGTCAACAACGCGGCGCTCGCCAACGGCGTGGGCGGGCGGGAGTTCCAGGACATCGACGTCGAGGCCTGGGACCGGCTGATGACCGTCAACGCCCGCGGCCCCTGGCTCGTCGCCAAACACCTGCTGCCGCTGATGTCCGCCCCGGGCCGCATCGTCAACATCGCCTCCGACGCGGCGCTCTACGGCTCCCCGCGACTGGCCCACTACATCGCCTCCAAGGGCGCGGTCGTCGCCCTGACCCGGGCGATGGCCCGCGAACTCGGTGAGCACGGGATCACCGTGAACGCGGTGGCGCCGGGCCTCACCGAGGTCGAGGCGACCGAGACCGTACCGGCCGAGCGGCACGCCCTGTACGCGGCGAACCGCGCCATCGCCCGGCCGCAGACCCCCGACGACCTGGTGGGGCTCGTCTCCTACCTGCTCGGCGCCGAGTCCCGCTACCTGACCGGACAGGTCGTCGCCGTCAACGGCGGCTTCACCATGCACTGACCCCCTTCCCCCGACCCGCGCCCCCACCTGCAAGGAGCACCCATGGATCTCGGCCTCGCCGACCGCACCGTGATGGTCACCGGCGGCAGCTCCGGCGTCGGCCTGGCCACGGTCCGGGCCCTGCTGGCGGAAGGCGCCCGCGTCGCCACCTGCGGACGCGACGCCGACCGGCTCGCCAAGGCCGCGGCGCACCTCGGCGCCGGCCCGGACCGGCTGTACACCGGCGTCTGCGACGTCCGGGACGCCGCCGCCGTACGGGACTTCACCGAGCGCGCCGCCGCCCACCTCGGCGGACGCCTCGACGGGCTCGTCAACAACGCGGGCCAGTCCCGGATGAAGACCCTCGACGAGACGACGGAGGCCGACTGGCGCGACGAACTGGAGCTGAAGTTCGCGGGCGTCCTCCACCCCCTCGCCGCCGCCCGCGCACACCTCAGGGACTCCGACGCCGCCGCGATCGTCAACGTCAACGCCGTCCTCGCCAAGCAGCCGGAGACCCGGCTGATCACCACGAGCGCCGCCCGCGCCGGCATCCTCAACCTCTCCACCTCCCTCGCCCGCGAACTCGCCCCCGAGGGCATCCGCGTCAACTCCGTCTGCCTCGGCCTGGTCGACACCGGCCAGTGGACCCGCCGCCACGCGGCGGCGGACAGCGGGCTCACCTACGAGGAGTGGCAGGCGGAGATCGCCGCCGACCGGGGCATCGCGCTGGGGCGGCTCGGGCGCGCCGAGGAGGTCGCCTACGCGGTCGTCTCGCTGCTGTCCCCGCGCGCCTCGTACATCACCGGAACCAGCATCGACGTCTGCGGCGGAGTCGGCCGCGGCATCCTCTGAGGAGTTCGCATGCGTTACGACCACGGTGGCGGACTCCTGACCGCCCACCTCAAGTCCCTCGGCGTCGACACCGTGTTCGGCATCGTGTCCGTGCACAACCTGCCGCTGGTGGAGGCCGTCGAGGCCGACCCGGAGCTGCGGTTCGTGCCCGTGCGCCACGAGGCGAGCGCCGTCAACGCCGCCGACGCCTACGGCCGCGCCCGCGGCACCGTCGGCTGCGCCCTCACCTCCACCGGCACCGGCGCCGGCAACGCGGCCGGGTCCCTGATCGAGGCGCTGGCGTCGGGCACGGCGGTGCTGCACGTCACGGGGCAGGTCGAGTCGGCGTACCTCGGCAGCGGACGCGGCTTCATCCACGAGACCAAGGACCAGCTCGGCATGCTCACCGCGGTGTCCAAGTACGCCGCGACCGTCACCTCCGCCCGGGACGCGGGCCGCGTCCTGCGCGAGGCGACCGCCGCCGCGCTCACCGCGCCGGGCGGACCGGCGAGCGTGGAGTGGCCGATCGACCTCCAGTACGCGGCCCAGGAGGACGACGGGGAGAGCGCCCCGGCTCCCGGGACGCCGGTGCCGGACCCGGCCCGCCTGGCCGCCGCCCGCGACCTGCTCGCCACCGCCCGACGCCCCCTGATCTGGGCCGGCGGCGGTGCGGGCACCGCCCGCGACGAGCTCCGCGCCCTGCTGGAGACCACCGGCGCCGGTCTGCTCACCAGCAACTCCGGGCGCGGCTCCGTCCCCGAGGACCACGACCAGGTCATCGGCAACTTCGCCACCACGCCCGCCGCCCGCGCCCTCCTCGCCGACGCCGACGTCCTCGTCACCGTCGGCACCCACTTCCGCTCCAACGAGACCGCCGACTACGGGCTCCGGCTCCCCGAGGCCCACCTCCAGATCGACATCGACGCCGCCGCCCTCGGCCGGGTGTACCCCGCGCCGCACGCCCTGCACGGCGACGCGGCGGCCGTCCTGCCCCGCCTCACCGAGGCCGCCGTACGGGCCGACGCGGACTGGACGGCACGCGTGCGCCGGGTGCGGGAGGAGGTGCGGGCCGCGCTGCACGACGGCATCGGCCCGCAGGCCGCGATCTGCGACGCCCTCGCCGCCGCCCTGCCGCGCGGCGCCGTCGTCGCCCGGGACGTGACCATCCCGTCGTCGTCCTGGGGCAACCGCCTCCTGCCGATCCACGATCCGCGGGCCAACGTCTTCCCGCGCGGCGGCGGCATCGGCCAGGGCCTCGGCATGGGCCTCGGCGCGGCCCTCGCCCGCCCCGACGAGCCCACCGTGGTCATCGCCGGCGACGGCGGACTCGCCGTCCACCTCGGCGAACTGCTCACCCTCGCCCAGGAACGGCCCCGGCTGACCCTGATCGTCTTCAACGACGGCGGTTACGGCGTACTGCGCAACATGCAGGCCACGTACACCGAACGCCGCTCGGGCGTCGACCTGTTCACCCCCGACTTCGCGCGGCTCGCCGCCGCCTGCTCCCTCCCCTACGCGCGGATCGGCGACGCGAGCGAGGCCGCGAAGGTGATCGACGCGGCCGTCGCCTCCGACGGCCCGACCCTCGTCGAGGTCGACCTGGCCGCGCTCGGCCCGATGAAGAACCCGTTCACCCCGCCCGTCAAGATCCCCACCCGGTAGGGAGGCCCGCCGACATGAGCGCCACCGAAGAGCAGGAACTGGACCTCCTCGTCCACCGCACGACCTGGGAGGCGGACGGAGTCCTCTCCGTCGAGCTGGTCCACCCGGACGGCAAACCCCTGCCCGCCTGGACGCCCGGCGCCCACCTGGACCTGCACGTGGGCGGCCACGTCCGCCAGTACAGCCTCTGCGGCGACCCGGAGGAGACGGGGGTGTACCGGCTCGGCATCCTCAACGAGCCGGCGTCACGCGGCGGATCCCGCCACGTGCACACCAAGGTGCGGCCCGGCCAGACTGTGCGGGTGGCCGGGCCGCGCAACCACTTCGCCCTCGAACCGGCCGCCTCCTACGTCTTCCTCGCGGGCGGCATCGGCATCACGCCGATCCTGGCGATGGCCCGCCGCGCGGAGCGGGACGGCGTCCCGTACCGGCTCGTCCACGGCGGCCGCACCCGCGCCTCGATGGCCTTCGGCGGCGAACTCGCGGCGCTCGGCGGCGAGGTGACCCTCGTACCGCAGGACGAACAGGGCCACATCGACGTGCCCGGTGTCCTCGCGGACCTGCCGGCCGGCGCGCTGGTCTACTGCTGCGGCCCCGAGCCGCTGCTGAAGGCGGTCGAGGAGGCGGCGCCGGAAGGGCGGCTGCGCACCGAGCGCTTCGCCGCGCCGACGGTGACCCGCGAGGACGACGACAGCGCCTTCGAGGTGGAGTGCCGGGCGTCGGGGGTGACCCTGAACGTCGCCCCCGGCACCTCCATCCTGGAGGCCGCCGAGAACGCCGGGCTGGACGTCGCCTCCTCCTGCCGCGACGGCATCTGCGGCTCCTGCGAGACCCGCGTCCTCGCCGGCACGCCCGACCACCGCGACTTCCTGCTCAGCGACGCCGAGCGCGCCACCGGCGAGACGATGATGATCTGCGTCTCGCGCTGCGCCTCGGACCGCCTCGTCCTGAACCTCTGACCCCCTGTGGAGAACGCCGTGCCCGAGACCTGGCCCTACCTGGAAACCCACCAGACCCGCGACCACGAACCCACCCCGTACGAGACCAAACTCGCGCGCACCCTGGAGGACATCTTCACCAAGGACGGCCACGAGCTGTCCGACGTGATCGACGGCCTCAACTCCCGCCAGCTGCGCACACCCACCGGGGAGCCCTGGACCGAGGAGTCCTTCCGCGCCGAGATGCACCGCCTGGGAGCCTGACATGACCCTCTCCACCCGCGACACCGCCGACCACATCTACGCCCACGGCCTGCGCAACCAGTGGCACCCCGTGGTGCCCTCCCACTTCGTCGCGCCCGGCGGCCTGCGCAAGGTGACCGCCCTCGGCGAGGACTGGCTGCTCTTCCGCAAGGCCGACGGCGGACTCTCCATGCTCGCCGACCGCTGCCCCCACCGCGGGGCGCCCCTGTCCCTCGGCAAGCACCTGGGCGACCGCGTCGCCTGCTGGTACCACGGCGTCGAGGTCGACGGCACCGGCACGGTCACCTCGGTGCCCGGCCTGCCCGGCTGCAACCTGGAGGGCAAGACCCTCGTCACCTCGCTGCCCGTGCGCGAGGTCGGCGGCGCGATCCTCGCCTACTTCGGCGACGAGGAGCACCCGGAGCCGGTGGAACTGACCCTCCCCGAACCGCTCGCCGACGAGGAGGTCTCCGCCTTCCTCTGCTACGCCGAGTGGGACGTGCCGTGGCGGTTCGCCATGGAGAACCTCCTCGACCCGATGCACGGCGCGTTCCTGCACTCCGAGTCGCACACCATGTTCGCCGGCGACACGTCCGCGAAGTTCCGCATCCGGGAGACCGAGCGGGGCTACTTCTTCGAGAAGACCGACCAGCGCGGCGTCAACTTCGACTGGGTCGAGCTGTGCCACACCGGCGTCGACTGGGTGGACCTGTCCATCCCCTACCCGCCGTCGGCCGGGCCCGGCGGCCCCTTCGGCATCGTCGGCATGGCCTGCCCGGTGGATGCGGGACGCACCGGCGTCTTCTTCTGGCGCTACCGCAAGGTGAGCGACTGGCAGCGCGACACCTGGCGCTTCCTCTACAAGACCCTCATCGAGGCCCGCCACTGGGAGGTCCTGGAGCAGGACCGCGTCATCCTGGAGAGCATGCCCGCCGACGCCGACCAGCGGGAGAACCTCTACCAGCACGACCTCGGCGTGGTCCGTCTGCGCCGCCTCTACCATGCCCAGGCCGGGCAGCAGTCGAAGGCTCAGCCCGTCTCGGCGCGCTGAGCGGGGATGTCGTCGGAGTCCACGATGGAACGCTCCAGCTTGGACAGCAGACGGCTCAACTGACGACGCTCGGCGGGGGAGATCCCGCCGAGCATCCGGCGCTCGTTCTCCAGGTGCTCGGCGAACACCTCGTCCACCTTCGCCAGCCCGGCCTCGGTCAGCCGCGAGTACACCACGCGCCGGTCGGCGGCGTCGCGCTCGCGCACCAGCAGACCGTCCTTCTCCAGCCGGTCCAGGCGCAGCGTCACCCCCGCCGAGGAGATCAGCCCGGAGTCCGCGAGCTGCCCGGCGGTCAGCCGGTAGGGGGCGCCCGCCCGGCGCAGCGCGGTGAGCACGTCGAACCCGGCGACGGACAGCCCGTGCTCGTCGAGCCGCGAGGTCATCCGCGACTGGTACTGCAGATACGACCGGTGCAGCCGGGCCAGCACCTCCAGCGGCGACGTGTCCAGCTCGGGCCGCTCCCGCGCCCAGTCCTCGACGATCCCCGCCACAGCGTCCGGCCGCTTCGCCGCCCTGCCCTGAGCCATGTCATCCCCTCGCGGCACGTGTTCGGTGCTGAAATCTTAGCCCTAAAGGAAACCCCGACACCGACACGGCCAGGGCCCGTTCAGCCCCGCCCCGCCCCGCCCCGCCCCGCCCCGCCCCGCCCCGGTGGGTCAGGGGCGCCACGCCACTCGGTGCTCCGCCAGGAGGGCCGGCTCCGCGTGGTTCGCCTCCCACCCGTCCGGGCTGTGTCTTCGGGCCGCCTCCGGCGGCGTGCCGGACTCCGTCCGGCCGGTCGGGGGCGTTGCCGTGGACGTTGCCGTGCCGGGTGTTCGGCCGCCCCGGGGCGTCAGGGGCGCCACGCCACTCGGTGCTCCGCCAGGAGGGCCAGCACCGCGTGGTTCGCCTCCCACCCGTCCGGGAACTTCACCAGGGTGCCGAGCTGCACCGGCTCGGTGGACGGATAGTCGTCCAGCAGGTCGCCCACCCCCTCCCGGCAGACCACGATGCACGCGTGCCGGTGCCGGGAGGCCAGGACGCACAGGCGGCCCGTCTCCAGGTGGAAGGCGGTGGCGTCGGGGCGGCCGGAGAGCGGGTGCAGGACGACCGTGACGTCGTACTCGCGGCCCTGCAGACGGTTGGCCGTGTCGACGGTCACCTCGGTCACCCCGAGGTCGGCCAGCGCGGCCCGCACCGCCGCCGCCTGGTCGCGGTGCGCGGTGCCGACGGCGATGCGGCCCGCGCCCAGCGGCACCGGATCGGGCGAGCGCTCGGACGTCGCCGCCCCCTCCCGGTCGAGGAGCCGCCGGACCACCGCCGCCACCGCCCGCACCGCCTCCGGGTCGGTGCGGGGCGTGTGCCGCGCGGGCAGCTCCAGCAGACCCCAGCCGGACCGTGCCGCCTCGTCGATCACCCGGTCCGGACCCGACCCGTCCGACGCCACCGCGAAGGCCAGACTCCGGTCACCGTGCCCCGTACCGCTGCGGAACGGCGTGTACGGGTAGAAGGCGTCGGACACCAGCGGAGCCGCCGACGCCGGCAGCCGCCACGACACCGGCAGCCGGTGCTGCGGCAGCGACGGGTTGTGCGCGAGGAGCGTCGTCACGGCGGAGGCCGACGGGTCGTACGCCAGGCCTGCCCACTGCTCGCTGCCCACCGTCGCGAACGGGTCCAGCTGACCCGGGTCGCCCACGAACAGCGCCCGCTCGAACAGCCCCGCCACGGCCAGCAGCGCGTCGGAGCGCATCTGGTACGCCTCGTCGACGATCGCGTGCCGCCACGGCTCGTCCACCGCGACGTGCGCCCACTTCGCGGCGGTCGACAGGACGACGGCCTGTCCGGCGAGATCGGCGGCCTTCGCCGACTTGCGTACGTTCGCCAGCTCGTCGAGTGCCTTGTCGTACGGGTCGGCGTCACTGCTGTGCAGGCGCCCCACCGGCAGGTCCGGACTCTTCTCGGCGAGGCGCAGGACCAGGTCGTCGACCTGGGCGTTGGTCTGCGCCACGACCATCAGCGGCCGGCCGGCCTCGGCCAGCTCCAGCGCCGCCCGCACCACGAGCGTGGACTTGCCGGCACCGGGCGGGGAGTCGACGACGACACCGCGCTCGGTGCCGTGCAACGTGTCGTGGAGGATCGCGGCGGTGGCGCGGGCGGCCTCCGCGCCCGGGTCGAAGGCCGGGGCGGCGGGCGCGGCGGGGGCCTCGGCGGTCACAGCACGTCCTCCTCGGTCTGGGCGTCGGCCGCCTCCGGTACCGCGGCCGTCTCACCGGGCGGTCCGCCGTGCGTCCACGGGGTCCGGTCCGGGTCGGGCAGCTTCGCCCCGCCCCGCTGCTCGTGCTCGAACAGGGTGAAGCAGACCCGGTCCCCCTTCTCGGGCACCGAACCGGCCTCGGGCTCCCTGCCGCGGCCCATCTTGTCCACGAGGCGCAGCACGAGGACCCCCTCGTCCTCCTGCCCGACGCACTCCGCCGCCTGCGGCCGGCCGCCCAGCGACCGGAACACCCTGGCCCGCTCGGCCGGCTGCGGCCGGTCGTCCGTGCGGACCGTCACCAGCGGACGCGGACTGGGCCGCTTGCTCTCGCTGTACGCCATCACGACCTCGACGACCTCCCCGGCGAACGCCTCCCCGGCCAGCCGCCGTCCGGCCATCACCAGCGGATCGTCCAACGCCTCCTGGGCATCGAGCCGGGCCTGCTCCCGCTCGCGGGTGGCGAGCTTGTTGGCCGCGGTCACCGCGTCGTCGTGGCGCGGCTGCGGGGGCTCGCCGGCCAGGATGCGGTCGCGGTGGGAGGTGAACGACCAGCGATCCCGGGTCCAGCGCTCCTCGACGTGCCCGCCGGCGGGCAGTGCCCGCAGCAGGTCCAGTCCCCGCCACACCGCGTCCCAGGTGGGCCGCGTACGGCTCTCGACCAGGGCGCGGATCTCCCGCTCGGCGGCGGTGAGCGCGCCGAGGCGGTCGTCGGCCTCCAGGCCGTCCTCGGCGGCCGCGAGCGCGGTACGGGCCCGGTCGTAGCGCTCGATGGCGGGGGCGAGGAGCTTGTTGTCGAAGGCCGGGTCGGTCGCCGGGCCCGCCGGCGGGCACAGCAACTGGCCGTCGGCGTCGCGGGCCAGCTCGGCCCGCCGCGCGGCCTCCGCACCGGACGGCCCCTCCGCGCCCGGCGCGATCCAGGCCAGCAGCGCGCCCAGGTGCTGGTCCTCCAGCGTGGACTGCCCGGTCGCCCAGTGCCGGCCCAGCAGGTCGGTCACGGCGAGGAGGAGGGAGGAGCCGGGGACCCGGGCCCGCTCGCCGTAGTGGGTCAGCCACCGGCCGAGCAGCGGCACCCTCGGCGGCGCCGGGTGCGGGGTGTCCGGGTCCTGCTCCGCCGTACGCCGGAACCGCATCGACCGGCCCAGCAGCCGTACGAAGTCGACGCCCGCGCGGCTGGGCACGATCAGCTGCGCGGCGTCGGCGCACAGGTCGACCTCGACCTTGACCCGCTTGCCCGTCTCCGGGTCGGTCTCGGTGCGCTCGGCGGGCTCGACGCTGTCGGCGTACGCCTCCACGTGCGGCAGCACGATGTCGGCCAGCTCGGCCAGGAAGGCGAACCGCAGGTCGCGGTCGCGGGGCTGCGGCACGACCAGCAGCCGCGGCGCGTCCCGGTCCGTGCCGACCAGCGCGCCGAGCGGGGCACCGGCCTCACCGGCGGTGGTCAGCGGGACGAAGACCAGCGGACGGTCGGACAGATGCCGGTGCCGGACGGTGGCGGCGGGCTCGGCGCGGCCCGCGCGCACGGCCTCCAGCCGGGCGAGCGTGGTGATCAGCGACATCCGGGCACCCCGTTCGTGCCCGCACCGGCCGCCGCGAGGGCCTCCGCGCGCAGCCGCGCCGCCCTGCGCAGGGCCGCCACCGCCGGGTCGTCCGGATCACCGGCCTCCCCGCGGGCCGCGGCCAGCACGTCCTCGACCGTCGCCAGGCCGCCCAGCTCGGCCCGTACCGACCGGCCCAGCGCGGTCACCGCACCGGCCTCGCGGGACCGGGCACGGCAGTGGAAGGCCAGCTCGCAGGCGGACAGGCACTCGGGCGCGTACGTCGCCGGCACCGCCTCGACGGCGGTCGCCAGCTCCTCGGCCGGCAGCTCGGGGGAGAAGCAGACGCCGTCGGGGAGCGCGTCGGCGATGTCCTCGATGCGGGTCAGCCGCGCCAGCTGGCGCTCGGTCACCGCACGCTGCTTGCGCACGTCGACGGCGGAGGAGGCGGGCAGGTTGGAGAAGTCCTTCGGGCAGACGAGGAGGACGCGGTGGCGCACCCGGGGGGCCGGTTCCAGCCGGGCGGCGACCCGCTCCAGCGCCAGCACGTACACCGCGGCCTGCCGGGCGGCGGCGCCGACCTTCGCCGGGTCGGCGGAGCCGTCCAGCATCGGGAAGGACTTGATCTCGACGACGCTCCAGCTGCCGTCCGGATGCACGACCACCGCGTCCGGCTCCAGGAACGCGGGGGAGCCGGCGACGTCCAGGGCGAGCATCGGGTGATCGAGCAACGTCCAGGTGCCGGGTGTGCCGGTGGCCTCCCGCAGCGCCAGCGCGGTGCGGGCCGCTCGGCCCTCGGGTCCGGTCGCCGACAGGTCGGGCACATGGGCGCCGGCGGGCGGCTCGGCGCCCCGGTCCAGCCGCTCGTGCACCAGGCGCAGCAGCTCGGCGCCGCCGTCCGCCTTGACCCGGGCCTCGAAGGCGTTGCCCCGCATGAACGCGAACTGCGACTGTCCGAAGACCGCCGGCGAACCCAGCGCGTCGGCGAGCGAGGCCTTGTCCACTCCGGCGCCGTCGAGGATCGCGCGCCGCCGGCAGCCCGGGTTGGCGGCGAGGGCGGCCAGGGCCCGCGCGTCCAGCGCCTTGGCCGGCACGTCGGGGCCGCGCAGCTCAGCGAGCCGGTGCCGGAGTCTCGTCCCCGGCGTCCGAGGGGGAGGGGTCCGGCTCGGCTCCCGGTCCGACCCGCGGCTCGCGCTGACGTGGAAATCGCTCACCCGCGGAAGTCTGGCATCCACCACTGACAATCGGGGAACCCGCGCCGTCCGGGGCGGGTGCGGCCGGTGCGGAACGGGTGGTGAAGCGGGCTGTCAGGCCGCCCCGTACGCGCTCCGCCGTCCGCAGCACGTACGGCGTCAGCAGCAGACCGGTGCCCATCACGGCCGCGCCCGCGACCGCGTCGAGGAAGTAGTGGTTCGCGGTGCCCATCACCACGATCGTGGTCACCAGCGGGTAGACGACGCCGGCCACCTTCGTCGCGCGGGTGCCGCCGTAGCGCCACAGCATCACCCCGCACCACAGCGACCAGCCCACGTGCAGGCTCGGCATGGCCGCGTACTGGTTGGTCATCCCGCCCAGTCCGCGCGGCGCGCTCGCCTCGCCGCCCCACCAGCCGTACGTGCTGTACTGCGCCATCGTGTCGACGAAGCCGTGGCCCGCCTCCAGCAGCCGGGGCGGGCAGGTCGGGAGCAGGGTGAAGCCGACGAGGCCGATGAAGGTGGAGGTCATCAGCCAGGTGCGGGCGGCCCGGTAGCGGACCGTGCGCGAGCGGAAGATCCATATCAGGATCAGGGGGGTGACCAGGTAGTGCAGCGACGCGTACCAGAAGTCGGCCGGTATCCCTATCCAGGGTTCGCGGGTGAAGAGCCGGTTGAGCGGGTGCTCCGCGTTCAGGAAGAGGGCCTTCTCCACGCGCAGGATCGCCAGCCCGTGCTCGACCGCGTCCGCCTCGTCGCCCCGCACCATCAGACGGCCCGCGGAATAGCAGGCGTAGACGAGGAGGATGAGCGGCAGCTCGGTCCACCAGCGGGGTCGGGGCCTCGGGGGCGCATCGGTGCCCGGTGTCCTGGTGTGCGGCAATCCGATCGCCCTCCCCCTTCGTTCTCGCGCGCGCCTGGACCGACACGGACGTGCCACTCTACGGCCTTGCCGGGCCCGCCTCACGGGACGCCCTCGGCCCTGGAAGACGCCGCGATCGCCCCCCGGGTTGCCCGCGCGGGGGGTGCGCGATGATGGAGAGGTCCCCTATGACATTCCTCCCGGAAAGGCCCCTTCATGGCACCGCGCATCCTGCTGGCCCGGCACGGACAGACCGAGTGGTCGCTGTCCGGCAAGCACACCGGCAGGACCGATGTGCCGCTGCTGGAGGAGGGCCGACGCGGAGCCAAGCTGCTCGGCGAGCGGCTGCACCGGCCGCCGCTCGACGGCCTGCCCGGCGTCGAGGTGCGCACCAGTCCCCTCGCCCGCGCGCGCGAGACCTGCGAACTCGCCGGCTTCGGTGACCGCGCCCGGCCCTGGGACACGCTGATGGAATGGGACTACGGGGCGTACGAGGGCATGACGCCGGCCGAGATCCAGGCCGTGCGGCCCGGCTGGCTGATCTGGCGGGACGGTGTCCCGGACGGGGAGAGCCTGGCGGACGTCACCGCGCGCGCCGACGAGGTCGTCGCCTGGGCGCGCGAGGCGGACCGCGACGTGCTGGTCTTCGCCCACGGGCACATCCTGCGGTCGATCGCGGCGCGGTGGCTGGGGCTGCCGCTGGACTTCGCGGCCCGGATACGCCTGAACCCGACGTCGCTGTCGGTGCTGAGCTGGGCCTACGGGGAACCGGCCCTGGAGAGCTGGAACGACCTGGGACACCTGGCGGGCTGACGGAAGCGCTGCTGCGCCGCGGTGCCGCGGCGCCGCGCTGCCGTAGCGCGCCGTGCGGCTGTGCTGCCGTGGGCCCGTGGTCCGTGGCGGTGGCCGTGGCCCGTTGCCCGTAGCCCGCTGCGCCGTGCTGCCGCGTCGCCGCGCGCGCCGGACGGCGGTCGGAGGGCGCGGACCAGGGGCCACCCCTCGCCGTCGACACTGCGGACACCGCGGGACATCCGCCAGCCCGCCAGCCCGCCAGCCCGCCAGCCCGCCACGCGCCGGCGCACAGGCACGCCCTCCCGCGGGCCCCGCTGCCGAAGCCCCTCGGGGCCCCGGCTCACCGTCGGAGGCACCGCACGGTGACGAAGGTCATGCCGTGCGTGGCAGTGACGCGTGGCGTTCCAGGAAGGCCGAGACCCCCGACGCCCGCCGGTGCGGCAGCAGCACCCGGGCCGTGCCCGCCAGCATCGTGTGAATGCGGGACGACTGGACCTCGCCCAGCAGGTCCAGGACCCTCAGGCCCGCCCCGGCCGCCTCGTCGGGGCGGCCGCCGCGGGCGAGGTCGTCCGCGAGTTCCGCCGTGTACAGCGCGAGGTTGCGGGTGAAGTGCGGGTCCTGCGAGTCGGCGGCCCGGCGCGCGTGCCGGGCCGCCCGCGGCCAGTCGCCCAGGGTGGACCAGCACTGGGCCTCCAGTCCCTCCAGCTCGGCCTCGCCGTAGAAGCTCATCCACTCGGGGTCGGCGTCCGAGGCACCCCGCCCGAAGAACGCCTGCGCGCGGGCCAGCGCCTGTTCGCAGCCGACCCGGTCGGCGAGCCCGGCCCAGCCGCCCGCCTCGCGCAACGCGAGCAGGGACATCAGCCGCGCCGAGCCCAGCGGACGGGCGGCGCGCTGCGCGGCCTGCGCCGCCCGCACCGCCTCGCGGGGACGCCCGGCGTCACGGGCGAGGAACGCCATGTTGCAGAAGGCGTGCGCCTCCAGCCCCGGGTCGCCCGTCACCCGGGCGGTGGCGAGGGCCTCGGCGTAGTGGGAGCGCGCGTCGTCGAAGCGCCCGGAGTCGTGTGCCAGCCAGCCCACGGAGATCGCCAGTTCCCCGGCGCCCGAGTAGAGCCGGTCGGCCGTCGCCTGCCGGGTCGCGCCGGCGTCCAGGAGCGCGTAGGCGGTGCGCAGCGGGGCCGTCGCACGCCGGTAGAGACCGTCCGCGCCGTGCCGGTCGTCGAGCAGCCGGATCCGGCGGACGGCCTCCTCCAGCGCGCCCGCGTCGCCCGCCCCCGCCCGGCGCACGGGGCGTCCCGCGGCCGCGGCGTCGAGGGCGAGCCCCAGGGGGCCCAGCGAGGCGGCGGCCACCGTGGCACCGCTCGTCATGAATGCGCGACGCAGCACGTCGCTCTCCTCGTTGTTGTCGTGCGTGTGGTACGGGTCCTGCGTGTCACACGGCTCAGACGATGCATGCAGCCCATGCAGCCCATGCAGCCCATGCAGCTCATAGGGCTCTGCCACCCCTCGTGTCTCACACGAGGCGTGCGGCGACCCGTCGAGGTGCGCCGGGAGCGCGTCCTCGGCGGTGCGCGCCCGGCGCCCGCGGACCGACGAACGGGGCGCGAACCCCAGGTCGGTGAGCGTGCGGCCGGGGAACATGTGGAGGAACACCCGCTCGTACGCGTAGTTGGGGCACCGGATCTCACCCGCCTCGACCCGGCCGACGTAGCGCGCGTCACAGCTGACCCGCTCGCCGATCTCGCGCGCGGCCCGGCGCACCGCCGCCGCGAACTCGGCCGGCGAGCGCTTCCCGCGCAACCGCCGGAAGGCAAGGTTGGGCCGCGGGGGCCGGTCGGGCTGGGCGGAGGTCACCGTCGACGACGCCATGGCCGGGTCCTCTCGTGCGAACCGTCGAACCATGCCGGAGCGAAGACGACTTGTGCGGATTGCTCCGCTTGTCACCTCCGCGCCCGGCGAGCAAGAACGTACCTGCTGTGACGGAGTGACTACGCGGTGTTTGCCTACAAACCGGATATCTCATCCACGATCTGCCATGAACTGCCATCCTTTGCGGCTGACTTCCGCCGTAGCCGTTGACGGCCTGACGCGTTGGACCCTGTGGACCGGGAGACCCCCGACTCCCGACCCGCTCGTCCGAGGAGGAGTTCCGTGGTGGAGGCCGGGATGGATACCAGACCAAGCAGCGATCCCCCCTGCGACGCCTGCGCCGTCGTGACCGTGCCGACCCGGCAGGGTCTGGAGGCGGTCGACATCCTCAGGCGGGGCGCCGGCGAGGGAGTGGGGCCGGTGATCCACGACGACGGCTGCGACACCCTGGGGTTCCTGGTGCCCTCCGGCACGGCCGCCGCCTGGGACGTGCCGGGCAGCACCTGCACGGAGACGGACGGCCGAGGACTGCGCCTCGTCCCGGACCCCCAGCCCCCCGTCGAGGGCTCGGGCTGGCTGGTGCCGCCCGGCGAGGCCGACCTCGCGACCGACCCGGCCGTGCTGCGGGCCGCGCTGGGCGAGGCGGCCCGGATGATCGAGGCCGCCGACAGCTGCCGCTGAGCCCCCTCGACCCGCGGTCGGCGGGCGGTCCGATAATGGACCGATGGGAAAGTCCAGGAACGCCCGCCGCGGGCGCGCTGCCGCCGAAACCGTCGCCGAGCACGTCGACGGCGGGCTCGCCGAGCTGGTCCCCGACCGGGAGCGGCCCAGGGCCTGGACCCTGCTGATCGACGGCGCCCCCCAGTCGCACGTCGACCTCGACGACCCGGCGTACCTCTCCTTCGAGTACCAGCGCCGCCTCGGCCACGTCATCGACCTGGCCGCCCCGCCCGGCAAGCCCGTCCAGGCCGTGCACCTCGGCGGGGGCGCCTTCACCCTCGCCCGCTATGTGGCCGCCACCCGCCCCCGCTCCACCCAGCAGGTCGTCGAGCGGGACGCGGGCCTCGTCCAGCTGGTCCGGCGGGAGCTGCCGCCGGACCCCGGCGCGCGCATCCGGGTGCGCTCCGCCGACGCCCGCGCCGGGCTGGCGAAGGTGCCCGACGGCTGGGCGGGGCTGGTCCTCGCGGACGTGTTCAGCGGGGCCAGGACACCGGCCCACCTGACGTCCACCGAGTTCCTCGACGAGGTCCGGCGCGTCCTCGCGCCCGGCGGGGTCTACGCCGCCAACATCGCCGACGGCCCGCCCCTCGCCCACCTGCGCGGCCAGATCGCCACCGCCGCCGCCCGGTTCCCGCAGCTCGCGCTCGTCGCCGACCCGGCCGTGCTGCGCGGCAGACGGTTCGGCAACGCGGTCCTCGTCGCCTCCGACCAGCCGCTGCCGGTCGGTGAACTCACCCGCCGGGCCGCCTCCGACCCCCACCCGGCGCGCGTGGAGCACGGCCGTGCGCTGACCGACTTCACCGGCGGGGCCGCACCCGTGACGGACGCGGCGGCGGTGGCCTCGCCCGCCCCGCCGGCCTCCGTCTTCCAGTGACTCAGTAGCTCCCGATCTCCACCCGCGGCGGCCCGTCGTGCCAGGTGCAGAACACCGACACCCGGTCGGCGCCCGAGGTGAACTCCACCCGGATCCACGACTCCGTCTTCCACACCTGCATCGACCAGCCGGCGCCCGGCGTCGCCGACACCAGGGAGGCGGAGGACGTGCCGAGGTCGAAGACCGCGCGGCCGCCGTCCGTGTCGTAGCTCCGGACGCGGCCGGACGCCGTGGGGGCGTGCTCGGACGCGGCGGGGGCGGAGGGCGTCGCCTTCCGCGACGGTGCGGGGTCCGGCCTGCGCGGTGTCCCGCTCGGGGTGGGCGAGGCGCTGCCCGACGGCGACGGCCGCCGGGTGGACGACACCGACGGCACCGAGTCCGCGGCACCGTCCGGCTCACGGGTGTCCCCCGCGGACGCGTCGGCCGCCGTGATGGGCAGCGCGCGGGGCGCGTCGTAGGCCGTGCCCGCCATCACCGTGTGGACGCCCCACCACGACAGCGTGACCGCCGCGCCCGTGGCGAGCAGCCAGGCCAGTACGTGTACGAGTCCTCTGCGCATCGCGGCCATACTGCCTCACGCGTCACACGCGTGTCGTCCCCGCGCGGGGCGGAACGGCAAGGACCAGGGTGCGGACCGGAGTTGTCCACAGGCCCGCACCGGGCCCGTCCGCATGGCGTACGGTGCCGCCCATGGCAAGTGTGCTCGTGGTCGAGGACGACCAGTTCGTACGCTCGGCGCTCATCCGGCACCTGACCGACGCCGCACACACCGTGCGCAGCGTGGGTACGGCACTGGAGGCGCTGCGCGAGGTCGCCCATTTCCGCTTCGACGTGGTGATCCTGGACCTCGGACTGCCCGATCTGGACGGCTCCGAGGCACTGAAGATGCTGCGCGGCATCACCGACGTCCCGGTGATCGTCGCCACCGCCCGGGACGACGAGGCGGAGGTCGTACGGCTGTTGAACGCGGGCGCGGACGACTACCTCACCAAGCCGTTCTCCGTGGAGCACCTGTCGGCCCGGATGGCGGCCGTCCTGCGCCGGGCCAGGTCCGGCCCGGCCGAGGCGGCGCCGTCGACCGTCATCCGGGTCGGCGGACTCACCGTCGACCCGCTGCGCCGCCAGGCCGAACTGGACGGCGCCCGGCTCGACCTGACCCGCCGCGAGTTCGACCTGCTCGCCTTCCTGGCCGGACGCCCGGGCGTGGTCGTCCCCCGCAGGGAGCTGCTCGCCGAGGTCTGGCAGCAGTCCTACGGCGACGACCAGACCATCGACGTCCACCTGTCCTGGCTGCGGCGCAAGCTCGGCGAGACCGCGGCCCGGCCCCGTTACCTGCACACCCTGCGCGGTGTCGGCGTGAAGCTGGAACCGCCCGCCGACCCGCCCGCCGACCCGTCCGCGGTGGAGCCGCCCCGATGAGGTGGGCCCTGGTCAAGGTGTCCTTGGCGGTCACCGCGATGGTCGTGGTCGCCTTCGCGGTCCCGCTCGGCCTCGTCATCCGCGAGATGGCCCGGGACCGGGCCTTCGCGGGCGCCGAGCGGGAGGCCGCCGCCGTCGCCCCGGCGCTGTCCATCACCACCGACCGCGACCAGTTGGAACGCGTCGTCGCCTCCGCCGGCTCCGACGCCGGGATGGCCGTGCACCTTCCGGCGCCCGGTGCGCGGGCCGACGGCACGGACGGCGGAGCACGGCCCGGCACCGAGATCGGCCGCAGGCGCGTGGGGGACGAGGACGTCGCCGCCGTCCGGGAGATGGGCCGCGCCTCCACCACCGAGGTGTCCGGCGGCTTCGCGCTGCTCCAGCCGGTCGCGCTCAGCACCGGTGAGATCGCCGTGGTCGAGGTGTACGTCCCGGAGTCCGCGGTCACCAACGGCGTCGCGACGGCCTGGGCCGTGCTCGCCGGGGTCGGCGTCGCCCTGATCGTCGGCTCGGTGGCGGTCGCCGACCGGCTGGGCGTGCGCATGGTGCAGCCCGCGCGGCGCCTGGTGGAGGGCGCCCACGAACTGGGGGAGGGCAAGCTGGGCGCCCGGGTGCCGGAGGAGGGGCCGGACGAACTGCGGCGCGCGGCGGTCGCCTTCAACTCCATGGCCGACCAGGTCGTCCAGCTCCTGGCCAACGAACGGGAACTGGCCGCCGACCTCTCCCACCGCCTGCGCACCCCGCTGACCGTGCTGCGGCTCAACGCGGCCTCGCTCGGCGAGGGTCCGGCCGCCGAGCAGACCCGGGCCGCCGTCGAACAACTGGAGCGCGAGGTCGACACGATCATCCGCACCGCCCGGGACGCCAAGCCGCAGACGGCCGCGGCCGGTCCCGGCGCCGGGTGCGACGCGGCCGAGGTGGTGCGGGAGCGGATGGGGTTCTGGTCCGCGCTCGCCGAGGACGAGGGCCGCAAGTGGCGCGTGGCCGGGGCCGACCGGCCGGTGCGCATCCCCGTGGCCCGCGCCGATCTGGCCGCCTCCCTCGACGCCCTGCTCGGCAACGTCTTCCGGCACACCGCCGAGGGCACGGCCTTCGCCGTCGACCTGCACAACGGGGAGGACGCGGTGATCGTGCTGGTCTCGGACGCGGGGCCCGGCATACCCGACCCCGAGGCGGCGATGGCCCGCGGCCGGGGTTCGGGCCACGACGGGTCGACCGGCCTCGGCCTGGACATCGTGCGCGGGCTGGCGGAGTCCACGGGCGGCGACGTCCGGATCGGCTCCTCCGTGCTCGGCGGCACCGAAGTACGCATCTGGATACAGCTGGACGGACGGGCGGCGCCGGCCCGGCGCGGGCACCGGGGCACCGTCCGACGCCGCCGCACCCCCCGGCTGATCCCCTCCCTCAGGTCGACGACGCCACCCAGCTCGTGAGGTTCGCCGAGCCACAGGGGACTCGGCCGGCTGTCGAAGAAGGCCCTCGCCGCCCATGAGTGAGCGCGGAGCACGCACAGCGGGGCGCGGCACCCCCCGGATGCCGCGCCCCGCCACCGCTCCCCCCCTCGGGTGCGGTGGTCTACTCGGTCGCGTCCACCGGCGGCAGCGTCCCCGTGCGGGCCGCCCGCCCGTACCAGAGGGCGCTCGACTTCGGGGTGCGCTGCTGGGAGGCGTAGTCGACGTACACCGCGCCGAACCGCTTCTCGTAGCCGTAGGCCCACTCGAAGTTGTCCAGCAGCGACCACAGGTAGTAGCCGCGCACGTCGGCGCCGTCGGCGATGGCCCGGCGCACCGCCCTCAGGTGGCCGTCGAGGTAGGCGACCCGCTCGGGGTCGTGCACCGTACCGTCCGCGCCGGGCTTGTCGTCGTAGGCGGCACCGTTCTCGCTGATGTACAGCGGCAGGCCCGGGGCCTCCCGGCTGTAGCGCATGATCAGCTCGTGCAGACCGGTCGGGTCGACGCTCCAGCCCATCTCCGTGCGCTCGCCCGGCGGCTGGTGGAAGGCGACGTCCTCGGCGGCGGGCCACGGCGAGTGGTCGCTCGCGCCGTGGCCGTCGGCCCGCGGGGCGCGCGAGTCGGCGTCGGCGGCCGACACCACGGTGGGCGTGTAGTAGTTGAGGCAGATCGCGTCGATCGGCTGGCGGATCAGGCCCAGGTCGCCGTCCTCGACGAAGGACCAGTCGGTGACCGGCGCCGTCGCCTCCAGCAGCGTCTGCGGATAGGCGCCGTGCAGGATCGGGCCGTGGAAGATCCCGCCGGAGAGGTCGTCGATCTTCCGCGCCGCCGCCAGGTCCGCGGGCTGCCGCGACAGCGGCCGGACGACGGAGGTGTTGAGGCTGATCGCCACCGAGTTGCGGGCCGGCATCACCGAGCGCAGGGCCACCGTGCCCAGGCCGTGGGCCAGGTTCAGGTGGTGCGCGGCGCGCAGCGAGGCCAGCGGGTCGGTCCGGCCGGGCGCGTGCACCCCGGAGGCGTAGCCCAGGAAGGCCGCGCACCAGGGCTCGTTGAGCGTGATCCACTGCTCCACCCGGTCGCCGAGCGCCTCGCCGACGATCTGCGCGTACTCGGCGAACCGGTACGCCGTGTCCCGCGCGGGCCAGCCGCCCGCGTCCTCCAGCTCCTGCGGCAGGTCCCAGTGGTAGAGGGTGACGGCCGGCTTGATCCCGGCGGCCAGCAGCTCGTCCACCAGGCGGCGGTAGAAGTCCAGGCCCCGCTGGACGGCGGGCCCGCGGCCGGTCGGCTGCACCCGCGGCCAGGAGATGGAGAAGCGGTACGCGCCCAGCCCCAGCTCCGCCATCAGGGCCACGT
Organism: Streptomyces sp. NPDC047853; assembly: GCF_043204535.1. Taxonomy (NCBI): domain Bacteria; kingdom Bacillati; phylum Actinomycetota; class Actinomycetes; order Kitasatosporales; family Streptomycetaceae; genus Streptomyces; species Streptomyces sp. NPDC047853. The sequence continues at coordinate 111,810 of NZ_JBIDCI010000006.1, read as the reverse complement.
CGTCGCGGTAGCGGTGGTAGTGGTCGACAGCGATGTCACCGTGGTCCCCGCCGGCGGTCTTCCCTGGCGTATGGCTGAAGGTGTCCCAGATCGAGGGGGTACGGCCGTCCTCCCGCACCGCGCCCTCGATCTGGTACGCCGAGGTGGCGGCTCCCCAGAGGAAGGCGGGCGGGAAGGTCACCGGGGTCACCGGCGTTGCGGACTCAAGCATGGAAGCGCTCCCATAGCAGGTCGTGACGGGTCGTGGAAGACCGACGGGTGGGAAGGACGAGGGGGGAGGACGGGGCCGGGGGGACGGGGCCGGGACGACGGTGACCCGGCCCCCGGGGTGGGGTGTCAGCCCTTGACGGCGCCCTGCATGATGCCGCCCACGATCTGCTTGCCGAAGATCGCGAAGACCAGCAGCAGGGGCAGCGTGCCGAGCAGCGCGCCACCCATGATCAGTGCCTGGTCCGGGGTGAAGCCGCGGCCGAGGCCCGCCACCGCCACCTGCACGGTCGGGTTGCCGTTCTGCGTCAGCACCAGGAACGGCCACAGGAAGTCGTTCCACACCTGCACGAACATCAGCATGCCCAGCACGGCCATCGCGGGCCGCGCCGCCGGGAACACCACGTGCCAGATCACGCGCCAGCTGCCGGCCCCGTCCACGCGCGCGGCCTCGATGATCTCGTCCGGCAGCGCCTGGAGCAGGTACTGCCGCATGAAGAACACGCCGAACGCGCTGACCAGCGACGGGAAGATCACCGCCTGGAGCTGGTCGGTCCAGTCCAGCTCGGCCACCATCATGTACAGCGGAATGATGCTGAGCTGCGGCGGGATCATCATCGTGCCGACCACGGTCAGCATCAGCGCGTTGCGGCCGCGGAACTTCAGCTTGGCGAAGGCGAAGCCGGCGATCGTCGACAGGAAGACGACGGTGACCGCCGAGATCCCCGCGACGATCGTGGTGTTGAGGATCGCCTCGCCCATGTTGGCGTCGGTCCAGGCGATCTCGATCTTGTCGAAGAGGTTGCCGCCGAACCAGAACGGCGGCGGCGTCTGGGCCAGCCGCTGGTTGTCGCGGGACGCGGCGATCGCCGTCCACACCAGCGGGAACAGTGAGCCCAGGGTGAACAGGGCGAGGATGATGTACGCGATCGGACCGGCGTGCATCTGGCCGCCGGCCCGGGCCGACTTGGACCGGCGCCGGCCCCGCCTGGGCGGCTCGGGCACCGGCTCGGCCGGGGGTTTCGTCAGGGTCGTCGTCACGGCCGGTTCTCCTTAACTACTGGCGCGCAACCGGCGCGAGATGACGTAGTTGACGATCCCGATCACGATGAGGATCAGGAACATCGTCCAGGCGATCGCGGAGGCGCGGCCCAGGTGCTGGTTGATCCAGCCCTGCTCGTACAGGTACAGGCCGAGCGTCTGGAACTGGTGCTGGGAGCCGCCCGAGGCGCCCTTGTTGGCGTCGAACAGCAGCGGCTCGCCGAACAGCTGCGAGGCGCCGATGGTCGACACGACGACCGTGAAGAGGATCGTCGGACGCAGCTGGGGCAACGTGACGTGGATGAACTGCCGCCACCTACTGGCCCCGTCCAGCGCCGCCGACTCGTACAGGTCCTGCGGGATCGCCTGCATCGCGGCCAGGTAGATCAGCGCGTTGTAGCCGGTCCAGCGCCAGATGACGATCGACGAGACGGCGATCTGGGACGGCCACTTGTCGCTCTGCCAGTCGATCTTGTCGAGGCCGACCAGGTCGAGCGCCCAGTTGATCATGCCGTAGTCGCGGCCGAAGAGCAGCACGAAGACCAGCGACGCGGCGGCGATGGACGTCGCGTACGGCGCCAGCATCACGACGCGGTAGAACGTGGAACCGCGCAGCTTGTAGTTGAGGATGTGCGCCAGGCCCATCGCCATCAGCAGCTGGGGCACCGTGGAGATGACGCCGATGGTCAGCGTGTTCTGCGCGGCGTTCCAGAAGAACTCGTCGTCGAAGATCCTGGTGAAGTTGTCCAGGCCCACCCACTTCATGTCGGTGGGCGCGGTCAGCTCCACCGTGTGCAGCGAGGCCCAGCCGGTGTAGAGCAGCGGGAACAGGCCGAAGGCCGCGAAGAGCAGGAAGAACGGGGAGACGAAGGCGTACGGGCTCCAGCGCAGGTCCCGCTGCCAGCGGCGGGAGAGCCGGGCCCGTTTCCTCGCCTCCTCGGGGGAGGCCGCGTCACCGGGCGGCCGGCCCGGGGCCGCGCCCCCCTTGTCGGGGGGCGCGGCGGTGTCGTGCCGGGTGGTCATTCCGGTCACTTCTCCAGGTTGTTGTCGATGGTCTTGGTGGCGTTCTCCCAGGCCTCCTTGGGCGACTTGCCCTGGGTGACGAGGATGACGCCGTTGTCCGTCAGACCCTGCTGGATGATCTGGTCCTTCGGGCCGATCACCTGGGCCGGGATGGCCTCGGCGGCCTTGGCGAAGATGTCGCCGATCGGCGAGTCACCGGTCATCTCGTTCTTGGCGCTCTTCACCTGCGGCATCTCGTACGCGGCCGGCGCGCTCGGGAAGCTGCCCTGCACGGCGAAGAGCTTGGCCTGCTGCTCCGGCGCGGTCAGCCAGGCGACGAACTTCTGCGCCTCCTCGACGTTCTTGCCGCTCTTGGGCACGCCCAGGAAGGAGCCGCCCCAGTTGCCGGCGGTGGGTGCCGCGGCCACGTCCCACTTGCCGGCCGCGTCGGGCTGGGACTTGCCCTTGATGGTGCCGATCATCCACGGCGGGCAGGCCACGGTGGCGAACAGGTTGTTGGAGATGGTCTGCTCCCAGGACGGCTGGAACTGGGTCTGCGCCTGGACCAGGTCCTTCTCGGCCGCCTCCGCGGTCAGGTCGAAGGCCTCCTTGACGGCGGGGTTGTCCTTGTAGATGACCTTGCCCGAGGCGTCGTAGAACTTCTCCTCTTCACCGCCGAGGATGGCGTTGATCAGGCCGCCGGGCGAGTCCATGAAGTAGGTGTCCTTGCCGGCGCCCTTCTTGTACTTCTCACCGGCCGCGATGAACTTCTTCCAGTCGCCCGCCCACAGCGCGCTGACCTCGTCCCGGTCGGTCGGCAGACCCGCCTTCTCGAAGAGGTCCTTGCGGTAGCAGATGGCCATCGGGCCGATGTCGGTGCCCAGGCCGACCGCCTGGCCGTCCTTGGTGACACCCTGCTTCCACTTCCAGTCCAGCCAGCCGGCGGGCTGCACGCCCTCGACCTTGGACAGGTCGACGAACTTGTCGGCCTGGGTGTTGACGACCTCGGCTATGTTGCCGACCTCGATGGCCTGGACGTCCTGGAGGCCGCTGTCGGTGGTGAGGTGGTTGACCAGAGCGGGGTAGTAGTTCTCGTTCCGCTCGGTGACCGTCTCCTCGATGTTGATGTCCGGGTTGAGCTTCTCGTACTCCTCGTAGAGCCCGGCCTCCTTGAAGCCCATGGTGCCGAACAGGCCGAGGGTGATGGTGGTCTTGCCGCTGCTGTCGCCCGAGGAAGACTTGTCCTCGTCCTTGCCGTCGTCGGCACAGCCGGCCAGCAGCCCGGCGCCCAGCGACGCGACGGCCGCGATGACCACCGCTCTGCGGGCGGTTCGTGTGCGTGCTGCTCGCATTGCGTCCTCCTGTTGCCCTGACGTGCCGACCCCCCGGCCAACTCCTGGGTTGGACCCGCTGCTTCATGTGGTTCGTTCGACGCTGCGGCTCGGGCGGGGAACGTGCGGGATGTGTATGTGCCAGGTAGTGTGGGAGCGCTCCCACAAGTGATGTGTTGAAGAGTCGTCGGTCCGGGCGGGGGTGTCAAGGGAACGGACGCGACGAAGTGCGTTCAGTTATCGGCCTGTTAACTGGACGTTGCGAGCGGCGATGGGACACCTCCCGGCGACGGGTGACGGGCCCGGAGCCGGTCATTAGACCCGACCGGCCTGTTAAATTCCAGGCCAGCCGCAGAGTGCGGGGTCTCGACGGGAGGCGGAGCCGATGGCAAGCCACGGAGCGCGTGGGCGGAGCGGTGGCCGGCCCACCCTCGAAGAGGTGGCGGCACGGGCGGGCGTCGGCCGCGGCACGGTCTCCCGGGTGATCAACGGCTCCCCCCGGGTCAGCGACGCGACCCGGGCGGCCGTCGAGGCGGCGGTCGCGGAGCTGGGCTACGTCCCGAACACGGCGGCCCGTGCGCTGGCCGCCAACCGCACGGACGCGATCGCGCTGGTCGTGCCCGAGCCGGAGACGCGCTTCTTCGCGGAACCGTACTTCTCGGACATGCTGAAGGGTGTCGGCTCCGAGCTGGCCGACACCGAGATGCAACTGCTGCTGATCTTCGCGGGCAGTGACCGGGAGCGGCAGCGCCTCGCCCAGTACCTGGCGGCACACCGGGTGGACGGGGTGCTGCTGGTCTCGGTGCACGCCGACGACCCGCTGCCCGACCTGCTGTCCCAGCTGGAGATCCCGGCGGTGATCAGCGGCCCGCGCTCGGCCGCGGAGTCGCTGGCGTCGGTGGACTCGGACAACTTCGGCGGCGCCCGCTCGGCCGTCGAGCACCTGCTGGCCCGGGGGCGTCGCCGCATAGCGCACATCACCGGCCGCCTCGACGTCTACGGCGCCCAGCGGCGCGTCGACGGCTACCGGGAAGCCCTGCGCGACGCGGGCCACGAGCCGGACGAGGGGCTGATCGAGGCGGGGGACTTCACCGAGGAGGGCGGGCGCCGCGCCATGGCGGAGCTGCTGCGCCGCCGCCCCGACGTGGACGCGGTCTTCGCCGCCTCGGACGTCACCGCGGCCGGCGCGGGTCAGGTCCTGCGCGAGGCGGGCCGGCGCATCCCGGACGACGTGGCGCTGGTCGGCTACGACGACTCGGCCATCGCCCGCCACATGGAGCCGCCGCTGACCAGTGTGCGGCAGCCCATCGAGGAGATGGGCCGCGCGATGATCGACCTGCTGCTGACCGAGATCGCGGACCGCCGGCCGGCGGCCTCGCGCGGCCTGGACCGCCATCAGGTGGTGCTGGCGACGGAGCTGGTGGAGCGCAGGTCGTCGTGAGGGCGGGGGAGGGGGCCGCGCGGCGCCGCGGCCCCGGCGGCCCGGGAACGCGATCAGCCGGTGCCCCTCTTGCGAGGGGCACCGGCTGATCTTTCAGGGTGAGTGACGGGACTTGAACCCGCGGCCACCTGGACCACAACCAGGTGCTCTACCAACTGAGCTACACCCACCGAGGCCGGTGCTGGAATCCCGTGTGGTGGGCTTCCCCGACCGGCTGAGAAAAAGTGTACAGGGTCCGAAGGGGTGCTCGCGCCAGCCTTTTCCCGGCGCCGCCGCGCGCCGGGCCGGTGCTCCTACGGGGCGCGCACCACGTGCTTGGCGGCGATCGCCTTCGCGGTGTCGGAGTCGGGGCCCGGCTGCGGGACGAAGACGGCCTCGCGGTAGTAGCGGAGCTCGGCGATGGACTCGCGGATGTCGGCGAGCGCGCGGTGGTTGCCGTTCTTCTCGGGGCTGTTGAAGTACGCCCGCGGGTACCAGCGGCGGGCCAGCTCCTTGATCGAGGAGACGTCGACGATGCGGTAGTGGAGGTAGCTCTCCAGCGTGGCCATGTCCCGCAGCAGGAAGCCGCGGTCGGTGCCGACGGAGTTGCCGCACAGCGGGGCCTTGCCCGGTTCCTTCACGTGTTCGCGCACGTACGCGAGGACCTGCGCCTCGGCGTCGGCGAGGGTCGTGCCGCCGTCGAGCTCGGCGAGCAGGCCGGACGCGGTGTGCATCTGACGCACCACCTCCGGCATCGTCTCCAGCGCCCGCTCCGGCGGACGGATGACGATGTCGACACCCTCGCCGAGGATGTTCAGCTCGGAGTCGGTGACGAGGGCGGCAACCTCGATGAGCGCGTCGTCGGACAGCGAGAGGCCGGTCATCTCGCAGTCGATCCACACCATGCGATCGTTCATGCGGACACCCTACGGCGGGCGCCCGCGGTCCGGTCCCCCGGCGTCGGCGTCGGCCTGGGCCGAGGCCGACGCCCCGGGTCCCCAGTCCCGGTCCCGCCCCTGTGCCGCACCCCGGGTACCGCCCCCGCGCCCCTGCCCCGCATCCCGCCGCGAGCGGGCGGAGTACCCGAAGGACTGAGGGCGCCGGACGGGCCGGGTGCCCGACGAGCCGGGGTGCCGGATGCGCGGGGCACCCGATGGGCCGGGGTGCCCCACGAGCCGGGGTGCCCGACGGGCCGGGAATGCCGGACGGCCCGGGTGCCCGAAGGGCCGGGCCCCCGACGGCCGGGGGTGCCCGACCGGGCCGTAGCCCTCTACGGGCCGTAACCCCCAACGGGCCATAGCCCCCCACAAGCCGCCGTGCCGGACGGCCCGGGTGGGGTCGTCCGGCGTGGGCGGTGTCATGTCACGGTGCGCTGCGTGGCCCCGGCAGGCCGGCCGCCGCCGGCATCGGTGGTGCCGTGCGGCGGGTCTGGTACGGGACCGCGCCCTCCGACGGCAGGGCCCCGTTCTCCGGTGGCACGGGGGCCCGGGAGACCCCCTCGGCGCCGGACTCCGGGTCCACCGGACGCTCGCCCTGGGGGCGGCGCGCCCGGTAGGCGGCCCGGTAGGCGGCCGGGGACGAGCCGAGCTGCCGGCGGAAGTGGCCGCGCAGGGCGACCGGTGAGCGGAAGCCGCAGCGGCCCGCGACCTCGTCGACCGAGTAGTCCGACGTCTCCAGCAGGCGCTGCGCCTGGAGCACCCGCTGGGTGATCAGCCACTGCAACGGCGCGCTGCCGGTCAGCGAACGGAACCGCCGGTCGAAGGTGCGCCGGCTCATGTACGCGCGGGCCGCCAGCGTCTCCACGTCGAACTGCTCGTGGAGGTGCTCCAGCGCCCAGGCGACGACCTCGGCGAGCGGGTCGGCGCCGATCTCCTCCGGTAAAGACCGGTCGAGGTAGCGCTCCTGCCCGCCCGCGCGGCGCGGCGGTACGACCAGGCGGCGGGCCAGCGCGCCGGCCGCCTCGTTGCCGTGGTCGGTGCGCACGATGTGCAGGCACAGGTCGATGCCCGCGGCCGTGCCCGCCGACGTCAGCACGTCCCCGTCGTCCACGAACAGCTCGCGCGGATCGACATGGACCGACGGATAGCGCTTGGCCAGCGTCGGCGCGTACATCCAGTGGGTGGTGGCGGGCCGGCCGTCGAGCAGCCCGGCCGCCGCCAGCACGAACGCGCCGGTGCACAGGCCGACGATGCGGGCACCCTCCTCGTGCGCCCTGCGCAGGGCGTCGAGGGCTTCCTCGGGTGGCGGCGAGGTGATCGACCGCCAGGCGGGCACGACGACCGTCCCGGCGCGGGCGATCGCCTCCAGCCCCTGGGGCGCGGTGAGTTCCAGTCCCCCTGTGGTCCGCAGGGGGCCTTCCTCACCGGCGCACACCAGGAGTCGGTAGCGCGGTACGCCGGCGTCCTGGCGGTCGATCCCGAACACCGACAGCGGTATGGAACTCTCGAAGATGGGACCGCCGCTGAACAGCAGCACTGCGACGATCTCCTTGCGGCGTCGCCCGGAGAGCTTCCGGGCCGCGGCTTCCGGCGCGGCAGTGGAGTCGTGGCTCATAACTGCTAAGCCCCCCTCGGTGGTCGCGGCGCCCCTAACTGGTCGGGCCTGTCGCTCCAGCACGTTTCCCCTCGGTCCTGCACGAGTCCCCCGCCGTAGACAGTCAAGATCGAATCTACTGTGTCCGGTCGTGCCGAGGTGGCCGGTTCGGCACTTGGGACATTGTCGACATGGCAACTTGGCGTGAAGCAGTCGATCACGAAGCGTTGCACTCCGGGGCGCCACAGGGAAGTGCGCCTTGTGTCAGTGGCCAATCCCCGTAGGGTGCGCAGGGCCCCTGAGACCCTTTCCGTGCAGGTGGAACGGGGGATGGGGGGTGGTGAGGGGCAGGGATGAGCCACCCCTGGAAGTTGGCTGAAAAGGAGCGGACGTGTGCGCGGAAACCGGTCAGTCGACCGGTGTGTTTTCCCCGGCGTGCCGTCCGCCCCGTCGCGCGGCCGGTGCGGCGCGGTGCCGGTGCCCGGCCCGCGCACCGCGGGCCGGCCCCGTCTGCCGGGCCGCGACCCGTTCGGACCGGCGCAGCAGCAGACGGCAGGCGCCGGTGACGGCGGCCAGGCCCAGGGCCGTGCCGGCGGTGCCGGCCAAGGAGGCGCCGTACCAGAGGAGCACCAGCGGGACGAGGAAGCAGCTGAAGGCCGCCCAGCGGACGAGATCGGTGACGCCGTCCCGGGGCGGCGCGGCGGGCGCGGGTGCGGTCGCTCCGGAGGGCGGCCGGGCGGTGCGGTGCGGTCCGGACATGCGTGCTCCCTGGGGCTGGCGGCACGGAGATCAACGCCCGGGGAGTGCGTCGGTCACGATCGATCACGGACAGTTGAATCCTGCGCAAACCGCCTGTACAGCGCAGCAACCATTGCGTTACGGGCGCCCCTCGTGCATGCTCCGGTGAACCCCGCGGCGGACCATCCGCGGGATCCGGGCGAAGGAGGCGTGGCCCCGTACCCTTGGGGGTATGGGCTTGGGAAGACCATTCCCGGACACAGCTCCGCCGCTCACTCTCGTCCCCCATAGAGGATAAAAACGCCGAGACAGCCATGGCCGGTCACTCATTCTTCGAACCCGCGGACCGCAAGCGGCCCGTCGCCGAGCCCACGGCGGCCGAGCCCCTGGCGGCCGAAGAGCCACGCCAGTCCTGCGACCCAGCCTTCAAGCACGGTGTCGTCGTGGGCTTCGACGGCTCCACGTCCAGTGAGCGAGCCCTCGCCTACGCCATCGGCATGGCCTGCCGGCTCGGCTCGGGTCTGGTCATCGTGCATGTCGCCAACCGGCTGCCCACCACGGTGTGGGCCGGCTGCGAGCCGCCCGTCTTCGTCGACGTGCCGGACCACCGCACCGAGGTGCTGGGTCTGGAGCTGGCGTGCGCGGACTACCTCTCCGAGGTGCCCTGGATCCTGGTCGAGCGCGGCGGCGACATCTGCCACGAGCTCGAGGAGGTGGGCCGGGAGTACGAGGCGGACGCCATCGTCGTCGGGTCCAGCCACGGCCTGGTGGGCCGGCTGTTCGGCTCCGTCGCCGGACGGCTCGCCAAGCGGGCGCAGCGGCCCGTGGTGGTCATCCCGTAGCGGACTCGGCGGCGAGCCGGTCCCTTCCCGTCATGCAGCGTGAACCTACCGACGCGTAGGGGTGTTTGTGCCCTTGTGAAGGGCATATGGTGCACCGCACCACGCACCTGCACGAAGGGAGCCCGCCGTGGACAACGACGTCTCCGCGGGAAGCACCACCACCACCATCGTCGTCGGCCGACTCGCCCTCGGCATCACCCTGCTGGCCTTCGGCCTCGGTCACACCGGCGTGATCGACGGCGTGACGGCGGCGGACGCCGTGACCCTCGCTCAGTACGTCGGCGGGGTCGCGCTGTTCGTCGCCGGTCTGCTGGCCCTGCGCTACCGGGACACCGTCACCGGCACGGCCTTCGCCGTACTCGGCGCGCTCTGGTTCACCTGGGCCGTCTCGGCCGGCCACCAGGCCTCCGCCAACGCCTCGGGGCTCTTCCTGCTCCTGTTCGCGCTGGTCGCCCTCTCCCTGACGGCCGCAGGCGGCGACCTGCTCGGGCAGGCGACGCACGGGCTGCTCGGCGTGTCCCTGCTGCTCCTCGCGATCGCCGTCCTCGCGGACGGCGAGGTGCTGGGCAAGGCGGGCGGCTGGCTCGCGGTCGCCGCGGGGGCGGTCGCCTGGTACGCGGCGACCGCGGCCCTGGCCCACTGGCCGACGGCCGTCCCGCGACGCGCCGGGCGCCGGGGTGTGACGGCCACCGGCTAGCCGCGCGGGCCGGGGGGCGGGCGGCTCCCCGGCGACGAGGACGGGCCCCCGGTGCGTGGTGGCGCACACGGGGGCCCGTTCCGGGCGGCCGGCCGGTTCGGGAGGGCCGGTCGGGGAGACCTACTCCACCGTCACCGACTTGGCGAGGTTGCGCGGCTTGTCGATGTCCCGGCCGAGGGCCAGGGCCGTGTGGTAGGCGAGGAGTTGCAGCGGGATGCCCATCAGGATGGGGTCCAGCTCGTCCTCGTTCTTCGGGACGACGATGGTGTGGTCGGCCTTCTCCTGCTCCTGGTGGGCGACCGCGAGGATCTGGCCGCTGCGGGCCTTGATCTCCTCCATCGCCGCGCGGTTCTTCTCCAGCAGGTCGTCGTCCGGCACGATCGCGACCGTCGGCAGGGCCGGCTCGATCAGCGCGAGCGGGCCGTGCTTCAGCTCGGAGGCCGGGTAGGCCTCGGCGTGGATGTAGGAGACCTCCTTGAGCTTCAGGGAGGCCTCGCGGGCGACCGGGTAGCCCCGGACGCGGCCGATGAAGAGCATCGAGCGGGCGTCGGCGTACTGCGCGGCCAGCTTCTTGACGTCCTCCTCCTGCTCCAGCATCTCGGCGATCTGCGCGGGCAGCTTGCGCAGGCCCTCGATGATCCGCTTGCCGTCGCGCACCGAGAGGTCGCGGGTGCGGCCGAGGTGCAGGGCGAGCAGCGCGAAGGCCACGCAGGTGTTGGTGAAGCACTTGGTGGAGACGACGCAGACCTCGGGGCCGGCGTGCACGTACATGCCGCCGTCGGCCTCGCGGGCGATCGCCGAACCGACCACGTTGACGATGCCGAGGACGCGGGCGCCCTTGCGCTTCAGCTCCTGGACGGCGGCCAGCACGTCGTACGTCTCACCGGACTGGGAGACCGCGATGTACAGGGTGTCGGGGTCGACCACCGCGTTGCGGTAGCGGAACTCGGAGGCGGGCTCGGCGTCCGCGGGGATGCGGGCCAGCTCCTCGATCATCTGGGCGCCGATCTGGCCCGCGTGGTACGAGGTGCCGCAGCCGAGGATCTTCACCCGGCGCACGGCCCGCGCGTCGCGGGCGTCCAGGTTGAGGCCGCCGAGGTGCACGGTGGAGAAGCGGTCGTCGATCCGGCCGCGCAGCACGCGGTCCACGGCCTCCGCCTGCTCGTGGATCTCCTTGTGCATGTAGGTGTCGTGGCCGCCCATGTCGTAGGAGGCGGCCTCCCACTCCACGGTGGTCGGCTCGGCGGTGGTGCGGGTGCCCTCGGTGGTGTAGGTGCGGAAGTCGTCCGCCTTGAGGGTGGCCATCTCGCCGTCGTCGAGGGTGACTATCTGGCGGGTGTGGGCGACCAGCGCGGCGATGTCCGAGGCGACGAACATCTCCTTCTCGCCGATGCCGAGGACGACCGGCGAACCGTTGCGGGCGACGACGATGCGCTCGGGGAAGTCGGCGTGCATCACGGCGATGCCGTAGGTGCCCTCGATGACCCGCAGGGTCTCGCGGACCTTGTCCTCCAGCTTCGCCGCCTCGGAACGGGCGATGAGGTGGACGAGGACCTCGGTGTCGGTCTCGGAGAGGAACTCGACGCCGTCCGCCTCCAGCTTGCGGCGCAGGTCGGCGGCGTTGTCGATGATGCCGTTGTGGACGACGGCGACCTTCTGGTCGGCCGACATGTGCGGGTGGGCGTTGGCGTCGGACGGGGCGCCGTGGGTGGCCCAGCGGGTGTGGGCGATGCCGGTGGTGCCCTTGAAGCGCGCCGGGACCTTGGCCTCCAGGTCGCGGACCCGGCCCTTGGCCTTGACCATCTTCAGGCCGGTCGCCTTCGGGGAGGTGACGACGATGCCCGCCGAGTCGTAGCCGCGGTACTCCAGTCGCTGGAGGCCCTCGAGGAGCAGGGGCGCGACGTCACGCTTGCCGATGTATCCGACGATTCCGCACATGTATACGTAAACCTCGTGTTCCTCTTCGGCTTCTCAGCCGTAGACGATGCGGCGCAGCTGGCGGAGCGACAGCTCCGGCGGTGCGACCGCCCGGTATTTCAGGTCCGCCTCGATCCGTTCGAAGATCGTCGCGTTCACCAGGCCCTGGGCCTGGAGTTCGCGGTGGCGGCGACGGACGTACTCCTCGGTCGTCTCGTCGAAGTAGGCGAGCACGTCCTGGACCACGCGCAGCGCCTCGCCCCGGCTGAGGGGCGTGGACCGCGTCAGATGATCAACGAGTTCGTCGTGCACCCGGTAGATCCTGGGGTACCGGTGAGGGTTTCGCAAGAATCCTGCCCGATTTCGGGCAGGCGTGCTGTCGGCTGGTCGGTGAGCGCCGCTACATGCGCTTCAGCACCGCCTGTTTGGCGAGGGTGAACTCCTCGTCCGTGAGCACCCCGGAGCGGTGCAGTTCGCCCAGCTCCCGCAGCCGGCGCAGCAGCGCGTCGTGGTCGTCCTCGGCGGCTGCGGGGGCCGGGGCCGGCGGGTCCTCGGCCGGCCGGGCGTCCTCCAGGGCCGCGGGGGCGGACGGATGCGGAAGGCGGGCCTGTACGGCCGCGGCGACCAGGGCCATCAGCGGGTCCCGCTTGAACCCCCACAGCTCCACGGCGTTGGGGTCGTACTTGGGCGGCACCTTGCTCGGCGCGGCCCGCACGGTGAAGCGGAGGTGGCCGTTCTCCAGGCCGACCGTCGGCTGCCACTCCACCGCGACGATGTCGGCGAGGGGGAGGGTGCGCGGACCGGCGGCCGACTTGGCGTCCTCCGCCTGCCATTTCCACTCCAGGCGGACGCGCTCCCCGTCGAAGCTCGCGACGCCGTCCCCGGCGGACACCGACAGCGGCACGGAGGGCCCCGGCAGCAGGTAGGCGTCGACCGGCCCGGACGGAACCTGGTCCAGGAGCAGGGCGTTGCGCACCTCGTCGGTGAAGTACTCGGCGACGCCGTACCGGTCGGCCTCCACGGTCAGCTGGTACGGGTCGTGCGGCTCGGCCAGCCGGCCGCCGGTGGCGTGCAGCAGCGGGTCGGCGCCGTCCCGCAGCCGCAGCCGCAGCCGCCCGGACTTCTTGCCCTGCTCGAACGATATGCCCGCCAACGCCGCCAGCGGGACGCTCAGTTCACCCAGCTCCCGGCGGAGCAGGCTGACGTTCTTGTCCCGTCCGGGAGTCAGCCGCAGGGTGTCGCCGTCGAAGACCCACGTGCCGTCCTTCTGGATGATTTCCGCCATGTGGAGATTGTTCCATCGTCGTGGCGCGGGGTGGTGGTGCGGGACCGTGGTCCATACCCTCTGGGACACATCTCTGTACGCCTCACGAGGGAGCGCACGTGAGACCTCATCGACGGCACCACAGCACGACCCCCCGACTGACCCGTCTGCTGGGCTCGTTGCTGTTGGTCGCGACGGCCTGCGCCGTCACCACCGGCGCGGCGCCGACCCGGGCGACGGCGGCGACCCCCCTGCACCAGGTGATCCCGGCCCCGGCCTCGGTGGACCCGGGCGGCGCCCCGTACCGCATCACCGGCGGCACCCGCATCCGCGTGGACGACTCACACGGGGCGCGCCGGGTCGGCGACTACCTCGCGGACGTCCTGCGGCCCTCCACCGGCTACCGACTGCCCGTCACCTCGCACGGCCAGGGCGGCATCCGGCTGCGCCTGGCGGCGGGACCGTACGGCGCCGAGGGGTACCGCCTCGACAGCGGCCGCGCCGGTGTCACCATCACCGCCCGGGAGACGGCCGGCCTCTTCCACGGCGTCCAGACCCTCCGCCAGCTCCTGCCCGCCGGGGTCGAGAAGGACTCCGTGCAGCCCGGCCCCTGGCTGGTGGCGGGCGGCACCATCGAGGACACCCCGCGCTACGAGTGGCGGGCCGCCATGCTGGACGTCTCCCGGCACTTCTTCGGCGTCGACGAGGTCAAGCGCTACATCGACCGCATCGCCCTCTACAAGTACAACAAGCTCCACCTGCACCTCAGCGACGACCAGGGCTGGCGCATCGCCATCGACTCCTGGCCGCGCCTGGCGACGTACGGCGGCTCCACCGAGGTGGGCGGCGGCCCCGGCGGCTTCTACACGAAGGCCGACTACAAGGAGATCGTGCGGTACGCCGCCTCCCGCCACCTGGAGGTCGTCCCGGAGATCGACATGCCCGGCCACACCAACGCGGCCCTCGCCTCCTACGCGGAGCTGAACTGCGACGGCGTGGCACCCCCGCTGTACACCGGCATCGAGGTCGGCTTCAGCTCGCTCTGCGTCGACAAGGAGGTCACCTACGACTTCGTCGACGACGTCGTCGGGGAACTGGCCGCCCTCACCCCGGGCCGCTACGTCCACATCGGCGGCGACGAGGCGCACTCCACCCCGCACGACGACTACGTGAGGTTCATGGACCGGGTCCAGCCGATCGTCGCCGCGCACGGCAAGACGGTCGTCGGCTGGCACCAGCTGGCCGGGGCGAACCCGGCCGAGGGCGCGCTGGTCCAGTACTGGGGTCTGGACCGGACCAGCGACGCGGAGAAGGCGCGGGTCGCCGAGGCCGCGCGGAACGGCACCGGGCTGATCCTGTCCCCGGCCGACCGGACGTACCTCGACATGAAGTACACCAAGGACACCCCGCTGGGCCTGTCCTGGGCGGGCTACGTGGAGGTGCGGCGCTCCTACGACTGGGACCCGGGCGCCTATCTGCCGGGTGCCCCGGCCTCCGCGGTGCGCGGGGTCGAGGCGCCGATGTGGACGGAGACCCTGGAGAACCCGGACCAGCTCGACTTCATGGCCTTCCCGCGGCTGCCGGGCGCAGCCGAGCTGGGCTGGTCCCCGGCCTCGACGCACGACTGGGACACCTACAAGGTGCGGCTCGCCGCGCAGGCCCCCCGCTGGGAGGCGATGGGCATCGACTACTACCGGTCACCGCAGGTCCCCTGGGCCGACTGACGGCACACGCCGAAGCGGGCACCCCGGAGGACCGTCTCCGGGGTGCCCGCTCGTCCGTGGGGGCCTTCGCTACCGGCCCGCGAGGGGGTTCTTCAGGGTGCCGATCAGCTGGAGCGCGCCGGACGGGTCGGCGAGGTCCACCATCTGCTTGTTGTTGCGCAGCTGGAGCCGGTTGAGGCACGACAGCGCGAACTCGGGCGCGAACATGTCGTACCGCTCGAACTTGTCGGCCAGCTCCGGCACCGACTCCTGGTACGCGCGGGTGACCTCGGCCACCGTCCGCCAGAAGGCGTCCTCCTCGACGATCCCCTCGCCGGCCAGGTTCGCGGCGAGGAAGCGGAAGAAGCAGTCGAAGACGTCCGTGAAGATCGACAGCAGCTTCTTGTCCTCGGGGACCTCGACCGCGATCCGGGAGACCTCCGGCGGCAGCACCGCGTCCGGGTCCATCACCGCGATCTCCTCGGCGATGTCCTTGTAGATCGCCCGCTGCACGACGCCGTCCTTCAGGACGAGGATGACGTTCTCGCCGTGCGGCATGTAGACCAGGTCGTAGGCGTAGAAGCTGTGCAGCAGCGGGACGAAGTAGGCCCGCAGGTAGTGCCGCAGCCACTCGGTGGGCGTGAGCCCCGACCGCTCGATCAGCGCGCCCGCGAAGGAGGCGCCCCGGTGGTCGACGTGGACGAGCGAGGCCATGGTGGCGAGCGTCTCGCCCTCCTGGAGGGAGGGGACCGGGCTCTCCCGCCACAGCGCCGCCAGCATCTTGCGGTACGGCGAGTAGCGGTCGGTGGCCCGCTCGTACTCCAGGTGCCGGTAGCCGACGGCCGCCCGCTCCCGGATGATCGTCAGACCCGTCGACTTGAGCACCGGGTCGCCCTCGATGAGCTGGGCGAGCCAGTCGTTGATGGCCGGGGTCGCCTCCATGTACGCCGCCGACAGGCCGCGCATGAAGCCCATGTTGAGAACGGACAGGGCCGTCTTCACGTAGTGCTTCTCGGGGTGCGAGGAGTTGAAGAAGGTCCGGATGGACTGCTGGGCCAGGTACTCGTCGTCGCCCTCGCCGAGGCAGACCAGGTGCCCGCGGGCGACCTCGGCGGCGAAGGTGACGGTGAGCTTGTTCCACCACTGCCAGGGGTGGACCGGGATGAACAGGTAGTCGGCCGGGTCCAGGCCCCGCTCGCGCAGCACCCCGTGGAAGCGGTCGACGGTCCCCTCGCCCAGTTCGTCGCGGACGAAGGACTCGTACTCGATGCCCACGCCCGCCGTGAACGCCGCCCGCGAGCGGTGCGCGGCCAGCCACACCAGGCGGACCGGGCTCGCGGTCTCGGGGGCGTACGAGAGGTACTCGTGGATGCCGAAGCCGAGCCGCCCGTTGTTGGCGACGAAGCAGGGGTGGCCCTCGGTCATGCCGGTCTCGATCGCCTGGAAGCCGCTGTCCACCAGCTCGGCCGAGGTGAGCTTCGGCTTGGTGAGCTTGTAGCAGGTTCCGGAGAGGGTGGAGGAGATCTCCTCCAGGTAGACGGGCAGGATCTCGTCGCTCAGCCCCAGCGTCTCCTTCAGCTCGACGAAGAAGTCGAGCGCCGCGAGGGGCAGGTCCGCGCCGTCGCGGTGCCGGGTGATCGAGCCGGCGTCCACCTGCCAGTGGTCCAGGGCCCGGACGGTGGCGGTGAAGCGGTACTCGGTCCCGCCGTCGTCGCCGCGGACGACGTAGGCGTCGCCGGCGGTGTGCTCCGGCGTGAGCAGCCGCTCGTGCGTGAACTCGGCCAGGGCCTTGCGGATCAGGAGGCGGTTGGCCTGCTCCCAGCGCTCGGGGGAGAGGTGGGCCACGGCGTCGGCGAGGCTCATGCGGACACCGCCTTCTCGAACTGCTCGCGGGTGCAGAAGCTCAGCAACGCCTTCTTCTCCGGCTTCTGGATCTCGCGCTCGGGCACGAATCCGACGGCTGCGTTCAGGGCGTGGACGGCCTTGTTGTCGACGTCCGGTTCCACGACGACCCGGGCGGTCGCCGGGTCGGCGAACAGCTCGGCCATGACGGCGGTGATGACGGCCCGGGTGAAGCCGTGCACGGGGCGGTCGGTGGGGGCGACCAGGAAGTGCATGCCGACGTCGCCCGGCTCGGGCTCGTACAGACCGGTCAGCTCGCGGTGGGCCGGGTCGTACTTCTCCATCAGGAAGGCGGGGACGCCGTCGTGCAGGCCGATGAAGGCGTGGTGGTGCTCGTCGGCGGCTATCTCCATGTACGCGCGCTCGACGTCGACCAGTTTCGCCTCCTGCATCATCCAGAACGCGGACTTGGGGTGCGTGACCCAGCCGTGCAGGAGGGCGGCGTCCTTCAGCGGGTCGAGGGGGCGGATGGTCAGGGCGCCGAGGCCGGCGGCCTTCGTGGGGGTGGTCATGCGCTGAACTCCTGGAACGCGATCGACTTCTCGACCGGGTAGTACTCGGTGCCGAGCAGCTCTCGGATGATGTAGCTGTTGCGGTAGGCACCCATGCCCAGATCGGGGCTGGTGATGCTGTGCGTGTGGACACCCGCGTTCTGCAGGAACACGCCCTGCCCGGTGACGTCGACGGCGTAGTTGCGGGCGACGTCGAAGTTGCCCCGCGCGTCGTGGCGCAGCCGGTCCCGGACGGGCTTGAGGAACTCCGGCTCGGCGTACTTGTAGCCGGTGGCCAGGACCAGGCCCTGGGTCTCGATCTCGAAGTCCCGGCCCTGCTCCTCCTGGCGGAAGGCGAGCGTGTACGTGCCGTCCGCGTACCGGGCGTCGGTCAGGGCGGAGTTGGTGAGCAGCCGGGTGGGGACCGGACCGCCGAGCTTCTTCTGGTAGAGCAGGTCGAAGATCTCGTTGATCAGGTCGCCGTCGATGCCCTTGAAGAGGCCCTTCTGCTCGGCCGTGAGCCGGTAGCGGGTGTCCTCCGGCAGCGCGTGGTAGTAGTCCACGTACTCCGGGGAGGTCATCTCCAGGGTGAGCTTGGTGTACTCCAGCGGGAAGAAGCGCGGGGAGCGCGTCACCCAGTTGAGCCGGTACCCGTGGACGTCGATCTCGCTGAGCAGGTCGTAGTAGATCTCGGCGGCGGACTGGCCGCTGCCGACCAGCGTGATCGAGTCCTTCTTCTGGAGCTCGGCCTTGTGCTGCATGTAGCGCGAGTTGTGGAGGAAGTCCCCCGCCAGACCGCGGCAGGCGTCCGGGATGTGCGGCGGGGTGCCGGTGCCGAGGACGAGGCGGCGGGCGCGGTAGGTGTCACCGCCGGTGGTCGCGACGACGTACAGCTCGTCCCGCTCGTCGTAGGTCACCTCGGTGACCGTCGTGGAGAAGCGGACGCAGCTCAGCTTGTTCGCGGCCCAGCGGCAGTAGTCGTCGTACTCGACGCGCAGCGGGTAGAAGTTCTCCCGGATGTAGAACGAGTAGAGCCGGCCCTTCTCCTTCAGGTAGTTGAGGAAGGAGTACGGGGACGTCGGGTCGGCGAGCGTGACCAGGTCCGACATGAACGGGGTCTGGAGGTGGGCGCCGTCCAGGAACATGCCGGCGTGCCACTCGAAGTCCGGCTTGGACTCCAGGAAGACGCCGTTCAGTTCGGCGATGGGCTCGGTCAGGCAGGCCAGGCCGAGGTTGAAGGGGCCGAGGCCGATCCCCACGAAGTCGTACGTCGTGGTGGACTCAGGAAGCGCGGTCAAGGGACTCTCCCAGGTACTGCTCGGCGTGGCCGGCGATCAGGTCGAGGACGGCGGCGATGTCGGCCGTGGTCGTCTCGGGGTTGAGCAGGGTGAACTTCAGGTAGTGGCGTCCGGCCACCTTGGTGCCCGCGACCACGGCGTCGCCGGAGGCGAACAGGGCCTTGCGGGCGTACAGGTTGGCGCGGTCGATCTCGGCGGGGTCGGTGACGGCCGCCGGGATGTAGCGGAAGACCAGGGTGGACAGGCTCGGCTCGACGACGACGTCGAAGCGCGGGTCGGCGGCGAGCAGTCGCCAGCCCTCGGCGGCCAGGTCGCACACCTCGTCGAAGAGCTGCCCGATGCCGTCGGCGCCCATCACGCGCAGCGTCATCCACAGCTTGAGCGCGTCGAAGCGGCGGGTGGTCTGGAGGGACTTGTCCACCTGGTTGGGGATACGTTCCTGCACCATGCGGCGCGGGTTGAGGTACTCCGCGTGGTAGGTGGCGTGGCGCAGCGTGGCCGCGTCCCGGACCAGCACGGCGGAGGAACTCACCGGCTGGAAGAAGGACTTGTGGTAGTCCACGGTGACCGAGTCGGCCCGCTCGATGCCGGTCAGCCGGTCCCGGTACTTCAGGGAGGCGAGCAGCCCGCAGCCGTAGGCCGCGTCCACGTGCATCCACACGCCGTACTGCTCACACAGTCCGGCGATCTCCGGCAGCGGGTCGATGGAGCCGAAGTCGGTGGTGCCGCTGGTGGCGACGACGGCCATGGGGACGAGGCCGTCCTGCGCGCAGCGCTCCAGTTCGCGGGCGAGGGCGACGGTCTGCATGCGCTTGTCGTGGTCGACGGGGATCGAGACGACGGCGTCGGGGCCGAGGCCGAGCAGTTTCGCCGACTTCTTCACGCTGAAGTGGCTGACCTCGGAGGCGAAGACGCGCAGGTCGGCGAGGTTCTCGGTCTTCGCCTCCTCGCGGGCCAGGAGCAGCGCCTGGAGGTTGGACTGGGTGCCGCCGGAGGTGAACACGCCGTCGGCGGCGGGGCCGAGGCCGATGCGGGCGGTGGTCCAGTCGATCAGTTTGCGCTCGATGAGCGTGCCGCCGGCCGACTGGTCCCAGGTGTCCAGCGAGGAGTTGACGGCGGACAGGACCGCCTCGCCGAGCACGGCCGGGATGACGACCGGGCAGTTGAGGTGGGCGAGGTAGCGCGGGTGGTGGAAGTAGACGGCGTCGCGGAGGTAGACGTCCTCCAGCTCGTCGAGGACCGCGGTCGTGTCGTGCAGCGGCCGGTCGAGGTCGATCTCGTCGATGCGGGGGGAGAGGGCGTCGACCGCGATGCCGGTGAACGGGCGGTCGGTGGTGGCGATTCTGGCGGCCACCCGCTCGACTCCTTCGGTCACGGAGCGGCGGTACTGCTCCGCGGTGGCGTCGTTGAGCAGGTGCGAGCGCATGGGGGGGTCCTCCGGTGGGGACAGGTCCGAGAGGGGCGGGAGAGGGGCGGGAGCCCTCGGTTCACTTAGGTTAGCCTAACCTAACTCTCTTCGATCGCGTGCATGCCAGGACGTGACAGCCGTCACTCTGGTCTCAACCGTGTGTCACTGAGAGTGAGTTGAGAAGCCGGTGGTGTCGGGCGTCAGCCCTGCTCGCGGAGTTGTTCCTCCGTCAGGCCTTGCCGCCAGTAGCCGACGAAGGTGACGCGGCGGCGGTCGACGCCGCGCTCGCCCACGAAGTGCCGGCGCAACTGCTTGACGCGGCCGGACTCGCCGGCGATCCAGACATAGGGGTTCCCGGCGGGCGGGAGGTGCGCCGCGCGAAGCGTCGCCAGGGTGGCCTCGGGGCCGTCGGAGGCGTCCCGGACCAGCCAGGTGACCTCGGCGTCCGCCGCCGTCCGGAGGTCCTGGACGTCCTCGGCGTGCGGGACCTCCAGCCAGACCCGGGCGCGGGTGCCGGCCGGCAGGGACTCGACGATCGCGCAGGCGGCCGGCACGGCGGTCTCGTCGCCCCAGACGACCACCAGGTCGGTGTCCTCGGGCGGGCGGAAGCGGATCGCCCGGTTGTCGGCGACCGCCGGGCCGAGCAGCAGGACCCGGTCGCCGGGGGCGGCGCCCGCGGCCCAGCGGGCGGCGGGGCCCGCCTGGACCGGCGAGGCGGGGTCGACCCCGTGCAGCACGAAGTCGACGTCGATCTCGACGGTGTCGCCGTCGGCGTCCCGGCGCAGCGCCCGCAGCGTGTACGAGCGCATCACCGCCCGCACGTCGTCGGGGAGTTCACGCCACCCCTGCCACCAGCCGTCTCCCAGCTCGACGGGAACGGCCGGCTCCGACTGCCCCGGGTGCGGCAGGAACAGCGACAGGGACTGGTCCCGCCCGTCGGAGTGGAAGGCGCTCAGGTCGGGGCCCGCGAAGGTGACCCGGGCCAGAGACGGACCGAGCCGCCTCGTCCGTACGACCTGGAGGGAGAAGAAGCGGAACGGGGCGGCTACGGCCGTCGTCATGGCGGGCTCCGGGGAGAAGGGGAGGGTCAGCCGACCTTCTTGGCGTTCTCGATCGCCTCGGCCAGGTTGTCGAGCAGCGGCGTGCACTTGTCGTAGGACAGGATCGGCTCGGGGGAGCGGGCGATGACCTGGCCGGCCTTGACCGCGGGGAGCTGCTTCCAGGTGCCCTCGGCGATGTCCGCCGGCTGGATGGTGGAGGCGCGGTCGTCCATGATGATGACGTCGGCCGGGTACTTGTCGACGTTCTCCCAGCTCAGGGACTCGAACCAGCCGCCGGTCGCCTTCTTGGCGTCCTCCGAGGGCTCGACGAAGTTCACGCCGAGGGCCTTGAAGTACTCCAGGTCGACGGAGAGGTTGGTGCCGGAGACGTAGAACAGCTCGGCGCTCGCGGAGCCGGCCAGCACCCGGATCTCCGGCTTGGCCTTGGCGGCGGCGCGCAGCCGGGCCGCGGCCTTCTCGAAGGCGGCCTTGGCGTCGGTGACCTTCTTCGCCTTCATGTCGGCGCCGAGCGACTCGGCCAGCTCCCACATGCGCTGGAGCGGCTGGGTGAGCTGGCGGTCGAAGACGGAGATGGCGACGCTCGGGGCGAGCTTGGCGACCTTGTCCTTGGAGTCCTCGGGAACGGACCACAGGGTGCCCGCGGTGTCGAAGGTCGTGGTGACGAGCAGCTCGGGGGCGAGGGTGGCGTACTTCTCGACGTTGAGCTTGCCCCACTCGTTGCCGAGGACGGTGACCTTGGCGACGTCGAGGTCGCCGGCCTGGACGTCGGGCTTGCCGTCCTTGGTCGTGGTGGGGCCGAAGACGCCCTTGACCTGGACGCCGTAGTCGTGGAGGGCGGCGGCGACGCCGGTGAAGGCGACGATGCTCGTGGGGGCCTTCTCGAGCTTCACGGTCGTGCCGCGGTCGTCCTTGAAGGACCAGGGGCCGGACTCGGCGGCCGCCTTGTCGTCCGAGCCACCGCTCTTGGCGTCGTCGTCACCGCAGGCCGTGAGCGCGGCGCCGAGGCCGAGGGCGCCGCCCGCGGCGAGGATTCCGCGGCGGGTCAGGTGGGTAGCTCTGGCGTTGGGCATGGTGTGGCTGCTTTCGAACGGTGCGGAGCCTCCGCGGGACAAGTTCAAGGTAGGTTAGCCTAACCTCAGATCTTGTCCAGTGGCGGGGCTGTGACCGCCCCGCCCCGCCGTCCGGCGCCTAGCCGACCAGGCCCAACTCCCGGGCGATCAGCATCCGCTGGACCTCGCTGGTGCCCTCGCCGATCTCCAGGATCTTCGCGTCCCGCCACATCCGGGCCACGGGGTACTCGTTCATGAAGCCGTAGCCGCCGTGGATCTGCGTCGCGTCCCGGGCGTTGTCCACCGCGACCGTCGACGAGTACAGCTTCGCCAGCGCCGCCTCCTTCTTGAAGGGCTCGCCCGTCACCAGCCGGGAGGCCGCGTCGCGCCAGGCGAGCCGGGAGGTGTGGGCCTTCATCTCCATGTCGGCGATCTTGAACTGGATGGCCTGGTTGGCGCCGATCGGCTTGCCGAAGGCGTGACGTTCCTTCGCGTAGGCGACCGACTCGTCCACACAGCCCTGCGCGAGCCCCGTGCCCAGCGCGGCGATGGCGATCCGCCCCTCGTCCAGGATGCGCAGGAACTGGGCGTAGCCCCGGCCCTGTTCGCCCAGCAGGTTCGCCGCCGGGACCCGGACGTCGGAGAAGGACAGCTCACGGGTGTCCGAGGCGTTCCAGCCGACCTTCGAGTACGGGGCGGCCACCGTGAAGCCCGGGGTGCCGGAGGGGACGATGATCGCCGAGATCAGCGGACGGCCGTCCGGCTTGCGGCCGGTGACCGCCGTGACGGTCACCAGGCCCGTGATGTCCGTGCCCGAGTTGGTGATGAAGCACTTGGTGCCGTTGATGACCCACTCGCCGGTCGCCTCGTCCAGGCGGGCCGTCGTCCGCGTCGCCCCCGCGTCCGAACCGCCGTCGGGTTCGGTCAGGCCGAAGGCGCCGAGGATCTCGCCGGAGCACAGCCGGGGCAGCCACGCGCGCTTCTGCTCCTCGGTGCCGAACAGGTGCAGGGGCATCGCGCCCAGCGAGACGCCCGCCTCCAGGGTGATGGCCACCGACGAGTCGACGCGGGCCAGCTCCTCCAGGGCGATGCCGAGGGCGAGGTAGTCGCCGCCCATGCCGCCGTACTCCTCCGGGAACGGCAGGCCGAACAGGCCCATGCGGCCCATCTCCCGGACGATCTCGTACGGGAACTCGTGCCGCTCGTAGAAGTCGCCGATCTTGGGCGCCACGACGTCGTGGGCGAACGCCTCCACCGTGCGGCGGAGGTCCTCGAGTTCGGGGGAGAGCTTGTGGTCCATGCTGTCACTGCTCCTGGTGGGAGAGGGCTCGAACGGTCCGGGACGGGCTGGGTCGGCCCAGGTGGGCGGCCATCCAGACGCTGGTGGCGACGAGACGGCCGAGGTCGATGCCGGTGTCGATGCCGAGGCCGCGCAGCATCCACACGAGGTCTTCGGTGGCGAGGTTGCCGGTGGCGGACTTGGCGTAGGGGCAGCCGCCGAGCCCGCCGGCGGAGGCGTCGACCGTGGTGACGCCGTGCCGCAGCGCGGTCAGCGTGTTGGACAGGGCCTGGCCGTAGGTGTCGTGGAAGTGGACGCCGAGCGCGTCCACCGGGACACCGGCGCCGGTCAGCGCGGTGAGCAGGGCGCCGACATGGCCCGGCGTCGCCACCCCGATGGTGTCGCCCAGGCTGAGTTCGTCGCAGCCCATGTCCAGCAGGGCCCGGCACACCTTCACCACCTGCTCGACGGGGACCGGCCCCTCCCACGGGTCGCCGAAGCACATCGAGAGGTAGCCCCGTACGTGAAGGTCCGCCTCCTTCGCCCGCGCCACCACCGGCGCGAACATGGCCAGCGCCTCGTCCACCGTGCGGTTGAGGTTGGCCCTGGCGAAGGACTCGGTGGCGCTGGCGAAGACCGCGACGCGGCGGGCGCCGAGCGCCAGCGCCCGGTCGAGGCCCCGCTCGTTGGGGACCAGCACGGGCAGGTCCACCGGCAGACCGGCCACCGCGGGGAACAACTCCTCCGCGTCGGCCAGCTGCGGCACCCACTTGGGGTGCACGAAGCTCGTCGCCTCGATGGTGGTCAGGCCGGTGCCGGCCAGCCGGCGGATGAACTCCGCCTTCACCTCCACCGGGACGACCGCCTTCTCGTTCTGCAGGCCGTCGCGCGCACCCACCTCGTGGACGCGGACGCGGGCGGGCAGGCCCTCGGCCGGTACGACCATGGGCAGGCCCGTCTCCGGGGTGTTCATGCCGTCTCCTCCTCGCCCTCGCCGGCCGGGGTGATGACCGCCAGCACCTGGTCCATGGCGACCGTCGTGCCCGGCGCCACGTCCAGTTCGGCGACGGTGCCGGCATGCGGGGCGGAGATGACGTGCTCCATCTTCATCGCCTCCACGACCAGCAGGCTCTGCCCGGCGGCCACCTCGTCGCCGACGGCGACCTTCACCACCGTCACCGTGCCCGGCATGGGCGCGGTCAGCGAGTCGGCGCCCGCGTGGGCGGCGCCCGTGAGGGAGGCGGCGACCGGGTCGTGGTCGCGCACGTGCCAGGCGTCGCCGTCGCGGCCCAGCCAGTCGGCGGCGCGGTGGAAGGTGTGCCGGACGCCGTCCAGGGTCACCGACACGCGGTCCTCGGTGACGGTGTGGGTGCCGCGCGGAGTGTGTTCCACCGGATCGGTGACGCGCAGGGGGAAGGCGACCGGCTTCGGCTCGCCGCCCGTGCGCCAGCCGCTCGGCACGGAGAACGGGTCGATCCAGCCGTCCCCGCGCGGACGCAGCGCGTCCAGCCGGACGGCCGCCGCCGCCTCGTACACCTCCTCCGGTACGCCGGTGGGCACCAGGCCGTCGACCTCGCGCTCCACCAGCCCGGTGTCCAGCTCGCCCGCCACCACCGCCGGGTGGGCCAGCAGCCGCCGCAGGAAACCGGCGTTGGTCTGCACGCCCAGGGTGACCGTCCCGGCGAGGGCCGCCCGGAGCCTGCGCAGGGCGGTCGCGCGGTCGGGGCCGTACGCGATCACCTTGGACAGCATCGGGTCGTAGAGGCTGCCGACCTCGCTGCCCTCGCTGAGCCCCGAGTCGGTGCGCACGCCGTCGCCCTGGGGCTCGTGCAGCCGCAGGACCGTGCCGCCGGAGGGGAGGAAGCCGCGCGAGGGGTCCTCCGCGCACAGCCGCGCCTCGACCGCGTGCCCGGTCAGCCGTACGTCCGCTTGCGTGAACCCGAGCGGCTCGCCCGCCGCCACCCGCAGCTGCCACTCCACCAGGTCCAGGCCCGTGACCAGCTCGGTCACCGGGTGCTCCACCTGGAGGCGGGTGTTCATCTCCATGAAGTAGTACTGCGAGGGGTCGCCGCCCGGCACGATGAACTCCACCGTGCCCGCGCCCCGGTAGCCGCAGGAGCGGGCCGCCTGCACGGCCGCCTCGCCCATCGCGGCGCGGGTCGCCTCGTCGAGGAGCACGCTGGGCGCCTCCTCGATGATCTTCTGGTGGCGCCGCTGGAGCGAGCACTCGCGCTCGCCCAGGTGCACCACGTTGCCGTGGCCGTCGGCCAGCACCTGGATCTCGATGTGCCGGGGCCGGTCGATCCACCGCTCCACGAGCAGCGTGTCGTCACCGAAGGAGGCGCGGGCCTCGCGGCGGGCGGCGGCGATCTCGTCGGCGAGCGCGGCGGCGTCCCGCACCAGGCGCATGCCCTTGCCGCCCCCGCCGGCCGACGGCTTCAGCAGCACCGGCATCCCGATCTCGCGGGCCGCCTCGGCGAGCTGCCCGTCCGTCAGCCCGCTGCCGCTGGAGCCGGGCACGACCGGCACCCCGGCCGCCTTCACCGTCTCCTTGGCGCGGATCTTGTCGCCCATCAGGGCGATGGCGTCGGCGGGCGGTCCGATGAAGACCAGCCCCGCCTCCTCGCAGGCCCGCGCGAAGGCGGCGTTCTCGGCGAGGAACCCGTACCCCGGGTGCACGGCCCGCGCCCCCGTCCGGGCCGCCGCCTCCAGCAGCCGCTCGACGGACAGATAACTCTCCGCCGCCGGCGCCGGGCCGATCCGTACCGCCTCGTCGGCCTCCCGCACGTGCCGCGCGTCCGCGTCGGCGTCGGAGAAGACCGCCACCGAGCGCACACCCAGCGCACGCAGCGTCCGGACGACGCGCACCGCGATCTCCCCGCGGTTGGCCACCAGAACCGTGTCGAACATCAAGCTCCCCATCGCGCTTCCCATCGAAGTCCCCTCCTCACATCCGGAAGACGCCGAACCGGGGCTCACCCAGCGGCGCGTTGGCACACGCGGTCAGGGCCAGACCCAGCACCTGCCGGGTGTCGGCGGGCTCGATCACCCCGTCGTCCCACAGGCGGGCGGTCGCGTAGTAGGCGTTGCCCTGGTGCTCGTACTGCGCGCGGACCGGCGCCTTGAAGGAGTCCTCCTCCTCGGCCGACCACTCCTCGCCCCGGGCCTCCAACTGGTCCCGCTTGACCGTGGCCAGCACGGACGCGGCCTGCTCGCCGCCCATGACGGAGATCTTGGCGTTGGGCCACATCCACAGGAAGCGCGGCGAGTACGCCCGGCCGCACATCGAGTAGTTCCCCGCGCCGTACGACCCGCCGACGACCACCGTCAGCTTCGGCACGCGCGTGCACGCCACCGCCGTCACCATCTTGGCGCCGTGCTTGGCGATGCCGCCCGCCTCGTAGTCCCGGCCGACCATGAACCCGGAGATGTTCTGGAGGAAGACCAGCGGGATGCCGCGCTGGTCGCACAGCTCGATGAAGTGGGCGCCCTTCTGGGCGGACTCGGAGAAGAGGATGCCGTTGTTGGCGACGATGCCGACCGGGTGGCCGTGGATGCGGGCGAAGCCGGTGACCAGGGTCTGCCCGTACTCGGACTTGAACTCGGCGAACCGGGAGCCGTCCACCACCCGCGCGATGACCTCGCGCACGTCGTAGGGGGTGCGGGAGTCGACCGGCACCGCGCCGTACAGCCCCTGCGGGTCCACCTTGGGCTCGACGGCGGGCTCCACACCCCAGGGGAGCGAGCCGCGCGCGGGCAGCGTGGAGACGATCTGCCGCACGATCCGCAGCGCGTGCGGGTCGTCCTCGGCCAGGTGGTCGGTCACCCCGGACACCCGGGAGTGGACCTCGCCGCCGCCCAGCTCCTCCGCGGTGACCACCTCGCCGGTGGCCGCCTTCACCAGCGGCGGGCCGCCCAGGAAGATCGTCCCCTGGTTGCGGACGATCACCGCCTCGTCGCTCATCGCGGGGACGTACGCGCCGCCCGCCGTGCAGGAACCGAGGACGGCGGCGATCTGCGGGATGCCGGCGCCCGACATCCGGGCCTGGTTGTAGAAGATCCGGCCGAAGTGCTCCCGGTCGGGGAAGACCTCGTCCTGCATCGGCAGGAAGGCCCCGCCCGAGTCGACGAGGTACAGGCACGGCAGCCGGTTCTCCAGCGCCACCTCCTGCGCCCGCAGGTGCTTCTTCACGGTCATCGGGTAGTACGTGCCGCCCTTGACGGTGGCGTCGTTGGCGACGATCACGCACTCCCGGCCGCTCACCCGTCCGATCCCGGCGATCACGCCCGCGGCCGGGGCCTGTCCGTCGTAGAGCCCGTCGGCGGCGAGCGGCGCCAGCTCCAGGAACGGCGAGCCCGGATCGAGCAGCGTGTCCACGCGGTCGCGGGGCAGCAGCTTGCCGCGCGCGGTGTGCCGGGCCCGGGCCCGCTCGCCGCCGCCCAGCCGGGCCGCGGCCAGCTTGGCGCGCAGCTCGTCCACGAGGACGCGGTGCGCCTCCTCGTTGGCCCGAAAGGCCTCTGAGGCGGGATCCGCCGCCGTCGTCAGCTCCGGTGCCTCGTGCATCCTGCGGTCCCCTCACCCGATGGTCGATCAGTTAATGAGCGTTAACGCATGTCCCCACAGGTTAACGACCGCTAACCTCCCTGTCTAGAATCGGCACCATGACCACCAGGACCGACGCCCCCACCCGCCGCGAGCAGATCCTCAAGGAGGCCGCCCGGCTCTTCGCCGAGCGCGGCTTCCACGGCGTCGGCGTCGACGAGATAGGCGCCGCGGTGGGGATCAGCGGCCCCGGTCTCTACCGGCACTTCGCCGGCAAGGACGCGATGCTCGCCGAGCTGCTGGTCGGGATCAGCGACTCGCTGCTGACCGGGGCGAAGCGGCGGCTGGCGGAGGCCGGGGCCGAGGGGATGGCGGGGGTGACCGGCTCCGGAGCCGGTGCCGGGTCGGGCGGGGGTGCGGAGGCGGTCCTCGATTCGCTCATCGAGGGGCACATCGACTTCGCCCTCGACGACCGCCCGCTCATCACCCTGCACGACCGCGAGCTGGACCGCCTCCGGGACGCCGACCGCAAGATGGTGCGGCAGTTGCAGCGGCAGTACGTCGAGCTGTGGGTCGGGGTGGTGCGCGAGGTCTACCCGGCCGTCGCCGAGCCCGCCGCCCGCTCCGCCGTTCACTCGGTCTTCGGCCTCCTGAACTCCACCCCGCACCTCGGCCGCCCCGGCGTCCTCCCGGGCCGCGCGGCCACGGCGGCGCTGCTGCACCGGATGGCGCGGGGGGCGTTCGCGGCGGTGGGGGAGGGCCGGCGCCCGGGCGGCGGGGAGTGACGAGGGTTACCCACCTCCCGCTCTGGACGCCTCTCCCTACCCGCCGGTACGGTGAAGTCTGAGCAAGCGCTTAGACACGTATCCTGGAGGTGGCGCTGTGCGCCGTACGGTGTTCAACGAGGACCACGAGGCGTTCCGGGAGACCATCCGCGCCTTCATCGAGGCCGAGGTCGTCCCCGTCTACGACGAGTGGTTCGCCGCCGGCCAGGCGCCGCGAGACTTCTACTACAAGCTCGGCGAGCTGGGCATCTTCGGCATCAACGTGCCGGAGGAGTTCGGCGGCGCGGGCATGGACAGCCACAAGTTCGAGGCCGTCCTCTACGAGGAGACCGCCCGCGCGGGCGTGCAGTTCGGCGGCTCCGGCGTGCACGTGCTGCTCGCGCTGCCCTACATCAACATGCTCGCCTCCGACGAGCAGAAGAAGCGCTTCCTGCCGAAGTTCGTCTCCGGCGAGGAGATGTGGGCCATCGCGATGACGGAGCCGGGCACCGGTTCCGACCTCGCGGGCATGAAGTCCACCGCGAAGCTCTCCGAGGACGGCAGCCACTACGTCCTCAACGGCGCCAAGACCTTCATCACCGGCGGCGTGCACGCCGACAAGGTGATCGTCTGCGCCCGCACCGCCGCGCCCACGGCCGAGGACCGCCGCCACGGCATCTCCCTGTTCGCCGTGGACACCAAGTCCGAGGGCTACTCGGTGGGCCGCAAGCTGGACAAGCTGGGCCTGCGCACCTCCGACACCGCCGAGCTGGCCTTCGTCGACGTCAAGGTCCCCGTGGAGGACCTGCTCGGCGAGGAGAACAAGGGCTTCTCCTACCTCGGCCACAACCTGGCCTCCGAGCGCTGGGGCATCGCCTTCGGCGCCTACGCCCAGGCCAAGGCCGCCGTCCGGTTCGCCAAGCAGTACGTGCAGGAGCGCACCGTCTTCGGCAAGCCGGTGGCCGCCTTCCAGAACACCAAGTTCGAGCTGGCCGCCTGCCAGGCCGAGGTGGACGCCGCCGAGGCCGTCGCCGACCGCGCGACCGAGGCCCTGGACGCCGGCGAGCTGACCCCCGCCGAGGCCGCCAGCGCCAAGCTGTTCTGCACCGAGGTCGCCCACCGCGTCATCGACCGCTGCCTCCAGCTGCACGGCGGCTACGGCTACATGAACGAGTACCCGATCGCCCGCCTGTACGCGGACAACCGCGTCAACCGCATCTACGGCGGCACCAGCGAGGTCATGAAGATGATCATCGCGAAGGACATGGGCCTGTAGAGCGTCCGAGGACCACCGAGCCAGGACCCACAGAACCACAGGACATGAGCGAAGCACTCCAGTCCCTCCTCGACCTGCTCGACCTCGAGCGGATCGAGGAGGACATCTACCGCGGCCGCTCCCGCTCCGCCGTCGTCCCCCGGGTCTTCGGCGGGCAGGTCGCCGCCCAGGCGCTGGTCGCCGCCGGGCGCACGGTCCCCGAGGACCGGCTCGCGCACTCCCTGCACGCGTACTTCCTGCGCCCCGGCGACCCCGGTGCCCCCATCGTCTACAACGTCGACCGCCTGCGCGACGGCCGCTCCTTCACCACCCGCCGCGTGGTCGCCGTCCAGCACGGCAAGCCGATCTTCGGCCTGTCGGCGTCCTTCCAGACGTACGAGGAGGGCCTGGACCACCAGGCCCCGATGCCGGCCGCGCCCGACCCGGCGACGCTGCCCACCGGCGAGGAGCGGCTGCGGAGCTACCCGCACCTGCCCGCCGACACCGTGGAGCGTTTCCTCCAGGCCCGGGCCGCGGTGGACCTGCGGTACGTCGACGACCCGCCCTTCGGCGCCTTCGGCACCCCCCGCGAGCCGCACTCCCAGGTGTGGTTCCGCACCAACGGCAAGCTCGCCGACGACCCCCTGCTGCACGTCGTCCTCGCCACGTACGTCTCCGACATGACCCTCCTCGACTCGGTGCTGCTCGCGCACGGCCGGGGCGGCTGGGCCGTCGGTGACGTCGTCGGGGCCTCACTGGACCACGCCATGTGGTTCCACCGGCCGTTCCGCGCCGACGAGTGGCTGCTCTACGACCAGGAGTCGCCGTCGGCCTCGGGCGGCCGGGGCCTCGGCCAGGCGCGCATCTACACACAGGACGGGCGGCTCGCCCTCACGGTCATCCAGGAAGGCGTGGTGCGCGTCCCTCGGGAACACTGAGGGCATGGCGGAACCTGCGCGCGGGAGACCTGAGACGGACGGCGGCGAGAGCACCTTCACGGTGCTCGTCGCCGCCTTCGCCAATCTGGGCATCGCCATCGCCAAGGCGCTCGCCGGCGTGGTCAGCGGGTCCAGCGCGATGCTGTCGGAGGCCGCCCACTCGGTCGCCGACACCGTCACCGAGGTACTGCTGCTGACCTCGCTGAAGCGCAGCGTGCGCCCCGCCGACGAGGACCACCCCCTCGGCCACGGCCCCGAGCGCTACATCTGGGCGCTGCTCGCCGCCGTCGCCACCTTCGTCGGCGGCGCGGTCTTCGCCCTCTACGACGGCGTCCACACCCTCACCCACGGCGAGGAACCCGGCGACCCCCTGGTCGCCTACCTGGTCCTCGCCGTCGCCTTCCTCCTGGAGGGCTACTCCCTGCGCACCGGCCTCCGGCAGGCGCGCGGGGAGGCCCGCCGCCACAAGGTGCCCTTCGGCCGCTATCTGCGCCGCACCCCCGACACCGCCGTCAAGGCCGTCGTCCTGGAGGACTCCGCCGCCCTGGCCGGGCTGCTGCTCGCCGCCGGGGGCCTGCTCGGCGGGCAGCTGACCGGCTCCGGCGTCTGGGACGGCGTCGCCTCCCTCTGCATCGGCGCCCTGCTGCTGTACGTCGCCTGGGTGCTGGGCCGCTCCAACGCCGAGTTCCTCATCGGCCGCCCGCTGCCCCGCAGCGTCCGGGACCGGATCCGGGCGGAACTGCTGGCCGTGGAGCACATCGAGGCCGTACTGGAGCTGACCACCCTCCTCCAGGGTCCGCGGGAGGCGCTGGTCGCCGCCAAGGTCGACTTCCGGGACGTGTCGACGGCGGCGCAGGTCGAGTGGGCGTGCGAGCGGGCCGAGCAGCGGCTGCGGGAGGAGTTCCCGGTGGTGCGCCGGGTCTACCTGGACCCGACGCCCGGTTTCGCGCAGCGCCGCTCCGAAGGGCTGAACCCCTGGCCGTGACGGCGGGCCGGACGAGCCACCGGCTCAGCGCAGTCCCGCCTCCGCCAGCAGGTAGGCCGTCATGGGGTCGTAGTGGCGCGGGCTGACCACGTGGTCGTCCAGCGGCACCGCCACCTGGAGGATGCCCTCGGACTCGGCCAGGAAGAGGGCCGGGTCGTTGCAGTCGGCGTAGCCCACGGAGTCGACGCCGTGCTGACCGGCGTACCCCGCCCAGCCGTGGTCGGCGACGACCAGGTCGGGCAGCGGGCGGCCCGCACGCTCCAGGCCGGTCAGGATCGCCTTCATCGGCTCACCCGAGTGGGTGTGCCACAGCGAGGCGCCGTGCTCCAGCACCGCCACGTCCGCGAACTGCTGGACGTACCCCTCCTCCGTCGTCAGCCCCTCGGGGATCACGACGATCTCGCAGCCGGCGGCGCGCAGCGCGTCGGCCGTCGCGCGGTGCACGTCGAGCAGGCCGCCCGGGTGGCCGGTCGCGAACAGGACGCGCTGCCCGCCGTCCGCCGCCTTGCGCAGCCGGCCGGCCATGCGCTCCAGCGCGGCCACCGTCAGCTCGGGGTCGATGGTGTCCTGCCCGAAGCGGTGCTCCGGGTCGTCGTTGACACCGACCCGCTCCGCCATCACCGCGAGCACGTCCTGCTCGTCCGTCCAGCGGTCGCCCAGCTCCAGACCGAGCCAGAAGTTGCGGTCGCCGTTCGCCAGCTTGCGGTAGTGGGAGAGGTTGTTCTCGCGGGGCGTGGCGACGTCGCCCGCGATACGCGTCCTGACGAGGTGTTCGGCGAGTTCGGCGCGGCTGGGTGTCCCGGATATCGGCATGGCTCCATTGTGGGGCAGCCGACCGCCGCGAGTCTCCGGCGCGGCGCCCGCTGGGACACGGGTCACCTCCCCGCCCCGCCGGTCACGTCCGGCGCAGCGCGAACCACAACTCCATGCGGACGTCCGGGTCGTCGAGGTCGGCGTCCAGCAGGGCCGCGCAGCGCGCGATGCGCTGCCGCACGGTGTTGCGGTGCACGGACAGGGCGACGGCGGTGCGGTCCCAGCTGCCGTGCAGGGACAGCCAGGCGCGCAGGGTCTCGGTGAGCGCCGGGACGGCCGCGATCGGCCCGAGCAGCGCCCGGGCGTGCGCCTCGGCCTCGCCGTCCGGCACGAGGTCGGCGAGCGCGGGCCGGTCGGCGTGCCGGACCAGCGGCACCCGCGTCGCCCGCGCCCGGGCCAGCGCACGCGCCGCCTGGGCGTCCGCGGCCGGCCACTCGCCCGGGGCGACGGGGACACTGACGCCGAGCGTCCAGCCGGGCTGGGGGGCGGGGGTCTGCCGCGGGGCGGGGGCGGGGCTGGGGTTGGTGGCGGCCGGGTTCGGGTCGGCGGCGGCCCGGGGGGTGGGGGCCGTCCGAGGGGCCGGGGCGCCAGGGTCCCCGTCGGAGGTGGAGGCCGGGGGCCGGGGAGCGGGAGCGGGTGCCGGTGGGGCCGGGACGAGTACCCGTACGACGTCCCCGGCGGGGTCGACCAGGGGCGAGCCGAGGGCCGCGCCCAGGGCGGAGGCGGAGATCGGGTCGGGTGTGCCGGTCGTGGGACGGGCGTGCACGACGTACCAGTGGGCGCGGTCCTCACCGTCCGCCGTACCCAGCAGCGGCGCGACCTCCTCCGGGCGGGCGCCCAGCAGCAGCCGCACCAGCGCCGAGGAGCGGGCCGCGCCGGTGCCGCTGCGCTGCTCGCCGGTCAGGAGGGAGAGCAGCACGGCGGCGACCGACGCGATCGTGTGGTCCCCGGGCTCCCGCTGCGGGGCCGCCACTCCGAGGACGAAGTCCTGCCCGGCGCCGAGGGCGTAGACGGCGAGCCGGGTGCCGGCGACCGTGTCCGTGGCGGTGGTGGAGGCGTGCCCGGTGACGAAGCGGGCCAGCCCCGCCAGCGCCCGCCGTGCCTCCCCCGCGGGCTCCCGCCCCGCCGCCGCGATCTCCGCCCCCTCCGGCCCGTACAGCACCGCCCGCCCGTCGAGCCGGCCGGCGAGCCTGCGCAGCACGGACGGCACCGGGTCCGGACGGGCGGCCGCCGCGGCCAGGGCCTGCTGGGCCTCGGAGACCCGGCGCAGCTCGGCCGTCCTGGCCCGGCCCATCAGCTGCCACACCGCACGGGCCACGCCCGAGAACGTCGTCCGCGGCGGCACCTCCACCAGCGGCAGCCCGTGCCTCTCACAGGCCGCGACCAGCTCCGCCGGCACGGTGTCGTGCACCGGCGCCACCCCGAAGCCGAGCGCCGCGCCGCCCGCCGCGACGATCCGGGACACGTAGGCGTCGAAGTACCCGGCCCCCGCGTCGCAGCCGGCCCCCGCCCCGTCCGCGGACCCCGCGTCGCGCCCGCCTCCCGCGCCCGCCCCCGGCGGGATGTGCACGCCCGCCGTCAGCAGCAGCTCACCGCCCAGCAGGTACGGGTACGGGTCGGACATCTCCGAGGTGTGCGCCCCGTGGACCGTCACGTCCGCCGCCGGGCCGCCGGTGACCTGGCGCAGCCCCAGGTCCTCGCGGGCCAGCAGGGCGGCCAGCGGCACGGGAGGGGTGGGGGGCGTGGCGGGCGTCACGGGCCGGGAGGGAACGACCGGTTCCGGCATGGTGGACCATTCCTCCAGTCCAGCGGCGGCAAGTGGATGAAACGTACACTTCGCAGTCGCATTTCAGCCACCTAGGGTCAACCTCGACCGGCGGCCGCGGGTACGGGCGGATGTCCCCGCGACCAGCCACCGGACACGTCCCCACACGTCCCACTGCACGACACGCCACCGAGAGTGCGCGAAGGAGGCCCCCTCATGGCCGTCGACTACATCGTGATCGTCGTCTATCTCGCCGGCATGCTGGCCATGGGCTGGTGGGGCATGCGCCGCGCCAAGTCGAAGAGCGAGTTCCTGGTGGCCGGGCGCCGCCTCGGACCCGCCATGTACTCCGGCACCATGGCGGCGATCGTCCTCGGCGGCGCGTCCACCATCGGCGGCGTCGGGCTCGGCTACCAGTACGGCCTGTCCGGCGCGTGGATGGTCGTCACCATCGGCCTCGGCATCCTCGCGCTGTCCGTCTTCTTCTCCGCCCGCATCGCCCGGCTGAAGGTGTACACCGTCTCCGAGATGCTCGACCTGCGCTACGGCGGCCGGGCCGGCATCATCTCCGGTGTCGTCATGTGGGCGTACACGCTGATGCTGGCCGTCACCTCCACCATCGCCTACGCCACGATCTTCGACGTCCTCTTCGACGTGAACCGCACCCTGGCGATCGTCCTGGGCGGCTCCATCGTCGTCGCGTACTCCACGCTGGGCGGCATGTGGTCCATCACGCTCACCGACATGGTGCAGTTCGTGGTGAAGACCATCGGCGTGCTGCTCCTGCTGCTGCCCATCGCGGTCGTCAAGGCCGGCGGCTTCGGCGAGATGAAGGCGCAGCTGCCGACCGAGTACTTCGACCCGCTGGGCATCGGCGGCGAGACCATCTTCACGTACGTGCTGATCTACACCTTCGGCATGCTCATCGGGCAGGACATCTGGCAGCGCGTCTTCACCGCGGGCAGCGACCGCACCGCCAAGTGGGGCGGCACCGTCGCCGGCACCTACTGCCTGGTCTACGCCGTCGCCGGCGCGATCATCGGCACGGCGGCCAAGGTCCTCTACCCGAAGCTCTCCAGCCCCGACGACGCCTTCGCCACCATCGTCAAGGACGAGCTGCCCATGGGCGTGCGCGGACTCGTCCTGGCCGCCGCCCTCGCCGCCGTGATGTCCACGTCGTCCGGCGCCCTCATCGCCTGCGCCACCGTCGCCAACAACGACATCTGGTCGCGGCTGCGCGGCGTCGTGCGCGGGACGCAGGGCGAGGCGGACGAGCCGCACGACGAGGTGAAGGGCAACCGCGCCTTCATCCTCGCGATGGGCGTCGCGGTGATCCTCATCTCGATCGCCCTCAACGACGTCGTCGAGGCACTCACCGTCGCCTACAACCTCCTCGTCGGCGGCCTCCTCGTCCCCATCCTCGGCGGTCTGCTGTGGAAGCGCGGCACCGCACAGGGTGCCCTCGCCGCCGTCGCGGTCGGCGGCCTCGCCGTCGTCGGCCTGATGGCGGGCTACGGCATCCTCGCCAACGAGCCCGTCTACTACGGTCTCCTGGCCTCCCTCGCCGTCTACGTCGCAGTGTCCCTGACGACCCGGCCCACCGACGAGGCGACCCTCGCCGCCTGGCGCGAACGCCTCGCCGGCCGGGCGCCCGAACCCCAGTCCGAACCGGCTGTCCCGGCTCCCCAGTAGAGTCGGACGGCGGTAGTACATACGCGACGAAGCGTAAGAAGGAAGGCAGTACATGAGCAGCAACGAGACGCCCCGCGGCCCCGTCGACTCCTCCCGCGTCCCGCGGTACGCCGGACCCGCGACCTTCGCCCGGCTGCCCCGGCTGGACGAGGTCGGCACGGCCGACGTCGCCGTGGTGGGCGTGCCGTTCGACTCGGGCGTCTCGTACCGGCCCGGCGCCCGCTTCGGCGGCAACGCCATCCGGGAGGCCTCCCGCCTGCTGCGCCCGTACAACCCGGCGCAGGACGCCTCCCCCTTCGCCCTCGCCCAGGTCGCGGACGGCGGCGACATAGCCGTGAACCCGTTCAACATCAACGAGGCCGTGGAGACCGTCGAGGCCGCCGCCGACGACCTCCTCGACACCGGCGCCCGCCTGATGACCCTCGGCGGCGACCACACCATCGCCCTCCCGCTGCTCCGCTCGGTCGCCAAGAAGCACGGCCCGGTCGCCCTGCTGCACTTCGACGCCCACCTGGACACCTGGGACACGTACTTCGGCGCCGAGTACACCCACGGCACCCCGTTCCGCCGCGCCGTCGAGGAGGGCATCCTCGACACCTCCGCCCTCTCCCACGTCGGCACCCGCGGCCCGCTGTACGGCAAGCAGGACCTCACCGACGACGAGAAGATGGGCTTCGGCATCGTCACCTCCGCGGACGTCTACCGCCGGGGCGCCGACGAGGTCGCCGACCAGCTGCGCCAGCGCATCGGCGACCGCCCGCTGTACATCTCCATCGACATCGACTGCCTGGACCCCGCCCACGCGCCCGGCACCGGCACTCCCGAGGCCGGCGGCATGACCTCCCGCGAGCTGCTGGAGATCCTGCGCGGCCTGGCATCCTGCAACCTGGTGTCGGCCGACGTCGTCGAGGTCGCCCCGGCCTACGACCACGCGGAGATCACGTCGGTGGCGGCCTCGCACACCGCGTACGAACTGACCACGATCATGTCCCGCCAGATCGCCCAGGAGAAGGCAGCGCAGTGACCCACGACCACGACCTGGTACTCCGTCCGACCGCCGCCCAGACGGAGGCCGCACTGCATCCTCCCGGCGGCCGCAACGGCGGGGACCTGGTCGTGGAGACCCTGGCCGGGCTCGGCGCGACCACCGTCTTCGGCCTGCCCGGCCAGCACGCCCTCGGCATGTTCGACGCGCTGCGCCGCTCGGACCTGCGCTACATCGGCCTGCGGGTGGAGAACAACGCCGGTTTCGCGGCGGACGCCTACGGCCGGATCACCGGCGAGGCGGCCCCGCTGCTGCTGTCCACCGGGCCCGGCGCGCTCACCTCGCTGGCCGCGCTCCAGGAGGCGCGGGCGGCCTCCGCGCCCGTGCTGGCGATCAGCAGCCAGATCCCCACGGCGGGTCTGGGCGGGGGCCGCCACGGCTACCTGCACGAGCTCCCCGACCAGTCGGCGTCCTTCCGGGGCGTGGTGAAGTCCGTCCACACGGTCCGCACCCAGTCGCAGATCCCGTCGGCGATCGCGGAGGCGTGGACGTCCGCGCTGACCGTCCCGCACGGCCCGGTGTGGGTGGAGATCCCGCAGGACGTCCTCCTGGCCGAGACGCCGATCCCGGTGGTGACCGGAGGCGACGCCTTCCCCGAGGAACTGCCCCCGCGCCCCGAACTGACGGCGGTCGCGGCCGACCTGCTCTCCCGCGCCGAGCGCCCCGCGATCATCGCGGGCGGGGGAGTCGTCCGCGCGGACGCCTCGAAGAAGCTGCGGCAACTGGCCGAGCGGCTCCAGGCCCCCGTCGTGACGACCTTCGGCGGCAAGGGCGCGTTCCCGTGGACGCACCCCCTCTCCCTCCAGTCCTGGCTGGAGGACCGCCACACCACGGACTTCCTGGAGGACGCCGACGTGCTCCTGGTCGTCGGCTCGGGCCTCGGCGAACTCTCCTCGAACTACCACACCTTCAAGCCCCGCGGCCGGGTGATCCAGATCGAGGCCGACCTCGGCAAACTGGAGTCCAACCACCCGGCCCTCGGCATCCACGCCGACGCCCGCCTCGCCCTCCAGGCGCTGCTGGAGACGGTGGAGGAGCGCACCGACCCGGCCGCCCCGGAGCGCGTGAGGGACGTCCTGGACCGGGTCCGCGAGCGCATCGCCGCCCAGGAACTCACCCTGGAGCAGGACGTCCTGGCGGCCGTCCGGGCAGCCCTCCCGTCCGGCGCGCCGTCCTTCTGGGACATGACCATCCTCGCCTACTGGGCGTGGTCCGCCTTCGACGCCGGGGCGCCCAACACCATGCACTCGGCGCAGGGCGCGGGCGGTCTCGGCTACGGCTTCCCGGCGGCACTGGGCGCCGCCGCGGCCGACCCCACCCACCCGGTGCTGGCGGTCTCCGGCGACGGAGGCGCCCTGTACTCCATCGCCGAACTGGCCACCGCTCGCCAGTACGACCTGAACGTCACCTGGCTCATCGTCGACGACGGCGGCTACGGCATCCTGCGCGAGTACATGACCGACGCCTTCGGCCGGCCCACGGCGACGGAGCTGACCCGGCCCGACTACGTGGCCCTGGCGGAGTCCTTCGGCGTGCCGGGCGTACGCACCTCCGCGCGGACCCTGGAGGCGGACCTCGCGAAGGCGCTGGCCTCACCGGGGCCGTCGGTGGTCGTCCTCCCGGCCGTGCTGCGGATGTTCGCGCCGACGCACCTGGACTGAGCGCGGCCCGGAGGGCTCACCAGATCGCCTCGACCCACTCCGGGTGGTCGATGAACGGGTTGCGGTTGTGCTGGTAGGTGTCGTGGATGACCTCGTTGCGGCGCTGTTCGAAGGCGTCCGGCGGGTCCTGGTCGTTCCACTCCTTCAGCACGTCGAGCCTGCCCATGTACGGGTCGCTGCCGTTGTCGACGCTGCCGTTGACCTCCAGGTCGGCGAAGCCCTCGCCGCCCTCGTAGCGGACCGCCATGTAGAAGACCATGCGGGCCACGTCGCCCTTGACGGCGTCGCGGGGCTCGAAGGAGTCGGCGTCGGTGAGGCTGCCGCCGGCGTCGGTGAAGCCGCTGCCGCCGTTGTCGAAGTCCTTGTTGTCCCGCACGCTGTTGACCCGGACGTCCTCGGGGCGCAGGTGGTGCAGGTCGGTGCCGGGGCCGGTCGAGGTGCCGAAGTCGCCGTGGGACTTGGCCCACACGTGCTCGCGGTTCCAGTCGCCGGTGTCGCCGCCGTTCAGCGACTTGGCGCGGGAGATGCCGGAGTAGAGCAGGATGACGTTGCCGCTGTCGGCCGGGTCCTGGTCGGTGACCTTCAGGGCGTCCCAGACCGCCGCGTACGAGAGCTTCGTCTGGTCGCTGATGATGGTGTGGAGTGCGGACTTGAGGGCGCTGCCCGTCTTGCCGGCCGCGTCCTCGTAGTACGCCGGGTCGTGGTCCGCGGTGGCGGCCGCGGTGGCGGGCGGGTTCGTGGCGGAGGCCGTGGCCGGGGTCGCGGCCAGGGACGGGGCGGCGAGGCCGGCGAGGACGGCGGCCGTGGCGAGGGCGACCGCTTTCCGGCGCCGTGTGCGTATCGCGAGCATGTGGGGTGTCCGATCTACGCGGGTGGAGTGGAGCGGTGGGACGAGCGTGGCATGGACATGTTGGAGGCCGGGTGGACGGTGCGTGGCGATTGCGTGATGAGGGCCCCGGCCGTCACGGCCGGGGCCCGTCATGCGTCTCCCGCGCGCGTCAGCTCAGGTCCGACGGGTCCAAGCGGTAGAGGCCCGAGGTGATCCCGGTCGAGGACGTCGAGCCGTACTCGCTCGCCTCGACGGCCGTACCGTGCTCCCGCACCCACGCGGTCACTTCGGAGCCGATCCCGGAGCCGCCGCCCATACCGCCGCCCGTGCCCTGGCCGCCGACCTGGACGTAGTGCAACTCGCCCTTCCCCACCAGGTCCTTGAGGCGGGCGAGGGTCATCGCCCGGTCGCTGCCGGACCAGCCCCACATCGAGATGACCGGCTCCCCGCTGCTGAGGACGAGCTGCGCGGCGTTCTGCGAACCGGACACCGCGAGCAGCCACTTGGCGCCGTCCCGGTGCTTCTTCAGGTAGGCGACCAGCTCGGCGCTCGCGCCGCCCGTGCCGCCGCCCCCGCTCGTAGTGCCACCCGTACCCGAGCCGTCGCCGGTGGTCGGGGCGCCACCCTGCGGGGGTGTGCCGTTCGGGGGTGCGGCGTCGGCCGCGTCGGTGCCGTCGGGTGCCTGGCCGCTGCCCGGGAGGGAGCCGTCGGCCGAGCCGTCCCGGCCGTCCCGCGGCTGCCCGCCGGGTCCCTCGCCGCCCCCGCCGGGGAAGGCGCCCGCACGGCCGCCCCCTCCGCCCGGGCCGCCCATGCCGCCGCCCGTCGACGGGCCCGCGGTCGGGTTGGTGCCGCCCATGCCACCGCCCGAACCGGCCGGTACCGACCAGGCGTACGCCGCCGGGCCGGCCACCCCGGCGACGACCGCCGCGGCCACGGACACCGCAAGCAGCCGTACCCGGCGCCCCGAACGGAAGACCAGCAGCCCCGCGATCGCCAGCGCCATGACCACCGCGATCGTCGGCCACAGCCAGGTGTTCCAGCCGGAGGCACGGCGCAGCAGCACGACGGCCCAGACGCCGGTGACGCCGAGGGCGAGGGGCAGTACCCACGCCCACCGCCGGTCGGTCCGCAGGGCGCGCAGCAGCATGGCACCGCCGCCCCCGCACAGCGCCGCGATGCCCGGTGCGAGCGCCGTCGTGTAGTACGGGTGCATGGTGCCCTCGGCCAGGGCGAAGGTCAGGTAGTGCAGGACCGTCCAGCCGCCCCACAGCACCAGCGCGGCGCGGGTGAGGTCGGTGCGGGGGGCCCGGCCGCGCAGCGCCAGGCCGCCGACGAGCGCGATGCCGGCGAAGGGGAGCAGCCACGAGATCTGGCCGCCGAGGACGTCGTTGAACATCCGTCCGATGCCCGCGGCGCCCGAGAAGCCGCCGCCTCCTCCGCCGCCCATGGTGCCGTCACCGCCGAGGATCCGGCCGAGCCCGTTGTAGCCCATGATCAGGTCCCAGGCCGTGCCGTCCGTCGAACCGCCGATGTACGGCCGCTCGGAGGCGGGCACCAGGGACACCGCCGCCGCCCACCAGAAACTGGAGACGGCCAGGGCGACCGCCGCGAGGAGCAGGTTCCTGATCCGCTTCGTCCAGCCGAGGTCCGTCGCGTACAGGTACACGACGAAGACCGCCGGCAGCGCGATGTAGCCCTGGAGCATCTTCGTGTGGAACGCGAACCCGAAGCAGGCCGCCGCGCCCAGCAGGGGCAGCAGCCGTCCGCCGCGGACCGCGCGCAGACCGAGGGCCGCCCCGCCCACCATCAGGAACACCAGCAGCGTGTCCGGGTTGTTGTCCCGGTTGATGGCGACCGTGATCGGGGTCAGCGCCAGCACCAGCGCGGCGACCGCCGCCGCACCGTGGCCCCACACCCGCCGCACACAGCTGTGGAGGATCCGGATCGTCGCCAGCGCGGCCAGGACCAGCGGCAGCATCATCTGCCAGGTCCCGTACCCGAACAGGCGGCAGGACAGCCCCATGACCATCAGGGCGAAGGGCGGCTTGTCGACGGTCAGGAAGTTCCCCGCGTCCAGCGAGCCGAAGAACCACGCCTTCCAGCTCTCGGTGCCGCTGAGCACGGCGGCGCTGTAGAAGCTGTTCAGGCCGGATGCGGACAGGTTCCAGGAGTACAGCCCCGCCGCGAGGGCGAGGATCGCCAAGAGGGCCGGCAGCGACCAGCGGGGCGCGCGGGGCGCCGGGGACGAGGGTACGGGCGGCTCGGCGGCCGCTTGCGGTGGAGCGGTGGCAGATGTCACCACACCACCGTCTCCACGGCTGATGGGCAGGGGCTGTGCTCCGACTGGGGGTGAGCTGTGCATCGCGGCCCGGGG
The DNA here is from genome assembly GCF_043204535.1 of Streptomyces sp. NPDC047853. NCBI lineage: Bacteria > Bacillati > Actinomycetota > Actinomycetes > Kitasatosporales > Streptomycetaceae > Streptomyces > Streptomyces sp. NPDC047853. The sequence goes on along the minus strand of NZ_JBIDCI010000006.1, from coordinate 69,964 downwards.
TCACTCGGGCGCGGTGGCCCACGGGGCGAGCAGGTCACGCAGGAGTGCGGCGAAGGCGTCGTCCAGGGCGCTCTCCCGTTCCCCGTCGCCGACGGCCTCCGGACAGAGGGCGGCGGGACAGGCGATCCAGAGGACCTTCCAGGGCACCTCGTGCAGCGCGGGGTCGCTCCACACCCCGCCGCGCGGGGCGAGGGGGTGCAGCAGATCGCTGACGGCTTCCGTCACCACCCGCGCCAGGGCACCGTCCGTCGCGGTGTGCGCCCGCAGGACCGCCGCGGGGGAGGTGCGGGCGACGGCCGCGGTCGTCGGATGGCGCCGGACGCCCCGCACGACCTGCGCCAGGTGATCGACGATGCCCCGTACGGTGCCGTCGCTGGGGTGGGTGCGGTCCGCTACGACGAAGAGGTGCGCCAGTTCGGCGACCAGCGCGCGTCGATGCAGCGCGGAGGCGGTCCTCCAGTTGGCGTAGAGGAAGTTGCGGGAGGTTCCGCAGGCGCGGGCGATGGCGGTCAGGGACACGTCCAGGCCGTCGGCGCGCATCAGAGTGCGCACGGTGCCGATGACGTTCCCGGTGCTGAGGGGGTCGCGGTCGTGCCAGGGGGCGGGGCTCATGGACTCATGCTCGGGAAAGCGTGAGCGATCGAGGACCGAATGCTCACTGAGCACTCAGATGAGCGACGGGAGGACAGCGAGGGCCGCAGTGTTCACGCTTTCGAGCAGGAAGCCTTCCGTCCCGCGCGACGCCGGCCGACGACCGACGACCGACGACCGACGACCGACGGCCCGTCACCGGAGCACTTCGGGCAGCGCCTCCTGGAGCGCGGTGAGCTGCGCGCGGTACCCGGCGTTGAACTCGGTCAGGTCCCACTCGCCGAGGTTCTTGTCGAGCGCGGCCTTCCGCGGAGGCACGACGGCCGGCAGGGCACGGAACACCTCGCCCATCGCCGCCGCGTGCCGTCCCTCCTGGACCGCGGTCACCAGGTCGGCGAAGAGGTCCACCCCGAGGGCCTGGATCCGGTCGCGCGGACTGTGCTTGTCCTTCAGCTCCTCCGAGACGGTCGGCCTCGGGACGCCCGTACGCGCGAGGAACTGCAGCACCCGCAGCGTCGCGTACAGCCGCCCGGCCACCCTCTGACCGCTTTCCCTCTGTTCTGGCATGGCTCATTACTTGCCAGCGGAACGCCCCCGCATCCCACCCTTCGAAAAGCGGCCAACTTCCGTCCACACCCGCGCCCTAGGGTGACGCCCATGCGCCCGAGAACCCTCCGCACCGCACTCGCCACCCTCACCGCGGGGCTCGCCGCGGCCGGCTGCCTCACCGCCGCGGGACCGGCCACCGCGCGTGAGAGGCCCCCGGGGAACGAGTGCTCGCCCTCCGTCTCCCTCACCGGCTTCTCCGACGCCCTGGACAAGACCACCTACCCGGGCACCCACGCGGACAGCCACGCGGACACCTTCGTGGGCAACCTCTCCGCCCTCTCCCAGGACCGGCACGGCTCCCTGGCCGCCCTGTCCGACCGTTCCGTCCTCTTCCGGCTGGACGCACGGACCCTGGAACCGCGCGGTGCGCTCCCGCTCGCCGACGAGCAGGGCGCCGCGCTCGACTCCGAGGGACTCGTCGTGGACCGCGACGGCACCTACCTCGTCTCCTCCGAGACCGAGCCGTCCGTACGGCGCCACTCCCGCACCGGCGAGATCCTCGGCCGCCTCCCCGTGCCGGACGACCTGCGGACCGCCCCGGAGGGCCGCGCCCGGGCCAACGGCAGCTTCGAGGGGCTGACGATGCTCCCCGGCGGCCGGACCCTGCTCGCCTCCATGGAGTACCCGCTCGCCGGCGATCCCGCCGACCTGGTCCGCTTCCAGACCTGGCAGCGGACGGGGCGCGGCGACTTCCGGCTCGGCGCCCCGTACACGTACCGCACCGACACCGGCCTCGGCGTCTCCGAGACCACCGCGACCCCGGACGGGCGCCTGCTCGTCCTCGAACGCGGCTTCACCGCCGGCGTCGGCAACACCGTCCGCCTCCACCTGGCCGAGCGGCGTGGCACGGCCCTCCGCAAGTTCCTCCTCGCCGACCTGGCCCACTGCCCGTCCCTCGGCGCCACCGCCCGGCAACCCCAGCCCAACCCGCTCCTCGACAACTTCGAGGGGATGACCGTCACCGGCCGGACGGGGAGCCGCCTGGACGTCCTGATCGTCAGCGACGACAACCAGAGCGCCGCACAGACCACCCGCTTCCTCAGGCTCCGGGTCCGGGTCTGAACGGTGCGGCGGGATGAGATCCCCTTTGTTGCGGCGGGATGAAATCCCCGCTCGCCCGCGTTGGTGCCTTCCGGTAGATCAGGTGAGCAGGACGACCGACCGGAGGGCACGGCGTGGACGCGCAACGGGGATGGGCACGACGACTGGCGGCGTACGCCTGGCGCTATCCCAAGGACGTCGTCCTCGCCCTCGGCGCCTCGCTGGGCGGCATGGCCGTCATGGCCCTGGTGCCCCTGATCACCAAGGTGATCATCGACGACGTGATCGGCGACAAGACCAGGGACATGGCCCTCTGGGCAGGTCTCCTGATCGGCGCAGCGGTCGTCGTCTACGTCCTCACCTACATCCGCCGCTACTACGGCGGCCGGCTCGCCCTCGACGTCCAGCACGACCTGCGCACCGACATGTACGGGACGATCACCCGGCTGGACGGGCGACGGCAGGACGAGCTGTCCACGGGGCAGGTGGTCGGGCGGGCGACCAGCGACCTCCAGCTGATCCAGGGCCTGCTGTTCATGCTCCCGATGACCATCGGGAACATCCTGCTCTTCCTGATCTCCCTGGTCATCATGGCGTGGCTGTCCCCGCCGCTCACGCTCGTCGCCCTCGCCGTGGCCCCGGCGCTGTGGTTCATCGCCCGCCGCAGCCGCACCCGCCTGCACCCCGCGACCTGGTACGCCCAGGCGCAGGCCGCCGCGGTCGCGGGCGTGGTCGACGGCTCCGTCAGCGGCGTCCGCGTGGTGAAGGGCTTCGGGCAGGAGGACCAGGAGACCGGGAAGCTCAGGGAGGTCGGACGGCGGCTCTTCGCGGGGCGGCTGCGCACGATCAGGCTGAACGCCACCTACACCCCCGCCCTCCAGGCCGTCCCCGCCCTCGGGCAGGTCGCCATGCTCGCCCTCGGCGGCTGGCTGGCCGTGCACGGGAACATCACGCTCGGCACCTTCGTCGCCTTCTCCACGTACCTCGCCCAGCTCGTCGGCCCGGTCCGCATGCTGGCCATGGTCCTCACCGTCGGCCAGCAGGCCCGGGCCGGCACCGAACGCGTCCTGGAGCTGATCGACACCGAGCCCGCGATCGAGGACGGCACCCGGGACCTGCCCGCCGACGCGCCGGCGACCGTCGAGTTCGACGACGTGTCCTTCGGCTACGCGTCGGACACCGGGGAGGACACCCTCGTCCTCGACGGCCTCTCCTTCGAGATCCGGGCCGGTGAGACGCTCGCCGTCGTCGGCTCCTCCGGCTCCGGCAAGTCCACCGTCTCCCTGCTCCTGCCGCGCTTCTACGACGTGAGCCGCGGCGCCGTCCTGGTCGGCGGGCACGACGTGCGCGAGCTGACCCTCGACTCGCTGCGGGCCGCCATCGGGCTCGTGCCCGAGGACTCGTTCCTCTTCTCGGACACCGTGCGCGCCAACATCGCGTACGGCCGCCCCGACGCCACCGACGAGGAGACCGAGGCCGCCGCCCGGGCCGCGCAGGCCCACGGGTTCATCACGGACCTGCCCGACGGCTACGGCACCACCGTCGGCGAACACGGCCTGACCCTCTCGGGCGGCCAGCGCCAGCGCGTCGCGCTCGCCCGCGCGATCCTCACCGACCCCCGGCTGCTGGTCCTCGACGACGCCACCTCCGCCGTGGACGCCCGCGTCGAGCACGAGATCCACGAGGCGCTCAAGGAGGTCATGCGGGGCCGCACCACGCTCCTCATCGCCCACCGCCGCTCCACCCTCGGCCTCGCCGACCGCATCGCCGTCCTCGACCGCGGCCGCCTCGCCGACCTCGGCACCCACGACGAACTCCAGGAGCGCTCCGCCCTCTACCGGCGCCTGCTGACCGACCCCGACGAGCTGGGCGGGGTGTCGCCGGGGCACGCCCGGCCCGCGGCACCCGCCGAGGACACGTCGGTACGGGAGGAGCTGGACGCCGAGTTCGACGCCGAGCGCGGGGTCACCCCGCGGCTGTGGACCGGCGACCGCACGCCGAAGGACACCGCCCTCGCGGGCACCCCGGCCACCCCGGAGCTGCTCGCCCAGGTCGACGCGCTGCCCCCGGCCGACGGCACCCCCGACGTCGACGAGGCGCGGGCCGTGCAGCCGGAGGAGTCGTACGGCCTGCGCCGCCTGCTGCGCGGTTTCCGCACACCGCTGCTGATCAGCCTCGCCCTGGTCGCCGTGGACGCCGGCATGGGGCTGCTGCTGCCGGTGCTGATCCGGCACGGCATCGACGAGGGCGTCACGCAGGCCGCCCTCGGCGCGGTCTGGGCGGTCTCGCTGCTGGGGCTGCTCGCCGTGTTCGCCCAGTGGGCCGCGCAGACCGGCGAGATCAGGATGACCGGCCGGACGGGGGAGCGGATCCTGTACTCGCTCCGTCTGAAGATCTTCGCCCAGCTCCAGCGGCTCGGCCTCGACTACTACGAGCGGGAGCTGACCGGGCGGATCATGACCCGCATGACCACGGACGTCGACGCGCTGTCGACGTTCCTGCAGACGGGACTCGTCACCGCCTTCGTCTCGATCGTCACCTTCTTCGGCATCATGGTCGCCCTGCTGGTGATCGACGTGCAGCTGGCGTTCGTCGTGTTCGCGACGCTGCCGCCCCTGATCATCGCCACCTACTTCTTCCGCAAGGCCAGCGTGAAGGCGTACGAGCTGGCCCGCGAGCGGGTGTCCACGGTCAACGCCGACCTCCAGGAGTCGGTGGCGGGGCTGCGGATCGTGCAGGCCTTCCGGCGCGAGCACGACGGCGGACGACGCTTCGCCGAGCGCAGCGACAGCTACCGGCAGGCCCGCATCAGGGGCCAGTGGCTGATCTCGATCTACTTCCCGTTCGTGCAGCTGCTGTCCTCGGCCGCCGTCGTCGCCGTGCTGGTCGTCGGCGGCGGACGGATCGACGCGGCGACGCTGTCGACCGGCGCGCTGGTGGCGTACCTGCTGTACATCGACCTGTTCTTCGCCCCCGTCCAGCAGCTCTCCCAGGTCTTCGACGGCTACCAGCAGGCGTCCGTCTCCCTCGGCCGCATCCAGGAACTGCTGCGGGAGCCGACCTCCACCCGGGCGCCCGAGAAGCCGTCGGACGTCACGTCCCTGCGCGGGGAGATCGCCTTCGAGGACGTGCACTTCTCGTACGGCGGTGCCGACGGGGCCGAGGCGGCGCTCACCGGCGTCGACCTGCGCGTCCCCGCCGGGCAGACCGTCGCGTTCGTCGGCGAGACCGGCGCGGGCAAGTCGACGCTGGTCAAGCTGGTGGCCCGGTTCTACGACCCCACGGGCGGCCGGGTCACCGTCGACGGCCGGGACCTGCGCGACCTCGACCTCACCGCCTACCGGCACCGGCTCGGCGTCGTCCCGCAGGAGGCGTACCTCTTCCCCGGCACCGTGCGGGACGCCATCGCCTACGGCCGCCCGGACGCCACCGACGCCGAGGTGGAGGCCGCGGCGCGGGCGGTGGGCGCGCACGAGATGATCGCCGGGCTCCAGGGCGGGTACCTCCACGAGGTCGCCGAGCGGGGCCGCAACCTCTCCGCCGGGCAGCGGCAGCTGATCGCACTGGCCCGCGCCGAACTGGTCGATCCCGACGTCCTGCTCCTCGACGAGGCGACGGCCGCCCTGGACCTGGCCACGGAGGCGCAGGTCAACCAGGCCACCGACCGCATCGCGGGCCGGCGTACGACGCTCGTCGTCGCCCACCGGCTGACCACGGCGGCCCGCGCGGACCGGGTCGTCGTCATGGACGCCGGGCGGGTCGCCGAGGACGGCACCCACGACGAACTGCTGGCGCTCGGCGGACGGTACGCGCGGCTGTGGCGGACCTTCGTCGGAGCGGCCGAACCCGAGGAGCCGGTCGGCGCGCGGCGCTGACACCCGCGCAACCATTCGACAGGCGGCGAGCGTCCGTACATCCGTACGTCAGTGATCGCCGTACGGCGGGGACGGAGGGGGCCGCAGTGGGCGCAGTGGGTCAGAGGAGCGCCGCCCTGCGCCGGCGGCTGGCACTGGGGACGGCCGTACTCACCGCGGCCGGGCTGCTCGCCGTCGGGGTGCCCGGGGAGGCGGAGGCCGCCGCGGCGTGCCCGGGCCGCCAGGTGCGCACCCTGCCGTTCTCCACCGGATCGGTCCTCGTCTACAAGCGCGGCGGCTACGTCTGTGCCGTCACCGTCCCCGTGAAGGCGGGCAAGAAGCGGCAGATGTCCGTCAGCGTGCAGGCCCGCGGCGGCCGGCCGGTCGTCGACTCGGGGCGGTACGCCTACCGGGCCGGACCGGTCACCGTGCATGCCGGGAAGCGCTGCGTGTGGGTGAAGGGCGCGGTGGCGAAGGGGTCGGTCAGCTCCGGCTGGATCCTCTGCTGACCCGGCGCCGCCCGGGCGCCGACCTGGCCCGTGGCGGCCATTTCCTCATCTCCCCTGGTGCGCGGGTGACTTGCTCCGATAGCTTCCGGCGCACATCTGTTTCACAGGGAGGGTGCATGCGCAAGGCGCTCAGATGGCTGCTGGCGCTCGTGGTGCTCATAGGTACCGTCAGCACGGCGAGCGCGGCCACCGCCGCCGAGCCGAAGGCCGTCGACATCAAGGACCGGCTGCTGTCCATACCGGGCATGAGCCTGATCGAGGAGAAGCCGTACACCGGCTACCGCTTCTTCGTCCTCAACTACACGCAGCCGGTCGACCACCGGCGGCCGTCCAAGGGCACGTTCCAGCAGCGGATCACCGTGCTGCACAAGGACGTGAGCCGCCCCACGGTCTTCTACACCGGCGGCTACAGCGTCTCCACGACGCCCAGCCGCCGCGAGCCGACCCAGATCGTGGACGGCAACCAGGTCTCCATGGAGTACCGCTACTTCACCCCGTCCCGGCCCGATCCGGCCGACTGGTCCAAGCTGGACATCTGGCAGGCGGCCAGCGACCAGCACCGCATCTTCAAGGCGCTCAAGCCGCTCTACTCCAAGAACTGGCTCTCCACCGGTGGCTCCAAGGGCGGCATGACCGCCACCTACTACGAGCGCTTCTACCCGCGCGACATGGACGGCGTCGTCGCCTACGTCGCCCCCAACGACGTGGTGAACCGCGAGGACAGGGCCTACGACCGCTTCTTCGCCCGGGTCGGCACCGAGGAGTGCCGCGACCGGCTGAACGGCGTGCAGCGCGAGGCACTGGTACGCAGGGCGCCGCTCAAGGAGAAGTACGAGGCGTACGCGGCCGAGAACGGCTACACCTTCGGCACCATCGGCAGCCTGGACCGCGCCTACGAGGCCGTCGTCCTCGACTACGTGTGGGGCTTCTGGCAGTACAGCACCCTGAAGGACTGCGCCGACATCCCGGCCGACGCGAAGAACGCCACCGACGACGAGATCTGGACCTCCGTCGACACGATCTCCGGCTTCTCCTTCTACACGGACCAGGGCCTGGCCCCGTACACGCCGTACTACTACCAGGCGGGCACCCAGCTGGGCGCGCCGACGATCCACTTCCCGCACATCGAGAAGAAGTACATCCGCTACGGCTACCAGCCGCCGCGCAACTTCGTACCCCGGTCGATCCCGATGGAGTTCGAACCGTGGGCGATGCGGGACGTCGACACCTGGGTGAAGCACAACGCCCGCCGGATGCTCTTCGTCTACGGCGAGAACGACCCCTGGGGCGCCGAGCCCTTCCGCCTCGGACACGGCGCGCGTGACTCCTACGTGCTCACCGCGCCCGGCATGAACCACGGCGCCAACGTCGCGGGCCTGGTGCCCGAGGAGAAGGCCCTCGCCACGGCCCGCATCCTGGACTGGGCCGGCGTCGCCTCCGCCGAGGTGCGGACCGACCCGTCGGCGGCCGCGCCGCTGGCGGCGTTCGACGCCAGGCTGGACAAGCGGGACGTGCAGCGCGAGCCCGCGCTGCGCCCGTAGCACGGACGGCTGCGCCCGGCCGCCGCTGAGAGGCCCCAGGGACTCACAGCGGCCGGGCGCAGCCCACCGGGCGTTCGCCGCCCAGCCGGACGTAGAGACCGGTCGAGGCGGGGCAGTCCGCCCGGGCGGTGACCGCGTCGACCACCTTGAACTGCGGCTGTCTGCGGCCCTTGCCGTCGCACGCGGTCTCGCGGACCTTGCCGTCCCCGGCGTCGTGGACGCAGTCGCCGACGACGGTGCGCGGACCGCCCCCGCCGCCGGGATCGCCGGGGTGCGGCGGCAGGAGCTTGCGCATGCAGGCGTAGCCCTGCGGCACGGCACCGTCGCCGTCCTCGTCGGCGGAGGGGCGCTGCTCGCTGATGTGCAGGACGAAGTCGGTGGTGGCGGGGCACGGCGGCCCGTCACTCGCGCGACCGTCCTCGCGGGCCACGACCCGCGCCGCCGCCCGTTCGCTGCCGCACGGCACCTCGGTGAAGCGGACCGTGCCGAACGAGCTGCACTCGTCGACCGCGAGGAACACCGTCCCGTACCCGGACGGCCGCACGGCCACCGGGCCCGCCGCCGTCCCCGCGCCGGACCGCCCGTCCCCGCCCGCACCCGGGGAGCCGGCGCCCGCTGGGCCGGACGGGCTCTGGCATCCCGCCAGCAGTACGGCAGCACACAGCGCCGACAGGGCGCAGAGCACCCCCGCGGACCGTCTTCCACGCATCGCCGTCCCCCCGCATCCCCGGTCCAGCGTGGCCCGCGGCAGCGGGCGCACGCCAGACGCGCGGGGGGCTTCGCGACCGGCGGACGGGGGCGCCCCCGGCGCGTGGCGTACGCCGCGCTCCGCCTACGACCGGTAGGACAGCCCGTGCCCGAGGGGGTACAGCACCGTCGCCGGATCGTCCGCCCGCACCACCGGCACCGGCAGCTTCCCGCGCGGCCGCACCCGGCCCGCGATCACCCGGGCCGCCGCCCGTACCTCGACGTCGGTCCAGGAGTAGGCGGCGAGGCAGGCGCGGACGTCCGGGAGGTGCGCCACGTCGTAGGGGTTGCGGATCGCGACCGCGACGACCGGCCTGCCCGTCGCCAGCAGCCGGGCGACGAGCGTGCGCTGGCTGCTGCCCGCCGTGACGTTGTACGTGGCGACCACCACCGCGTCGGCGTCCCCGGCCGCCGCGACCGCGCGGTCGATGACGGCGGTGGAGGGGGCGGTGCCGGTGGACAGGGCGGTGGCGGTGAAGCCGAGTTCCGTCAGCGCGCCCGCGAGGACGCCGGTGGGCGGCCCGGTGGTGCCCGACGGGGAGGCGGGGTCGGCGCCCACGACGAGCAGCCTGGGGTGCTCCCGACGCGACAGCGGCAGCAGCCGCCCCTCGTTGACCAGCAGTGTGGTGGTCCGCTCGGCGACCCGGTCGGCCGCCGCCAGGTGTCCCCGGGTGCCGACGGTGCGGTCCACGTCCCGCCGGCTGGTGTACGCATCCCGGAACAGCCCCAGTTTCGCCTTCAGGCGCAGCACGCGCAGGATCGATTCGTCGAGCCGGGCCTCGGTGAGTTCCCCCTCGCGTACGGCGGTCAGCACCGCGTTCCAGGCGAGGTCGAGGTTCGGCGGGTTGAGGAGCTGGTCGACGCCCGCCTTCAGCGCCAGCACGGGCACCCGTTCGTCGCCGTACTTGGTCCGCACGCCCTCCATGCCGAGGGAGTCGGTGACCACGACCCCGTCGTAGCCGAGTTCCTCGCGCAGGATGCCGGTGAGGATGGGGCGGGAGAGGGTGGCCGGGTCGCCGGAGTCGTCGAGCGCCGGGACCACCAGGTGGGCGGTCATGATCGCGTCGATGCCCGCCTCGATCGCGGCCCGGAAGGGCGGCGCGTCCAGCTCCTCCCACTGCTCGCGGCTGTGCGTGATGACCGGGAGCCCGGTGTGGCTGTCGGTGGCGGTGTCGCCGTGCCCGGGGAAGTGCTTGGCGCAGGCGGCGACGCCCGAACGCTGGTACCCCGTCACCTCGGCGGCCACCAGCTCGGCCACCGCCTCCGGGTCGGCGCCGAAGGAGCGTACGCCGATCACGGGGTTGGCCGGGTTGACGTTCACGTCGGCGTCGGGCGCGTAGTCCTGGCGGATGCCCATCGCGCGCAGTTCGGCGCCCGCGATCCGGCCGAGCGTGCGGGCGTCGGAGCGCGAGCCGCCGGCGCCGATGGCCATCGCGCCGGGGAAGAGCGTCGCCGGCTCGCCCACCCGGGCCACTATGCCGTGCTCCTGGTCGGTGGAGATCAGCACCGGCAGGCCGCGCGGCTGCTCGAGGGACGCCTTCTGGATGCCGTTGGACAGGTCGGCGATCTGGTGCGGGTCGCGGGTGTTGTGCGCCCAGGCGAAGTAGATGATGCCGCCGACCCGGTACCGGGCGACCAGTTCGGCGGCCGTGCGGACGCCGATCTCCTTGAGGTTGGCGTCGATGTCGGCCTGGTCGGGGGCGGTGGCGGAGTGGCCGTACACCCGCATGACGAAGAGCTGGCCGACCTTCTCCTCCAGCGTCATCCGGGAGACGAGGGCGCGGAGCTTGTCGTCGTCGGGCCCGCGGGGGTCGGCGTGGGCGGTGCCGCCGCCGGCCGCCAGGGACGCGGTGACGACCGCGGTGGCGGTGAGGACCGTGCGTCTGGAGGGCTGTGCGCTGCTTCCCTTGCCGGCCGTGCTGCTGTGGTGCACGTGCGCTCCTTCCGGAGTGATCCGCTGGGGAATCGCTGGAGAGCTGCTGAAGGAAACTTCCAAGGAGTCACCAATATCCGGGAAGTTTCTGCCAGTCAAGGGAGCGCACAGGAGTCACCCGAAGCGGTGAGGGCTGGCCGGGAACGTCCGGGAGGGGCCGCCGCCGGCGTCAGGGAGGGTGGACGCCGACGGCGGCGGGCTGCCGGCCGCGGTACGGCGGAGAGGGTGGTCGGCGACCGCAGTCGGCGGCGAGGCCGACACCGCACCGCGAGGACTCGTCCGGCAGCGTCGCGGATGGGACGAGCGGAGCGGGAGCGGGGTTCCCGGTTCGGACGCCGTTTCCCGAGTCGGTGCGCGAGGGCCGGGTGAGACACCCGGGCCGGGTCAGTCGGCCTGGACGGACGCCGTCGTGCGGGGTGCCGCCGTGGTCGTGCGGGCCGAGGCGTCCGGCCAGTGGGCCCGTAGCGTGCGCACCGTCTCCGCGATCGCCGGCCGGCGGGCCGCGCCCGCGCGCCACAGCGCGTACAGCCGGCGTACGGGCATCGGGTCCAGCGGCACCTCCACCACCCCCGCGGGCAGCGGGCCGCGCCCCAGCCGGGGGATCAGGGCGATGCCCAGCCCGGCCGCGACCAGCGCCACCAGCGTCGGGTTCTCCTCGGCCTGGTGGACGACGTCCGGCTCGTGGCCCGCGCCCCGCAGGGTCCGCAGCAGCCAGTCGTGGCAGACCCGACCGGGCGGCTGGCAGATCCACCGCTCCCCGCCCAGTTCCGCACGCCGTACGCCCGCCCGGCCCGCGAAGCGGTGCCCCTCGGGCACGAGCAGATCGCACAGGTCCTCCCCGATGGCCGCCTGCTCCACCCCGGCCGGGGCGGGCAGCGGGGCGATGTCCCAGTCGTGCGCGACGACCAGGTCGACGGCGCCCTTCGCCACCAGGTCCACGGACACATGCGGATCGACCTCCGTCAGCCGCGCGTCGAGCGCGGGGTGGCGCGCCGCCAGGTCCGCCAGTACGGACGGCAGCAGACCACGCGCCGCGGACGCGAACGCGGCCACGGTCAGCCGCCCCGCCGGAACCCCCCGCCGCTCCTCCAGCCGGGTCTCCGCCCGCTCGACGAGCGCCAGCAACTCCCGCGCGGTGGCGGCCAGCTGCCACGCCTCGTCGGTGAGCCGCACCCCGCGTCCCTCCCGCTCCAGCAGCACCGTCCGGGTCTCCCGTTCCAGCTTGGCGATCTGCTGGGACACGGCGGAGGGCGTGAAGCCCAGCGCGGTGGCGGCCGCGCCGACGGTGCCGTGCACGGAGACGGCGTGCAGCGCACGCAACCGCTGGAGATCGAGCATGGGACGGGCTCCCGGCCTCGGACGGACTAAGCGAGCGGCGAACGCGCAACAGGTTAGCGCTGCTTCATCCGACCGTGCAGCAATCATCGCTGGTGCTACATGGTCTGGGCGGCGATCCTCGATCCATGCGACCTTCCCACCTCCTCCTCGCCGTGCTCGTCGCCGCCACCTGGGGCGTCAACTTCACGGTCATCGAGATCGGCCTCGACCACTTCCCGCCGCTGCTCTTCTCCGCCCTGCGCTTCCTGGCGGCGGCCCTGCCCGCGGTCTTCCTCGTGGGCCGCCCGAAGGTGGCGTGGAAGTGGATCGTGGCGGTGGGACTGGTGCTGGGGGTCGCCAAGTTCGGCCTGGTCTTCCAGGGCATGGACGCGGGCATGCCGGCCGGGCTGTCGTCCCTCGTCCTGCAGATCCAGGCGGTGTTCACGGCGGTGATCGCGGCGGCGGTCCTCGGCGAACGGCCCACCGGCGTACGGGCCCTCGGCATGGTCGTGGCCGTCGCGGGCATCGGTGTGGCCGCCGTCGACGAGGGGGCCTCCGGACCGCTGGGCGCCTTCCTGATGGTCGTCGGCGCCGCCGCCGCGTGGGGCCTGTCCAACGTCCTGACCCGCAGGGCCTCGCCGCCCGACGCGCTGAACTTCATGGTGTGGGTGTCCACCGTCCCGGTGCTCCCGCTGCTGGCCCTCTCCCTCCTGGTCGAGGGGCCGTCACGGGACCTGGCGGCCCTGCGCGGTCTGGACTGGCAGGGCGCGGGCACGATCCTGTTCGTCGCGTGGATCTCGACCGTCTTCGGCTTCGGCGCCTGGGGGTGGCTGCTGCACCGTCACCCGGCCTCGACGGTCGCGCCGTTCTCCCTCCTGGTCCCGGTGTTCGGCATGTCCTCGGCGGCTGTCTTCCTCGGCGAGTCGGTGACCCCGCTGCGGTGGTGCGCGGCGGCCCTGCTGGTGGGCGGAGTGGCCCTGACGACACTCACCCCGGGCGCCTCCCGGCGGGCCCGCACCGGCCGCGTGCCGGTGCCGGTGCCGGACGCGGTGGGAGCGGCTCCGCCGGAATCGGCTGGACGGCTCTGTGCCCCGGCGGCAGAATCCGGCCGATGACGTTCACGTTGAAGGGCCCGGCCCTCGAAGGAACCCTGGTGCGGCTGGAGCCGCTCGGCCCGCACCACGCGGCCGACCTCGCGGCGGCGGCCGAGGGGGAACGCGGCAGCTACGCGTTCACCTGGGTGCCGCGGGCGGACGAGGTCGGTGCCTACATCGACGCCCAGTCGGCCCGGGCGGCCACGGGACGGCTCGCCCCCTACGCGCAGGTGTCCCTCGCCACCGGCAGGGCGGTCGGCGCCACGGCCTACTGGGAGCCCCGTTCCTGGCTGACGGACGACGCCCTGGACGCCGTCGAGGTCGGCTTCACCTGGCTGGCCCGCTCGGCCCAGGGCACCGGGGTGAACGCCGAGGCCAAGCTGCTCCTGTTCCGCCACGCCTTCGAGGTCTGGCACGTGTCCCGCGTCGACCTCAAGACGGACGCCCGCAACAGCCGCTCCCGCGCCGCGATCGAGGCGACGGGCGCCCGCTTCGAGGGCGTTCTGCGCAACTGGTCCCGCTCCTGGGCGCCGGGCGAGGACGGCCGGCTGCGGGACTCCGCGATCTACTCGGTCACGGCGGCGGAGTGGCCCGGGTGCCGGGAGCGGCTGGAGCGCAGGGTGCGGTCCGCCGCGGCCGCCGCGTCCCCCGCCTCCGTGGCTGCCGAGGCGCCCGCGGCGCAGTCCCTCACGCCGCGTCGCTGAGGAGCCGGGCGAGGTGCTCGCGGCCCCCGTCCAGCAGCTCGGGCAGCGGGGCCGCCGACTCGTACCAGCGCTTCTCGTACTCCCAGCACAGCCACCCGTCCCAGCCGTGGCGGGAGAGGACGTCCACCACCTCCGTGAGCGGCAGCACGCCGGTGCCCAGCGGGAGCGGGGTGGTGTCCTCGGCGGAGGCGATGTCCTTGACCTGGACGTACCCGAGGTGCGGGGCGAGGGCCAGATAGCTCTCCGCGGGCTGCTCGCCACCGAGCCAGGTGTGCATCACGTCCCACAGCGCGCCGACCTGGCGGTGCCCGACCAGACCGAGGACGCGCATCGCGTCGGCGCCGGTGCGGTGCGAGTCGTGCGTCTCCAGCAGGATGCGTACGCCGAGGTCGGTGGCGTACTCGGCGGCCGTGCCCAGGCGCCGGGCGGCGACCGCGTCGGCCTCCTCGGGGCTCTGCCCTTCGGCGCCGCCGGGGAAGACCCGGACGTACGGGGCGCCCAGGTCGCGGGCGAGCTCCAGCAGTCCGCGCAGCTCGGCGAGGACGGCGTCGTCGTCACCGGGAGCGGCGACGCGCGCGTAGCCCGCGAGGCCCAGCAGTTCGACACCGGACGCCTTGAACCGGGCGGCCACCGCGGCCCGTTCGTCGGGGGCCAGGCCCGGGTGCACCGGTTCTTCGGGGTGGACGCGCAATTCGACACCGTGGTAGCCGTGCGCGGTGGCGAGCCCCAGCACGTCGGTCAGGGGCAGGCCGGGGACACCGAGGGTGGAGAACGCCAGCTTCATGACCACGGAGCGTACCCGGCAGCGCCGCGCCCACTCCTCCTCACCACCCGGTGTCGCCACCCACCCCACGAGCCCCGCCCCCACCCCGCGCCCGGCCTCACCTCCGCACGCGAGCCCCCACCCGTCCAGTCCGGGCCCCCACCCGGGTCACCGCGAGACCGACGGCGCCTACTCCCGTGGCCGTCCGGAGGACCCCCGCACCGTCAGCTCCCCCCGCACCGTCGCGATCCCCCCGTCCGGCGCCTCCTCGCGCCCCATCGCGATGCGCCCCGCCCGGGCCCCCGCCTCCGCGAGCGGCAGCCGGACCGTGGTCAGGGCGGGCACCGCGTCGATGCTGAACGGCAGGTCGTCGAAGCCGGCCACCGACACGTCCTCCGGAATCCGCAGCCCGGACTCGCGCAGCGCCGCGCACGCCCCCAGCGCGACGGAGTCGTTCGCGGCGACCACCGCCGTCAGGGACGGGTCCCTGCGCAGGAGTTCGAGCGTCGCGTCGTAGCCGGACCGCCGGTCGTAGCGGCCGTGGACCGTCCAGCGGGGGTCCTCCTCGATGCCGTGCGCGGCGAGCGCGGCCCGGTGGCCCTCCAGCCGGTGCCGGGTCGTGGTCCGCTCCTCGGGTCCCGCGATGTAGCCGAGCCGCCGGTGCCCGAGCCCGATCAGGTGCTCGGTCAGTTCCCGGCCGCCCCCGCGGTTGTCGAAGGTCAGCGCGATCGCCCCGGTCCGGGGCGCCGGCGGGCGCCCGCACAGCACCACCCGCGTCCCCGCCTCCGTCAGCCTGCCGAGCTTCGCCGCCACGGCCGCCTGGTGCGCGGCGTCCTCCATCGCGCCGCCGGTCAGCACGACGGCCGCCGCCCGCTGCCGTTGCAGCAGCGTGAGGTAGGTCAGTTCACGCTCCGGGGAGCCGCCCGTGTTGCAGACCACCGCGAGTCTCTCGCCGCCCGCCCTGCCGCCGGGGCCCCCGATCTCGGACTGGATCGCACCGGCCATGATGCCGAAGAAGGGGTCCGCGATGTCGTTGACCAGGATGCCCACCAGGTCGGACGTGGCCGCCGCCAGGGCGCTCGCGGGCCCGTTGAGCACGTAGTCCAGCTCGTCGACCGCCTTCAGCACGCGTTCCCGGGTGGAGGCGGCCACGGGGTAGTTCCCGTTCAGCACGCGCGACACCGTCGCGGGGGAGACCTGCGCTCGGGCCGCCACGTCCGCCAGGGTCACCGTCATGTCCTCGTCCTCCGCCTCACGCGTGTGCCGTACGCCGTCTCGGCCGTCCCGGGTGACCTTACGACCGCCGCCCGCCGTTGTTCGCCCCGTCGAACAACTCGCCCGGACGACGCTCTTGTCCAGACCACGGTCCACAGGCTAGCTTCGTACCGTATAGAAAGCGCTTGCTGTACTCCCCGCATTGCTCGCTTCGAAGGGAACGACGTGACACGCAAGACGGTGCGTATCGCCATGAACGGTGTGACCGGGCGCATGGGCTATCGCCAGCACCTCGTCCGCTCCATCCTGGCCCTCCGCGAACAGGGCGGCCTCGACCTCGGCGACGGCACCGTGCTGTGGCCCGAGCCGATCCTGCTGGGCCGCCGCGAGCACGCGTTGCGGGCGCTGGCCGAACGGCACGGCCTGGAACACGTGTCGACCGACGTCGACGCGGTCCTCGCCGACCCGTCGGTGGACATCTACTTCGACGCCCAGGTCACCTCCGCCCGCGAGGAGGCGATCCGCAAGGCGATCGCCGCGGGCAAGCACGTCTACACGGAGAAGCCGACGGCCACCGGCCTCGACGGCGCCCTGGAGCTGGCCCGGCTGGCGAACGCCGCCGGCATCAAGCACGGCGTCGTGCAGGACAAGCTCTTCCTGCCGGGCCTGCTGAAGCTCAAGCGCCTCATCGACGGCGGCTTCTTCGGCCGCATCCTGTCGGTGCGCGGCGAGTTCGGCTACTGGGTGTTCGAGGGCGACTGGCAGGACGCCCAGCGCCCCTCGTGGAACTACCGCGCCGAGGACGGCGGCGGCATCGTCGTCGACATGTTCCCGCACTGGGAGTACGTGCTGCACGAGCTGTTCGGGCGGGTGAAGTCCGTCCAGGCGCTCACCGCCACCCACATCCCGCAGCGCTGGGACGAGAACGGCAAGCCCTACGACGCCACCGCCGACGACGCCGCCTACGGCGTCTTCGAGCTGGACGGCGGCACGATCGCCCAGATCAACTCCTCCTGGGCGGTCCGCGTCCACCGCGACGAACTCGTCGAGTTCCAGGTCGACGGCACCGAGGGCTCCGCCGTCGCCGGTCTGCGCGACTGCCGGGTCCAGCACCGCAGCGCCACCCCCAAGCCGGTGTGGAACCCGGACATCCCCGCCACCGAGGTCTTCCGCGACCAGTGGCAGGAGGTCCCGGACAACGGCGACTTCGACAACGGCTTCAAGGCCCAGTGGGAGCTGTTCCTCAAGCACGTCTACGCCGACGCCCCCTACCACTGGGACCTGCTGGCCGGCGCCCGCGGCGTGCAGCTCGCCGAGCTGGGCCTGCGCTCCTCGGCGGAGGGCCGCCGCCTCGACGTACCGGAGATCGCCCTGTGACCCTGCACCTGCCCGGCGCCGACGGACGCCTGCGCGCCCACGAGCCCCGCACCGAGCCCTTCGCCCCGACCGGAGGAGGCGCCTTCTCCTCCCGTACGGTCTTCTCGGCGGCGCACGTCGTCGCCGACCCGTACGCGGACACCACGCCCGACGGGCCCGCCGCCGTCGACTGGGACGCCACCCTCGCCTTCCGCCGCCACCTGTGGTCCCACGGCCTGGGCGTCGCCGAGGCGATGGACACCGCCCAGCGCGGCATGGGCCTGGACTGGGCGGGCGCGGCGGAGCTGATCCGCCGTTCCGCCGCCGAGGCGAGGGCGGTCGGCGGCCTGATCGCCTGCGGCGTCGGCACCGACCAGATCACCGCCGGCACCCTCGCCGAGGTCCGGGCGGCCTACGAGGAACAGCTCGCGGTCGTCGAGGAGTCCGGCGCGCAGGCCATCCTGATGGCGTCCCGCGCCCTCGCCGCGACGGCGAAGAGCCCGGACGACTACCTGGAGGTCTACGGCCACCTCCTCCGCCAGGCCACCGAGCCGGTGATCCTGCACTGGCTCGGCCCGATGTTCGACCCGGCCCTGGAGGGCTACTGGGGCTCCTCCGACCTCGACGCGGCCACGGACACCTTCCTGGAGGTCATCGCCGCCCACCCCGACAAGGTCGACGGGATCAAGGTCTCCCTGCTCGACGCCCGGCGCGAGGTCGACCTGCGCCGCCGCCTCCCGCGGGGCGTGCGCTGCTACACCGGCGACGACTTCCACTACCCCGAGCTGATCGCCGGCGACGAGCAGGGCTTCAGCCACGCCCTGCTGGGCATCTTCGACCCGCTCGGCCCGCTGGCGGCCGAGGCGGTCCGGGTCCTGGACACGGGGGACACGCAGGGCTTCCGCGCCCTCCTCGACCCCACCGTCGCCCTCTCCCGCCACCTCTTCCAGGCCCCCACCCGCTTCTACAAGACGGGCGTGGTCCTCCTCGCCTGGCTGGCCGGCCACCAGTCCCACTTCACGATGGTCGGCGGCCTCCAGTCGGCGCGCTCCCTGCCGCACTTCGCCCGCGCCTACGAACTCGCCGACGGCCTCGGCCTGTTCCCCGACCCCAAGCTCGCGGAGGAACGCATGAGGACCCTGCTGCACCTGTACGGAGTGACCCCGTGACCGCCGGCCTCGCGCGCTTCAGCATCAACCAGATGACGGTCAAGCAGCTCCCGCTGCCCGAACTGACCACCGCCTGCCGCGAGCTGGGCATCGGCAACGTGGGCCTGTGGCGCGAACCCGTCCAGGCGTACGGCGTCGAGGCGGCGGCGAAACTGGTCCGCGACGCGGGCCTCACCGTCACCACCCTGTGCCGCGGGGGCTTCCTCACGGCCACCGACGCCGGGGAGCGCGCGCGGGCCCTGGCCGACAACCGCCGCGCCGTCGACGAGGCCGCCGTCCTCGGCACCGACACCCTCGTCCTCGTCTCGGGCGGCCTGCCGGCCGGCGACAAGGACCTGCACGGCGCCCGCGAACGCATCGCCGACGCCCTGTCGGAGCTGGCCCCCTACGCCGAACGGCACGGCGTCCGGCTCGCCATCGAGCCCCTGCACCCCATGTACGCCGCCGACCGCTGCGTGGTCTCGACGCTCACCCAGGCCCTGGACCTCGCCGAACGCTTCCCGGCCCACCAGGTCGGCGTCACCGTCGACACGTACCACCTCTGGTGGGACGACCGGGCGCCGCGGGAGATCGCCAGGGCGGGCGCGGGCGGCCGCATCCACACCTTCCAGCTCGCCGACTGGACGACCCCGCTGCCCGAGGGCGTGCTCAACGGCCGCGGACAGATCGGCGACGGAGCGATCGACATGCGGGAGTGGAAGGGGTACGTGGACGCGGCCGGCTACACCGGCGCCATCGAGGTCGAGCTCTTCAACGAGGGGCTGTGGGCCCGGGACGGCCGCGAGGTGCTGGCCGAGACGGCGGCCCGGTTCGCCGCGCACACGGGGGAGGCGGGGTCCGGAAAATAATTCCGGCGGCCCGTGCAACCGTTGGGCCGCCCCGCGGGTCGTACTGGGCATCGGAACCCATGTCGGGGGACCCGGGGGGGATCGCGGGGTTCCGAAGGGGTGGGGAAACCCGAGGGGGCACGGTCGTCGCGACCGTGCCCCTTCGAAGTTCCCCGGGCCGCCGTCCGCGGCCGCGGGGGAGGCGTCCCGGGGGAGGCGTCACGGGAGCGGGGTCAGAAGAAGACCCCGCAGCGCAGCAGCACGTTCGCGTACGGCCGGGCCTCCCCGGTGCGCACCACCAGCCGTGCTCGCGCCGACAGTTCCTTCAGCCTCTCGTGCGGGACCAGCGTGAGGGCGGGCAGGCCGGCGTCCAGCAGCGCGGCCGCCTCCGGGTTGGCTCCGCGGATCTCCGTCGCCGCCGTCGCGCCCTCCACCACCAGCTCGTCGAGCAGCCCGTGCAGGACCTCGGCGAAGGACGGCACCCCGGCGCGGAAGGCCAGGTCCACGACGCGCGGGCCGTCCGGGATCGGCATGCCCGCGTCGCACACCAGGACCTCGTCCCCGTGGCCCAGGGCGGCCAGGGCACCGGAGAGGTGACGGTTGAGTATCCCGGCCTTCTTCACAGTGCCTCGGCCTCCGCCGCCGTCGGGTAGGACTCCTGCGCCCCGGCCTTCGTGACGGCCGCCGCGCCGACCCGGGCCGCGTACGCCGCCGCCTCGGCGAGCGACTCACCCGTGCCGAGCCGCCAGGCCAGCGCCGCGGTGAACGCGTCGCCCGCGCCCGTAGTGTCCACGGCGTCCACCTTCACCGCGTCGACGCGGGAGACGCCCTCGGCCGCCGACGCCACCAGCGCGCCCTCGGCGCCGAGGGTCACGACCACCGAACGCGGGCCCTTGGCCAGCAGGACGCGCGCCCAGTCCTCGGGGCGGTCGCCGACCCGCGCGTCGCCCAGGATCACCTTCGCCTCGTGCTCGTTGACGATGAGCGGGTCGCAGGCGTCCAGCACCTCCTGCGGCAGTGGGCGCGGCGGTGACGGGTTGAGCACGAACCGGCTGCCCGGGGCGAGGCTCCGGACCACCTCCACGACCGTCTCCAGCGGGATCTCCAACTGCGTGGAGACCACGCGCGAGGCGTGGAAGAGGCTCGCGGCGGCGCGCACGTCACCGGGGCTCAGGCGGCCGTTCGCGCCCGGCGAGACCACGATGCTGTTGTCCCCCGACGGGTCGACGGTGATCAGCGCGACGCCGGTCGGCGCCCCGCCCACCAGCACGCCGACCGTGTCGACACCGGCCGTCCGCTGCGAGTCCAGCAGCAGCCGCCCGTGGTCGTCGTCGCCGACCCTGGCCAGCAGGGCCGTGCGGGCACCGAGCCGGGCGGCGGCGACCGCCTGGTTCGCGCCCTTGCCGCCCGGGTGGACGGCCAGGTCGGAGCCGAGCACCGTCTCACCGGCGGCCGGCCGCCGCTCCACGCCGATCACGAGGTCGGCGTTGGCCGACCCCACCACCAGGAGGTCGTAGTCGTACATGAATCGCTCTCCGATCCGAGTGAAACCCCGTGCACCTGCATCCGAGTGAGGCGGGCGGGCGGCCACCGGGGCCACCCGCCCGCGCGCACTCCCGCGCGCCCGTCCGCCCGCGTCAGCCCTCGAAGCCGGCCACGTTCTCCTCGGTGACCACCTTCACCGGCACCTTCACCATCTTCTCCACCTTCTCGTCGTCGGCGGCGCGCAACGCGTTCTCCACCGCGATCCTGCCCAGTTCCCTGGGCTGCTGCGCCACGGACGCGAACAGCGAGCCGTCCCGCACCGCCTTCAGCCCGTCCGGCGTGCCGTCGAAGCCGACGACCTGCACGGACCTGCCGGCCTTGGAGCCCAGCGCCTTGATCGCGCCGAGCGCCATCTCGTCGTTCTCGGCGAAGACGCCGTCGACGTCGGGGTGCGCCTGGAGCAGGTTCGTCATCACGTCCAGGCCCTTGGTGCGGTCGAAGTCCGCGGGCTGCTTCGCGACGACCTTGATACCCGGGTACTCCTTGAGGCCGGCCGCGAAGCCCGCCCCGCGCTCCCGGCTGGCGGAGGTGCCGGCCTGGCCCTGGAGGATGACGATGGTGCCCTTGCCGCCGAGCTTCTCGGCGAGCGCCTTGGCGCCCAGCTCACCGCCCTCGACGTTGTCGGAGGCGACCAGCGCCGACGTGTCCGCCTTGTTGACGCCGCGGTCCACGGCGATGACGGGGATGTCGTCCTTGTTCGCCGCGCGCACCGAGGGACCCGCGGCGTCGGAGTCCACCGGGTTGACGATGATCGAGGACAGGCCCTCGCTGGTGAAGTTCTGCAGCTGGTTCGCCTGCTGGGAGGCGTCGTTCTGCGCGTCCGTGACCGTCAGGTCCACGCCCAGCTTCTTCGCCTGCTCCTCGGCGCCCGCCCGGATCTGCACGAAGAACGGGTTGTTGAGCGTCGACAGCGACAGACCGACCTTCCGCGTCTTCCCGTCCGAGGACCCGCTGTGCAGCAGCGAGGTCGCGCCGACCACGGCGACGGCGACGACGGCCGCGATGACGTAGGTGAGAGCCTGTTTGCCCCGGTTGCCCCCGCCGGACGCACCGGCCGCCGGAGTGGTCGCCCCCGCCTTGCGGCGCAGGGTGTCCAGCAGCACCGCGAGCGCGATGACGACACCGATGACGACCTGCTGCCAGAACGCGGAGACGGACAGAAGGTTGAGGCCGTTGCGCAGCACCGCGAGGATCAGCGCGCCGATCAGCGTGCCCGACGCCTTGCCGGTGCCGCCCGCGAGCGAGGCACCGCCGATGACGACGGCGGCGATGGCGTCCAGTTCGTAGCCCTGCGCGGCCTGCGGCTGCGCGGAGGAGAGCCGGGAGGCGAGCACGATGCCCGCGGCGGCCGCGAACAGGCCGGAGAAGGCGTAGATGGCGAGCTTCTGCCGCTTCACCCGCAGCCCGGACAGCCGCGCGGCCTCCTCGTTGCCGCCGATGGCGTACATGGAGCGGCCGATGTAGGTGCGGCCGAGGACGAAGGCCGTGATCAGACCCATCACGATCATCACGAGGACCGGCACCGGCAGCCAGCCGCCGAGCGTGTCACCGAGGTGGGAGACCGAGTCCGGGAAGGCGATCGGCGAACCCTGCGAGATGACCAGCGACAGACCGCGCCCGACCGACAGCATGGCGAGCGTCGCGATGAACGGCGGCAGCTTCCCGTACGAGATGAGGAAACCGTTCACCAGGCCGCACGCGATGCCCGTCGCGACCGCCAGCAGCACGGCCAGGAAGACCGGCACCCCGGCCTCGGTGGCACTCCAGGCCAGCACGGTGGCCGACAGCGCGGCGACCGAGCCGACCGACAGGTCGATGCCCGCCGAGACGATGACGAAGGTGACGCCGAAGGCGAGGATCGCCGTCACGGCCGCCTGGACACCGACGTTCAGCAGGTTGTCGGCGGTCAGGAAGTCCCCGGACAGCGCCGACATGGCGATGACGAGGACGATCAGCGCGGTCAGCGCGCCGTTCTCCAGCAGCAGGCGGCGCACACCGCCCGGGGCGCTCTGCGCGCCCGGCTTGCTCTTGAGCGTGTCAGTGGCCACCGGAGGCCTCCGTTCCGTCGCTGTGGGGGGTGTTGTCGTGGGAGGTTTCGCCCGGGGAGGCGCCGCTCGGGGAGGCGCCGCCCTGGGAGCCGGCGCCCTGGGGCGTGCTGACGGCGAGCGCCATCACGGCGTCCTGGGTCGCCTGGTCGGCGGGGAGTTCACCGGCGACGCGGCCCTGCGCCATGACCACGACCCGGTCGCTCATGCCGAGCACCTCGGGCAGGTCGCTGGAGATCATGAGCACGGCGGCACCGGCGGCCGTCAGCTCGTTGATGAGCTGGTAGATCTCGACCTTGGCGCCGACGTCGATCCCGCGCGTCGGCTCGTCGAGGATCAGCACCTTGGTGTTCGCCAGCAGCCACTTGCCGATGACGACCTTCTGCTGGTTGCCGCCGGACAGGGTGCGCACGTGCTGGCCGAGCCCGGCCATCCGCACGCCGAGCTGCCCGGCGATGCGCTCCGCCGACTCGTGCTGGCCCTTGAGGTCGACGAGTCCCGCGCGGGAGGTCGACCGGAGGGTGACCAGCCCGAGGTTCTCCTCGACGGAGGCGTCCAGCACCAGCCCCTGGCCCTTGCGGTCCTCGGGGACGAGACCGATGCCGGCGGCCATCGCGGCGTTCACGTCGTGCCCCCGGAGCCGGGCGCCCGAGACGTGCACCGTCCCGGAGTCGTAGGGGTCGGCGCCGAACACCGCCCGCACGACCTCCGTGCGCCCGGCACCGACGAGACCGGCGATGCCGACCACCTCACCGGCGCGCACCTCGAAGCCGACGTCGTGGAAGACACCGTCGCGGGTCAGCCCTTCGACCTTGAGCAGGGCCTCGCCGGCGCCGGGGCGCTCGCGCGGGTACTGCTGCTCGATCGACCGCCCGACCATGAGCCGCACCAGCTCGTCCTCGGGCGTCGAGGCGGGCACCTGGCCGACGCTGCGGCCGTCCCGGATCACGGTGACCCGGTCGCCGAGGGCGGCGATCTCCTCCAGGTGGTGCGTGATGAAGACGATGCCGACCCCGTCCTCGCGCAGCCGCCGCACGATCGCGAACAGCTTCTCGACCTCGTCGGAGGTGAGCACGGCGGTCGGCTCGTCCATGATGAGCACCCGCGCCTCCAGGCTGAGCGCCTTGGCGATCTCGACCATCTGGAGCCGCGCGATGCCCAGTTCACGCACCCGCGCCCGCGGCGACACGTTCACGCCGACCCGCTTCAGCAGCACCTCAGCGTCCGCGTCCATCTTCTTCCGGTCGATCATCCCGAGGCGGCGCGGCTGCCGCCCGAGGAAGATGTTCTCGGCGACCGACAGGTCGGGCACCAGGTTGAACTCCTGGTAGATGGTCGCGATCCCGAGCCGCTCGGAGTCCTGCGCACCGTGGATGCGCACCTCCTCGCCGTCGGCCAGGATGCGCCCGGCGTCGGGGGTGTAGGCGCCGGAGAGCATCTTGATGAGGGTGCTCTTGCCCGCGCCGTTCTCACCGAGGAGCACATGGACCTCGCCCCGGCGCAGGTCGAAGTCGACGCTGTCGAGCGCGACCACGCCGGGGAAGGTCTTGCGGATGCCCTCGATGCGCAGCAACTCGTCCGGACTGCGGCTGCTCACGGCGTACTCCTTCGTACGGGGGACGGGGACGGGGACTGTGTCGGGGTAGGGGTCGGGGTCGGGGCCGAGGACCGGCCCGGAGGTTCTCGGTGGGCCGTCTCGCCGCAGGAGCGGCGGATCACCAGCCGCGCGGGGAGGGTGACGGACTCACCGGTCCGCCCCCCGATCCGGTCGACCAGCGCGCGTACGGCGGCCCGTCCGAGATCCCGTGTGGGCTGGGCGATCGCCGTGACCGGCGGATCGGTGTGCACGAACCAGCGGATGTCGTCGAACGCGGCGAGCGCGATGTCCTCGGGCACCCGCAGGCCGCGCGCCCGTACGGCGTCCAGCGCGCCGAGCGCCATCAGGTTGTCGGCGGCGAAGACGACCTCGGGCGGCTCGGGCAGGTCGAGGAAGCCCTCGGTGACCCGGCGTCCGCTGTCGGCCTGGAAGTCGCCCTGCCCGATGTAGGCGTCGGGGAGCGGGAGTCCGTACGCGCCGAGCGCCTCGCGGAAGGCGTCGACGCGCTCGCGTCCGGTGGTGGTGGCGGCGGGCCCGGCGATGATCGCGAGCCGCCGGTGCCCGAGGCCGTGCAGGTGCGCCACGAGGTCCCGTACGGCCCCGCGCCCGTCCGACCTGACGACGGGCACGTCCACGCCCGGGATCCACCGGTCGACGAAGACCATCGGCGTCCCGGCCCGCGCGGCGTCCAGCATCCGCGGGGAGCCGCCGTCGGTGGGGGAGACGAGCAGCCCGTCGATACGGCGGTCCAGCAACGTCGTGACGTGGTGGTCCTGGAGGTCGGGGCGCTCGTCGGCGTTGCCGATGATGACGCTGTAGCCGAGGGCGCGGGCCTCCTCCTCGACGGAGCGGGCCAGCTCGGTGAAGTACGGGTTCATGACGTCGCTGATGACCAGGCCGAGCGTGCGGGTCTGGTCGGTGCGCAGCGACCGGGCGACGGCGTTCGGCCGGTAGCCCAGCGCCTCGACGGCGGCCAGTACACGCGTACGTGCGTCCGCGCTGACGGACGGGTGGCCGTTGAGCGCCCGCGAGACCGTCGCGGCGGACACACCCGCCTCGGCGGCGACATCCTTGATGCTCGCCATCGCCGGTTCCACCTCCTCGTGGAATCGATTACATGAAGGATTGGAATCGATTACACGAGGGGTTGGCAAGAGGGGGAGGACGTGACGAAACTCAATCGTGACCAGGGGCGGGCGTCACGTCACCGCGGCGCCGCCCATGCCGCGGCCCGGCCCCGGGGCGAAGGCCCGGGGCCGGGCCGGAGGGGGCGCCGGTCGGCTCGGCTCAGTGCTCGAGTGCGGCCTTGAACATGCCCGCCTCGTAGGAGCCGCCCTTCTGGTGCGTGATGACGGCCATGCGGTTGGCCGCGTTGATCAGGGCGACCAGGCAGACCAGCGCGGCGATCTGGTCGTCGTCGTAGTGCTTGCGCACCTGGGCCCACGTCTCGTCGGAGACGCCCTGGTGGGCGTCGGCGAGCCGGGTGCCCTCCTCGGTGAGCGCCAGCGCGGCCTGCTCGGCCTCGGTGAACACCGTGGATTCGCGCCAGGCGGCGACCAGGTGGAGCCGCACCGGGCTCTCGCCGGCGGCTTCGGCCTCCTTGGTGTGCATGTCGATGCAGTGGCCGCAGCCGTTGATCTGGCTGGCGCGCAGCGACATCAGCTCCTGCGTGGCGTGCGGCAGCGACGCCTGCTGGAGCACCACGGCGGTGCCCGCGAACCGCTTGGCGAACTTGTTGCCGATCTCGTTCTCGAACAGGTTGAATCGGGATTCCATGATCTCGTCCTCACTCGGGAAGCCGTGCTCAAGCCGTGCTGACGACCACAAGATGCCGACCGCCCGCCCCCTGTGACGGGGCGCCGCTGTGACGAGAGCCACCGCCGCCGGGTGTCACAGAACGGCGGTGGCCGGCGTCCTGTGCGCGTGACACCGTGGGAAGCGGACGAGCGGAAGCAGCCGATGATGAGCGAGCACGACGGGCACGCCGAGAACGCCGGGAACGACAGGCACGGAGCAGGCGGGGCCGGACGCGCGGACCCCGCCACCGAGGCCTTCGTCGCCCACCGCAACCTGCTCTTCACGGTCGCCTACGAGATGCTCGGGTCGGCCGCCGACGCGGAGGACGTCCTTCAGGAGACCTGGCTGCGCTGGTCGGGCGTGGACCTCGAAACGGTCCGCGACCGGCGCGCGTACCTGGTGCGCGTCACCACCCGGCAGGCGCTGGGCCGGCTGCGTACGCTCGGCCGCCGCAAGGAGTCCTACGTCGGCGCCTGGCTGCCCGAGCCGCTGCTCACCTCGCCCGACGTGGCCGAGGACGTGGAGCTGGCCGACAGCGTCTCGATGGCGATGATGCTGGTCCTGGAGACGCTCGCGCCGACCGAGCGGGCGGTGTTCGTGCTGCGCGAGGTGTTCGAGTTCGGTTACGACGAGATCGCCGACGCCGTGGGCAAGAGTCAGGACGCGGTCCGGCAGACCGCCCACCGGGCACGCGCCCACGTGGCGGCCCGCCGCCCGCGCGGGACCGTCACCCCGACCCAGACGCGGGACGCGTTCTCCGCGTTCCGGCGGGCCGTGACGACGGGGGACGTGCAGGGCCTGCTCGACGTCCTCGCGCCGGACGTGGTCCTCGTGGGCGACGGCGGCGGCATCAAGCAGGCCGTGCTGCGCCCCGTCACGGGGGCCGGGAAGGTGGCCCGCCTGATGATCGGCGGACTGGTCAAGCAGGGGGCCGCGGTCTCGCTGGAGCCCGCCGAGGTCAACGGCTTCCCGGCACTGATCCTCCACCTCGACGGCGAGCTGGACACGGTGCTGGCGATGCGTTTCGACGACGGCCTCATCACCGGCCTCTACGCGGTGCGCAACCCGGAGAAGCTCTCGCACATGCGCGAGGCGACCGCACTGGGCCGCTGAACCCGCGCCCTCCGCACCCGCCGGAAGCGCGATATTCACTTCCGCCCGGGACGTTCAGGACGGAGACTCGTGCCATGGCGGACATGGGGGCGTTCCGGGATGCGGTCACCGCGTGGGCGGCCGGTGGCCCCGGCGGCCCCGCGCGCGAGTTGGCGACGAGTCTGTCGGTCCGTACGGCCGTCCTCCTCGAAGGGCCGAGCGACTCGGCGGCGGTGGACGCGCTGGCCGCGACCCGCGGCCGGGACCTCGCGGCGGAGGGCGTCTGCGTCCTGCCGATGGGCGGCGCGATGAGCGTCGGCCGCTACGCCTCCCTCCTCGGACCGTCCGGCCTGGACCTGCGTCTCACGGGCCTGTGCGACGAGCGGGAGAAGGGCTTCTACGTCCGTGCTCTCGACCGGGCGGAGGCGGCGCCGGGCGGTCTCTTCGTCTGCGCGGCCGACCTGGAGGACGAGCTGATCCGCGCGCTGGGGGTGACGCGGGTGAAGGAGCTGGTCGAGGCCGAGGGCGACCTGCGCCCCCTCCAGACCTTCCTCCGTCAGCCCGCGCAGCAGGACCGCACCGCCCAGCAGCAGCTCCGCCGCTTCTTCGGCACCAAGAAGGGCCGCAAGATCCATTACGGCCGCGTCCTCGTCGAGGCGCTGGACCCCGCCTGCGTCCCCGCCCCGCTCTCGGGGCTGTTCGCGGGTCTCTGACCGGCGCCCCACCCACTCCTGTCGGCAAGACCGTGAGCACTTGAGGCCTGTCTGTACTTCAGGTGCTCGTATGAGCACAGGGATGACGGTCGGCGGATGAATGTCTTCGTTCTCGAGGGGAGTACTGACACCCGGGCCAGGTCAGGCGGCGGCCACCTCGCACCACACGTACTTGCCCCGGTTGCCGTGTCTGGCCAGCGGATGCCAACCCCACACGTCGGCGCACGCCCGCACCAGCGCCAGCCCGCGCCCCTCCTCCAGATCCTCCACCCGCCCGAACGTAACCGGCGGCCGAGGCGGCTCGGGGTCCGCGTCCCACGCTCCGATCCGCCACGTGCCCGGCGGTGACCAGCGGATACGGAGGGCCGCGGGGCCCTTGGTGTGCACCTCCGTCTCCTCAGACGTCAGTTCCGGCAGCCTGGCGGAGAAGGACGGGTAGCCCCCGCGCGCTGTCACACCCCACCGGTACCGTCGCACCATGCCCAACCAGTCCGAGGCCGCCCCCGGCGAACGGCGGCTCGCCACCCTCGAAGGCGTCCTGGAACGCATCACGTACGCCAACGAGGAGAACGGCTACACGGTCGCCCGCGTCGACACCGGCAGAGGCGCCGGCGACCTGCTCACCGTCGTCGGCGCGCTGCTCGGCGCCCAGGCCGGCGAATCCCTGCGGATGGAGGGGCGCTGGGGGTCCCACCCGCAGTACGGCAAGCAGTTCCACGTCGAGAACTACACGACCGTCCTCCCGGCCACGGTCCAGGGCATCCGGCGCTACCTCGGCTCGGGCCTGGTCAAGGGCATCGGCCCCGTCTTCGCCGACCGGATCACGCAGCACTTCGGCGTGGACACGCTCCAGATCATCGAGGAGGAGCCCAAGCGGCTCATCGAGGTCCCCGGCCTCGGTCCCAAGCGGACCAAGAAGATCGCCGACGCGTGGGAGGAGCAGAAGGCGATCAAGGAGGTCATGCTCTTCCTCCAGACCGTCGAGGTGTCCACGTCGATCGCGGTCAGGATCTACAAGAAGTACGGCGACGCGTCCATCTCCGTCGTGAAGAACCAGCCCTACCGGCTGGCGTCCGACGTCTGGGGCATCGGATTCCTCACCGCCGACAAGATCGCCCAGTCCGTCGGCATCCCGCACGACAGCCCGGACCGCGTGAAGGCGGGCCTGCAGTACGCCCTGTCGCAGGCCACCGACCAGGGACACTGCTACCTCCCCGAGGAGAAGCTCATCGCCGACGCGGTGAAGCTGCTCCAGGTGGACACCGGGCTCGT
This sequence comes from Streptomyces sp. NPDC047853, assembly GCF_043204535.1. NCBI lineage: Bacteria > Bacillati > Actinomycetota > Actinomycetes > Kitasatosporales > Streptomycetaceae > Streptomyces > Streptomyces sp. NPDC047853. Next base: position 40,633 of record NZ_JBIDCI010000006.1, on the reverse strand, counting down.
CATCGAGTGCCTCGCCGAGCTGGCCGCCGAGCCCCAGGACGGCGAGGATCCCGGCGTCGTGCGCGAGAAGGTGCCCGACCCGCAGGGCGGCGACCCCGTCACCGCCGTGTACCTGGTCCCCTTCCACCGCGCCGAGCTGGCCCTCTCCGCCCAGCTCCTGCGCCTCCTGCGCACCGGCGAGGACCGGATGCCCGGTTTCCGGGACGTGGCCTGGGACAAGGCGCTGACCTGGCTCAAGGCCCGTACCGGCGCCGATCTCGCCCCCGAGCAGGAGGCCGCCGTCAAGCTGGCGCTCACCGAGAAGGTCGCCGTCCTCACCGGCGGGCCGGGCTGCGGCAAGTCGTTCACCGTCAGGTCGATCGTCGAGCTGGCCCGCGCCAGGAAGGCGAAGGTGGTGCTCGCCGCGCCCACCGGCCGCGCGGCCAAGCGCCTGGCCGAGCTGACCGGCGCCGAGGCCTCCACGGTCCACCGCCTGCTGGAGCTCAAGCCGGGCGGCGACGCGGCCTACGACCGGGACCGCCCGCTCGACGCCGACCTCGTCGTGGTCGACGAGGCCTCCATGCTCGACCTCCTGCTGGCCAACAAGCTGGTCAAGGCCGTGCCCCCGGGCGCCCACCTGCTCTTCGTCGGGGACGTGGACCAGCTGCCCAGCGTCGGCGCGGGCGAGGTGCTGCGGGACCTGCTGGCCCCCCGCAGCCCCGTACCGGCCGTGCGGCTCACCCGGGTGTTCCGCCAGGCCCAGCAGTCGGGCGTCGTGACCAACGCCCACCGGATCAACGCGGGGCAGCACCCGCTCACCGACGGCATGAAGGACTTCTTCCTCTTCGTCGAGGACGAGACCGAGGAGGCGGGGCGGCTCACGGTGGACGTCGCCGCCCGACGCATCCCCGCGAAGTTCGGCCTCGACCCGCGCCGCGACGTGCAGGTCCTCGCGCCCATGCACCGGGGCCCCGCCGGGGCCGGCGCGCTGAACGGGCTGCTCCAGCAGGCCGTCACCCCGGGGCGGCCGGACGTGCCGGAGAAGCGGTTCGGCGGTCGGGTCTTCCGGGTCGGCGACAAGGTCACCCAGATTCGCAACAATTACGACAAGGGTGAGAACGGCGTCTTCAACGGCACCGTCGGCGTGGTCACCTCGCTCGACCCGGTGGACCAGCGCCTCACCGTGCTGACGGACGAGGACGAGGAGGTTCCGTACGACTTCGACGAACTGGACGAGCTGGCCCACGCCTACGCGGTGACCATCCACCGCTCCCAGGGCAGCGAGTATCCGGCGGTGGTGATCCCCGTGACGACCGGCGCCTGGATGATGCTCCAGCGGAACCTGCTGTACACGGCGGTCACCCGGGCCAAGCAACTGGTCGTCCTCGTCGGCTCCCGCAAGGCGATCGGACAGGCGGTGCGTACGGTCTCGGCCGGCCGACGCTGCACGGCGCTCGACTTCCGGCTGACGGGCTCCTGATCCACAGACCCTCCCGTGACCCGCCCCGCCCTGTGAAAAAATGATCGATCAAACGAGTCGGAAAGGTCACAGAGCACTTCCGGAAGGGAAGGAGAGGGGGCAGGATGAGCAAGTTGGCGGCACTGAGTGCCGCCAATAGGCCCGATGGTCGACCCCGAGTGCACTCTCCTGAGCCAAGTGGGGGATGGTAGAGACAGTCAGGGCACCTCGAAGATGAGGCACTACGTCGGTGAGGGAAGACGTGAGCGACAACTCTGTAGTACTGCGGTACGGCGACGGCGAGTACACCTACCCGGTGATCGACAGCACCGTCGGCGACAAGGGCTTCGACATCGGGAAGCTCCGCGCCCAGACCGGTCTGGTGACGCTGGACAGCGGTTACGGCAACACCGCCGCCTATAAATCCGCCATCACGTATCTGGACGGCGAGGCGGGCATCCTCCGCTACCGCGGCTACCCGATCGAGCAGCTGGCCGAGCGCTCCTCCTTCGTGGAGGTCGCCTACCTGCTGATCAACGGCGAGCTGCCCACGGTCGACGAGCTCACCGCGTTCAAGAACGAGATCACGCAGCACACCCTGCTGCACGAGGACGTCAAGAACTTCTACAAGGGCTTCCCGCGCGACGCCCACCCGATGGCCATGCTGTCGTCGGTCGTCTCGGCGCTGTCGACGTTCTACCAGGACAGCCACAACCCGTTCGACGAGCGTCAGCGCAACCTCTCCACGATCCGGCTGCTCGCCAAGCTCCCGACGATCGCGGCGTACGCGTACAAGAAGTCGATCGGCCACCCGTTCGTCTACCCGCGCAACGACCTCGGCTACGTCGAGAACTTCCTGCGCATGACGTTCTCGGTGCCGGCGCAGGAGTACGAGCTCGACCCGACGGTCGTCTCCGCCCTGGACAAGCTGCTGATCCTGCACGCGGACCACGAGCAGAACTGCTCGACCTCCACGGTCCGCCTGGTCGGCTCCTCGCAGGCCAACATGTTCGCGTCGATCTCCGCGGGCATCAACGCCCTGTGGGGCCCGCTGCACGGCGGCGCCAACCAGTCGGTGCTGGAGATGCTCGAGGGCATCCGCGACAACGGTGGCGACGTCGACACCTTCATCCGCAAGGTGAAGAACAAGGAGGACGGCGTCCGCCTGATGGGCTTCGGCCACCGGGTCTACAAGAACTTCGACCCGCGCGCCAAGATCATCAAGGCCGCCGCGCACGACGTCCTCTCCGCTCTCGGCAAGTCCGACGAGCTGCTGGACATCGCGCTGAAGCTGGAGGAGCACGCGCTCTCCGACGACTACTTCGTCTCGCGCAGCCTCTACCCGAACGTCGACTTCTACACCGGCCTGATCTACCGGGCCATGGGCTTCCCGACCGAGATGTTCACGGTCCTGTTCGCCCTCGGCCGGCTGCCGGGCTGGATCGCCCAGTGGCACGAGATGATCAAGGAGCCGGGTTCCCGTATCGGCCGCCCGCGCCAGATCTACACGGGCGTCGTGGAGCGCGACTTCGTGCCGGTCGAGGAGCGCTGAGCGTCCTCTTCGAGGCTTGCGGACCCCGTACCCGACCCCCCGGTCGGGTACGGGGTCCGTTGCTTTCCCGTGGTTCCGGACGTTCCCATGGGCCGGGCACGGCCGGGAAACAGCGAAAGGCGCCCCGGCGCCGGTCCCCCCACGGGCCGACGAACCAGGGCGCCTTCCCATGTCCCGGTGCGGATTCCCCCCACGGGATCCGGCCGGGCGTCTGTGAGGACAGCGCCTGAATCGCTGTGCTGAACCGGCGGGCGAACCCGCCCGCCTGTCGTGTGCCTGTCGTGTGTCCGTCGAATGTCTCGTGCGGTCTGCCGGGACAGCGCACGACCGGGAGGGCCGCTCAAAGCTTCCCGGTGTACGTGTCCCGGCAACGCAGCTCTGGGAATGTCCCCCAAGACGTCCCCAGATGTCAGGTGGCGCCCCCCAAGACGCTGCCTGACATCGCCAACTTAGACCTTCGAACCCCTTAGATGGTTACGTTCGCATCACTGTGATCTGCGTCTCTTGCATATGTCCGTTAGGTGCGCAAGGGCCCCGATACGTCGAACGGTACCCAAGCGTAAGGAAGATGCGCGAGCCTTGTGAAGAGCTTATGTGAGGCGCGCGCAGGACTCCAGAGGGGTCCGGGCATCGAGACCTCAGCGAAACGCCCGCAGCCGGAGGCTGTTGGTGACGACGAAGACCGAGGAGAACGCCATCGCCGCCCCCGCGATCATCGGGTTCAGCAGTCCGGCGGCGGCCAGTGGCAGCGCGGCCACGTTGTAACCGAAGGCCCACACGAGATTGCCCTTGATCGTCGACAGGGTCCGCCGGGAGAGCCGGATCGCGTCCGCGGCCGCCCGCAGGTCCCCGCGCACCAGCGTCAGGTCGCCCGCCTCGATCGCCGCGTCCGTCCCCGTGCCCATCGCCAGCCCCAGATCGGCGGTGGCCAGCGCGGCCGCGTCGTTGACGCCGTCCCCGACCATCGCGACCGTACGGCCCTCGGCGCGCAGCCTCTCCACCACGGCGACCTTCTCCTCGGGCAGCACCTCGGAGATCACCTCGTCGACGCCGACGGCCCGGGCGACCGACTCGGCCACGCGCCGGTTGTCGCCGGTCAGCAGGACCGGGGCGAGCCCCAGCCGGCGTAGCTCGGCCACCGCCTCCGCGCTGGTCTCCCTGACCGTGTCCGCCACGGCGACGACCCCACGCGCCACGCCGTCCCAGCCGACCACGACGGCCGTACGGCCCCGCCTCTCGGCCTCGTCCCTGGCCCGGGCGACCTCGGGCGGCAGGACGTCGTAGAGGCGCCCCACGGCCACCTGGAGGCCGTCCACGCGCCCGCGTACGCCGCGACCGGGGACGTTCGTGAAGTCCTCGACCCCGGGGAGCGGGCCGAGGCGCTCCTCGGCGCCGGCCGCGACCGCGCGGGCCACGGGGTGCTCGGAGGCGTGCTCGACGGCGCCCGCGAGCCGCAGCACCCGTTCCTCGTCGGTGCCCTCGGCGGCGTACACCTCGTGCAGGGTCATGCGGCCCGTGGTGACGGTGCCGGTCTTGTCCAGCACGACCGTGTCCACCCGCCGCGTGGACTCCAGGACCTCGGGGCCCTTGATGAGGATGCCGAGCTGGGCGCCGCGGCCCGTGCCGACCATCAGGGCCGTCGGCGTGGCCAGGCCCAGGGCGCAGGGGCAGGCGATGATCAGCACGGCGACGGCGGCGGTGAACGCGGCGACCGTGTCACCGGTGGCGCCCAGCCATCCGCCGAAGGTGGCGAAGGCGATCAGCAGCACGACGGGTACGAAGATCCCGGAGATCCGGTCGGCGAGCCGCTGCACCTCGGCCTTGCCGCTCTGCGCGTCCTCGACCAGCTTCGCCATCCGGGCCAGCCGCGTGTCCGCGCCCACCCGGGTCGCCTCGACCAGCAGCCGGCCCGCGGCGTTGACCGTCGCGCCGGTGACGGTGTCGCCGACCGCCACGTCCACCGGCACCGACTCGCCGGTCAGCATGGAGGCGTCCACGGCCGAGGCACCCTCGACCACCGTGCCGTCGGTGGCGATCTTCTCCCCGGGCCGTACGACGAACCGGTCGCCGACCGCGAGCCGGGCCACCGGGACGCGTACCTCGCGCCCGTCCCGCAGGACCGCGACGTCCTTCGCGCCCAGCTCCATCAGCGCCCGCAGCGCGGCCCCGGCGCGGCGCTTGGAGCGGGCCTCCAGCCAGCGGCCGAGCAGCAGGAAGGCGGTGACACCGGCGGCGGCCTCCAGGTAGATCGCGGAGGCGCCGTCCGTGCGGGAGACGGTGAGGTCGAAGCCGTGCCGCATGCCCGGCATGCCCGCGTCGCCGAGGAACAGCGCCCACAGGGACCAGCCGAACGCCGCGAGCGTGCCGAGCGATACGAGGGTGTCCATGGTGGCCGCACCGTGCCGGAGGTTCTTCCACGCGGCGCGGTGGAAGGGCAGCCCTCCCCACACGACGACGGGCGCGGCGAGGGTGAGCGAGAGCCACTGCCAGTTGTCGAACTGGAGCGCCGGGACCATGGCCAGCAGCACGACGGGCGCCGCCAGCAGGGCGCAGACCACGAGGCGCCCGCGGAGGGCGGCCGGCCCAGGGTCGCCGTCGTCGCCGGCGTCAGCGTCCGGGTCGCCCGCCGCGTCGGCCGGCTCCGGGGGCGGCGCGGGCTCCTCGGCGGTGTACCCGGTCCTGACGACGGTCGCGATCAGGTCGGCGACCCCGGTGGTCGCCGGGTACGTGATCCGGGCCTTCTCCGTCGCGTAGTTCACCGTGGCGGTGACGCCGTCCATGCGGTTGAGCTTCTTCTCGACGCGAGCCGCGCAGGAGGCGCAGGTCATCCCGCCGATGAGCAGTTCGACCTCGGCGAGGTCCGGCGCGGCGGCCGGGCCGCCCGTGGACGCCTCCGCGGTGGCACCGCGGGCGGCGGTGTCGGGCGCGGTGGTGCCGGACGCGACGGCGTCGGACGCGGTGGGGTCGGGCGCGGTGGTGCTGGTCATGGTCCAGGCTCCTGACGGCCGGCCGGACCGCGCGCGGCCCGGCCGGAGGGGCTGTGGGTGCTGCCGGGGTGCGGCGGTGCCGCTCAGGCCCTGCCGACGAGTTCGAAGCCCGCCTCGTCCACGGCGGCGCGTACCGCCTCGTCGTCGAGGGCGGCCTCGGAGACGACGGTGACCTCGCCGGTCGAGGCGACGGCCTGCACCGAGCCGACGCCCGGGATCTCGGAGATCTCGCCGGAGACGGCGCCCTCGCAGTGTCCGCAGCTCATTCCGCTCACCTTGTAGACGGTGGTGACGGAGCCCTGGGTGTCGGTCTGGGCGGTCATGTCGTTACTCCTCGTCGGGGCGTGCCGGGCGGGTACCCGTGATCCGGCGTGGACCACGTACCCCCACTGTACCCCTAGGGGGTATGGGCTTCGCAGGGCCTGCCGTGTGATGGGGGACGGGTAGCGGGAGTGCCGGTACGGGAGTGAGGGTGGCGGATGCGCGCGGTGGTGTTCGAGCGGTTCGGGGAGCCGGCCGAGGTGCGTGAGGTGCCCGACCCGGAGCCCGCCGCGCACGGCGTCGTGGTCCGCGTCGGGGCCACCGGGCTGTGCCGCAGCGACTGGCACGGATGGCAGGGCCACGACCCGGACATCGCCCTGCCGCACGTGCCCGGGCACGAACTCGCCGGTGTCGTCGAGGCGGTCGGCGACCGGGTGACGGGATGGCGGCCCGGTGACCGGGTGACGGTGCCCTTCGTCTGCGCCTGCGGAAGCTGCGGTGCCTGCGCGGCGGGCGACCACCAGGTGTGCGAGCGGCAGACCCAGCCGGGCTTCACCCATTGGGGGTCCTTCGCCGAGTACGTGGCGCTCGACCACGCCGACGTCAACCTCGTCGCCATACCCGAGGACATGTCCTTCGCGACGGCGGCCTCGCTCGGCTGCCGGTTCGCCACGGCGTTCCGGGCCGTGGTCCAGCAGGGGCGGGTCGCGGCGGGGGAGTGGGTCGCGGTGCACGGCTGCGGCGGCGTGGGCCTGTCCGCGGTGATGATCGCCGCCGCCTCGGGCGCGCGGGTCGTCGCCGTGGACGTGTCGGCCCGGGCGCTGGAGCGGGCGCGCGAGTTCGGCGCGGCCGCGTGCGTGGACGCGACCGCCGTGCCCGACCCCGCGGAGGCGGTGCGCGAGCTGACCGGCGGGGGTGCCCACCTCTCCCTGGACGCCCTCGGCTCACCGGTCACCTGCGCCGCGTCCGTGAACGGCCTGCGCCGCCGTGGCCGGCACGTGCAGGTCGGCCTGCTGCCCTCGCCGACCGGCACCACGCCGGTCCCCATGGCCCGCGTCATCGCCCTGGAGCTGACCCTCCTCGGCAGCCACGGCATGGCCGCGCACACCTACCCGCCGATGATGGAACTGGTCCGTACGGGGGTGCTGCGGCCCGAGCGGCTCGCGACGGCCACGATCCCGCTGGACGCGGCCCCCGCGGCCCTCTCGGTCATGGACACGGCACCCGGGGCGGGCGTGGTGGTCGTCCTGCCGTGACCGCGGCCCCCGGGTCCTCGCGGCCGGGCCCCCGGGTCCTCGCGGGCGGGCCCGCGGGGCGCCCGCGGTGGGCGGCCCACTCGGCGTCGAAGGCGGCCGTCAGTAACTCGTCGACCCGCGCGCGTCCTGCCGCTCCGCCTCCCGCCGCGCCCCCTTCACCGTCCCGCACGGCCGCAGGGCCGTCCTGCGGCCGTGCGGGACGGGTCCCAGCGGGCAGTCCACGGGCGGCACCGCGCCCCACCGGGCGGTGGAGCGCGGAACGCCCTTCCGGCCGTGCGGGGCGCCGGCCGGCCTATCGCTTCCGGTTGCGGGGCCGGGAGGCCACCCAGGCCCGGATCGTGTCCGCGTACCAGTAGGGCTTTCCGCTCTCCACGTGGTCGGGCGGGGGCAGCAGCCCGTGCTTGCGGTACGACCGCACGGTGTCCGGCTGTACCCGGATGTGGGCCGCGATGTCCTTGTAGGACCAGAGCCTTCGGTCGGTCACGTGCACCTCCCCGCGCGCACCGCGGCGGCGACCGGGGACGGCCGCCAGGGGGGAGCCGGGCGCTGCGCTGGCGATCACCAAGCCTGTGCGGAGAGAACGACGTCGGGTGAGGGGCGGTCAGGGGCCGTTCCCGGGTGTGACGGAAGACCCGCGTGCGCGTGACATCCGTGACGGGAGGGGCGTCTTTGTGACAGGGATGCCGCAAAGGCGTAAGCCGGAGTCCGGGCGTGGCGCGTTGACTTGGGCGGCCGGCGGTGTTCCCCGCGCCCGGGCGGGCGGCCACCCGGAGCATGTCGCTCGCTCTGTCGTCCGAATGTCCGGACAAAACATTGACAGGGCGCACGCACGGGGCTAGAAACCGGGGGAGACGCAACGGCGGACGGGCGGACGGGCGGACGGACGGGCGGACGGACGGACGACGGCGGGCACGACCGCCAGGACCGCCGAGACCGCCTGGACTGCCTGAACCGCCTGAACCGCCTGAACCGCTACGACCGGTACGACGTGCACGACGGGCACGAAGGGGAACGCGATGGCGCGCACTACCTGGCCGCCGGGGCCGGGATGCGCGCCCGCCGGTTCCCCCACGAAACGCCTCCGGCGCGGGAAGGCCGCTTCGCCCTGGCAGGAGCGAGGCACGAGCGCCGACTCCCCGCTCGCACCGGCCCCGCGCCGGAGGTTCCCGCGTCCCGCCGGCGTGCCGGCCGCCCGCACTGCCCCAGGTGTCTACGCGGACACCCGAACCGCATACACAGTGTCGGGCGCGTCCCGAGCGCCCGGCTGCTGGGATGGACCCATGGCCGAGACCATGGCCCGATCGCCGCGGACCGCGCGCCGATCGTCGCCGGTCACGGCCCGTGAGCTGGACCAACGGCACGTCTCGACCCGTCGCCGCCATCTGTGAAGGAGTTCTCGGTCATGACGAACATCGTCAACCACTGGATCGGCGGCAAGACCGCCGAAGGCGCCTCGGGATCGTACGGGCCGGTGACGAACCCGGCGACCGGCGTGGTCACCACGAAGGTGGCCTTCGCCTCGGTCGACGAGGTGGACGCCGCGGTGGCCGCGGCCAAGGACGCCTACCTGACGTGGGGCCAGTCCTCGCTGGCGCAGCGCACCTCGATCCTCTTCTCGTTCCGGGCGCTGCTGGACGCCCACCGCGACGAGATCGCCGGCCTGATCACCGCCGAGCACGGCAAGGTGCACTCCGACGCGCTCGGCGAGGTCGCGCGCGGCCTGGAGATCGTCGACCTGGCCTGCGGCATCACCGTGCAGCTCAAGGGCGAGCTGTCGACGCAGGTCGCCACCCGCGTCGACGTGGCCTCGATCCGCCAGCCGCTCGGCGTGGTCGCCGGCATCACGCCGTTCAACTTCCCGGCGATGGTGCCGATGTGGATGTTCCCCCTCGCCATCGCCTGCGGCAACACCTTCGTGCTCAAGCCGAGCGAGAAGGACCCGTCGGCCGCGATGAAGATCGCCGAGCTGCTCTCCGAGGCCGGTCTGCCGGACGGCGTCTTCAACGTCGTGCACGGCGACAAGGTGGCCGTGGACCGGCTGCTGGAGCACCCGGACGTCAAGGCGGTCTCGTTCGTCGGCTCGACGCCCATCGCCCGGTACATCCACACCACCGCCTCCGCGAACGGCAAGCGCGTCCAAGCCCTCGGCGGCGCCAAGAACCACATGCTGGTGCTGCCGGACGCCGACCTCGACGCGGCGGCGGACGCGGCCGTGTCCGCGGCCTACGGCTCGGCCGGCGAGCGCTGCATGGCGATCTCCGCGGTCGTCGCGGTCGGCGCCGTCGGCGACGAGCTGGTGCGGAAGATCCGCGAGCGCGCCGAGAAGATCAAGATCGGTCCGGGCGACGACCCGGCCTCGGAGATGGGCCCCCTCATCACCGCGGCGCACCGCGACAAGGTGGCGTCCTACGTCGAGGGCGCGGCGGCCGAGGGCTGCGAGGTCGTCCTGGACGGCACCGGACTCACGGTCGACGGGCACGAGGACGGCCACTGGATCGGCATCTCCCTGCTGGACCGGGTGCCGACCACGGCCAAGGCCTACCAGGACGAGATCTTCGGCCCCGTCCTGTGCGTGCTGCGCGCCGAGACCTACGAGGAGGGTCTGGCCCTCATCAACGCCTCGCCGTTCGGCAACGGCACCGCGATCTTCACCCGGGACGGCGGCGCGGCCCGCCGCTTCCAGCTGGAGGTCGAGGCCGGCATGGTCGGCGTGAACGTGCCGATCCCGGTCCCCGTGGGTTACCACTCCTTCGGCGGCTGGAAGGACTCGCTCTTCGGCGACCACCACATCTACGGCAACGACGGCACGCACTTCTACACCCGCGGCAAGGTCGTCACCACCCGCTGGCCGGACCCGTCCGACGCCCCGGCGGGCGTCGACCTGGGCTTCCCGCGCAACCACTGAGCCACCGCGGTGCCCGTGTCCCGGCCGGGGACACGGGCACCGTCACGCCGTCTCAGCCCTGCTGCGCCCCGGCGTCCTTCACCTCCTGGGTGAGGTCGCCGGTCTGCGCGGCGGGCGGGGCCACGATCTCCTTGGTGGCGCCGAACTTGTCGAAGTCCATGGTGACCTTCATGGCGCCGAACTCCTGCGTCATGCGCACCGGGAGGTCCTTGCCGCCCACCCAGACGTCCATGGTGACGGTGGTGGAGCCGCCGGTCATCTGGCCGAACAGGTTCCCCTCGTCGCCGTAGGCGTTCTTCAGCCTGCCCATGTCGTCCTGGTCGAGAACGGCCCGGTAGTGCGTCGTGGAGCGGCCGTTGACCGTCTCCCGACCGAGGTCCTCGACATCGTCGGCGTACTTCAGCCCCTTCATGGACGCGGACGGGCTGCCGCCGGCCGACCCGCTGAGCGCGTCCGCGCCCGCGTCGCCGAACACGGCCGACCCGTCGATCCGCATCCACTCCTTGCCCGCGAGCGGGCCGGACGGCTGCGGGTCGATGTCGTAGTAGTAGGCGCCGTCCACGAACAGCGTGCGGACCGTCGGGGAGGCCGTGAGCGCCTGCATCTGCGCGGCCTCGGTGTCCATCTCGACGTCGAAGGCGTAGCCGTCGCCCCACGAGTACGTGCCGTCCATGGAGATCGGCTCGCCCGGGCCCAGATCGGTCGACATCCGGACCTCCGCGGAGCCCAGCTCCTCGGTCCGGTCGGTGGCCCGGGAGAGCGCCGCCATGATCGTGTCCGTCCGGCTCACGGCCGTGTCGGCCGCCTTGTCGGCGGTCTCCGCCGCCGTCTTCGCGCCCTGCGAACCGCACGCCGTCGCCGCGACCATCGCCGCCGCGGTCAGCCCCACCCAGGACGCGGTGTACCTCAGCTTCATGAGTCCCCACCCAGTGCCGTGTTCCTGTGATTCACCTGTGCCGAGGACTGTACCGGGCACCACCGACAGCGTCCGGATACCGGACGACGGCACCTTTTTTTGCCCCGCCCCCTACGGTTCCCGCACGCCGCAAAGGTCTTCTGACTCAAGGGGCATCGTGCGGTTTACCGGTGTCCAAGCGGCTTGGAACAACGGTTTCCGTAGGTAAACAGCCATTGACGCGGCGGTTTTCGTCGGGATTCCATCTGGCGTCGGGAGCGGACGAGAACCACGTACGAGCAAGCCGCCGGAGGCGATAGCGCTCCCGCCCGAACCACGCCGCCCGAGTCGATCGGAACCGCTCCATGACCGACACGCTCCGCCCCGCCGAGACCGCAGCCACAGCGCCCCCCGACCTTCCGGCACCGCCGGAGTCACGGACGCTCAAGCGTTCCATCGGGGTCGTCGGCGGCACTCTCCTGACGCTCTCGTGCGTGACCCCCGCCTCCACGCTGTTCGTGGTGGTCCCCGACCTGTTCGGCTCGCTCGGCACCGCCACCGCCCTGACCATCGCCATCGGCTCCCTCCTCTGCATCGCCGTGGCGTTCTGCTACTCGGAACTGGGCACCCTCATCCCCAGCGCGGGCGGCGAGTACGCCATGGTGTCGACCCTGGCCGGGCGGCTGGCGGGCTGGCTGGTCTTCGTGCTGTCCCTGCTGGTCGTCATGATCGTGCCGCCGGTGATCGCGATGGGCACGGCCGACTACCTCGCCCCGATCGTGCACCTCGACCCGTCCGTGGCGGGCGCCGGCGTCATGCTGCTCGCAACCCTGGCAGGCCTCCTCGACCTGCGGGCCAACGCCTGGATCACCGGCGTCTTCCTCGTCCTGGAGGTCATCGCCGCCGCCGTCGTCGCGGTGCTGGGCTTCGCCCACGCGGAGCGCGGTCCCGGCAGCCTCGCCTCCCTGGAGGTGGCCGGCGCGGACGGCGGCGCGGACCCCGTGACGGCGATGCTGGTCGTCTCCGGGCTCGCCATCGCCCTGTTCGTCACCCAGGGCTTCTCCACCGCCGTCTACCTCTCCGAGGAGTTGGAGAACCCGCGCCGCAACGTCGCCCGCACGGTGTTCGCCACCCTCGCCATCTCCGCCGTGATCATCCTGGTCCCGGTCGTCGCCATCACCCTCGGCGCCTCCGACCTCGCGGAGCTGACCGGCGGCGACATCGGCGCCATGGTCACCGCCTGGTCCAACTCGGCCGTCGGCACCTTCGTCAGCCTCTGCGTCGCCCTCGCCATCATCAACGCGGGCATCGTCATGGTCATCCAGAACTCACGCGTCCTGTTCGCCTCGGCCCGCGACAAGGCCTGGCCCGCCCCGGTGAACGGCGTCTTCTCCAAGCTCGGCCGCTTCGGGTCCCCTTGGGTCGCCACCCTCGCCGTCGGCGTGCCGGGCGCCCTGCTGTGCTTCGTCGACCTGGACACCCTGTACGGGGTCACGGGCGTCTCCGTCACCGGCATGTACCTGCTCGTCGCGGTCGCCGCCCTGCTCTGCCGGCGCGGTGCCCACCGGCACGCGCACGCGTGGCGCATGCCCCTGTGGCCCGTCGTGCCGGTCCTGCTGATCGTGGTCCTCGCCTACATCCTGACCCAGCAGGAGACCGGCCACCTGCTGTGGACCGGCGGCATCACCGCCGCGGCCACCCTGTACTGGGCCCTGTACCTGCGCCCGCGCCGCGACACGCGCTGGCTGGTGACCGTCCCCGACGACGTCCGGGAGCCCGCCCGGCCGTGACGCCGTCCGCAAGCCGCCCTACCGCGCCCGCGGTACGCGGGACCGGCCGCGTACTTCCCTGGGAGGGGCGGAGGTTCGGCCCCCGGACTGCCCCGGTTGTCGGCGGCGGCCCGTACCGTTGACACATGGATCTTCGACTGCCCCGCGTGCGAGGGCTGCTACGGGGGCCGCGGCGGATTCTCTGCGCCGCGGCCGCCGTCGTCGTACTCGCCGGAGCCGGGACCTGGACGGCCGTCGCCGGCGACGACCCGCCCCCGGTGCACCGCACCGACCGGACCCTGGCGGTGGGCGACGGAGTGCGCCTGGACACCTCGTACTTCACGGCGGGTTCCGGCGGCCGGCGCCCGGCCGTCCTGCTCGCGCACGGCTTCGGCGGCAGCAAGGACGACGCACGCGAGCAGGCGAAGACCCTCGCCCGCGACGGGTACGCGGTGCTGACCTGGTCGGCGCGCGGCTTCGGCAGGTCCACCGGCAGGATCGGGTTGAACGCGCCGGACGGCGAGGTCGCCGACGTGTCCCGGCTGATCGACTGGCTGGCGAAGCGGCCGGAGGTCCGGCTGGACCGGCAGGGCGACCCGCGCGTGGGCGTGGCCGGCGGTTCGTACGGCGGGGCCGTGGCCCTGCTGGCCGCCGGGCACGACGCCCGGGTCGACGCCATCGCCCCCGCCATCACCTACTGGAACCTAGCGGACGCCCTCTTCCCGAACGGCGTCCTCAAGAAGCTGTGGGCCGGCCTCTTCGTCAACCTGGGCGGCGGCTGCGAGGAGCTCGACGCCACCCTCTGCCGGATGTACCAGCGCGTCGCCGAGCAGGGGGCGCCGGACGCCGAGGCGGTGAAGCTCCTGGAGGAGCGCAGTCCGCAGGCCGTCGGCGACCGCATCGACGTGCCCACGCTGCTGATACAGGGACAGACCGACTCCCTCTTCCCGCTCGGCCAGTCCGACGCCGCCGCGAAGGCGATCCGGGCCAACGGAGCCCCCGTCGAGGTCGACTGGGTCTCGGGCGGGCACGACGGCGGCGACATGGAGACGGACCGCGTCCAGGACCGCATCGGGACGTGGTTCGACCGCTATCTGAAGGACGACGAGTCCGCCGGCACCGGCCCCGCCTTCCGCGTCACCCGCACCCTCGGCGCCGGCACCGGCGACGGAGAACCGCGCCTGGAGGGCGTGAGCGCCGACTCCTACCCCGGCCTCACGAGCGAGCCGCAGGCGATCGCCCTGCGCGGACGCGAGCAGCGCTTCGACAACCCGGCCGGCGCCAGTCCGCCCGCCGTCTCCGCCGTGCCCGGCATCGGCGGCTCCGGCGGCCTCTCCCGGCTCTCCTCGCTCGGCGTCGGCATCTCCCTGGAGTTCCCCGGCCAGTTCGCCGCCTTCGAGTCGGCGCCCCTGGAGGAGGATCTCCAGATCACGGGCTCGCCCACCGCGACCGTGCACGTGAAGTCCACCCGCGACGACGCCGTGCTCTTCGCCAAGGTGTACGACGTGGGGCCCGGCGGCACCCAGCAGATCCTCCCCGCCCAGCTCGTCACGCCCCTCAGGGTGGAGGACGCCAAGGCCGGCAAGGACGTGACGATCACCCTGCCGGCCGTCGACCACGAGGTCGAGGACGGCCACCGGCTGCGCCTGGTCCTCTCCTCCACCGACCTCGCCTACGCCTCTCCGGCAGCCCCCGCCACCTACACCGTCTCCCTCAAGGGCGACCTGAAGGTGCCGACGGCGCTCGGCGGGACCGGCCAGGTGGCCGGGCTGCCCGCCTGGGTCTGGTGGGCGCCCCTCGCCGGAGCGGCGGTGGCCGCGGCCCTGCTGCTGACGGCCCGCCGGCGCACCACGGCCCCGCCGCCCGACCCCGCGCTGGCCGGCGTGCCGCTCCAGATCACCGACCTGACCAAGCGGTACGCCAGGTCCACCGACCGGTACGCGGTCCGGGACCTGTCCTTCCGGGTGGAGCAGGGCCAGGTACTCGGCCTGCTCGGACCTAACGGCGCCGGCAAGACGACGACCCTGCGCATGCTGATGGGCCTCATCACGCCCGACGGCGGCGAGATCCGCGTCTTCGGCCACGCCATCGCGCCCGGCGCCCCCGTGCTCTCCCGCGTCGGCGCCTTCGTCGAGGGCGCGGGCTTCCTGCCGCACCTGTCCGGCCGCGAGAACCTGGAGCTCTACTGGCGGGCCACCGGCCGCCCGCCCGAGGACGCCCACCTCGACGAGGCCCTGGAGATCGCCGGCCTCGGCGAGGCACTCGCCCGCGCCGTGCGCACCTACTCCCAGGGCATGCGCCAGCGCCTCGCCATCGCCCAGGCCATGCTCGGCCTTCCCGACCTGCTGATCCTGGACGAGCCGACCAACGGCCTGGACCCGCCGCAGATCCGCGAGATGCGCGAGGTGATGATCCGCTACGCGGCGGCCGGCCGCACCGTGATCGTCTCCAGCCACCTGCTGGCCGAGGTCGAGCAGACCTGCACCCACCTGGTGGTCATGGACCACGGCCGGCTGGTGCAGGCCGGCCCGGTCGGCGAGATCGTCGGCTCCGGCGACACGCTGCTGGTCGGCACCACCGCGCCCGTCGACGCGCCCCTCGTCGAGAAGGTCGCCGCCCTGCCGGGCGTGGCCTCGGCCGTCCGCACCGACGAAGGCCTCCTGGTCCGCCTCGACGCCGCCGCCGAGGGCACCGCCCGCCGCCTGGTCGCCGACCTCGTACGCCTGGACGTGCCCGTGGAGTCGGTGGGCCCCCACCGCCGCCTCGAGGACGCGTTCCTCACCCTGATCGGAGACCCGGCATGAGCACGCTGGCCGAACGCGCCGAGCCCGCCGGCCCCCGGGAGGTCGCCGAGGGCTACCGCGCGGGCCGCACCCTGCCCGTGCGGGTGGAGCTGGTCCGGCAGCTCAAGCGGCGGCGCACGCTCGTCATGGGCGGCATCCTGTTCGCCCTCCCGTTCGTGCTGCTCGTCGCCTTCCGGGTCGGCGGCGGACCGGAGGGCGGCGGCAACCAGGTCAGCCTGATGGACTCGGCCACCGCCTCGGGGGCGAACTTCGCCGCGGTCAACCTCTTCGCCTCCGCGGGCTTCCTCCTCGTCGTGCCCGTCGCCCTGTTCTTCGGGGACACGGTCGCCTCGGAGGCGAGCTGGTCCTCGCTGCGCTACCTGCTGGCGGCGCCGGTGCCCCGGGCCCGTCTGCTGTGGTCCAAGCTGGTCGTCGCGCTCATCCTCAGCCTCGCCGCCATCGTCCTGCTGCCGCTGGTCGCGCTCGCCGTCGGCACGGTCGCCTACGGCTGGGGGCCGCTGGAGCTGCCCACCGGCGGCAGCCTCCCCACCGGCACGGCGGCCGAGCGCCTCGCCATCACCGTGGCGTACGTCTTCGTCTCGCAACTGGTCACCGCCGCCCTGGCGTTCTGGCTGTCCACGAAGACGGACGCACCGCTCGGCGCGGTCGGCGGCGCGGTCGGCCTGACCATCATCGGAAACGTCCTGGACGAGGTGACCGCCCTCGGCGACTGGCGGGACTTCCTGCCCGCGCACTGGCAGTACGCCTGGCTCGACGCGGTCCGGCCCCAGCTGGACTGGACCCGCCTCATCCAGGGCACCTCGCTGTCGGTGACGTACGCCCTCGTGCTGTTCGCCCTGGCCTTCCGGGGGTTCGCCCGCAAGGACGTCGTCTCCTAGCGCCGGTCGGACAGGCCCTGGCCCCCGCCCTCCCGCCGCGCACACACGGGTGCCCCTCCCGGGGCGCCCGTCGGCGTCGACGCGCGAAGACACCGACCCGGTCACCGGAGGGTCACCCACCGGTCTCGGCCGCCCGCCGCCGTGCCCCTTTCGAGACGCACCCGTGACGCCACGCACCGCACGTTCCGCCCCGCCGCGCCGTCACCGTCACGTACACCGGCGTCAACGGAACCAGGGGGCACGGAAGATGAAGCGGTACCGGACACGAAGGCCGATCGGCGCGCTGCTCGCGCTCACGGCGGCGGGCGGCCTGCTGCTCACCGGCTGCCAGGGCGACGACGCGGCACAGGGAGCGAAGGACACCGCGTCCGACTCCCGGGGAGGTTCGGCCCCGCTCCCGGCGCCCGACCGCCCCCGCGGCGAGGACGGACAGCGCCCCGACGGAGGCGACACCCCACCCGGGACGGGAGAGGCGCGTGACGCCGCCCCCGACCACCTCTCCACCTTCGCCCTCGACGTCGACACCGCCTCCTACGGGTACGCCCGCCGCACCCTCTCCGAGGGCCGGCTGCCCGATCCGTCGACGGTCCGCCCCGAGGAGTTCGTCAACAGCTTCCGTCAGGACTACGACCGTCCCGGCGCCGACGGCTTCTCCGTGACCGTGGACGGCGCCCGCACCGGCGAGGAGGACTGGTCGCTGGTCCGGGTGGGGCTGGCCACGCGGAGCGCCGAGCGGGAGGGCGAACGCCCGCCCGCCGCCCTCACGTTCGTCATCGGCGTCTCCGGCTCCATGGCCGAGCCCGGCCGCCTCGACCTGGCCCAGGAGTCCCTCGGCACGATGACCGACCGGCTGCGCGTCGACGACTCGGTCGCGCTCGTCACCTTCAGCGACGAGGCCGAGACCGTGCTGCCCATGACCCGGCTCGGCGACCACCGCGGCCGGGTGCACAAGGCCATCGACAGCCTGGAGCCGGCCGACTCCACCAACCTCGGCGCGGGCGTCGACACCGGCTACGCCACGGCCGTCGAGGGCCGCCGCGCGGGCGCCACCAATCGCGTCGTCCTCGTCTCCGACGCCCTCGCCAACACCGGCGACACCGACGCGGACGCCATCCTCGAACGCATCGCGGACGCCCGCCGCGAGCACGGCGTCACCCTGTTCGGCGTCGGTGTCGGCAGCGACTACGGCGACGCCCTGATGGAGCGCCTCGCCGACCAGGGCGACGGCCACACCGCGTACGTGTCGGACACCGAGGACGCCCGCGAGGTGTTCTGCGAGCAACTGCCCCGCCACATCGAGCTGACCGCCCGCGACGCCAAGGCCCAGGTCGCCTTCGACCCCGAGGCGGTCGCCGAGTTCCGCCTCGTCGGCTACGAGAACCGCGAGGTCGCCGACGACGACTTCCGCGACGACCGCGTCGACGGCGGCGAGGTCGGCCCCGGCCACACGGTCACCGCCCTGTACGCCGTCCGCGTCCGGCCCGGCGCCGACGGCCGGCTCGCCACGGCCACCGTCCGCTGGCTCGACCCCCGCACCAGGGCCCCGCACGAGGAGTCCGCCGACATGGAGACCGGCGACCTCGACGACTCCGTCTGGGAAGCGGACCGGGGCCTGCGCGTCACGGCGACCGCCGCGTACTTCGCCGACGCGCTGCGCTCCTTCGGCGACGACCGGCACGGCTCCCTGCCGGGCGCCCCGGGCCTCGGCCGGCTCGCCGAGCACGCCGGGACACTGGCCGACCGCACCGAGGACGAGGACGTCCGGCGACTGGCCGAGGCGATCGCGACGGCGGACCGCCTGACGACCTGACACACCGCGCCCGGGTTGACTCTTCCTTACGCTCCAGTAAGTTTACTCTCGAGTAAGTAAGTGGAACGAACACGGCACGACAGCACCTCCGTCCGATCCGCGACCGGGAGCCGACATGGGCGTACACAGGGACCTGAAACGGGCGAGGAAGCGCGGTGGCCTGGCGTCCCGCACGACGACCGAGACGGTCAGGGACGAGAGCGGCACCGTCCGCGAGGCCCGTACCGCGCCCCTCGCCCCCCGCCCCACCACGGGCAGCACCGCCGACATCCCCTTCACCAACGCGTCCGAGGCCCCGGACGCGGTGGTCCTGCGCCGCGAGGTGGACGGAGTCTGGCGGCCCGTCACCGCGGCGGAGTTCGCCCGCGAGGTGACCGCCGTGGCCAAGGGCCTGATCGCCGCCGGCCTGGAGCCCGGCGGCCGGGTCGCCGTCATGTCCCGCACCCGTTACGAGTGGACGGTCCTGGACTTCGCCGTCTGGTCGGCGGGCGGCCAGACCGTCCCCGTCTACCCCACCTCCTCCGCCGACCAGGTCGAGTGGATCGTCCGCGACTCCGGCGCCGCCCACGTCGTCACCGAGACGGCCGCCCACACCGCCACCGTCGTGGCGGGCACGGCCTCCCACCCCGAACGCCCGCGCACCTTCGAACTCGACGCCGGTGCGCTCGCCGACCTCACCGCCCTCGGCCGGGACGTCAGCGACAAGGAGGTCACCAAGCGCCGCACCGCCCTCACCCCCGACACGGTGGCCACCGTCTGCTACACCTCCGGCACCACCGGGCGCCCCAAGGGCTGCGTCCTCACCCACGCCAACCTGCACGCCGAGGCCGCCAACACGGTCGAGCTGCTCCATCCGATCTTCGAGGAGGTCACCGGCCAGACCGCCTCGACCCTCCTCTTCCTGCCCCTAGCCCACATCCTCGGCCGCACGATCCAGATCGCCTGCCTGCTGGCCCGCATCGAGGTCGGCCACTTCCCGAGCATCAAACCCGACGAACTCCGCCCGGCGCTGAAGTCCTTCCGCCCGACCTTCCTGGTCGGCGTCCCGTACCTCTTCGAGAAGATCCACGACACGGGCCGCGCGACCGCCGAGAAGATCGGCCGCGGCGCCTCCTTCGACCGCGCCCACCGACTCGCCGTCCGCTTCGGCGCGGCGCACCTGGAGCGGTTCCTTGGCCGCGGCAAGGGGCCCGGCCCCGCCCTGCGGGCCGGCTGGGCCCTGTACGACCTGCTGGTCTACCGCCGGGTCCGCGCGGAGCTCGGCGGCCGGATGCGCTACGCCATCAGCGGCGGCTCCCCGCTCGAACGCGACCTGAACCTGTTCTTCTACGCCGCCGGAATCATGGTCTACGAGGGCTACGGCCTGACCGAGACCACCGCGGCCGCCACCATCGTCCCGCCGCTCGGCCCCCGCCCCGGCACCGTCGGCCCGCCCGTCCCCGGCACGTCCGTGCGCATCGCCGACGACGGCGAGGTGCTCGTCAAGGGCGGCATCGTCTTCGGCGCCTACCGGAACGACCCGGCGGCCACCGACGCCGTCCTGACCGACGGCTGGTTCGCCACCGGCGACCTCGGCTCCCTGGACGCCGACGGCTACCTGACCATCACCGGCCGCAAGAAGGACATCCTGGTCACCTCCGGCGGCAAGAACGTCTCACCGGCCGTCCTGGAGGACCGGCTGCGCAGCCGCCCGCCCGTCGCCCAGTGCCTCGTGGTCGGCGACAACCGCCCCTTCGTCGCGGCCCTGATCACCCTCGAACCCGACGCCGTCGCCCACTGGTTGTCGGTCAGGGGGCTGCCCGCCGACACCCCGATGTCCGAGGTCGTCCGGGACGAGCGGATGCGAGCCGACGTGCAAAGGGCCGTCGACCACGCCAACGCGGCCGTCTCCCGGGCCGAGTCGATCCGCGCCTTCCGCCTCGTCGAGGGCGAGTTCACCGAGGAGAACGGGCTGCTGACCCCCTCCCTCAAGGTGAAGCGGCACGCGGCGGCCGCGGCGTACGCCGACGAGATCGAGGCGCTGTACGCCACGCCGGGCCGCTGACCCGGGCGGCGGCGGGGCGCGGCCCGGCCGCCGGCATGCGAAAGGGGCGGACCGCCGGTGCACCCGGCGGCCCGCCCCTCGGCCGATGTCAGCCCTTGCCGCCCTCGCTGTTGGAGGACAGGATCGAGACGTCCTCCAGGAGGTGCGCCAGCGCGCCGTCACGCTTGGCCTGCGTGGAGTTCTCGGAGCACTGCTGGTTCATGTCGTCGCCCAGGACGTTGAGGTCCTGGATCGGGACGATGCCGATGACGCTGACCGGAATGTCGCTGACGGCGAGGCAGGGCTTGTTGAAGGAGCCCTGGATGAGCGCCATCTGCGGGCTCATGTTGCCGTGGGTCGCCGAGTTGCCGAAGTACTGCGAGGCGCCGTTCCCGTTCGCGGAGACGGGGCCGCTGTCGTCGCCGATCGCCATCGCCTGCGGGGCCGCGGCAGCGGAGGCCCCCATGACGGAGGCGGCGATCGCCGCGTAGGCAACAACCTTCTTGATCACTGGCCAGTCCTTTCTCAGAAACCCCGTCCACCGGAGCCCTCTGGTCAACTCCGTGAGTGCAGTCGGGTTTCTCCCGTTCACTCCGTCGGCCGACAACGGGAAATGTGTACGTATCCACGGGCCGCCCGGCATTCCGGCGGATTTTCCAGGGCTTTTGAGATCCCGTGCGGGCCAACCGGGTGAACGCCCGCAACCAATCACTCCGCACCGGGTTGATGAGGCCGTAGGACAGTGCGTCGCTACGACGAAAGGAACGCGAAGTGCTCAAGAAGGCAATGGTCGCCGCGGCGGCTGCCGCTTCTGTGATCGGCATGTCCGCTGCTGCCGCGCCCCAGGCGCTTGCCATCGGGGACGACAACGGGCCGGCCGTGGCCAACGGCAACGGCGCCTCGTCGTCGTTCGGCAACTCGGCGACCGACGGCGACATGAGCCCCCAGCTCTCGCTGGTCGAGGGCACGCTGAACAAGCCGTGCGTCGGCCTCGAGGACATCAACGTCGCCGTCATCAACATCGTCCCGATCCAGGACGTCAACGTCCTGGCGGACGACCTGAACCAGCAGTGCGACGACAACTCCACGCAGGCCAAGAGGGACGGTGCGATCTCGCACGTCCTCGAGGACCTGTCGGTGCTGTCGGCCAACGGCGAGGGCTGAGCCTCATCCCGCTCGGTCCGGGCGGGCCCGCTGACCTCTCCGCGGGCCGCCCGGTCGCACGGGCCGGTTTTTCGCCGGGCGAGCGGAACGACGTCGTCGCTCTCCTGGAGGTACGGCCGTAACGGATCGTAGGGCATTCGAGTGAATATCTCGGGTCCCCGCGTTCGGTAGTTTCCCCGGCCGTCAATTCCTCGTTTGCAGGCTGCAGGTCATGGTGCGAGCCGTCAATGCTGTGCTCGCGCGGTTTCGGCCGTCATTCAGGCATGACCGCAGAGAAGGGAAAGTTCATGAAGAAGAGCGCTGCTGTCGTCGCGGGCGCGATCATGGCCCTCGGCATGGCCGCCCCGGCCTTCGCCGATGCGGGCGCCGAGGGTGCCGCTGTCGGCTCCCCGGGTGTCCTGTCCGGCAACGTGATCCAGGTCCCCGTGCACGTTCCCGTCAACGTGTGCGGCAACACGATCAACGTTGTTGGTCTGCTGAACCCGGCGTTCGGCAACCAGTGCGAGAACGACTGACGTCGTTCCGCACCGACCGGCTGCGTCACGGCCGGCCCTGGCCAACTCGTTTGGTTCGGGGCCGGCTTCTCCCCTTTCTGCAGCCCGTTCTCCAGCCATCTCTACCAGCAGGAAGACAACGAGAGTGCGACAGACCCTGAGCAGGGGGATGGTCGCGGCAGCCGCCGCGACAGGCATCCTGTCCCTGTGCGGCAGCCCCGCCCTTGCCGACTCGCATGCGGACGCGACCGCCACGAACTCGCCCGGCGTCGCGTCCGGCAACGCCGTCCAGGTCCCCCTCGACGTACCGGTGAACGCCTGCGGCAACACCGTCGACGTCATCGCCGCCCTCAATCCGGCCTTCGGCAACGAGTGCGAGAACAGCTCGGACGAGAAGACCGGCGGCCCCGGTTACGGCACCGGCCAGGACACCGGGTACGGCACCGGACCCGGTGAGGACGTCCGGGTGCCGTCCGGGTCCCACGCGAGCGGTGAGGCCGTGGGCTCACCCGGCGTCGGCTCCGGGAACAACGCGCAGGTGCCGGTCGACGTGCCGCTGAACCTCTGCGGCAACACCGTCGACGTCATCGCCGCGCTCAACCCGGTCTTCGGCAACTCCTGCGACCAGGCGCAGGAGGAGCCCCCGGGCTACGGCGAGGAGGAGCCGCCGCCTCCCACCACGCCGCCGACCGACGAGGAGCCGCCGCCGCCCGGTGAGGAGAAGCCCCCGCCGCCGGCCGGCGAGGAGGAGCCCCCGCCCGCGAGTGAGGAGGAGCCGCCCGCCCCGCAGACGGAGAAGCCGCCCGTGCTCGCGGAGACCGGCAGTGCGGGCGCGCCGGCCGCCGCGGCCGCCGGTGCGGCGATGATCGCCGGTGGCGCGATCCTCTACCGCCGCAGCCGGGTGGCGGCCCGCCGCTGACCCCGGCGCTCCGCCGCCCGACGCCCCCGGCCGACCCCTGCGGTCCGCCGGGGGCGTCGCGCTGCCCGCCCCCTTGGGCGGCGGGCAGGCGGGTCAGCGGCTGCCCGCCCGCTCGTCGTCCGGGCGGTCGGAACGGTCGGTGCGCCCGGTGGCGTCCGGGGCGGGGGCCTGCCGTACGACTCGGGCCGCGGGCGCGGGCCCCGCGGCCGGGCGGCGGTCCCTGCGGCGCGCGCGGTCCAGCAGACGGCCGCTCGCGTGCCGTCCCCACAGGGCCCACAGGGCCCGTCCCGGGGCGCGGTCGTCGGGGGCGTGCCAGGCCAGCTCGCGTCCGTCGGGGGCCGGACGCAGGGCGCTCAGCGGCGCGTAGTTCTCCACCACGAAGGTCCGCCCCGGCCGCGGCGCGCCCTCCGGCAGCGCGCGGTGGGTCAGGTCCAGGTGCAGGGCGCGTACGACGTCGAGGCCCGCGGTGTCGGTGAACAGCCGGAACTGGGCGCCGGGACGCGGGTTGAAGTCGAGCAGGTGGTAGTGGCCCGTGGTGCCGCAGCGGCGGAAGTCGAGGTCGAAGATGCCCCGGTAGCCGAGTTCCCCGGTGACCCGCTCGGCGAGCGCCTGCACCCGCGGGTTCGGCGTCCAGCGGCCGACCGCCGTCAGACCGGCGCCGCGCGGCCTGGCACGCGTCTTGCGGCCGGGACCGCCCGCCCGGACCGTGCCCGAGCGGTCGGCGTACCCGTGGAAGAACCAGTCGCGGTCCGGCCCCGGCGCCAGGAACGCCTGGAGCAGCAGGCGGCTGCCCGCCTCCTCGGCCCGCCGGTACAGTTCCCGCGCCTCCTGCGCCGAACGCACCAGCACGGTGCTGCGCAGCCCGCCGCCCGGGGGCAGGAGCCAGGGCCGGCTCCACTTCGCCACCACCGGCAGCCCCAGCCGCCAGGCGGCGCGGGCGGCCTCCGCCTCGTCCTCCGGGACCAGGGTCTCGGGGTGCGGCAGGTCCAGGGAGGCGCACACACCGGCCAGCTCCGCCTTGTCGGCCACCCGCTCGGACAGCGCGCCGGGCAGCTCCGGCAGCAGGTACACGGGCGCCAGCTCCGCCCGCAGCCGCGCCACCGCGACGGCGCACGCGTCGTCCATCGGGATCAGTACGGCGGGCCGCGCGACGCGCGCGGCGACGCGGCGCAGCGCCGCCGCGATGTCGTCGGACGACGCGCCGGGCGGCGGGGGAGTGTGCAGCCCGCTCAGATAGCGGGAGGCGCGGACCGGGCTGCGGGAGCAGTCGGCGACCACGTGCACGTCCACGCCCGCGCGGCCGAGGGAACGCACCGCGCCCAGCGTTCCGTGGTGGAAGGGATTGCGGTCGGTCCGCAGCAGAACGGCCGGGACTCGGGTGTCGAACAACGGCACGGGCTTTTTCCTTCGTTCTTCGGTTCGGCTCACCGGTGTGGGCGATCGGCGCACTCGAAAGCCGTAACGGCGGTGGCGTGATGGCATTTCATATGACTGAGTGTCAGTAGACGGGGATCCAGAGCGAGGAAAGGAGCCGGACATGGCCGTACGGCAGTCATGGACCCGGTCCGCACGGCCGGCGCGCGTCGTCGCGGTACTCGCGGCGGCGGTGTTCCTGACCGCGTGCCCGGGGGTCGCCGTCGGCGACCCCGTGCCGCCCGCGCCCGCCCCGCCCGCACCGGCGCCCGCGGTCCCCGCCCCGGCGCCCGCCGCCGCCCCCGCGTTCGGCGCGTACCTGGACTACGGTCCGCGCGGCGTGGCCAGGATGGCCGAGCTGAGCCGGTGGCTGGGCGACGCCGAGCTGCGCGTCGGCCACACCTACCTGCCCGGCGACCGCTGGAGCAACATCGAGGGCGCCCCCGGTTTCCTCGACGTGTGGGCCGACTGGCGCACCCGCAAGGCCGACCGGACGCTCGTCCTCAACGTGCCCATGATGGAACGCAACGAGGAGGGCGTCGACGACGACGAGGTACGGGAGTTGCTCCGCAGGGGAGCCGCCGGGCACTTCGACCACCACTTCAGGGCCCTCGCCGAACGGCTGGTCGAACTGAACGTGCCGGACACCGTCCTCGTCCTCGGCTGGGAGATGAACGGCACCACCTACACCCACCGGTGCGGGCCGGACCCGGAGGCCTGGAAGACGTACTGGAACAGGATCGTCACCGCCATGCGTTCCGTGCCGGGCCAGAAGTTCCGGTTCGACTTCACGCCCAGCCGCGGCCGGGACGCCGTGCCCTGGACGCAGTGCTATCCCGGGGACGACACGGTCGACATCATCGGCATGGACTCCTACGACCAGCCACGGGGCATGGCGTTCGACGAGCAGGTGACGGAA
This sequence comes from Streptomyces sp. NPDC047853, assembly GCF_043204535.1. NCBI lineage: Bacteria > Bacillati > Actinomycetota > Actinomycetes > Kitasatosporales > Streptomycetaceae > Streptomyces > Streptomyces sp. NPDC047853. The sequence goes on along the minus strand of NZ_JBIDCI010000006.1, from coordinate 15,146 downwards.
CCCTTCGGGCTCCAGGCGCACGTGGACTTCGCCAAGGCCCACGGGAAGCCCATCTCCTATCCCGAATGGGGGCTGTTCCGCAACGGCGACAACGCCGAGTACATGCGGCGCATGCTCGCCTGGATGGACGAGCACCGGCCCGTCTACAACACGCTCACCGACTACTGCCCGCACGGCGTGTGGCAGTGCGACGACAATCCCCGGTCGACCGCGGTGTACCGGTCCGTGCTCTTCGGCCGCACCGACGCGCCGGCGCCGAGTGCCCCGGAGCCGACCGCACCCCCCGCACCCACCGCACCGCCCGTGCCCGCGGTGCCGCCCACCGCGCCCCGGCCGCAGGCCGGCTGCTCGCCGCTGGAGCTCGGCGACTGGGTCGAGTACTGGCTCGGCGGAAAGCTCTGCATGCGCCTCGACTGGTACACGCGCAACAGATAGCGGCCCGCGGTGGCGGCGGGGCCGGTCAGGTCCTGCCGCCACCGTCGCCCTCCCTCCGCTCCCGCCACCGGTGCAGCAGGTCCTTGCCCCGCCGGCGCGCGGCGACGTCGCCGAGGGCGGCCGCCAGCAGCGGGGCCGTGCGCCGGCGGGCGAGCAGCAGGCGCTGGTTGCCCACCGGCTCCGGACGCCAGTGGTGCTTGTACGGCTCGTCCCCGCGCAGCAGGCTCAGCGTGGAGCGCCCCGGGGCCCGGGCGTGCTCGGCGCACGCGGCCAGCAGCATCACCGCCACGTCCGCCTTCCGCTCCCGCAGCCGGGGATGGGCGCCGTACAGGTAGCCGCCGGCCAGCCGCCGGGACAGCAGCGTCACGTCCACGGCCACCACCTCGCCGTCCATCCGGAACTCGGTGACCACCGCGTCCCCCGCACGCACCATCGGCCCAACCGCCCGCACCAGATGCTCACGGAACCGCGTCCGCAGGTGCTCGCCGGTCACCTTCCGGCCCTGCCACTGCAGCAGGTGCAGCTCCAGCAGCCGGTGCAGCGCCGCGTCCACCTCACCGGCGGGCACGGTGCGGCTCCCCACCCCCAGCGCGTCCAGCCTGCGCAGCTTGGCGCGTACCCGCTGCTGCGCCTTGGCCGAGGGCAGCCGGGCGACGAGGTCGTCCATGGGTACGGCGGGCAGCTCCAGGCAGGGCGAGTCGGGCACCCGGCGCCGGGGGCCGCGCCAGTGGTCGTAGACGCGTTCGGCGGCGGCGCCCGGCCGCACCTCGCGCAGGTCGATCAGCGCCGTGCGGGCCGCCGCGCCCAGCGCCCCGGTGAGCGCGGCCACCGCGCCCTGGCCGCGCTCGTCGTCCAGCAGGACGTCCCCGTAGTCGGAGATCGCCCCGCCCAGCGGCACCAGCGCCGGCACCGGGCCTCCCGCCCGCATCAGCGGCGCGGCGGCGACCAGCTCGCGCCCCTCGCGGGCCAGCAGCAGCCGCAGCCGGCCCGGGGTGCCGTAGGAGCGCCACCACGAGTGCAGCCAGGCGTGGCTCTGGAACGGGGTCGCGGCGGCGCACCGGCGGTACAGCCGGCCCCAGTCGGCCGCCAGCTCGGTGAAGCCGCGTTCGTCGGTGACCAGTTCCGCCGTGTACGCCGCGGCGGGCGGCGGGTGCGGGGCCCGGGACCTGGTCGTGGTCGCGACCGGGCCCGTCGCCTGGTACGTCACAGCCGGCCGCGGACGTCGGCCGCCGGGGCGGGACCGGGGAGGGCCGCCCCCGCGCGACCGGGTCCCCGCGCCGACCGCCGGGGCCGGACCAGCAGAGCCAGCCCGCCCAGCAGTCCGCCCGCGCTCGCGCCGACCAGCGCGGTCACGGCGGTGGAGGCGGAGGATTCCTCGGTGGGCTCGGTGGCGCGCGCGAACTGACGCAGTTCCACGTGGGTGTCGTCCGCGGCGGCGTCCGCGTGCCGGGTCAGCGCGCCGGCGACGGCGTTGGCCATGTCGGCGGCCTCGCCGGGACGGGAGGAGGTGGCCGCCACCGAGACCATCGGCGCGTCGGGCGAGGTCGCGGTGCGCACGCTCTCGCGGAGCGTCGCCACCGGCACGTCCGCCCACATCTGGGCGTCCCCGAGCACCGCGAGCTGGGTGGCGACCCGGCCGTAGGCCTGCGCGAAGCCCAGCGCGGACGCCGGGTCGGACTTGTCGGTGGGGACGGCGACGACGTAACTGGTCGCCGTGTACTGCGGGGCGGTGACCAGGCCGTAGGAGGCGCCGAGCAGGCCGCCGGCGAGGACGCCGGCCGCGAGCGGGGACCAGGGCGGCAGGGCGCGCAGGCGGTGCAGGGCGGGGCCCAGCGGGGTGCGGGCGCGGTGCGCGGGCCGGTCCGGCCGGGCTGCGGCGTGCTTCGCGTACTCGGTGCCGGGTTCGGCCGGGGTCTGGGTGAGGGGCTCGGTCATGCGGAACTGACTCCCTGGGGTGCCGGGGACAACGGGTGCGTGAGGGTGGCCGCGTACACGTCCGTCAAGCGGGCGGCGCTGCGCGTGACGCAGTAGTGGCGGGCGGCCTCGGGCGCGGTGCGCGGGCCGGGCCCCGGGCCGCTGTCCGCGCGGACCTCGGCGAGGGCGCGGGCGAACTCCTCGGCGCCGCCGGTGACGCGCCGGGCCGAGGGCGCGGCGTCCGGGGGCAGGTCCTCGATCGCCGGGCAGGAGGAGTGGAGCACCGGCAGCCCCGACGCGAGCCCCTCCACGACCGCCAGGCCGAAGGCCTCCTCGGCCGACGGCGAGGCGAGGACGTCCATGGCCGAGGCGAGCGCGGGCAGGTCGGGGCCCGGGGAACCGTCGGGCAGGCAGGGGCGTTCGCCGGTGAGCAGGACACGGTCGGCGACCCCGGCCTCGTGGGCGGTGCGGCGCAGCGTGTGCTCCTCCGGGCCGCCGCCGACCAGCAGCAGCCACCAGTCGTCCGGGAGCCGGGCCAGGGCACGGACCAGCACCTCGAACCGCTTGCCCGGTGCCAGCCGGCCGACGCCGCCGACGACGTACGCGCCCTCCGGCAGGCCGAGTCGGCGGCGGGTGCGCTGACGGGCCACGGGGTCGAAGCGGAACCGGTCCAGGTCGATGCCGTTCGGGACGACCTCGATGCGGGGCGCGGGCACGCCCCAGCGCCGCAACCGGTCGGCGACGGTGGGGGAGACGGCGACCGTGGCGCTGCCCAGCCGCTCCCCGGCCAGGTAGAGGGCGCGGACGCCCGGGGTGAGCGGGCGGCCCTCCATCTGGGAGTCCCCGAGGGAGTGTTCGGTGGCCACGATCGCCCGGACGCCGGCCAGCCGCGCGGCGAGGCGGCCGTAGAGGCAGGCGCGGTAGAGGTGGGTGTGCACGAGGTCGTAGCCGCCGCGGCGGATGAGTCGGGTCAGGCGGGGCAGCGCGGCCAGGTCCCGGTTGCCGGCCATGCCGAGGTGGACGACGCGTACGCCGTCGGCCCGCAGCCCCTCGGCGACCGGGCCCGGGTTGGTGAGTGTCACGACGTCGCAGTCGACGGGAAGGTGGCGCAGCAGCAGCCGCAGTTGCTGCTCGGCACCGCCCACCCCGAGGCCGGTGATGACGTGCAGTGCCTTCATCTCACACCCCAGCGCCGGCGCGGCGGCGCAGGCGGTGCAGCCGTGTCTTCAGCAGCAGCCGCAGCGACCCGTCGCTCTGTCCGACGTGCACCCGCGGCAGGGCGTGCGGGCCGGTCAACGGGCCGGGGTCGATGGCGCAGGCGTACGCGTAGCCGGCGGCCCGCACGGCCTCGACGGCGCGGGCGTCGACCGTGCCGTACGGATAGCAGAAACCGGTGACCGGAGCACCGATCAGATCCGCGAGCAGTGCTCTGCTCTCGGCGGTCTCGGCCCGCAGCGCGGCGTCGTCCGCCTCGGTCAGGTCGATGTGGGTGAGCCCGTGCGAGCCGATCTCGACGCCCTCGGCGGCGGCGTGCCGGATGCCGTCGGCGGTCAGCAGCGGCTTGCGCGGACCCAGCGGGTCCCAGGCGTTGTCGCCGCCCAGCCGGCCCGGCAGCACGAAGAGGGTGGCCCCGCAGCCCCAGCGGCGCAGGCACGGCAGCGCGTGCTCGACGAAGTCGGCGTACCCGTCGTCGAAGGTCAGCCCCACCAGCCCGCGGCCCGCGCCCCGCGCCCGGGCGGCCAGCAGCTCGCTGACCGGTACGCCGCGCAGTCCGCGCCGCCGCAGCCAGCCGAGCTGCGCGTCCAGGCGGTCGGGCGTGACCGTGATGCCGTACGGGTCGGCCGAGCGGTCGCCGACGGAGTGGTACATCGCCACCCACGGGACGGTGCCCAGGCGGGCGCGGACCCCGCCGCGCGTGGCGGCGGCGTCAACGGAACCGACGGGGCCGACGGGAGCGGGAACGGAGGCGGGAACGGGGGCGGGAACGGAAGCGGAAGCCGAAGCGGCCATGCGAGAGCCTTCGTGAGACGGAGCGGGGAAGGGGAGGGAGGCGGAGGAGACGAGGGAGGCGGGGGAGGCGGCGGAGCCGGGGGTGGCCGAGGGACCTGAGGGCAGCGGCGACACCCGGGACGCCCAGGGCCAGGCCGAGGACGACGAAGACCGCGACGACGGTCGCCGCACCGGCGGCGAGGGACACGGCGGGCCCGTCGAACCCGGCCGCGGCCGCCGCGCCCGCGAGGGTCGCCCCGGCCGCCGCCGGCACCGCCCTGCCCAGGTCGCCCAGGACGCGCCGGACGCGGACCGGCACACTGCGCGGACCCATCCCGGCGAGCAGCAGGGCCGCGGTGACGGTGATGCCGGCGGCGTTGGCGGCGGCGATGCCGGTCACGCCCCACGGGCCCACCGCACCGGCGCCGATGCCCGCGGTGGCGGCGATGCCGGCAGCCATCGCGCCCAGCGGGTACCAGCTGGCGCGGCCCGCGGAGAAGTACGAACGGGCGAGCGCGCCCACCACGGTCTGGCCGAGCAGCCCGAGCGCGTACACGCGCATCACGTTCGCGGTGACCGCCGTGTCGGCCGAGGTGAAGGCGCCGCGCTGGAAGAGGAGTTCGATCATCTGCGGTGCGCAGGCGATGACGGTGGCCGCGCCCAGCAGCACCAGGCAGGCCGCCAGTGCCACGTCCCGTTCGACCCGGTCGCGGGCGCGTTCGGTGTCGCCGTCGGCCAGCGCCCGGGCCACCACCGGGAAGGTGACCGTGCACAGCATCAGCGACAGCGTCATCGGGATCTGGGCCACCTTCTGCGCGTAGTTCAGGTGCGAGATGGCCCCGGAGGGGAGCCCGGAGGCGAGGAAGCGCTCGATGAGGACCTGGGACTGGCGGCACAGGGCGAAGAGCAGGACGGTGGTGAACAGGGCGAGGGCGAGGGGGCGGGCCGGGTCGGACGCGGTCGCCCGCGCCGTGCCGGCCCCGTCCCGGCACCGCAGCCGGCGCAGCAGCGACGGCAGTTGCGCCGCCACCATCAGGAAACCGCCCGCCGCGACCCCGACCGCCGCCGAGCGCACCCCCCAGCGCCCGCCGAGCACGAACATCGCGGTGATGATGCCGGTGTTGTAGGCGACGTAGATCGCGGCCGGCGCCAGGAACCGGCGGTGCGCCCGCAGGGCCGCGCTGCAGTACCCGGCGAGCCCGAAGCTGAGCACGCAGGTGGCGGTGAGCCGGGTGCAGTCCACGGCCAGGGCGTGCTCGGGCAGACCCGGGGCCAGGGCCCGGACCAGCACCGGCGCGGTGACGACGACCAGCGTGCCGACGGCGAGGAAGGCCACCGCCAGGCGGGGCAGGGTCGAGGCGACCAGCGCGCGGACCGGATCGCCGGGGGCGCCCTGCGCGCGGCGGGCCAGCGCCAGGCTGAACATCGGGACCAGCGCGAAGGCCAGACCGTCCTCGATCAGCAGCGTCGCCGCGAACTCCGGGACCGTCCACGCCACCAGGAAGGCGTCCGTCTCCCCGCCGGCCCCGAACAGCCGGGCCAGCGCCTGGTCCCGGGCCAGCCCGAGCACCGACCCGGCCACCGACAGCACGGCCGTGAGCAGCGCGGCCCGGGCGAGGAAACTCCGGGAGGAACGGGGCTCGGGGGTGGGGGCGGGCGCGGTAGTGGACGTGGGGGTGGGTGCGGGGGGTGACGTGGGCGTGGTGACTCTGGCGGGCGGGACGGACGCCCCGTCCGTGGCACGCAGCGGGGTCGGCTTCACCGGGCCGGCACCTCCTCGGAGCCGGCTTGCGTACGGGCTCCCGTCCCGGTCCCACGGCAGGCTTCCGTGCCGTGTCCCGCGCCGGGTTCAGCGCCGCGCCCCGCATCGGCTCCCGCGCAAACTCCCGCCGCTTCCGCTTCCGCTTCCGCTTCCGCTTCCGCTTCCGCTTCCGCCCCGGACCCGAGCGCCCACCAGGCCGCCAGGCCGAAGCACACCGCCGTCAGCACGGTCGAGGGCCCGCCGATGTCGGCGTACGCGAAGTCGGTCAGCTGCCACACGAGCAGCCCGCAGGCGACCAGCCCGCAGTCCGCCCCGGCCCGCCCGGTGCGCCGTACGGCACGGAGCCCGCGCAGCCCCAGGACGAGGAGCGCCAGCCAGCTCCCCGCGAGCGCGAGCAGCCCGAGCAGTCCCTGCTCCGCCAGCACCAGTAGGTACATGTTGTGCGGGGACAGCAGCGGCTGCCGGAGGTACCCGGCGCCGGCGCCGTCCGTCTCGCTGCCCGAGGACAGCGCCAGCGAGGCGTGGCCGTCGCGGTGTTCCGGGAAGCCCTTGAGCCCCACGCCGGTCAGCGGACGCTCGCGCCACATGCCGACGGACGCCTCCCACATCGTGTAGCGGTCGGTCACCGACTGGTCGGGGGCGTCCGCGACCTGGGTGATGCTGCCGACCCGCTCCTGGAGCATCGTCGTGCCGAGCCCGAACCCGCCCACCAGCACCACACCCGCCGCGAAAGCCGCCGCCCCCACCGCCAGCGCCCTGCGCACCCCGGCGAGCAGCAACTGCGCCGCGCAGGTCACGGCCGTGGCGATCCACGCGCCGCGGCTGAAGGACAGGGCGAGCGGCACCAGCAGGGCGAGCGCGCACCCGGCCGCCAGGGCGCGCTGCCGGGCGGGCGCGTGACCGAGCGCCAGCCCGACCGCGCAGACCAGCCCCAGGGAGACGACGGTCGCCATCCCCATCACGTCCTGCGGTCCGAAGGTGCCCACGGCCCGGACCTGCGCGCCCTGGTACGAGGCGCCGGTCCCGGTGACGTACTGGTGCACGCCGACCGCCCCCTGCCACAGCGCCAGCCCCACCATCGACCGGGCGAGCAGCCGGGCGTCGCCCCGGTCGCGGACCAGCAGCAGGACCGCGGCGGGGACGAGGACGAAGACCTGGAGGTAGCGGCCGAGGCCGGTGACCCCGGCCCCCGGCGACACCGCGCCCATGGCGGCGACGGCCAGCCCGAGCACCGGCAGGCCCAGCACCACCGCCGCCGTACGGGACAGGGGGCGCCGCCGGCCGCGTACCAGGCGCAGCACGCCGTACAGCACCACCAGCGCGGAGACCGCGTCGGCCGGATGCGCGCCGCCCCCGCCGTCCCCGGCGACCGGCAGGGCGAGCAGCGCGACGACGGCGACCACGGCGAGGACGGGCGGCGGCCGCCGGACGCGCGCGGCGGATTGCGGGGGCGGGACGGGACTGCTCACGCGGCTCAGCTTCCCGTCGGGCGGACGAGCGCCACGGCCGTGCGCAGCAGGATGCACACGTCCTGCCACAGGGACCAGTCGTCGATGTAGGCGTTGTCGAAGCGGGCCCGGTCCTCGATGGAGGTGTCGCCGCGCAACCCGTGGATCTGCGCCAGGCCCGTGATCCCGGCCGGCACCCGGTGGCGGGCGGCGTAACCGGGGTGTGCCTGGCTGAACTGCGCCACGAAGTAGGGCCGTTCGGGTCGCGGGCCGACCAGGCTCATGTCGCCCCGGAAGACGTTCCACAGCTGGAGCAGCTCGTCCAGGGAGGTGCGGCGCAGGAAGCGGCAGAACCACGGCATCCGGCGCTCGTCCGCCACGCTCCACCGGGTCGCCGACTCGTGCTCGTCGGCCGGCCGGTGGGTGCGGAACTTCAGCAGCGTGAACGGCCTGCCGTCCTTGCCGACGCGCTCCTGCCGGAACAGGACGCCCGGGCCGCTGATGATCCGCAGGGCCGCCGCGCAGCTCAGCAGCAGAGGGCTCAGCAGCAGCAACAACGCCCCGGAGACCGTCACGTCCAGCACCCGCTTGCCGGTGCTGCGCGGGCGCCGCAGGCCCGACTCCAGAGGTCGGCAGGGGAACCCGGCGAGCCGGTCCGGGCCCGCGTACGAGGGGGCGTCCGCGTCGACCTCCCACACCGCGCAGCCCGACTCGGCCAGCGTCCGCAGCAGGGGCCCCCGCAGGGCCCGTACGGAGGGGTCCACGGCCAGGACGTCGCGCACGCCGTTCTGCACGACGGCACGCCGCACCTCCTCGCCGGTGGTCAGCACGGGCAGCGACGTTGCTCCGCCCGGGTCGTCGGTGACGATCCCGACCGGCCGCATCCCGCAGCGCGGGTGGCGCAGGACCGCCGCGGCCACGCGGTGCGCGGTGGCCGCGGGGCCCACGACGAGGGCGGCGCGCGGGTGGTTCAGCAGCTCGCTGCGGCGCCGCCGGTGCACGACGCCCCGGCCCGCGCAGCCGGACGCGGCGTGCAGGAGGAAACCGAGGATCAGGGTGCGGGCGGACAGCGCGTGCGGTGGGGCGTACGCCGCGACGAGCGCGGCCAGCGCCAGCCAGACCACCGCGATACGGCCGCACAGCGCGGGCAGGTCGTCCAGGACACCCGGCACGCGCCGGGGCGGGCGCGAGCGGGGGCGCAGCAGCAGCGAGCCGGCCACCAGGAGGGCGGCGAGCAGCGGTGGGTGCGGGGTGCCGGTGAGGACCAGCGAGCCCGGCAGGGCCGCCGCGCCGTCCGCGACGAGCAGCGGCAGCGGGGAGTCCGGCCGAAGCGGGAACCCGGGCCGCGGTGCGGGCCGCCCGGCGGGGAACCGGAAGCCCGGCGTGCCGGTGCGCCGCGTCAGCACCGAGACGGGAGAGGAGCCGAGGTCGCGCGGCTGGCCGGCGGGGTTGGGGACGGTGCGTTCCGCGGTCACGGGTGGGTGGGCTCCCTGTACTCGATGGGCGCGACGCCGGCCCGGCACACGGCTGCGGACCCGTCGCCGGGCAGGCGGGACTCGGTGGGCGTCGCCCGGTCGCCGGGCAGGCGGGACACGGCCGGTGCGGGCCGGGTGCCTCGGGGGTCGGGTTCGGCGGGTGCGGGCCGGGTGCCGGGAAGGTGGGGCTCCGGGCCGGTCGGCCGGGAGCGGGGGAGGGCAGACCCGGGGGATGCCGGGCGGGTGTCGGAGGAGGAGGAGAAGGAGGAGGAGGGCTCGGTGGGCGTCCCGGGGGCCGCGGCGGGGTGCTCCGCCGGTGCAGGGTCGCGGTCGTGGTCGTGGAGGGGGTGCGTGCGGCGGTCCGGTCTGCTGTCGGGGTGGTGCGGTGCGGGCCTGGGCGGTCGGTCGCCGTGGACCGTGAGCGGTCCGGTCGTCCCGCCCCGCTCGGCGAGGAGGCCGTCGTAGAGCACGGCGACCGCCGCGGCCGTGTGCCGTACGTCGTGCGTGGACCGCACGTGCGCGCGACCCCGGCGGCCGAGCGACGCGCGCAGCGGGGCGTCGAGCAGCAGCCGGGCGACGGCGTCGGCCAGGGCCGCCGGGTCCTCGGGCGGCACCACGCAGTGCGGCACGAGAGCCGGCGGCAGGCCCTCGCGGGCACCGTCCACGTCGGTCACCACCACGGGCCGCCCGCAGGCCATCGCCTCCAGGGGGGCCAGCGCCATGCCCTCCCAGCGCGACGGCAGCACGACCAGATCGGCGGCCCGGTACCAAGGGCCGACGTCCGCGACGGCACCCGTGAACAGCACGGAGTCCGCCCCGTCCGCCCCGCGGTCGTCCGAGGTCGGCCCGGGGACGTCCGGCCGGCCCGCCGCAGCCCGCCCGGTGAGCCGCGCCCGGTCCGGACCGTCGCCGACCAGCACCAGCCGGGCCCCGGGCACCCGCGCGAGGACCGAATCCCAGGCGGCCAGCAGGACGTCCTGGCCCTTCTGCCGGCACAGCCGTCCCACGCAGACGACCAGCGGGGCGTCCGGACCGGCCGCCCGCGCCCGCTCAGTACCGTCGCCCCCGCCGAAGCGGTCGACGTCGATGCCGTTCGGGATCACCGACCACCGTCCGTGAATCCCGGCCCGCACGCCCCGCAGCCGCTCCGCCTCGCTGACGCACACCGTCCACGCCGCCCACCGTGCGCCCCACCGCTCCCAGCCGAGCGCCAGGGCCGCGGCCACCCCGTCGACCGCCTCGAACGACCAGGCGTGCGGCTGGAACACGGTCGGGACCCGTCCGCGTACGGCGAGCCGTCCCGCGAGGCCGGCCTTCGCGCTGTGCGCGTGCACCAGGTCGGGCCGGACCTCCCGGACCACCCGGGCGAGCCGCCGTACCTCCGGGACCAGGGCCGGGCCCGGCGATCGCGTCGCCGGCCAGTGCCGCACGTCGGCGCCGAGCGAACGGAGCCGGTCCGCGAGATCCCCGTCCGGACAGGCGACCGCGACACGCAGACCGGCGGAGAGCTGGGCCCGCGTCAGGTCCGTCACGACACGGGCGACCCCGCCGTCCACCGGCTGGGTGACGTGCAGGACCCGCGGCCGGGCGTCGGTCGGTGGCAGGTGCATACGCGTTTCCTCGCTCACGGAAAATGCTCGGGACGGGCGGGAACGCGTCTCATCGCAGGCGCCGACCGCGACGCGGCGCACACCGGCGCACGCCGCGTCCTCCTGGGAAACGAGCCGGAAGTCCGGCTGGTCACCGCCGCGTTCGGAGTTCTCGTGGAGCGCCCTCGGCCGAAGTCCCGCACATGGTGCGACAGGGATGCGTCGGATGGTGCGGAACTCTAGCCGCTATCCGTACTAATACGGTGAAACCGGGCATGTGTGTTGAGTCCGTGAACGCCGGGCTCCGGCGACATCACCCTTTCGGCGGCACAACTCACGTGCGTGCCACGCGTTGACACTGCGCCGGGCACCCGCCCGGATGTTTGTGTCAACCCCCAAGGAGCACCTCTCCATGTCGCGTATCGCGAAGGGCCTGGCCCTGACCTCCGTCGCCGCCGCCGCGGTGGCGGGCACCGCCGGTGTCGCCGCCGCCGACGCCGGCGCGCAGGCCGCCGCCGCCCACTCCCCGGGTGTGCTGTCGGGCAACGTCGTGCAGGTCCCGGTCCACATCCCGGTCAACGTCTGCGGCAACACCATCGACGTCATCGGCCTGCTGAACCCGGCGTTCGGCAACGAGTGCGAGAACGACTGACCGTCGGCTCGAACCCTCTGACCGGCCGTCCGTACCGCGGTTCCTCCGCGAGCGGGCGGCCGGTTCGCGTTGCCGCACGGACGGCGGTGTGCGCCCCCGAATGGAGGGTGCGGGCCGCGACACGGAGGCGGGACCTTGACGCGGCGTCCCACCAGGGATGACGTCGACGACGGGTGTCATGGGCGAGCGCAGTGCGTAGCGGAACGGTTGCAGAGCGCCACGGGTGATTCCACGGTGGGCACACGATCCGACGCACCACCGAAAGGAACCCTCATGCGTCTGCCCGCACGGCGAATCGCCACCACCGCCCTCACCGCAGGCCTCCTGATCGGTCTCTCCGGTCCGGCGGTGATGGCGGCCGACGGCGACTCGGTCCGGGAACGCACCCACGCGGCGTCCCGCGCCCCCCTCCCCGACGTGGAGGAACTGCAGGACCAGGTCGGCAGCCTGGCCGGCCTGGGCGGAGTGCTCACGCCGGTCACCGACCTGCTCGGCGCCGTCCTCAAGGCCGACGACGGCCAGCTCGCCGACAAGGACGCGGACGAGTTCGCCGCCGCCGTCAAGGACGCCCTCGCCAAGGCCGAGGCGGCGGACCTGGACGCCGACGACACGGCCACCGCACCGGGTACGACGACGCCCGGCACGAGCACCCCGGCCCAGCCGCCGGTCGTGACCGCGCCGGAGGCCGGGACGCCGGTCACGCTGCCGGCGCCCGTCGTGGCGGACAGCGACGGGGCCACGGTGGGGGACGACCTGGCCGCCGACGCGCACGCCGCCCTCCAGAAGCAGATCGACGCCCTGATCCAGGCCACCACCTCCGGCAGCGCCGAACAGGTGACCCCGGCCGTCCAGGAAGTGGTCGACGGCGTCGTCAACGTCGTCGCCGCCACGCTGGTGGGCAGCGGCCTGCCCGCCGCCGACCTGGCCGGTCTGCCCGCCCTGCCGAGCGCCCCGGAAGCCGCCACGCCGGAAGCCGCCGCACCGGCCAACCCGCTTCCGGCCGACCCTTCCTGACGCCCACGGCGTCCAGGGGCCGTTGCGCCATCCCTACCGGGGTGACGCAACGGCCTTTTCCTTTTGTCGAAGCAAATGTTCTTGGCAGGTGGTCTCCGGTGTCCGAGATGTTCTCCGGAGATCTCATATGTCTTCCGCAAGCGGGGTTTCCGGGCCCGGTGCGGGTCGTTAGGCACGGCGTCAGCATGTCCTCCGGTCTCCCCGGGCCGCCTGGTCGCCGGGTCACCGGGTCGCCGAAGAAAGGAAGCACGATGAAGTCCCTCAAGGCCGCCGCCGTGGTCGCCGGATCCCTGGTCGCCGTCGGCTCCGCCGCGCCCGCGTTCGCCTACGACGCCGAGGCCCTCACGCCCACCAGCCTCAACGGCGCCGTGAACGCGCTCACCGCCGAACCCATCGACGTGATGCCGCTCAAGCACCAGTCGGAGGCGCTGGACACCGAGAACAAGGACTCCGTGCTGCACACCGTGAAGGGCGCGACCACGCAGCTGAATTCCAAGGGCGGCCTGCTCGGCGGCCTTCCGCTGCGCGGCTGACCCGCATTCCCCACCGCTTTCCTCCGCTCTCCTTCTCGCCTTGATGAAAGGGACCGTGCCCGACATGAAGTCGACCACCAGACGAACCCTGGCCGCCGTCGTCACCGGTGTGGCGGCCGCCGTGGGCGTAGCGGCGGCCCCCGCCGTCGCGGCCGGCGCGATCCCCGTGCCCGTACCGCTCGGCGGCGCGGAGACGGCGCTCGGCATGGAACTGCCCCACGTGGCCGGCGAACTGCCCGTGCCGACAACGGGCGCGCCCGAGGGGCCGCGGTACGCCGAGGGCCGGCTGCTGCCGGAGCGGACGCTTCCGCAGCTGCCGGTACGCAGCGGGCTGCCGGGGGTCGACCTGCGCCAGCCCCTGCCGCAGGTCCTCGGGGACGAATTCGACCACGCCGCCGTCCAGGCCCCGGCCGCAGAGCTGCGCGCCCTGGCGCCAGGTCTCTCCCTGGACGCCCCGCTCAGCGCGCCCGACGGCGGCGGTTTCGGCCTGCCGACCGCGAAGCTGCCCCAGGCGGGCGTACTCACCCCGGTCGTCCAGACGGTGCCCGCGGCCGACCTGGGCGTCGGCCCCGGACTGTAGTCCCGCCGCGGGCCCTCACGCGCGCGTCAGCCTTACGGGCCCCGCGCGCGTCGTCCGTACGCCCCGTCGCCCACCCGGCGCGTACCCGCTCCCGCGCCCCCGGAGCGCACGACGCTCCGCGCCCCCGGAGCGCACGGCGTTCGCGCGCCGTCGGTCGTTCCGTCGCGGCGCCCGGTGCCTCGTGTGGCCCTGCGGGCGGTGACCGCGGGGCCCGCCGCTCGGTTACCGGTACGAATCACCGAACCGGACGAGGAGCGAGCCATGGTCGTCAACCTGGGCGGAACACCGAGCGGCAAGGAGCGGGAGGCGGACGTCCCGGCGAGAGGCGGACCGGCGCACGGCACACGGCGGCAGATGATGCGGGGGCTGCTCGCCCCGGCGCTCGCCGTGAGCCTCGCGCCCCTGGTCGCCGCCTCCCGGCCCTCCCGGGCCGCCGCCACCGGCGCGGGCGGGCAGCCCGCGCGCCCCGAGCCGCGCATCGAGGAGGCGGCCGGCGGCGCCTCGTTCGACGAGACCTACCGCGGCCGCCGCATCCGCGGCATCCGGTCCGCCGCGGGTCGCGCCGTCGGCGCCGGCTCCTGGCACGTCACCGTGGACGGCCGGCCCCTGCACCTGATGCGCCGGGCCGACGGCAGCTGGCTCAGCATGATCGACCACTACCGCTCGTACCCCACCCCCCTCGCCGCGGCGCGCGGTGCCGTCGACGAACTCGGCCCTGGCGAGCACCTGCGCGACACCCCGGCCGCCGGTCAGGAGCACTCCGGGGGGCACCATGGCGTACACGCGTAAGGACGTCAGCACCCTCACCGCCACCGAGAGGCGACGGTTCGTCAAGGCGCTGCTGGAGATCAAACGGCGCGGCGAGTACGACGAGTTCGTGCGCACCCACATCGAGTACTACGTCTCCGACGGTGAGGACGGTCTCCGCACGGCGCACATGGCGCCGTCCTTCCTGCCCTGGCACCGCCGGTTCCTGCTGGACCTGGAGGAGGCGCTGCGCCGGGTCGACGCCTCGGTCACCGTGCCCTACTGGGACTGGACCAAGGACCGCACCACCTCCTCCGCGCCCTGGAGCGCCGACCTGCTGGGCGGCACCGGGCGGCGCTCCGACCACCGGGTGACCACCGGACCGTTCGCCCACGCCGAGGGCAACTGGACTCTCAAGGAGAACGTCACCGACACCGAGTACCTCACCCGGGACCTCGGACGGGCCGCCGACCCCCTGGCGCTGCCCACCAAGAGCGACCTGGAGTGGGCCCTCGACGACCCCGTGTACGACACCACGCCCTGGGACTCCACGGTCCGCAAGGGGTTCCGCAACAAGCTGGAGGGATGGGGGACCGGCCGCGGCAGTGTCTCCTGGCGCAACCACAACCGCGTGCACCGCTGGGTCGGCGGGGCCATGGTCGGCGGCGCCTCCGTCAACGACCCGGTCTTCTGGCTGCACCACGCCTTCGTGGACCTCCTGTGGTCCCGCTGGCAGGCCCGGCACCGCGGGGCCCGCTACCTGCCCGCCGAGCCACCCGGCCGGGGCGGCGCGCAGCACGGACGGATCGTCGCGCGGCACGAGAAGCTGCCGCCGTGGGACGTGACGCCGGACGAGTTGGAGGACCACAGCCGGATCTACCGGTACGCCTGAACGCGCCGGAGGGACGGGACAGGGGGGGGTGCCCCTATGAGTTTGGTCAAGCTGATGGGGCGGGTTGGGGTTCGTAGAAGGTGCCGTCGCGGAGCATCGCGAAGAGCACGTCGGCT